>NZ_JBMMMZ010000039.1:0-1514 GCF_049725035.1 Streptomyces sp. XH2 | reverse complement strand
TCCGTATGCGTTGTCGCATCTGGATGTGCTGGAGTCGGAGGCGGTGCACGTCTTCAGGGAGGTGGCGGGGGAGTTCGAGCGGCCGGTGCTGTTGTTCTCCGGCGGCAAGGACTCCATCGTCATGCTGCACCTGGCGTTGAAGGCGTTCGCTCCGGCGCCGTTGCCGTTCGCCCTGCTGCACGTCGATACCGGGCACAACTTTCCCGAGGTGCTCGCCTACCGCGACCGGGTGGTGGCCGAGCACGGTCTGCGGCTGCACGTGGCGTCGGTGCAGGAGGCCATCGACGCCGGGCGGGTGCGCGAGCGCCCCGACGGGACGCGTAACCCGCTGCAGACCGTGCCCCTCCTCGACGCCATCACCGCGCAGCGCTTCGACGCCGTCTTCGGCGGCGGCCGCCGCGACGAGGAGAAGGCGCGGGCCAAGGAGCGGGTGTTCTCGCTGCGGGACGAGTTCGGCGGCTGGGACCCGCGCCGCCAGCGCCCCGAACTGTGGCAGCTCTACAACGGCCGCCACGCCCCCGGCGAACACGTCCGCGTCTTCCCCCTGTCGAACTTCACCGAACTCGACGTGTGGCAGTACATCGCCCGCGAAAAAATCGAACTCCCCTCGATCTACTTCGCCCACGAACGCGAGGTCTTCGCCCGCGACGGAATGTGGCTGGCCCCCGGCACCTGGGGCGGCCCCCGCGACGGCGAAAGCGTGGCGCGGCGCCTGGTGCGCTACCGCACCGTCGGCGACATGTCCTGCACCGGCGCCCTCGACTCCACCGCCACCACCGTCGCCGACGTCATCACCGAAATCACCACCTCCCGCCTGACCGAACGCGGCGCCAGCAGAGCCGACGACCGCCTCTCCGAAGCCGCCATGGAAGACCGCAAGCGCGAGGGGTACTTCTGACCATGACCACCACCACCGTAGCGACCTCACTCCTGCGCTTCGCCACCGCCGGCTCCGTCGACGACGGCAAATCCACCCTCGTCGGCCGCCTCCTGCACGACTCCCAGTCCGTCCTCGCCGACCAGCTCGAAGCCCTCGAACACGCCTCCCGCAACCGCGGAGCCACCGCCCCCGACCTCGCGCTGCTCACCGACGGCCTGCGCGCCGAGCGCGAACAGGGCATCACCATCGACGTCGCCTACCGCTACTTCGCCACCCCCCGCCGCCGCTTCATCCTCGCCGACACCCCCGGCCACGTGCAGTACACCCGCAACATGGTCACCGGCGCCTCCACCGCCCAAGCCGCCGTCGTCCTCGTCGACGCCCGCAACGGCATCGTCGAACAAACCCGCCGCCACGCCGCCGTAGCCGCCCTCCTGCGCGTCCCCCACCTCCTCCTCGCCGTCAACAAAATGGACCTCACCGACTACGCCGAATCCGTCTTCGCCCCGATCGCCGAGGAATTCGCCGCCTACGCAAGCTCCCTGGGAATACCGGAAATCACCACGATCCCGGTCTCGGCGCTCGCCGGGGACAACGTCGTCACCCCCTCCCCCCACATGGACTGGTACGGCGG
>NZ_JBMMMZ010000038.1:0-1527 GCF_049725035.1 Streptomyces sp. XH2 | reverse complement strand
GCCTTCTTCGCCGCACGCCGCTTCGGCTTCGCCCCACCCGCAGCCGCCGTGCGCGCCAGCGTCATCCCCAGCGACGACGGCAGCGAGACCTCCAGACGCTTGCCGCCGACCTCGACCACCACGGTCTCCCGGCCGACCTCCTCGCCCTCTTCCTCACCCGCCGCACCCGCGAACGGCTCGATCGTGTTGACGAACTCCGTCTCGATCCACCGGGTATGGACCTGGAACGGATCCGCGGTGAAGGCCGGATCGGCCACGACCGCCTGGTGGAAGGGGATCGCGGTCGCCATGCCCTCGACCTTGAACTCCGCCAGCGCACGCACCGCACGCTGCAGAGCCTGCTCACGCGTCGCGCCCGTCACGATCAGCTTCGCCAGCAGCGAATCCCACGCCGGCCCGATCACACTCCCGGACTCCACACCCGCGTCCAGACGCACACCCGGCCCGGCCGGAGCCTCGAAACGCGTCACCGTCCCCGGAGCGGGCAGGAAGTTACGGCCCGGGTCCTCACCATTGATACGGAACTCGAACGAGTGGCCGCGCAGCGGCGGGTCGTCGTAGCCGAGCTCCTCACCATCGGCGATGCGGAACATCTCCCGCACCAGGTCGATACCGGTGACTTCCTCGGTGACGGGGTGCTCGACCTGCAGACGGGTGTTGACCTCCAGGAAGGAGATCGTCCCGTCCTGACCGACCAGGAACTCACACGTGCCGGCGCCTTCATAGCCGGCCTCGCGCAGGATCGCCTTCGACGCCGCATACAACTGCGCGTTCTGCTCCGCGGACAAAAACGGCGCCGGGGCCTCTTCGACCAGCTTCTGGTGGCGGCGCTGCAGGGAGCAGTCACGGGTGGAGACCACCACGACGTTGCCGTGCTTGTCCGCCAGGCACTGGGTCTCCACGTGGCGGGGCCGGTCGAGGTAGCGCTCGACGAAGCACTCACCACGCCCGAACGCGGCCACGGCCTCCCGCACGGCGGAGTCGTAGAGCTCGGGGACCTCTTCCAGGGTGCGAGCGACCTTCAGGCCGCGCCCGCCACCACCGAACGCCGCCTTGATCGCAATCGGCAGCCCATGCTCCCGCGCGAAGGCGACGACCTCCTCGGCACCGGAGACCGGATCGGGGGTGCCCGCGACCAGCGGGGCGCCGGCGCGCTGGGCGATGTGACGGGCCGCCACCTTGTCACCCAGATCCCGGATCGCCTGCGGCGGCGGACCGATCCACGTCAGCCCCGCATCCAGGACCGCCTGCGCGAAATCGGCGTTCTCGGAAAGGAACCCGTACCCGGGGTGAACGGCATCCGCGCCGGACTCGGCGGCCGCGGCGAGGACCTTGGCCACATCGAGGTAACTCGTCGCCGGGGTGTCACCACCCAGCGCATACGCCTCATCAGCAACGCGGACATGCAACGCGTCACGGTCCGGATCCGCGTAGACCGCCACACTGGCAATCCCGGCATCCCGGCACGCGCGAGCAACGCGGACAGCGATTTCGCCACGGTTGGCGATGAGCACCTTGCGCACGATG
>NZ_JBMMMZ010000037.1:0-1698 GCF_049725035.1 Streptomyces sp. XH2 | reverse complement strand
GGGGGATGCTCGGCCCGGGGGCTGCCTGGTTCCGGGGGCTGGGCCGCCCCGGGGGCCGCCGGTGCCGGTGTGGGGGGTGCCCGGGGCCGGGTTGGAGGGGGGTGGGGTTCCCGGCCCCGGGCGGTTTTGAGGGGTGGTTACGCGGTCTTGTAGGTGTTGAGCTTGTCGGTGAGTTCGGCCTTGGCGAGCATCAGGGCCTTGATCTGGGCGTCGATGGCGTCGATCTTGGGCTGGATCTTTTCGGCGCGCTGGGTGTTGAGGTAGGCGGCGTACTGGGCCTCGCGCTTGGGGGTGGCCTTGTCGGCCCGGTATTCCTTGACGAGGGCGGTGACGAGGTCCTGGACCTTCTTGAAGGTGTCGGTGGTGGCGGTGGTGGCGGGGCTGTTGGTCTCGGTGAGCGCGGCCGCGACGAGCCCCCGGAACTGGATCTTCGGGTCGGTGACCGGCTCGCCCGTCTCCGTGTCGGTGTCCGTCTTGGGGTCGAGGTCGGCCGGGTTGACCAGCTGGTGACCGACGACGTAGGGGTCGTGCTGGCCGCCGAGCATCGGGACGTCGGTGCGCTCGTTGCGGTCGTGGCTGCCGGGGGCGCTCTTGCCGAACTGGATGTTCAGCAGCCCCGGGGTGGCCGGGTCCAGGTGGTAGTCGGGGTGGATCACGATCGCACCGACCGGGAAGGCGCCCTCGGTGAAGACGCGGGAGAGGTTGTAGACGGTCTCGCCGTGCTCGCCGGTCTCGACGGCGTAGGAGTAGGTGGCACCGGCGGCGGTGGTGAAGGTCTTGGTCGACATGAAGATCCCCTCCAGAAGGGTCAGTTGGGTTGGTTTCTCGGCCGGTTCTTCGTTCCCCCGACCTCGTGAGTACTACTCTACACGCAAGAATGGGGAAGTGCAACGCATCGGGAAGGGGTCACCCTCACCACGCTTCACCGAACCAGGCGCCAAGTAGGAACTTCACCCCGCCCGACCCGCCCCGGGACCCCCGGATCGCACGTCCCGCACCGCGACCAGGGAGGCACCGGACATCCCCAGGCACCCCCGGGTCACAACCCCGGAAAACCCGCCCCCCACCCGCCGACGCACCCCGGGGCCGTGAATCTAACGCGCCACGGAAACCGCCCCGGACGAGTCGGCCACGAATCTAACGCGCACGCCTACAGGGGCGTTGGACTCGCCCCGGATCTAACGCCACAGAGGACAGTGAATCTAACGCCCGGGCAAGGCTGGGCCGCGAATCTGACGCCACCCCGCAGAACCCCCGGAAAGACCCGTGCGCGGCCCGTAAACTCCGCCCCTGGTCCACTCTTTCCTGACCCGCCCTCAGCCCTGTACGCTCTAGCCAGAGGCCGCACAGGGGCCCGCGCGACCGGGGGAGACCCACCCCGTGGGTACGGGCCTAAAAGCCCCCGCCAATTCCCTTGGACAGTTGAAATAGACGGTCTGTCACCCCTATACTGATCCCACACGGCAGACATTCAAGGAACCGGATCGAAAACACCGGCCGGAAGTCATGAAAAGCCGTTAGAGAAACCACCGAAAAGGCAAGCCAGGACGGGGACAGAACCCCCATCCCCCTAGCCAGCCAATTCGGTAACCCCAACCCCCGGAAAGGGAAAGCAAGCTAACGGCCGGTCCGTCCCGCCCGCCCCGGCCCGCTCCGCGGGCCGGCTTCTCGGCCGGCCTCCGGCCGGCCGGTCAGCGC
>NZ_JBMMMZ010000036.1:1548-5024 GCF_049725035.1 Streptomyces sp. XH2 | reverse complement strand
GGGCTGACAGGCAACACAGCGAGGACGCTGTGAACGACCGGGACTATTCCTCCTGGTTGTTCCGCTCAACGCGAGTGTCACACCGGATTACCGGTAAACATTCACGGAGAGTTTGATCCTGGCTCAGGACGAACGCTGGCGGCGTGCTTAACACATGCAAGTCGAACGATGAAGCCCTTCGGGGTGGATTAGTGGCGAACGGGTGAGTAACACGTGGGCAATCTGCCCTGCACTCTGGGACAAGCCCTGGAAACGGGGTCTAATACCGGATATGACCTTCGAGCGCATGCTTGAAGGTGGAAAGCTCCGGCGGTGCAGGATGAGCCCGCGGCCTATCAGCTTGTTGGTGGGGTGATGGCCTACCAAGGCGACGACGGGTAGCCGGCCTGAGAGGGCGACCGGCCACACTGGGACTGAGACACGGCCCAGACTCCTACGGGAGGCAGCAGTGGGGAATATTGCACAATGGGCGAAAGCCTGATGCAGCGACGCCGCGTGAGGGATGACGGCCTTCGGGTTGTAAACCTCTTTCAGCAGGGAAGAAGCGAAAGTGACGGTACCTGCAGAAGAAGCGCCGGCTAACTACGTGCCAGCAGCCGCGGTAATACGTAGGGCGCAAGCGTTGTCCGGAATTATTGGGCGTAAAGAGCTCGTAGGCGGCTTGTCGCGTCGGATGTGAAAGCCCGGGGCTTAACCCCGGGTCTGCATTCGATACGGGCAGGCTAGAGTTCGGTAGGGGAGATCGGAATTCCTGGTGTAGCGGTGAAATGCGCAGATATCAGGAGGAACACCGGTGGCGAAGGCGGATCTCTGGGCCGATACTGACGCTGAGGAGCGAAAGCGTGGGGAGCGAACAGGATTAGATACCCTGGTAGTCCACGCCGTAAACGTTGGGAACTAGGTGTGGGCGACATTCCACGTCGTCCGTGCCGCAGCTAACGCATTAAGTTCCCCGCCTGGGGAGTACGGCCGCAAGGCTAAAACTCAAAGGAATTGACGGGGGCCCGCACAAGCAGCGGAGCATGTGGCTTAATTCGACGCAACGCGAAGAACCTTACCAAGGCTTGACATACACCGGAAAACCGTGGAGACACGGTCCCCCTTGTGGTCGGTGTACAGGTGGTGCATGGCTGTCGTCAGCTCGTGTCGTGAGATGTTGGGTTAAGTCCCGCAACGAGCGCAACCCTTGTCCTGTGTTGCCAGCATGCCCTTCGGGGTGATGGGGACTCACAGGAGACTGCCGGGGTCAACTCGGAGGAAGGTGGGGACGACGTCAAGTCATCATGCCCCTTATGTCTTGGGCTGCACACGTGCTACAATGGCCGGTACAATGAGCTGCGATACCGCGAGGTGGAGCGAATCTCAAAAAGCCGGTCTCAGTTCGGATTGGGGTCTGCAACTCGACCCCATGAAGTTGGAGTTGCTAGTAATCGCAGATCAGCATTGCTGCGGTGAATACGTTCCCGGGCCTTGTACACACCGCCCGTCACGTCACGAAAGTCGGTAACACCCGAAGCCGGTGGCCCAACCCTTGTGGAGGGAGCCGTCGAAGGTGGGACTGGCGATTGGGACGAAGTCGTAACAAGGTAGCCGTACCGGAAGGTGCGGCTGGATCACCTCCTTTCTAAGGAGCATATGGCCGACTGCAAGCGAATGACTTGCACGGTTGCTCATGGGTGGAACGTTGACTATTCGGCATCATCGGGTGCTTCTTCCTAGTACTGCTTCGGCGTGGAACGGAATGAAGGCTTGGAGATGTCGGGCACGCTGTTGGGTGTCTGAGGGTACGAGCGTTGCTCGACCTTCTTGACGCCGGCCCCAGTGAACTCGGCACGTTGTGTCGGGGTGATGGGTGGCTGGTCGTTGCTTGAGAACTGCACAGTGGACGCGAGCATCTGTGGCCAAGTTTTTAAGGGCGCACGGTGGATGCCTTGGCACCAGGAACCGATGAAGGACGTGGGAGGCCGCGATAGGCCCCGGGGAGCTGTCAACCGAGCTTTGATCCGGGGGTGTCCGAATGGGGAAACCCGGCAGTCGTCATGGGCTGTCACCCGCTGCTGAACACATAGGCAGTGTGGAGGGAACGCGGGGAAGTGAAACATCTCAGTACCCGCAGGAAGAGAAAACAACCGTGATTCCGGGAGTAGTGGCGAGCGAAACCGGATGAGGCCAAACCGTATGCGTGTGATACCCGGCAGGGGTTGCGTATGCGGGGTTGTGGGATCTCTTTTTCACAGTCTGCCGGCTGTGAGACGAGTCAGAAACCGTTGGTGTAGGCGAAGGACATGCGAAAGGTCCGGCGTAGAGGGTAAGACCCCCGTAGCTGAAACATCAACGGCTCGTTTAAGAGACACCCAAGTAGCACGGGGCCCGAGAAATCCCGTGTGAATCTGGCGGGACCACCCGTTAAGCCTAAATATTCCCTGGTGACCGATAGCGGATAGTACCGTGAGGGAATGGTGAAAAGTACCGCGGGAGCGGAGTGAAATAGTACCTGAAACCGTGTGCCTACAAGCCGTGGGAGCGTCGCGATGAGTGCTTGCACTCATCGTCGTGACTGCGTGCCTTTTGAAGAATGAGCCTGCGAGTTTGCGGTGTGTTGCGAGGTTAACCCGTGTGGGGAAGCCGTAGCGAAAGCGAGTCCGAATAGGGCGATTGAGTAGCGCGCCCAAGACCCGAAGCGGAGTGATCTAGCCATGGGCAGGTTGAAGCGGAGGTAAGACTTCGTGGAGGACCGAACCCACCAGGGTTGAAAACCTGGGGGATGACCTGTGGTTAGGGGTGAAAGGCCAATCAAACTCCGTGATAGCTGGTTCTCCCCGAAATGCATTTAGGTGCAGCGTCGTGTGTTTCTTGCCGGAGGTAGAGCACTGGATAGGCGATGGGCCCTACCGGGTTACTGACCTTAGCCAAACTCCGAATGCCGGTAAGTGAGAGCGCGGCAGTGAGACTGTGGGGGATAAGCTCCATGGTCGAGAGGGAAACAGCCCAGAGCATCGACTAAGGCCCCTAAGCGTACGCTAAGTGGGAAAGGATGTGGAGTCGCAGAGACAACCAGGAGGTTGGCTTAGAAGCAGCCACCCTTGAAAGAGTGCGTAATAGCTCACTGGTCAAGTGATTCCGCGCCGACAATGTAGCGGGGCTCAAGCGTACCGCCGAAGTCGTGTCATTCACACAAGAGGGCTAACGCCTGTGTGGATGGGTAGGGGAGCGTCGTGTGCCGGGTGAAGCAGCCGCGGAAGCGAGTTGTGGACGGTTCACGAGTGAGAATGCAGGCATGAGTAGCG
The DNA here is from genome assembly GCF_049725035.1 of Streptomyces sp. XH2. Lineage (NCBI taxonomy): Bacteria > Bacillati > Actinomycetota > Actinomycetes > Kitasatosporales > Streptomycetaceae > Streptomyces > Streptomyces sp. XH2. The sequence goes on along the minus strand of NZ_JBMMMZ010000036.1, from coordinate 1,737 downwards.
ATACACACGTGGGAAACGTGTGCGCCGATTGACTAAGGGTTCCTGGGTCAAGCTGATCTGCCCAGGGTAAGTCGGGACCTAAGGCGAGGCCGACAGGCGTAGTCGATGGACAACCGGTTGATATTCCGGTACCCGCTTTGAAACGCCCAATATCGAATCAGGCGATGCTAAGTCCGTGAAGCCGCCCTG
>NZ_JBMMMZ010000036.1:0-1448 GCF_049725035.1 Streptomyces sp. XH2 | reverse complement strand
AGGCAAATCCGGACAGCATGAAGCCTGAGACCTGATGCCGAGCCGATTGTGGTGAAGTGGATGATCCTATGCTGTCGAGAAAAGCCTCTAGCGAGTTTCATGGCGGCCCGTACCCTAAACCGACTCAGGTGGTCAGGTAGAGAATACCGAGGCGTTCGGGTGAACTATGGTTAAGGAACTCGGCAAAATGCCCCCGTAACTTCGGGAGAAGGGGGGCCATTTCTGGTGATGAGTCTTGCACTCTGAGCTGGGGGTGGCCGCAGAGACCAGCGAGAAGCGACTGTTTACTAAAAACACAGGTCCGTGCGAAGCCGTAAGGCGATGTATACGGACTGACGCCTGCCCGGTGCTGGAACGTTAAGGGGACCGGTTAGCTCTGTTTCGACAGGGCGAAGCTGAGAACTTAAGCGCCAGTAAACGGCGGTGGTAACTATAACCATCCTAAGGTAGCGAAATTCCTTGTCGGGTAAGTTCCGACCTGCACGAATGGCGTAACGACTTCTCGACTGTCTCAACCATAGGCCCGGTGAAATTGCACTACGAGTAAAGATGCTCGTTTCGCGCAGCAGGACGGAAAGACCCCGGGACCTTTACTATAGCTTGATATTGGTGTTCGGTTCGGCTTGTGTAGGATAGGTGGGAGACTGTGAAGCATGCACGCCAGTGTGTGTGGAGTCGTCGTTGAAATACCACTCTGGTCGTGCTGGATGTCTAACCTGGGTCCGTGATCCGGATCAGGGACAGTGTCTGGTGGGTAGTTTAACTGGGGCGGTTGCCTCCTAAAGGGTAACGGAGGCGCCCAAAGGTTCCCTCAGCCTGGTTGGCAATCAGGTGTTGAGTGTAAGTGCACAAGGGAGCTTGACTGTGAGACCGACGGGTCGAGCAGGGACGAAAGTCGGGACTAGTGATCCGGCGGTGGCTTGTGGAAGCGCCGTCGCTCAACGGATAAAAGGTACCCCGGGGATAACAGGCTGATCTTCCCCAAGAGTCCATATCGACGGGATGGTTTGGCACCTCGATGTCGGCTCGTCGCATCCTGGGGCTGGAGTCGGTCCCAAGGGTTGGGCTGTTCGCCCATTAAAGCGGTACGCGAGCTGGGTTTAGAACGTCGTGAGACAGTTCGGTCCCTATCCGCTGTGCGCGTAGGAGTCTTGAGAAGGGCTGTCCCTAGTACGAGAGGACCGGGACGGACGAACCTCTGGTGTGCCAGTTGTCCTGCCAAGGGCATGGCTGGTTGGCTACGTTCGGGAGGGATAACCGCTGAAAGCATCTAAGCGGGAAGCCTGCTTCGAGATGAGGACTCCCACCCACTTGATGGGGTAAGGCTCCCAGTAGACGACTGGGTTGATAGGCCAGGTGTGGAAGACCGGTAACGGTTGGAGCTGACTGGTACTAATAGGCCGAGGGCTTGTCCTCAGTTGCTCGCGTCCACTGTGTTAGTTCTGAAG
>NZ_JBMMMZ010000035.1:0-7544 GCF_049725035.1 Streptomyces sp. XH2 | reverse complement strand
AGGGATCCGCCACGAAGCGCTCGGCCGTCAGGCCGGGGCGATGCACGTATCCCCTCGCCACCCCCGCCCCGGCCACGTACAGCTCGCCCACCGCACCCGGCGGCACCAGCCGCAGACCACCGTCCAGTACATACACCCGCGTATTCCTCACCGGGCGGCCAATGGGCACGGCTCCCGGCGGAAGCGCGGCACCCGGCTCGATCCGGTATTGCGTGCAGCTGACCGTGGTCTCGGTCGGACCGTAGACGTTGAACACCGTCACCGACGGATGCCTGCGACGCCACTCCTCAAGGGGCTCGCCCGTCAGTGCCTCACCGGCGAGCAGCAGTTCCTCCGTCGGCGAGAACTCCGCGGGCAACGCGTTCAGCAGGGCCAGATGACTCGGAGTTCCCTTGAGGAAGGCCGGCCGGGTTGCCGCGAGCCCCTCTCGGCGCGGCGAGCCCTCCTCCAGCGCGGCGAGGTGAACGCAGCCGCCGGTCAGCAGAGGGACGAACAAGGCCGTGACGGTCATGTCGAAGGCCGGTGAGGAGTGCAGCAGCGCCTTTCCGCGCGCGCTCGAATAAGTCGCACGGGCCCAGGCCAGATAGTCCGCAAGCGACCGGTGCTCCACCACGACGCCCTTGGGGACGCCGGTGGAACCGGAGGTGTAGACGACATAGGCCGGGTGGGCCGGTGAGAGCGGGGCGACACGGTCGGCGTCACCGGGATCCGTATCCGGGTACCGGCTCGTGTCACCGGCCACCTCACCGGCGTCCAGGACCATGGCAGGGCGAATGTCACCGAGCATGAGCGAGAGGCGCTCGGACGGGTGCGCCGGGTCCACCGGCAGATACGCCGCCCCGGCCTTGAGCACCGCGAGCAAGGCCACCATCAGCTCGACCGACTTCGGCAGCATCACGGCGACGACGTCTTCCGGGCCGGCGCCTTGCGCGATCAAGCGATGCGCGAGCCGGTTCGCCCGAGCGTTGAGCTCCGCATAGGTCAGCGTGGTGTCCTCGAAGAGGACGGCCGGCTCGCCGGGCGTGCGGGCCACCTGCTCCTGGAACAACTCCGGCAGGATCGCCGGCGGCAGCGGGCGCGCCGTGTCGTTCCACTCCACCAGCAGCCGGTGCCGCTCCTCGGCGGTCAGCACGTCACTCTGTCCGACGAGGCTCCCGGGATCGGCGATGACGGCTTCCAGGAGCATGTGGAGCCGCGCCGCGATGGCCTCGGCCTCGTCCCGCTCCACCAGATCCGGTCGGTACTTCAGGCGCAGGTGCAGCGTGCGCCCGGGGACCGCGGCGAGGCTGAGCGGATAGTGGGTGCCGTCGCTCGCGTCGATGTTCATTACCCGCAGATCGGAGCCCGTCTTCTCCCACGCCGAGGCATCCAGGGGATAGTTCTCGAACACGGTCGTGGTGTCGAACAGCTCCCGCATCCCTGTCAGCCGCTGGATCTCCGTCAGCCCCAGATGCCGGTGTTCCAGCAGCTCCGACTGTTCGTCCTGCAGCCGGGTCAGGAACTCCGCCCATGACTCGGAACGGTCCCAGCGCACGCGTACGGGCAAGGTGTTGATGAACAGCCCCACCATGTCCTCGATGCCGGCGACCTCCGGGCCACGACCGGAGACGACCCCTCCGAAGACCACGTCGTTCCGGCCGAGCAAACGCCCCAGCAGGACACCCCACGCTCCTTGGACAACGGTGTTGAGCGTCAGGCCGTGGCCGCGCGCCGCCTTCGCCAACGCCGCCGTCGACTCTTCCGGCAGTGCCACGGCCAGTACTTCCGGGGTCACCGAAGAGTGGTTTCGGCGGGCCGTGGCCAGCAGTGTGGGCTCTTCCACGCCGGTCAGTGCTTCCCGCCAGGCCTTCCGGGCCGCGTCCCGGTCCTGGCTGGCGAGCCAGGTGAGGTAGTTCCGGTAGGGGGCGGGAGGCGGGAGAGCGGTGTCGTCTCCGCCGTGGGTGTAGAGGGCGAAGAGTTCTCGCATGAGGATGGGGAGGGACCATCCGTCGAGGAGCAGGTGGTGGTGGGTGAAGACGAGGCGGTGGTGGGCGGGGCCGGTGCGGATGAGGGTGAAGCGCAGGAGTGGTGGGCGGGCGGGGTCGAAGCGGCGGGCGCGGTCCTCGGCCAGCAGCCGGGCCATTTCCGGCTCCTGGTCGCTCCTCCCGCTCAGGTCCACTTCGCGCCAGGGCAACGCCACCTCGCGCGGAATCAACTGCACCGGCCGCCCTTCGCTGCGCTGCCGGAAGGCCGCCCGTAGATTCGCGTGCCGGCGGAGCAGACCTCCGGCAGCCGCGCGCAGGGCCCCGGCATCGAGCGGGCCTCCGAGGTCGAAGACCACTTGAACCGCGTAGGTGTCAGGGGTGCGGGCATCGTAGACCGCGTGGAAGAGCAGTCCCTCCTGGAGCGGCGAGAGCGGAAGGACGTCCTGCAGTCCCGGCAGTCCCGGCTTCCTCATTCCTGGATCCCCCACTCCGCTTCCAGCGCGTCGATCTCGGCCTGGTCCAGTGAGACCAGGGGCAGGTCCGAGGGTGTCCAGCCGCCCGCTCCGGGCCGGCCGGCGTGGGTGATGAACGCGTCCAGCGCCTGTGCCCACAGCTCGGTGAGCTCCTGCACGTCCTTCTCGGACAGCGCCTGCTCGTTCCACGTCCAGGAGGCCACCAGCTCGGGCCCCTCCGCGCGGTCCGTGGCAAGGGCGTTGACTTCGAGGCGGTGCGCTGGTGGCAGTGCGGCGTCGGCCGGATCGAAGAGGGCGCCGGCCTCCTCGGCCACGGCCCACTGCCCGGTGTCGGCCGCGGAGAACCGTCCCAGGTAGTTGAACCCGACCTGGGGCGCGGCCAGAGGGGACAGCCGTGCACAGGCCTCCGGGTTGAGGTAGCGGGCGATTCCGTAGCCCACCCCGTGGTCCGGGACCGCCCGGAGCTGCTCCTTGACCGTCTTGAGAGCCTGGCCGGCGGCATGGCCTCCGGCCGGGACCTGGTCGAGGTCGATGTCGCGGAGGTCGACCCGTACGGGGAACAGGCTGGTGAACCAGCCCACCGTGCGCGACAGGTCGACTCCGGGAACGAACTCGTCCCGGCCGTGCCCCTCCACGTCGACCAGCAGCTCCGCCCCCGTCTCGCCGCGGCGCTGGTGCCGGCCCAGGACAGCAACGGCCAGCGCCGTCAGCAGGACGTCGTTGACGTTCGCATGGAACGCGGCAGGCACGTCGGTCAGCAGTGGCGCCGCGCGTTCCGGGGGGATGGTCACCACCAAGGACCGCGTCCTGCGGCTTTCTCGGAATGGTCCATCGCCCAGCACCACGCTCGGGCCGTCGAGGACCTGTTCCCACCACGCTGTCTCGGCGATGCGCTGAGGTTCGCGGGCGTGCTCCACCAGCAGTTCGGCCCACCGGCGGAACGACGTGTGTACGGGGGCCAGGTCGGCTGCGCGGTCCGCCGCGACGGCAGCCGCGGCAGAGGCCAGGTCCGGCAGCAGAATGCGCCAGGACACCCCGTCGACCACCAGATGGTGCAGCACCAGCAGCAACCGGCCCGCACGGGCGGGCCCGGCGTCGAACCACACCGCCTGCAGCATCACCCCGTCACCGGGCCGCAGCCGCCCACGTGCCTGCCGGGCCTCGTCCGCCACCAGCCGGCCCGGCACGTGCCCGTCCCCACCGCTGACGTCGATCCGCCGGACCAGGCCCGCTGCGAGCACACAGCCGCGAGGGCTGCTGTACAGCGACCACTCACCGCCGGCCGACCGCTCCAAGCGGGTCCGCAGAACATCGTGGTGATCAAGGACGGCCTGCAGTGCTCCGGCCAGGTGCTGCCCGGTCACGCCTGCGGGCACGTTCAGCAGAACCGTCTGGCTGAACTGGTCGATGCCATGCTGCTGATCGTGGTCCTGATCCCGCTCCTGTTCCCGCAGCCAGTGCATGATCGGGGTGGCCGGTATCCGGCCGACACCGAGGTCCGAAGCGTGTGCGTGCGCCTCGCTCGCGGTGACGACCCCGGCGAGCCCGGCGGGGGTCTGGTGCTGGAAGACGTCCTTGGCGCTCATGGCCAGCCCGGCCGCGCGGGCCTTGGACACGAGCTGGATGGACATGATGCTGTCGCCGCCCAGCTCGAAGAAGTTGTCCTCGGCGCCGACCTCGGGGAGGCCCAGCACGTGGGCGAAGAGGCCGCAGAGCAGCTCTTCCCGCGGCGTGCGCGGAGCTCGCGTCCTCGGCACCGGGGCGAGGCCGGGCCTCGGCAGCGCGGCCCGGTCCAGCTTCCCGTTCGGCAGCAGAGGCAGCTCGTCCAAGGGCACGAATGCCGCCGGGACCATGTAGTCCGGCAGCGCACGCCGCAGGAATCCGCGCAAGTCTGCGGTGTCCACGGTGGCTCCGGCGGCCGGCACCACGTACGCCACGAGGCGTTTCCCGGACGGCTCGTGCGTGTGGGCGACGACGACAGCCCGCTTGAGATCAGGACGGCGGGAAAGGGCGGCCTCGATCTCTCCCAGTTCGATCCGGTGGCCCCGGACCTTGACCTGATCGTCCGTCCTGCCGACGAATGCCAGCTCGCCGTCGGGTGTCCGGCGGACCAGGTCGCCTGTGCGGTACATGCGGGATCCGGCCGGGCCGAAGGGATCCGCCACGAAGCGCTCGGCCGTCAGACCGGCGCGGTTCACGTATCCCCTCGCTATCCCGGCCCCGGCCAGGTAGAGCTCGCCCACCGCACCCGGCGGCACCAGCCGCAGACCACCGTCCAGCACGTACGCCCGCACGTTGGAGATCGGAGCGCCGATGAGCGGTGCGGCGTCCGGATCGTCGTCACCGGCGTACCAGGCCGTCGCGTAGACCGTGGCCTCGGTGGGGCCGTAGATGTTCGCGACGCGGCAGCCCGGGAGCGTCGTACGGACGTCGCGAACAGCGCGGGCCGAGAGCGCTTCGCCCGCCAGGACCACCGTGTCGGCGGCTATCTTGACGTCGTGGGAGAGCAGTTGTGACAGGGCCGACGGCACGGTGCTGATCAAGGTGCCGGTCCACCCGCTGTCCTCGGGGCGCTCGGTCAGGGCGAGCACGTCGCGCACGACCTCGATCGTCCCGCCGGAGGCCAGCGGGCCGAACATCTCGAAGACCGAGACGTCGAAGTTCAGTGAGGTCGAGGCCAGCACGCGGGACAGCCGTCCGGAGCCGAATTCCGTGACGGCCCAGCGGACCAGGTTCCCGGCGCTGCGGTGGGAGACCGCCGTGCCCTTCGGCCGGCCGGTGGAGCCCGAGGTGTAGATGACGTAGGCCGGATGGTCCGCGGCGGCCCGGTGACCTTCCGCCGCGCCGAGGTCACCCGTGGCCCGGCGGCCGATGTCCTCGCTCGTCCCGGGCTGGTCGAGCACGATCAGCGGGGTGTCCGTCCGGGGCAGGCCGTCGGCGACCGCGCGCGTGGTCAGCCACATCACGGGGCGGGCGTCCGACAGCATGAACGCGATCCGGTCGGCCGGGTATCCCGGGTCCACGGGAAGGTAGGCCGCTCCGGACTTGAGCACCGCGAGCAGGGCCACCATCATCTCGGCCGAGCGGGGCACGGCGAGGCCGATCAGGCGTTCCGGTGCCGCGCCCCGCTCGACCAGATGCCGGGCCAGCCGGTTCGCCGCCGCGTTGAGCTCCGCATAGGACAGTTCGGCGCCCTGGAACACCACGGCCGTCGCGTGCGGCGTCCGGGCGGCCTGAGCCTCGAACAGCTCGGAGAGCGTGGCGGCGGGGACCTCCCGGGCGGTGTCGTTCCACTCCACCAGCAGCCGGTGGCGCTCCTCGGCGGTCAGCACGTCGAGCCGGTCCAATGGCTGCCCGGGGTCCGCGGCCACCGCTTCGAGCAGCAGGCGCAGCCGCGTCACCACCGGTTCGATCGTGCGCCGGTCGAACAGGTCGGTGCTGTAGTCGACGCTGCCGTCGAGGCCGCCCGGACCGCCGTCGTCCGCCCGGGACTCCCGGACGTTGACGGTCAGATCCACCTTGGCGACGCCGGTCTCGACGGGCTCGGGCGTGCAGCCGAGACCGGGGAGTTCGGGCCGGGCCTCCGGAGTGTTCTGGAAGGCCAGCATCACCTGGAACAGCGGGTGACGGGCGAGCGACCTGTCGGGATTGAGCAGCTCCACCAGCCGTTCGAACGGCACGTCCTGGTGCGCGTAGGCCGCCAGGTCGGTCTCCCGGACCCGCCCGAGCAGTTCGCGGAAGCTCGGGTTGCCGGACGTGTCCGTGCGCAGCACCAGCGTGTTGACGAAGAAGCCGACGAGTTCGTCCAGCGCCTCGTCCGTGCGGCCGGCGACCGGGCTGCCGAGGGGGATGTCCGTTCCCGTGCCCAGGCGCGTCAGCAGGGCGGCAACCGCGGCCTGCAGCACCATGAACAGGCTGACCTGATGGTCCTGTGCCAGCGAGACCAGAGCGCGGTGCAGCTCCGGCTCGATCCGGAACGCGACCGAGTCCCCGCGGTGGCCGGCGACGGCGGGCCGGGGGCGATCGGTCGGCAGGTCGAGCTGGTCGGGCAGCCCGTCCAGGGCACTGCGCCAGTAGGACAACTGCTGGGAGATGACACTGTCCGGATCGTCCTCGCTGCCGAGCACGTCGTGCTGCCAGAGCGTGTAGTCGGCGTACTGCACCGGCAGCGGAAGCCACGCCGGTGCCTCGCCCCGGCACCGCGCGGCGTACGCCAGGCCGAGGTCACGCGCCAGAGGCGCCAGCGACCAGCCGTCGGCCGCGATGTGGTGCACGACGAGCGCGAGCACCTGGTCCTGGGCGCCCACGGTGAAGAGCCAGGCCCGGACCGGGAGCTCCGCGGCGAGGTCGAAGGGGTGCCGGGCTGCTGCGTTCAAAACCGCGGCCAGGTCCGCCCCGTTGGTCCGCACGACTTCGAGGGCGGGACGTTGCGGGGTGCCGGCGGTGTCGACCACATGCTGACGCGGCACGCCCTGTGCCTCCGGGAACACCGTCCGCAGGCTCTCGTGCCGGCTGATGACGTCACCCAGCGCCGCCTCCAGGGCGACCACGTTCACGTCGCCGGACAGCCGCACGTACAGCGGGAGGTTGTACGCCGGGCTAGGTCCTTCCAACTGGTTGAGGAACCACAGGCGGCGCTGTGCGAAGGACAGAGGAACTTCCTCCGGCCGTGCCGTCGCGCGCAACGGGACGCGTGCGCGCGCGTGCCCGTACAACTGCTCGGCGAGGCCCGCGACGGTCGGGGCGTCGAAGAGCGTGCGGACGGAGAGCTCGACGCCCCATGCCGACCGGATCCGGCTGATCAGCCGGGTGGCGAGGAGCGAGTGCCCGCCCAGTTCGAAGAAGTTGTCCTCGGTGCCGACTTCGGGGAGGCCGAGTACGTGGGCGAAGAGGCCGCAGAGCAGTTCTTCCTGTGGTGTGCGTGGAGCGCGTGTTGCCGGGGTCGTTCCGGCTTCGGGTGTCGGCAGGGCTGCCCGGTTGAGTTTTCCGTTCGGGAGCAGAGGCAGTTCGTCGAGGAGTATGAATACTGCCGGGACCATGTAGTCCGGTAGTGCGCGCCGGGCGAAGTCGCGTAGGTCTGTGGTGTCCACGGCCGATCCGGTGGCGG
>NZ_JBMMMZ010000034.1:0-8056 GCF_049725035.1 Streptomyces sp. XH2 | reverse complement strand
CCTGGCCCCGCCAGCCCCGCCCGATGGTGTGGGGGGCCGCCGCCCGGCGCCCCCGACTCCGTGCTTCGCGCATGCATCCAACGGCCGCCGCCTCGGCGGCCGTTTTGCTGTCCGGGGCGGCGTCCCTCTCCAGACAGGGAGCGCACACCCCATGACCCGGATCTTCAGCGGCATCAAGCCCACCGGCCACCTGACGCTCGGCAACTACCTCGGCGCCATCCGCCAGTGGGTGGAAGTGGACCAGCACAAGGCCGACGCGCTGTTCTCCGTCGTCGACCTGCACGCGCTGACCGTGGACCACGACCCGGCACGTGTACGGCGGCTCAGTAGGCAAACGGCCACCCTTCTCCTGGCGGCCGGACTGGACCCGGCCCTCTGCACCCTTTTCGTACAGAGCCACGTGGACGAGCACACCCGGCTCTCCTATCTCCTGGAGTGCACGGCGTCCGACGGCGAGATGCGGCGGATGATCCAGTACAAGGAGAAGGCCGCGCGGGAGCAGGCGGCCGGCGGGAGCGTACGGCTCTCGCTGCTGACGTATCCCGTGCTGATGGCGGCGGACATCCTCGCGTACGGGGCGGACGAGGTCCCCGTGGGCGACGACCAGGCCCAGCACGTCGAACTCACGCGGGATCTCGCGGTGCGGTTCAACCAGCGGTACGGGCACACGTTCACCATCCCCAAGGCCGTCCTTCCGACGGTGGCCGCCCGGGTCATGGACCTGCAGTCCCCGACGGCGAAGATGGGGAAGTCCCACGCGGAGACGGCGGGCATCGTCTATCTCCTGGACGAGCCGGACGCCGCGCGCCGGAAAATCATGCGCGCGGTGACCGACAGCGGCAGCGAGGTCGTCCACGACCGCAAGAACCGTCCCGGTGTCACCAATCTGCTGGAGATCCTGGCGGCCTGTACCGGCGGCCGGCCCGCGGAGCTCGCGGAGGGCTATTCCTCGTACGGCGCGCTGAAGCGGGACACCGCCGACGCGGTGCTGGAGGTGCTGCGGCCGCTGCAGGAACGGCATACCGAGCTGTGCGGCGACCCGGGTTACGTGGACGCGGTGCTGCGGGCGGGCGCCGAGCGGGCGCGCAGCCTCGCCCGGCCGACCGTGGACGCGGCGTACCGCGCCATCGGGCTGCTGCCCGCGTACTGAGGCCTGGCCGGCGGTTCGCGACCCGAGTCGCCGGCCACGACCCGAGTCACTGCCCATCCGCGGATCACTACGCACTCGCGGAGCGAAACGCCCGCCGGTAGTCGCGCGGGCTCGTGGCGAGGCGGGCCGCGAAGTGCTGCCGCATGGTGACCTCGCTGCCGAAGCCGCAGCGGCGGGCCACCTCGGGCATCGGCAGGCCCGTCCGTTCCAGGAGCTTCTGTGCCGCGGCGATGCGCTGGTCGAGCAGCCACTGCACCGGGGTCGTACCCGTCGTGGCCGTGAAGTGGCGGGCGAAGGAGCGCGGTGACATGCCGGCCCAGCCCGCGAGGTCGGCGACGGTGAGCGGTTCGGAGAGGTGGCGCAGGGCCCGTTCCCGTACGGCTGCCAGGGCGTCGGCCTCGCGGTCGGAGCAGGGGGTGGGCTGTTCGACGAACTGGGCCTGCGTGCCCGTACGGAAGGGGGCGGTGACCATGGCGCGGGCGATGGTCGCCGCCGCCTCCGCGCCATGGGCCGTACGGACCAGGTGGAGGCAGAGATCGATGCCGGCGGCGACGCCCGCCGCGGTCCACACGCCGCCGTCCTCGACGAACAGGGCGTCGGAGACGACCTGGACACCGGGATGGGTGCGGGCCAGGAGCCCCGTGAGGTTCCAGTGGGTGACCGCGCGGCGGCCGTCGAGCAGGCCGGCCTGGGCGAGGACGAAGGCGCCGCCGCAGAGCGCGGCGACCGGCACACCCGCACCGTGGGCGCTGCGCAGGGCGGCGAGGACGGGTTCCGGCACCGGGGCCAGCTGCTCCTCCACCCCGGGGACGACCACGAGGTCGCTCGCGCCGAACCCGCTCAGGGCTTCGAGGTCCTGGTCGGGGGTGAGGGTGAGGCCGCCGGGCATGGCCACGGGAGCCCGGTCGGCGCCGTGGCGGCGCAGCGCGAAGCGGGGAGCGCCGCGGGCGGTGCGGTCGATGCCCCAGACCTCGGTGATGACGGCGACGTCGAAGGCGCGGATGCCGGGAAAGGCCACGAGGGCGATGCGCTGCGCTGGCTGCATGGGCACCATCCTGCCCACCTGTGGCAGCAATCCATCGAACAGGGTCTCTTCTGCCACTGGGCCGGCCCCGCGGCGACGACCAGGATCGTCAGCATGAACAGCGCACAGAGCATCCGTATCAGCGACAACGCCGCCCTCGTCGTCATCGACGTACAGAACGCCTGGAACGACGAGGACTACTTCCCGCCCCGCAACAACCCGGCCGCCGAGGGCAACATGGCGCAGCTGATCGACACCTGGCAGGCGGCGGGCCGGCCGGTGGTGTTCGTACGGCACGACTCGCCCAAGCCGGACTCCCCGCTGCGCCCGGGTCAGCAGGGGAACGACCTGCAGGACTTCGTCGAGGAGCGGCGCGGCAAGGGCAGCGGCCCTGAGCTGCTCGTCACCAAGACGGTGAACTCGGCGTTCCTCGGCACGCCGGACCTGGGGCGCTGGCTGGACGAAGCGGGGATCCGGCAGCTGGTCGTCATCGGCATCATGACGAACTGGTGCGTGGAGACGACCGCCCGGATGGGCGGGAACCTGGGTTACGACGTGATCGTGCCGGTCGACGCGACGTACACGTTCGACGCGGTCGGCCCGGACGGTGAGTCGCTCACGGCGGACGAGCTGTTCCGCGCGACGGCGACGAACCTGCACGCCGCCGGCTTCGCGAGGATCGTGCCGACGGCGGCTCTGGTGGAAGGGGCCTGATCAGCCTTCGCCCGATGATGGATGGGGTCTGATCAACCCGCGCCCGATGGCGGATCGTTCCTGCTCGATCCCCGACCGATGCCCGACCGATGGCCGAACGGGTCTGATCAGCCCTCGCCCGAGGCCAGCTCCCGGCTGCGGTCGCGAGCGGCCTCCAGGGCGGCGATCAGCGCGTGCCGCACCCCGTGCTTCTCCAGCTCGCGGATGGCGTTGATCGTGGTCCCGGCCGGTGAGGTGACCGCCTCGCGGAGCTTGACCGGGTGCTCCCCGCTGTCGCGGAGCATGACGGCCGCGCCGATGGCGGCCTGGACGATCAGGTCGTGGGCCTTGTCCCGCGGGAGGCCGAGGAGGATGCCGGCGTCGGTCATCGCCTCGACGAGGAAGTAGAAGTACGCCGGTCCCGAGCCGGACAGCGCCGTGGCCGCGTCCTGCTGGGACTCGGGCACCCGGAGCGTCTTGCCGACGGGCTTGAAGATCGCTTCCGTGCGGAGGAGGTGGTCCTCCGTGGCGTGGGTGCCGCCGGAGATCACCGACATGCCCTCGTCCACCAGGACGGGGGTGTTCGGCATGACGCGCACCACGGGGTTGCCGCCCGGCAGCCGCTCCTCGAAGAACGACGTCGGCACGCCGGCCGCCGCGCTGATGACCAGCCTGTCGGCGGGCAGGTGCGGGGCGAGCTCGGCGAGGAGCGCCGCCATGTCCTGCGGCTTCACGGCCAGGATGAGGGTGTCGGCGGTCTTGGCGGCCTCGGCGTTGGTGACCGTCTCGACGCCGTACCGGGCGCGGAGCGCCTCGGCGCGCTCGGGGCGGCGCGCGGTGACCAGGAGGTCCCCGGTCGACCAGCCGGCGCGGATCATGCCGCTCAGGAGCGCCTCGCCGATCTTTCCGGTACCGAGGACGGCGACTTTCTGGGTCACGGACTCCACCTCTTCGCTGGTCGGGGGCGTGTCTTCGCCGCACTTCGCCGGTCTTCGTTCGCCGCGCTTCGCGGGTCTTCGCCGGTCAGGGGCGGACCCGGTCATCTTTGCACCCCGCGCGCACGTCGTGCGCCGGGCGCAGTCCACCGGCAAGCCCACGAGGGCCTGCGCCGGAGCGATGGGACGAGCGGATTCCGGCCAACCACCACAGCGTTTACATCGTGGTAACGCGCCGACGCTCCCCGGGCCTTGGCCACTTGGACAGAATGACCGCGGGTGTCCACGGCACGCTCCGTCACCCTCTACCGTCCGGCCGGACCTCTCCCCGACGTCTCCGCTGCCCGTACGACCGCACGACCGTACGTCCGCATCCGTACGGTCCGTATCGCCACATCCCGCCAAGGCTCCAAAGGCTCCAACCGGCTCCGACAGGCAACGATCACCGATCACCGATCACATCGCTGCGCGACGCCACGCGCTGGAGGCAGATCCTCATGGACAAAATACCCCTCAGCCATGCCCGCAAAGTGCTCGCCAGGGCCAAGCTCCGGTCAAACCCTCCCCACAGCCGCGCCAACGAGCAGGGCTCCGAACGCCTCGGCCGGAGCGGCCCGGGCCGTGACCTGCGCGCCGACATCACCGCCTCCCTCGTCGTCTTCCTGATCGCCGTGCCGCTCTCCGTCGGCATCGCCGTCGCCTCGGGCGTCCCGGTCGAACTGGGCCTGGTCACCGGTGTGGTCGGCGGCCTCCTCACCGGGCTGCTGCCGGGCAGCAGCCTGCAGGTCAGCGGCCCGGCCGCCGGTCTGACCGTCCTCGTCTACGAGGCCGTGCGCGAGTTCGGGCTCACCGCGCTCGGCGTGCTGGTCCTCACCGCCGGCCTGCTGCAGATCGCCATGGGACTGCTGCGCCTGGGCCGCTGGTTCCGGGCGATCTCCGTCGCGGTCGTCCAGGGCATGCTGGCAGGCATCGGCCTGGTCCTCATGGCCGGCCAGATCTACGCCATGGCCGACATGCGCCCGCCCGCGAGCGGCCCGGAGAAGCTCACAGGCATCCCCGACCTCATCATCGACACGCTGATCTCGACGGACGCCCTGACCGCCGCCGCCGTGGGCACCGCCACCATCGCCGTCCTGGTGCTGTGGCCGCGCTGGCGGCGCGGCGCCCAGTTCGTGCCCGCGCCCCTGGCGGCGGTCGTGCTGGCGACGGGCGTGGTCGCCGGCCTGTCCCTGCCGGTGAACCGGATCGAGGTGAACGGACTGCTCGACGCCGTCCAGCCGCCGGGCAGCGCGGACTTCGCGCGGCTCGGCGAGATGAGCGTCCTGGGCACGGTCCTGGCCTTCGCCCTGATCGCCTCGGCCGAGACGCTGTTCAGCGCCGCCGCCGTCGACCGGCTGCACGAGGGCCCGCGCACGGACTACAACAAGGAGCTCATCGCCCAGGGCGCCGGCAACACGGTGTGCGGGGTGCTCGGCGCCCTGCCGATGACGGCGGTCATCGTCCGCAGCGCCGCCAACGTCAACGCGGGAGCGAAGACCAAGGCGTCGCGCGTCCTGCACGGCGTCTGGCTGCTGTTCTTCGTCTCGCTCGTCCCCTGGGCCCTGGAGGTCATCCCGGTGGCGGCACTCGCGGGGGTGCTGATGCACGCGGGGTGGAAGCTGCTGCCCTTCCGGGACGTCGTCCGGCTCTGGCACGAGCACCGGGGCGAAGCCGTGGTGCTCGTGGTGACCACAGGTGCCATCGTGACGACGAACCTCTTCGAGGGCGTCGTCATCGGCCTGCTCATGGCCGTCGCCAAGGCCGCGTGGGAGACCTCTCACGTCCATGTGGAGACCCGGACGGCCGAGGACGGCACGGTGCGCGTCCGGGTCCTGGGCAATGCGAACTTCCTCCGGCTGCCCAGGATCCTCGACGAGCTGGAGGCCACGCTGCCGCGCTCGGGCGGCGGTGTCGAGCTCGACCTGAGCGGCCTGCGGCACATGGACCACGCGTGCCGGTCGGCGCTCACCGCATGGGCGGAACGCAACGCCGAATCCCGCGGCCCGGTGGCTACCGGGCACGGGCCAGGCTCGCCGCCGCACGCAGGCTCCGGACCGTGGAGCGGACAACCTGCTCCTTGACGAAGGCCGCCGGCCGCCCCGTCAGAACGGAGCTGCGCGGCGAGTCGTCGCCGTGCACCGGCTGCACGAGCCCGTCGCTGCGGCCGAGGCTGATGCACTGCATGACGTAGCGGAACGCGAGCGGCCGCGCCGGCCGGGATCCGGTGCCGGATCCGATACCGGCTCCGATACCGGCTCCGATACCGGCGAGGACGGACGCCGCGGCGTGCGCGCCCGTGGGCATCGCGGTCGCGCACGCCATACGGAGGGAGGTGGCCGCCGCGTCACCAGCCGCGTAGACGGCCGGGTCCGTGGCCGACCGGAGCGTACGGTCGACCACGATCCGGCCCGCGGCGTCGAGCTCGAGGCCCGCCGCGGCCGCGAGCTCGGTGCGCGGCCGCAGCGCCGCCGACCAGACGGTGACATCCGCATCGACGCCATCGACAGAGGCGACGCGCTCCCCTTCCTTCACGCTCACGCCCATCGCGCCGAGAGCCGTACGGACATGCCTGCGTCCCCTGCCGGACAGGCCTGCGCCGAGCGTGCCCGCGGTGAGAAGACGGACCTCCCACGCGGGGTGCGATTCGGCGATCTCCGCGGCGAGTTCGATCCCGGTGAGCCCGCCGCCGACGACGGCGAGCCGCCCCGGCCCGTCGAGCAGCCGCTTGCCCAGCTCGGCCGCCGACTCGGCGGTGTAGGCCCGCTCCGCCGCGTCCTGCGCGAAGCGGGTGTCCGTGACGCTGCCGAGTGCGTACACGAGCCGGTCGTAGGAGACGGTCCGGCCGTCATCCGTACGAAGCTGCCGGCCCGCGCGGTCCAGGTCGACGGCACGGGCGGCGAGGTGCCGGATCCGTGTTCCCCGGAGGAGGCTGGAGAGGGGATGGGTGACGCTCACCCCGGGCCGCCCGGTGGTGAGTTGGTGCTGGCGGACCCGCTCGGTGAAGTGGTCGCTGGGGTCGATGAGGGTGACGGTGACGTGGGGGTTCAGCGCCAGCCGCAGGGCAGCGGTGAGACCGGCGTAGCCGGCGCCGAGGACGACGATGTCGGTTCGGTGCGTCATACCCACACGACGAAGTAGAGGGCCGAAGTGTGACAGTCGCAGTCGCAGCGGATCACAGCTTCAGCGGATCGAGGTGGCGGAGCTTGTCCGGGTTGGCGACGGCATACACCTCCGTGATCCGCCCCTCGTGCACGGTGAACGCGATGACCATCACCCGGCCCTGCGCCAGGTCGACGGAGACGATTCCGGGGGCGCCGTTGACGTCCCGGACCAGCACCCGCATCGACAGCGGGTCGAAGCCGCGGCTGATGCCCTGGGCGAAGCGGGCCACGTTCTCGCTGCCGCAGACGGGGCGACGGGCGGCCGAGACCTTCCCACCGCCGTCCGAGCGCCAGACGACGTCGGGGTCCAGGACGGACAGGAGACTCTCGAAGTCGCCGTTCATCACGGCGGCGAGAAAGGCGTCGACGGTACGGCGGTGCTCAGCACGGTCGACGGAACAGCGCGGGGACTCCGCACGCACGCGTTTGCGTGCGCGGGACGCCAGCTGCCGTACGGAAGCCGGAGTCCGGTCGACGACTTCGGCGATCTCGGTGAACGGTACGGAGAACACGTCGTGCAGGATGAACGCCGTCCGCTCGGCCGGCGTGAGTTTCTCCAGCACGGTCAGCAGCGCGATCCCGACGGATTCGTCCAGGGTGACCCGTTCCTCGGGACCGGGAACCGTGCCGAGGACCGTTCCGACGATCGGTTCGGGCAGCCAGGGGCCGACGTAGGTTTCGCGGCGGGAGCGGGCGGAACCGAGTTGGTCGAGGCAGATTCGGCTGACGACGGTCGTCAGATAGGCGGCGGGGTTGGCAGCTTCGTCGTCGGGGAGGAGCTGCCAACGCAGCCAGGTCTCCTGCAGCGCGTCTTCGGCATCGGCGACCGAGCCGGTGATGCGGTAGGCGACGGCCCAAAGTTGCGTGCGGTGTTTCTCGAAATCAGCCAGGGGTGCCATGGGACCACCGGCTCCTCTCGTGAGCGCTCGGGTAAACGCGAAAAAGCCCTGGTGGGAACTCAAGGTTCCCACCAGGGCTTTCTCTAAAAATTGTTCGGCGGCGTCCTACTCTCCCACACGGTCCCCCATGCAGTACCATCGGCGCTGAAAGGCTT
>NZ_JBMMMZ010000033.1:0-15640 GCF_049725035.1 Streptomyces sp. XH2 | reverse complement strand
AGATCCGGAAGTCGTGCGCGTAGACGAACACGGTCCGCCCGTGCACCGTGCCCCAGCCCGTGATCACACCATCGGTGTAGGGCTTCTTGCTCTCCAGGCCGAAGCCGGAGGCACGGTGCCGGCGGAGGGTCTCGACCTCGGTGAAGGAGTCCTCGTCGAGGAGGAGGGCGATGCGCTCGCGGGCGGTGAGCTTGCCCTTGGCGTGCTGGCGCTCGGTCGCTGCCGGGTCCGGCCCTTCGTAGGCCTCGTCCCGGATCATCTGGAGCTCCTCCACGCGTTCGTGCAGGGTCCAGTCGCGGTGCGGGTCGGCGGCCGGGGCGTCCTCGGCGGCAGTGGTGGCAGCGGTGGCGGTGGTGGTCTTTCCGGCGACGGGCATGGTCTCTCGCTCTCTCCGGTGGGTGAGTGGTGACGTGTCGGTGTCCGAGGCGCTGCCCGGCCGGCGGGGCGGCGGGACGGGCCGTCCCGCGGCGGTCAGGCGGCCGCCGGCTCGCGGGTGCCGGCCCGGACCTCGGCGGTGCCGCCGTGGTGGAGGGCGGCGGCGGGCAGCAGGCGCAGCCGGGTCGTGGTCGGGGCGCCGCCGGCCAGGGCGGCGGCGCCGTGGTGGCGGGGGCCGCAGGGGATGTCCAGCAGGGTCCAGCCCTGCGGCCTGCTGCCGGGGTCGGGGCCGAGGTAGTCCACGGAGGGCCCGCGGCTCAGCCCCGTGCCCAGGCCCTTGAGGAAGGCTTCCTTGCGGGTCCACAGCTGCCCGAAGGCGGCGGGGCGCTCCTCCTCCGGCAGGGCGTCGAGCTCGGCCTGCTCTCCGGGGTGGAGGGACGGGGTGCAGACGCCGACGGTGCCGGCCCGGGGGTGGCGTTCGACGTCGACGCCGACGGGCCGGTCCGCGATGCCGACCAGGGCCATCCCGTGGCTGTGCGACAGGGAGAAGTGCAGGGGCGGGCCGGGCAGGGTGACGGCGGGACGGCCGTGCGGCTTGCCGCAGCCCGGGCAGGGCTCGCGCAGGAACGCGACGTCCGGCGGGGGGATGTCGAGGTAGGCGCCGAGGAGCCTGCGCAGGGCGATGTGGGCGCTGGTGTACGTGATGCCGTCCGACGGGCGGATGAAGGACGCCGCGCGCTTGCGTTCGGCGTCGTCCAGGACCGCCAGGTCCAGCAGCCCGGCGTCGGCCGGAGCGGGGCTCCTGATCAGCCAGAGGTCGAGCGCTCCCGCCTCGACGGCGGCGGATGCGGTCATGCGGCGGCCGCCGGGGCGCCGCCGCGGCGGCGGGCGGCGGACTTGTGCGGGCTGTCCTCCGGCCCCAGCTGCCCGGCGAGGCAGTCGATGAGCTCGGCGGCGGAGTTGGCGCGCAGCAGCCGCTGGAGGTCGACCTCGATGCCGAGGGCGGATTCCATGCGGGCCTGGAGTTCGAGGCCGTTGATGGAGCCGACGCCCAGGCTGTTCATGGTGCGGCCGGCGACGTCGATGCTGCCGGGTGCTACGTGCAGGACGCGGCCCAGCTCCCCGCGGACGTAGGCGTCGAGCAGGGCGGTGCGCTCGTCGAGGCCCACGGCGGCGAGGTCCGCCGGGTCGGGTGCGACGACGTCCTGCCCGGGGGCGCCGGCTCCGGCGGGCGGGAGGTCGTCGTAGTCGTCGGCGAGGTCGAGGTCCCAGTCGGCGGGGACCGGGATCGCGAGGAGGGTCATGGCTTCCCCTTGGGGACGGTGGTCAGGTGGGGTGCCGCCGGCCCGGCGGTGCGGGCGCGCGGCCGGCCCAGGCCGGTGAGGGCGGTGAGCAGGCCCAGGACGCCGGCCGCGGTGATGAGCTCCAGGGCCGGCCGGTAGCCGGCGAGGACCTGCTCCTCCGTGGCGCCCGCGGCCGGCTGATAGGCCGTCAGCAGTGCGGCGACGCCGGCGAGCATGACGGCGGCGCCGAGCTGCACGGCGGTCTGGTAGGCGCCGCTGGCCTCGCCGCGCTCGGCGGCGGGGATCCCGGAGACGGCCTGCATGTTCAGGGCGGCGAAGGACAGCACGAAGCCGGCGCCGACCAGCAGCATGGTGGGCAGGACAGCGGTGACGTGAACGAGGCTGCCACCGCCCGCCGGCAGGCGCAGGTAGAGGGCGTACCCGAGCAGGGGCGGCAGCGCGCCGAGCGCGATCAGGCGCGGGGCGCCCCAGCGGGCGACCATGCGCCCGGACAGCAGGGCGGTGACGGCCAGGGGTGCGCTGGCGGGAACGATGGCCAGGGCGGTCTGCCAGGGGCTCCAGCCCCACAGGGTCTGCGTCTGGTAGCTGACGAGGAACAGCAGGCCGAGGTAGGAGCCGTTGAGGGTGGCGGCGCCGACGGCGGAGCGCAGCATCGGGGGGTGGGCGAGCAGTTCGGTGCGCAGCAGCGGCCGGGGGGTGCGGCGCTCGTGGCGGGCGAACCAGGCCAGCAGCGCGGCGGCCAGGGCGAAGGCGCCGAGCGTACGGGGGTCGCCGGCGCCGTGGCCGGGCAGGGCGGTGATGCCGTAGACGAGGGCCAGCAGTCCGCCGGCGAGGGTCGCGGCGCCCGCGGTGTCGTAGTGGCGGTCGGCGCCCGCGGGGGGCTCGTCGGCGGGGATGAGCTTCAGGCACAGGGCGAACAGGAGCAGGACCGCGGGGGCGGGGAAGGCGAAGGTCCAGCGCCAGCTGAGGGGCGTCAGGGCGCCGGAGAGCAGGAGGCCGGCGGTGAAGCCGCCCGCCCCGAAGAGCGTGTAGACGGAGATCGCCCGGTCGCGTTCGGGCCCCGCCCGCATGGCGGTGCTGAGGATGGCCAGGCCCGTGGGGGCGGTCAGGGCGGCGCAGAAGCCCTTGACGAAGCGGGTGGCGATCAGCACGGCGGGCTCGCCGGTGACGGCGCCCAGGAGGGAGGCGGCGGCGAAGCCGAGCAGGGCCAGGAGGTACATGCGGCGGCGGCCCGCCAGGGCGACGGCGCGGGTGCCGAAGAGCATGAGGGCGCCGAAGCCGAGGGCGAAGCCGGTCATGACCCACTGGGCGCTGCTGCGGGCCAGCCCGAGGTCGTCGCCGATGGAGGGCACGGCGACGACGGCGACGGACACCTCCAGGGCGTCGATGAGCATGTTGCCTGCCAGGACGAGCAGCAGGCCCCACTGGCGCCGGCTCATCCGCCCGGCGGGGGCGGGGGCGGCGGTGGGCGGGGGGAGCGTCTTCATGGTCTGCGGGATGCCTTTCCGGCGGTGTGCCTTTCCGGCGGGTCATCTGGCGCGGCGGTTGCGGCGGGGGCGTTCCGCCGGGCCCTCGCCATGAGGGTTGCTCGCCGTCGCGGCGGGATCTTCTCTTCGGCGGTGCCGTGCCACGGCCCTGCGGAGGTTCTGCGGTCGGGCTCCGAGCGCGGGTCCGGCCGCCGCGATGCCCCGGCATGGATTTCCCGCCGCGGCGGAGGGACGGCGCGGCCGGCGGTGCCGGACCGCGCCGTGCCCCCCGGGATCCGCCGGCCGGGGGCCGTGCGGGGTCAGCCCAGGAGGGTGCCGCCGGTGGCGTCGATGAAGGCGCCGGTGATCCAGCGGGCGTCGGCGCTCGCGAGGAAGGCGACGACGTCGGCGACGTCCTGGGGCTCGCCGACGCGGTTGAAGGCGGAGAGGGCCGCCATCTGGTCGACGACCTCGGGGATGTCGAAGGCCGGGTTGCCGTTGCGGGTGATGCCCGGGGCGACGCTGTTGATGGTGATGTTGCGCGGGCCCAGGAGCTTGGCGAAGTGGCGGGCGAGCTGCTCGACGGCGCCCTTGGTCATCGCGTAGGCGATCTCCTCGGGGTTGGCCACGCGGGTGAGGCCGGAGGAGATGTTGACGATGCGGCCGCCGTCGGGGAGGTTCTGCAGCGCGCGCTGGATGATGAAGAACGGGGCCTTGGCGTTGACCGCGTAGAGCCGGTCGAACTGCTCGGGGGTGGTGTCCTCGGCGGACACGCCGCCCATGACACCGGCGTTGTTGACGAGGATGTCGAGCGTGGTGGTGCCGGTGCGCTCCTTGAGGCCCTGCTCCAGGCCGAGGAAGAGCTCGTGGACGTCGCCGGGGACGCCGAGTTCGGCGCGGACGGCGAAGGCGCGCCCGCCGTCCTTCTCGATCGTGGCGACGACCTCGTCCGCGGCGTCCTTGTTGCTGGTGTAGTGGACGGCGACGAGGGCGCCCTCCTTGGCCAGGCGGATCGCGGTGGCGCGGCCCATGCCGCGGCTGGAGCCGGTGACCAGCGCTGTCTTGCCGCTGAGGCTGCCCATGTCTGTTCTCCCGTTCGTGGCTGGAGTGGCTGGAGCGGTTGTCTGGTGCGCCGGTTCGCCGAACCAGCGGGTGAGGGCGCGGGTGAGGCCCTCGGTGGGGGCGCCGCCGTCCGGCGCGACCCACACCACGTGGCCGTCGGGGCGCACCAGCACGGTGGTGGCTCCGGCGGGGGTGCGGTCGGTGGGGCGGGCGGTGACGGTGCGGACCAGGTGGGACCACGGGGCCGCGGCGGAGCGCAGTTGCTCGCCGTGGTCGGTGGTACCGGTGAGGTCCAGGAGGAGACCGCCTCCGGGGCGCAGGAGCGCGGTGGTGGACTCCTCGCCCGTCTGCTCCGGGTCACCGGTCCGCTGCGGGTCACCGGTCCGCTGCGGGTCCTCGGTCCGCACCGGCCAGTGGGGCAGGCGCAGTCCGAGCAGGGGGTGGTCGCCGGCGCCGACGTCGTAGCGGACGTCGAGGCCGGAGATCATGCCGGCGAGGTGGGTGCGGACCTCGTCGTGCCCGTCGATGAGCTCGCCCATGACGTCGCGGGCGGCTTCGACCTCGGGGCCGCCGAGCAGGAGCAGGGCCTGGGCGCGGATGTTGCTCAGGGTGCGCTGCCCGACGGCGTGGCGCTCGCTGTGATAGCTGTCCAGGAGGCCCTCGGGGCCGCGCCCCTGGACCTGGGCGGCGAGCTTCCAGCCGAGGTTGAAGGCGTCCTGCAGGCCGAGGTTGAGGGCCTGGCCGCCGATGGGCATCTGCTGGTGGGCGGCGTCGCCGGCCAGGAAGAGGCGGTAGTCGCGGTACTGCTCCGCCTGGCGGGAGGCGTCGGTGAAGGCGTTGACCCACAGCGGGGTGCCGCCGCTGATGTCCTCGCCGGTGACGCGCTTCCAGGCGTCGGCGATCTCGTGGAACTCCACGTTCTCGCTGCGGGGTTCGGCGGTGCGGCCGAAGTCGCAGACCATGACGCGGGTGACGCCGTCGGGGCGCCGTGCGGCGATGGCCAGTCCCCCGGGCAGCCGCTCGAAGCGCCGGTTCGGGATGTCGATGCCGGCGACGTCGGCGCGCAGGAGCTCGCGGCCGGCGTCGGCGCCGGGGAAGGCGAACCCGCCCAGGCGCCGTACGGTGCTGTTCTCGCCGTCGCAGCCGACGACGCACTTGGCGCGCAGGTGTACGACCTCGCCGCCGGCCGCCACCTCGGCCTCGGCGTGGTCCCCGGTGACGGTCAGCCCGCGCAGCTCGTGGCCGCGCAGGATGACCGCCCCCAGGCCGGTCGCCCATTCCGCGAGCAGTTCCTCGGTACGGATCTGCGGGACTTTCCACTGGCCCGGGTAGGGGGTGGGAAGGGTGAGGTCGAGCGGGAGTCCGCCGAAGTGGCCCCGGGTCTCCTGCGGCACGGCGCCGAGGCCGTCGAGCAGGCCGCGGCTGTCGAGGATCTCCATGGTGCGGGCGTGCAGGGTCGAGGCCCGGGACTCGGTGGTGGGCTCGGTGAGCCGCTCGATGACGACGACGTCCGCGCCGGCCAGTCGCAGCTCGCCGGCGAGCAGCAGCCCGACCGGTCCCGCTCCGACCACGATCACCTGGGTTTCCGTGTACGTGCGGGCCATGGGTCAGGCCCGCTGCTCGGCGTAGGCCTTGGCGTGGCCGAGGGTCGCGCGGCTGTTGGTGCTCAGGGCGGTGTGGACGTACTCGCGGGCCTCCGCGACGCCGGCGTCCGGGCCGAGGATCTTCGTGATGTTCTCGGTGTTGAGGACGACGGTGTGCTGCGAGGAGGCGGCGACGCCGTCCTCGTTCTCGGCGAAGGTCCAGTAGCCCGTGTGCAGCGTCATCAGCGCCGGCAGGGTGACCTGCTTGTACGCGATCTTGTGCGAGGGGAAGGTGACGCGGAAGGACTTGGTGGTGTGGGTGGAGCCGTCCTTGGCGCGGGTGTCCATCTCCAGGGTCTGCAGGCCCGGGGTGTCCTCCTCCAGGCGGACCGTCGCCACGTGCGGGAGGCGCTCGGACCACAGGTGCGCCTCGTTGATGAAGTCGTAGACGTCCTTGGCGGAGCCGTTGATCTGGACGGTGTCCTCGAAGGAGAAGGTCACCTCCTCGGCGGCGTGGGCGAGTTCGACGTTGGTCTTGAGGGCGGCGAGCTCGGAGCGGGAGTTGCGGTCGACCGCCTCGTCGATCCAGGCGAGGCCCTCGGGGTCGTCGTCGACGGCCCGGTAGTCGTGCAGGAGGCGGACGCGGGAGGTCGCCTCGTCCAGGGCCTCGATGATCCAGGTGCCGCCCATGGAGGCGACCGGCGGGGTGGAGACCTCCTGGCGGAAGGTGATGGTGAGGGCCTTCTCGTCCAGGGTGCGGCGCGACGTCCAGTTCTTGGCCTCGCCGTTGGCGGTGGCCCAGATGCGGATGCGCTCGGTGGACTCGCCCTTCTCCACGTGGTCGACGTAGATGGTCGGCGGGAAGATCCGCGGCCAGTTGGCGACGTCGGCGATCAGACGGTAGACGGCGGCGGCCGGGGCCGAGATCGTGATCTCGTGCTCCACCTCGCGCAGACCGGTCTGCGACATGCTGGTTGCTCCTCGGGTGACGGTGTGGGTGCGGTGGGGGCGCGGGGCTTTCGCGGGGCCTAGAAGTTGCCCAGGCCGCCGCAGACGTTGAGGGCCTGCGCGGTGATGGAGGCCGCCGTGTCGGAGGCCAGGTAGCCGACCAGGCCGGCGACCTCCTCGGGGGTGGAGTAGCGGCCGAGGGGGATCTTGGACTGGAACTTGTCGAGGATGACGTCCTCGGAGGTGTCGTAGGCGGCGGCGTAGCCGGCGCGCACGCGCTGGGCCATCGGCGTCTCGACGTAGCCGGGGCAGACGGCGTTGACGGTGATGCCGGTGGGGGCGAGCTCGTTGCCGAGGGCCTTGGTGAAGCCGACGACGCCGTGCTTGGACGCGGAGTACGGGGCGCCCAGGACGACGCCCTGCTTGCCGGCGGTGGACGCGATGTTGATGATGCGGCCGCGGCTCTTCTCGCGCAGGCCACCGGTGGTGAGGACCTCGCGGGTGAGGCGGAAGACGCTGTTGAGGTTGGTGTCGATGACGTCGTTCCACAGCTCGTCGTCGATGTCGGCGGTGACGCCGCCGCCGCTGCGGCCGGCGTTGTTGACCAGGACGTCGACGGTGCCGAAGCGGTCGACGGCGGTGGCGACGAAGGCGTGGACGGACTCGCCGGAGCGGACGTCGAGGGTGGTGCCGTCGACGTCCAGGCCCTCGTCCTGGAGCTGCTTGACGGTGGCGGCGACGTTGTCGGCGTTGCGGGCGCCGATGAAGACCTTGTGGTTCTGCGAGGCCAGGAGGCGGGCGACGGCGAGGCCGATGCCGCTGGTGGCACCGGAGACGAGGGCGACGCGCTGCTCGTGCTGCGACATGGTGGGTGGCTCCAATGATGGGGACGCGGCGAAGGGCGTCCGGAAACGTGGAAGGGGCGCGGGCGTCCGCGGAGGGGCGTCGCGGACGGACGCGGTGGGGGTGCGGGCGCCGGGCCGGCCGCCGGCCGCCGAGAAGGGGCGGCCGGCCCGGGGTGCCGCGCGGGGTGCGTCAGGCGGACTGCAGCAGGCCGTTGACGTGCGCGACCAGGGCGCGCGGGGTGCGGTTCTCGGCGAAGGCGTCGTCGTCGAACTCGACGCCGTACTCGCGCTCGATGCGGCCGCCGGTCTCCAGCAGGGCCAGGGACTCGTAGCCGAGCTCCTCGAAGTCGGTGTCGAGGATGTCGCTGTCGAGGTCGACGCCCTCGTCGGCGCCTGCGCCTTCGAGGAGGATGCGCTTGAGGTCCTCGAGGGCGAACTCCTGGTGGGACATGCCGGTCCTTTCCTGGAACACGTAAGCAGGTGGATGGCGGCGGACGACACTGGCCGCCGCAAAAAGCGAAGGGGGCCGGGAGGGGCCCGGAAGGGCCTAGTCGGCGGCGCGGACGACGACGGCGGAGTTGAAGCCGCCCTGTCCGCGGGCGATGACCAGCGCGGCGCGCACGGACGCGGTGCGGGCCTGGCCGGTGACCAGGTCGATGTCGTACTCGGGAGCGAGCGTGACGTTGGTGGTGGGCGGGATCAGGCCCTCGCGCATGGCCAGGACGGCGGAGACCACGTCCACCGGTGCGGCACCGGAGTACAGGCGGCCGGTCATGGTCTTCGGCGCGGTGACCGGGACGCCGCCGGGGCCGAAGACGGCGGTGAGGGCGTCGGCCTCGACGCGGTCGAGGTCCGGGCTGCCGGCGGCGTCGGCGAAGACGACGTCGATCTGCCCGGGCGCGAGGTCCGCGTCGGCCAGGGCGGTCTCGATGGCGCGGCGCAGTCCGCTCTCGCGGCCGCTGCCGGGCTTGGGGTCGATGGTGGCCCCGTAGCCGGCGATCTCGCCGTAGACGTTGGCGGCGCCGCGGGCGCGGGCGGCCTCGGCGTCCTCCAGGATCATCAGGGCGCCGCCCTCGCCGGGCACGTAGCCGCTCGCGTCGGCGTCGAACGGCAGGTAGGCGCGCTCGGGCTGGTCGCTGGTGGTCATGCGGCCGCCGGCGATCTGCGCGACCCAGCCCCAGGGGCAGATCGAGGCGTCGAAGCCGCCGGAGAAGATGAGCTTGCTGCCCTTGCGGATCTGGCGGCGGGCCTGCGCGATGGCGTCGAGGCCGCCGGCCTGGTCGCTGACGACGACGCCGCTGGGGCCCCGCATGCCGTTGCGGATCGAGATCTGGCCGCTGTTGACGGCGTAGAACCAGGCGAAGGACTGGTACGCGCTGACGTACTGGCTGCCCTGGCTCCACAGCTTCTTGAGCTCGTTCTGGCCGAACTCGAAGCCGCCGGAGGTCGAGGCGGTCACGACGCCCATGTCGAACTCGGGGATGTCGCCGGGCTTGACGCCGGCGTCCTCGAAGGCGCAGTCCGCGGCGACCAGGGCCAGGCGCGTCATCCGGTCGGTCTGCGGGATGAGGCGGCTGGGCAGGTGGTCCTCGGCCGCGAAGGAGTGGATCTCGCCGGCGAGGCGGGAGGGGTACTGCGCGGCGTCGAACCGGGTGACGGGCCCGATGGCGTTCTTGCCGATCCGGGTCGCGGCCCAGAAGTCGTCGACGCCGAGCCCGTTGGGGGTGGCGACGCCGATGCCGGTGATGACTACCTTGGCGGTCACGCCATGCTCCTCTCGGGACGGGCCAGCACCATCGCGCTCTGGAACCCGCCGAAGCCGCTGCCGACGGTCAGGACGGCGTCCGTGCGGTGGTCCCGGGCGGTGAGCGGGACGTAGTCCAGGTCGCACTCGGGGTCGGGGGTGTGCAGGTTGGCGGTGGGCGGCACCACGTTGTTCTCCATCGCCAGCACCGAGGCCGCGATCTCGATCGAGCCGATCGCACCGAGCGAGTGGCCGACCATCGACTTGATGGAGCTCACCGGGGTGCGGTAGGCGTGCTCGCCGAGGCTGAGCTTGAAGGCGGCCGTCTCGTGGCGGTCGTTCTGCTTGGTGCCCGAGCCGTGCGCGTTGATGTAGTCGATGGACTCGGGGTTCATCCGGGCCTCGGCGAGCGCGACGGTGATGGCCTCGGCCATCTCGCGGCCGTCGGGGCGCAGGCCCGTCATGTGGAAGGCGTTGCAGCGCGAGGCGTAGCCGGCGATCTCCGCGTAGATGCGGGCGCCGCGCTTCTTCGCGCTCTCCAGCTCCTCCAGGACGAAGCAGGCCGAGCCCTCGCCGAGGACGAAGCCGTTGCGGGTGCCGTCGAAGGGCCGCGAGGCGTGCTCGGGGTCGTCGTTGCGCGGGGTGGTGGCCTTGATGGCGTCGAAACAGGCCATCGTGATCGGGGAGATCGGGGCGTCGGTGGCGCCCGTGATCATGATGTCGGCGGTGCCCTCGCGGATCAGCTCGACGGCGTGGCCGACGGAGTCGATGCCGGAGGTGCAGCCGGTGGAGACCACGGTGGCCGGGCCCTCGGCGCCGGTCGCCCAGGCGACCTCGGCGGCGAAGGAGCTGGGCACGAAGTGGTTGTAGAGGTGCGAGGGCGCGTAGGTGTGGTCGACGAGGTCGAGGCGGCCGTCGTTGCTGACGACGCGGTACTCGTTGTCGAGACCGGTGGTGGCGCCGACGGCGCTGCCGATGGTCACACCCGCGCGGTGCGGGTCGAAGCCGGCCAGGTCCAGGCCGCTGTCGGCCAGGGCCTCGCGGGCCGTGACGACACCGAACTGGGCGGCGCGGTCCATGCGCCGGATCTCCTGGGGGGTGAGCCCGTGGAGCTCGGGGTCGAAGTCGGCCTCGGCCGCGACCTTGGAGCGGAACGGCGAGGGGTCGAAGAAGGTGATCCCGCGGGTCGCGGTGCGGCCCTCGCTCAGCAGGCTCCAGAAGTTCTTGGTGCCGATACCTCCCGGTGCCAGCACTCCGATTCCAGTGATTACTACCCGGCGCCCCACTAGTGGTCGCCTCCCATCGTGTCGGCGGACGGCTTCACTTGGCGGCCGTCCAGGAGTAGAAGCGGGTGGCCATCGCGTCGGCCGGCGAACGCCAGGTCGCCGGGTCGTAGGCCTCGATGAAGGGCTTGAGGTCCTCGCTGATGCCGATGAAGCGGGGGTCGCTCTTGGCCTCCTCGATGAGCTGCCCGCCGTTGTCGGTGTCGAAGTCCTGCAGGTGGAAGTACAGGCCGCGGTACGAGAAGAGCTGGCGCCGGCGGGTGCCCATGCGGTGGGGCATCTCGGTGGCGTCGAACTCGCCGAAGAGGCGGGCGACGTCGGCGCTGGAACCCGGCTCCATCCGGGCCACGATCAGGGTGCTGTGCATGAGGGTGCGATCTCCTTGGGCAGGGGACGGTGGGGTGACGACGAAGTGGTGACGCGGGGCGTCAGGCGCCGAGCGGGCTGCCGAACCAGCGCTCCAGGGCCATGGTCAGGTCGTGGTGGCTGCCGGGCGCGGCCCAGGCGACGTAGCCGTCGGGGCGGACGAGCACGGCGGAGGTGCCGGTCAGGCCGCTCGCGGCCGTGACGTCCTGCGGCGTGGCCGTGACGATGTCGACGCGGTCGGCCCAGCCGGCGGCGCGGGCGCGCAGGGTGGCGTTGTCCTCCAGGTCGAGCAGGACGGGCCGGGCGGCGCGCAGCAGTTCGGTGCTGCTGGTCTCGCGGCCGGCGGCGGTGCGCAGGGCCAGGCGCGGCATGCGCTTGCCGAGCAGCGGGTGGGTGCCGGTGCCGACGTCGTACGTGATCTCCAGGCCGGAGACCATGCCGGCGAGGTGGCGGCTGACGTCCTCGTAGCCGATGAGCTCGGTGAGGACGTCGCGCAGCGGCTGGACCTCGGGGCCGGAGAGGAAGAGCAGGCCCTGGGCGCGGGTGTTCATCAGCAGGCGCTGCCCGACCGGGTGGCGCTCGCCGTGGTACGTGTCGAGGAGGCCCGCCGGGGCCTTGCCCTTGACGACGGCCGCGAGCTTCCAGCCGAGGTTGACCGCGTCCTGGATGCTGGTGTTCATGCCCTGGCCGCCGGCCGGCAGGTGGATGTGGGCGGCGTCGCCGGCCAGGATGATGTTGCCGCGGCGGTACTCGGTGACCTGGCGGGTGGCGTCGCCGAAGGAGGACACCCACTCGGGCTCGCCGTGCGAGATGTCCGTGCCGGTCAGGCGCTTCCAGGCGGCCGCGACCTCCTCGTACGAGGGCGGCGTCGTGCGGCGCTGGGGCGGGGTGCCGCGCTCGCAGACGATGATGCGGGTGATGCCGCCGGGCAGCGGGCCCACCATCACCATGCCGCCGGGGAGCGTCTCCCCGATCATGCGCGGTTCGAGGTCGAGGCCGCGGACGTCGGCGAGGAACATCTCCATCGTGGCGGCGGTGCCGGGGAAGTCGAAGCCGGCCGCCTTGCGGATCAGGCTCCGGCCGCCGTCGCAGCCGACCAGGTAGCGGGCGGTGAGGGTGTGCTCGCCCTCGGGGCCGCGCACCGTGACCTCGACGCCCTCCCCGGTGTCCTTGACCGACAGCAGCTCGGTGCTGCGGCGCAGGTCGGTGCCGAGGCTCGTGACCCAGTCCTCCAGCACGGTCTCGGTGTGGGACTGGGGCACGGACTTGGCGGCCTGGTGGGCACCCTCGAGGACACCGAAGTCGACGGGCAGGCCGCCGAAGTGGCCGACGTTGCTGGTCTCGACGTCGCCGAAGCGGGAGAGCAGACCGCGCTGGTCGAAGATCTCCATGGTGCGGGCGGTGAAGCCCAGCCCGCGGGATTCCCCGGTGCGCTTCGGAAGCCGCTCCAGGACGATGACCTCCACCCCTGCGAGCCGCAGTTCGCCGGCGAGCATGAGCCCGGCCGGACCGGCGCCTGCGACAATCACCGCAGCGTCCATGGACCTCTCCTTGCAGTTGGGTTTTTCCTTGGCGGAACCGCATCGGCGGCCGGATATCGACGGCAACAGTCCGGCGACTCTGACGAACAGCTTCTTCAGCTTTCGCGTCATGGGTCAAGATGCGGTTTCTCAAAGCTCTGATGAGAAACTGTCAGGGAATTGCAAGATCCGCTCGCGGGACCCTTTTCCCTCGCTGCGGCCCTTACCGGTGCCACGCGCTCCGGGATTTTCCGACAGCTCTGCGGACGTTACGAAAACTATTCTTCACCCGCCCCGGCAGGGTCAAGGGGCCGTGGTTCAGGTCCCTGTGAAGTCGTGTCAGCGGATGGCAAGATCCGCTGCGGTCGCGTAAAAGAACACGGATTCCGGCCCCTTCTCCGGCAGACTCGCGGACATGGCCGTATCGGCCGCCGTCCCCGTGCCCCTCCCGGTGGCACGGACGACTCCCGCCCGGAATTTCCCGGCGGCCCGGGACGGCCGGAACGTGATGGGGGAAAAGAGATGCAGGAAGTGAACGAAAGCGCGGCCGGGCCCGTGGTGCCGTGCCGCGGCGCGGGCTGCCGGGCACGGGAGGCCGCCGGGCGCGGGAAGCAGCACCGGCGCCCCGCGCAGGCGCCCGCGCTGCTGTGCGCGGCGTGCCGGGCCCGGCTGGGGCTGGAGCTGATGCGGCTGCCCGATCTGTACGAGGAGTGCGCCCTGGCCCTGGGGGCCTCCGGGCCGCGGCGGGAGAAGGTCTCGGGCGGCCCGCTGCCGGGCATGCCCTTCAACGCCACGGCGGCCGACGTGCGGGCCGCCCTCATGGGCGTGCTGGGCGCGTGGTCGGCGCTGGTGGTCCAGGAGCGCGGCGCGGCCGCCCCCCGCCGGGACGCGGCGGCCCTCTCGCGCTTCCTGCTGCAGCACGTGGGGTGGCTGGCCGCGCACCCGGCGGCCGGTGAGCTCTCCGAGGAGATCGCGCGGGTGGTGCGCAGGGCCCGGCGGGTCATCGACCCGGACGCCGCCCGGCAGGTGGCGGTGGGCGGGTGCGTGGAGCCCGGCTGCACGGGTTCGCTGACCGCGACGGTACGGGCGCAGGCCCCGCACGAGCCCGCCGAGATCACCTGCGACGCCGATCCCGCGCACCACTGGCTGGGCCACCAGTGGCTGCAGCTGAGCCGGCGCGTACGGCCGGGGACGGCCGCGCGGGCGGCGGCGGGGACGAGGACGGGAGCGGCGGGGACGCGGTGGATCGGCGCCCCGGACATCGCCCGGCTGTGGGGCATCGCGCCCGGCAGCGTCTACCGCCACGCCAGCCAGGCGCAGTGGCGCCGGCAGACCCGGGCGGGCCGCACGTACTACCACGAGGCGGACGTGCAGCGGACGCTGGCGGCCCGGCAGGGTGCGGCGTCGGGCTGATCCCCGGGCGCCGGGGGCGGCGCCCTGTGCCGCACCGGCCTCGGGTGCGCCGGGCACCGCCGGCCCCCGCCGCGGGGGCGGGCCGCCGTTGCGGCGGGGGGGGTGGCGGTCCGCGATGAAGGGGGCCGGGCCAACTCCCCTCCGCCGCATCGGTGATCAGCCCCGGCGACACTGCCCGGCGGTGCCGCACCGGCCTCGGGTGGACCGGGCACCGCCCGCCTCCCCCGCGAGAGCGGGCCGCCGGGCCAACTCCCCTCCGCCGCGGCGGTGATCAGCCCCCGCGCTGCTGTCCGGCGGTGCCGTGCCGGCCTGGGGCAGGGAGGGCACAGGCAAAGGGGCCGGTACGGAATCCGTACCGGCCCCTTTCAGGTGCGGGTGGTGTCAGAGACGCGCCGTCTCGATCACCCGCGTCGCGGGCAGGAGGCCGGCGACGCGGGCGGCCTCGTCCGGGGCGAGGGCGTCGCCCGCCACCACGAGGCAGCGCAGCCCGCGCAGCCCCGGCAGGACGTCCGCCTCGATCAGCTCCGACAGGTGCCGGGAGGTCACGCGCAGGATGCCGGCGCGCTCCTCGCGGGCGAGGGCGGCCAGTTCGTACGGGGTGAGCTCGCCGGGCGGGGGCAGGACCAGCCGTGCCCCGGCCATGAGCGGCGCCCACAGGGCCAGGGCGGTGCCGTCGGCGACCGCGGGCGCGTACTGCAGGACCACGTCGCCGGCGGTGACCGGCAGGAAGCGTCCGTCGGCGGCCAGGCGGTCGACGACGGTGTGCGGCACGCTCACGCCCCGGTCGCCCCGTACGGGCAGGACGTAGGCGGTGTCGGAGTGCGTGACGTCCGAGGCCGGCGGAAGGACGGCGGTGGAGGAGGCGGGGGTGACGTCGGGGAGCACGGTCACCCGGCCGCCGCCCAGGGCCCCCGCGAACAGTTCCTGCGTCACGACCACCCTGGCCCCACTGGCGTGCAGGAACGGCAGAGCGCTGCCGTCGCGCACGTGGGCCGGGTCCAGCAGGACGTAGCCGGCGCCGGCCTTGAGGACACCGAGCACGGCCACGAGCAGGCGGGCGGAGGATTCGAGGCACACGGCGACGGTGTCGCGGTCCCGTACGCCGTGCGCCCGCAGCCGGTGCGCGAGGTGGTTGGCCCGCTGGTCGAGGCCGCCGTAGGTCAGGACGCCGTCATGGGCGCGGACGGCGGTGCGCGAGGGGTGGACGGCCGCCTGCCGCGCGACGGTGCGGTGCACCGGGGCGGGGGCGGGGAGCGACGCGGGTACCCGCGGGCCCCCCTCCCCGGCGGAGACGGGGGCCAGGGTGAGGGTGCTCATGCCGACAAGTCCTTCGTTCTTCGGTCGTCGGAGCTCCGCGGGTACCCGCGGCAGCTCAGTCCTTGATTTCGCAGATGACGGCGCCGGAGGAGACGGACGCGCCGACTTCGGCGGTGATGCCCTTGATCGTGCCCGCGCGGTGGGCGTTGAGGGGCTGTTCCATCTTCATCGCCTCAAGAACCACGATCAGTTCGCCCTCGGCGACTTCCTGACCCTCCTCGACCGCGACCTTCACGATCGTGCCCTGCATCGGCGACGTCAACGCGTCACCCGACGCGGCCGAGCCCGCCTTCTTCGCCGCACGCCGCTTCGGCTTCGCCCCACCCGCAGCCGCCGTGCGCGCCAGCGTCATCCCCAGCGACGACGGCAGCGAGACCTCCAGACGCTTGCCGCCGACCTCGACCACCACGGTCT
>NZ_JBMMMZ010000032.1:0-18306 GCF_049725035.1 Streptomyces sp. XH2 | reverse complement strand
CGATCGCCGAGGAATTCGCCGCCTACGCAAGCTCCCTGGGAATACCGGAAATCACCACGATCCCGGTCTCGGCGCTCGCCGGGGACAACGTCGTCACCCCCTCCCCCCACATGGACTGGTACGGCGGACCCACCGTCCTGGAGTACCTGGAGACGGTGCCGGTCGTCACCGACCCCACCACCGAACCCGCACGCTTCCCCGTCCAATACACCATCCGCCCCCAGACCCCCGCCCATCCGGACTACCGCGGCTACGCCGGGCAGATCACCTCCGGCGTCCTACGTGTCGGCGAGCCCGTCACCGTCCTGCCGTCGGGGTGCACCAGCACGATCGCGGCCATCGACGCCCTCGGCCAGAGCGTCGACATCGCCTGGGCCCCGCAGTCGGTGACGGTGCGCCTCGCCGACGACCTCGACATCTCCCGCGGCGACCTCATCACCCCCACCGACGCCGCGCCACCCGTCACCCAGGACATCGAGGCCACTGTCTGCCACCTCAGCGACCAGCCCCTCCTCCCCGGCGCCCGCGTCCTGCTCAAACACACCACCCGCACCGTCCGCGCCCTCGTCAAAGGCATTCCCTCCCGCCTCAGCCTCGACGACCTCTCCCAGCACCTCGCCCCCGGCCGCCTCGACCCCAACGAGATCGGGCGCGTCACCCTCCGCGCCGCCGAGCCCCTCGCCCTCGACGCTTACGCCGCCTCCCGTCACACCGGCTCCTTCCTCCTCATCGACCCCGGCGACGGCACGACGCTGGCGGGCGGGGTGATGGACTCCCGCTGAATCACCGTGGCTCCGAACGCTCCGAACGCTCCGAACGCTCCGAATGGCCGAACACCCGAACATCCGAATGCCCTTTGCGGAAGGCCTAGTTCTGAAGGATGACGCTCATCGGTCCGGTGGTCCATTGATCGGCAGGTGCACACTGAGGAGGATGGCGTCCCATGTCACACTTAACTTCCGGGCTGGACACCCCCCGGACCGGGCGACGCAGTGCGGGACCGGCATGGGTGGCCGTACTGGCGGCCTGCGTCGGGCAGTTCGTCGTCATCCTCGACGTGTCGGTGATCAACGTCGCTCTGCCGTCCATCCGTTCGGGCCTCGGCATCGGTGAAGGAAGCCTGCAGTGGGTGGTCAACGCCTACGTCATCACCTTCGCCGGGTTCCTGCTGCTGGGCGGCCGGACGTCCGACCTCTTCGGCCGCAAGAAGGTGTTCCTCCTCGGGCTCGGGGTGTTCACGGCGGCGAGCCTGCTGGGCGGCCTCGCCCAGTCCCCGTGGATGCTCATCGTGGCCCGGGCCCTGCAGGGCGTCGGAGCGGCCGTGCTGTCGCCCGCCACGCTGACGATCCTCACGACGACGTTCCCCGAGGGGAGCGGCCGGGTCAAGGCCGTCGCCGCGTGGACGGCGGTGGGCACGGGAGGCGGCGCCGCCGGCGGTCTCATCGGCGGCCTGCTCACCGACTACCTGTCCTGGCGGTGGGTCCTGCTCATCAACGTCCCGCTGGGCCTCGTCGTGATCGTGGCGTCGGCGGTGTGGCTGACGGAGAACAGGAGCGGTGAGGCGGCGGCGCGCCGGCTGGACCTGCCCGGAGCGGTACTGGCGACACTGGGCGTGGGAAGCCTGGCCTTCGGCATCTCGCAGAGCGAGGCGCACGGCTGGAGTTCGGCGCGGTCGCTCGTGCCCCTGCTCGCCGGTCTCGTCGCGCTCCTGGCCTTCGTCGCCGTGGAGCGCCGGGCCCGCGAGCCGCTGACGCCCCTCGGCATCTTCCGCGTGCGGTCGGTGTCCGTGGCCAACGTCATCACGGTGATCAGCGGCATGGCCTTCTACGCGATGTGGTACTTCCTCTCGCTCTACATGCAGAACGTCCTGGGCTACTCGGCCGTCGAGACCGGCCTCGCCCTGCTGCCGCACACCGCCTCCATCATCCTCTCCGCGCAGCTCGCGCCCCGGATCATGCGCCTGGTCGAGGGGCGCGTCCTGCTCGCGCTCGCCGGCCTGCTGACGGCGGCGGGTTTCTTCTGGCAGGCGGCCATGGGGGCCGGCGGCACGTTCCTGGGCACTCTGCTGGGGCCCGGCATCGCGTTCTCCTTCGGCGCGGGCCTGATGATGACGCTGCTGGCGGTCTTCGCCACCTCCGGGGTCGGCCCGTCCGAATCGGGGCTCGTGGCCGGGCTCGCCAACACCTCGCGCACCATAGGCGGCGCGCTGGGGCTGTCCGTCCTCGCCTCGGTCGCGGCGAGCCGCACGGCCGGTGCGGGGGGCGGTGGCCCGGAAGCGCTGGCCGCGGGCTACGGGCGGGCGTTCCTCGTGTCCGGGGTGATCATCGTGGTGAGCATGCTCGCCATCGTGTTCCTGCCCAAGTCCCGGCAGGCCTCCGGGTGATCCGTGAACGCCGCACCGTCACCGGGAGGTCCCGTGGGCTCTGACGCGCCGGCCGCGCCGGGCCCGCTCACCGAAGAGCAGCAGCACACCTGGCGGAACTTCGTGTACGCCACCCGGCTGGTGGAGGACTACCTGGACCGGTGCTTCCAGCGGCAGGCGGGCGTCCCCCACCTCTATTACGGGCTGCTCACACTGCTCTCCGAGGCTCCGCACCGGCGGATGCGCATGAGCGAGCTGGCACGCCGCGCGAAGATCACCCGGCCGAGGCTGTCGCACGCCGTCTCCCGCCTGGAGAAGTCCGGCTGGGCGCGTCGCGAAGCCTGCCCGGACGACCGGCGGGGGCAGGAGGCCGTCCTGACGGACAGCGGCGGGGAGATGGTCGCGCGGACGGCTCCCGGCCATGTCGCCGCCGTGCGCAGGGCCGTCTTCGACAGCCTGACCCCGGAGCAGGCCGGCCAGCTGAGCAGCATCTGCCGGGCCATCGAGGATGGCCTGGACCGCGAGGGGGCCGACGTTCCCTGGCTGCGCTGAGGAACACCGGCGGCGGGGGAGCGCGGTGTCAGGAGCCGAAGAGAGCCACAGGAGCCAAGGGGAGCCACCGGACCGGCCGGTGTCACCGGCCGGGGAAGGAGAGCGAGCGGCATGAGCGACTCCGCACCGGGGCCCGCCCCCGGCGCAGGCCCGGAGATCTCCGGGACGACACGGCTGTTCGCGGTCATCGGGGACCCCGTGGCACAGGTGCGGGCCCCCGGGCTGCTCAACCCCCTCTTCCGGCGGCTCGGCACCGACGCCGTCCTCGTCCCGCTCCACGTCCGCCCGGAGGGCCTCGACGAGGCCCTCCGGGGGCTGCGGGAGACCAGGAACCTCGACGGACTGCTGATCACGGTTCCGCACAAGGCGGCCTGTCTGAGGTTCGCCGACGACGTCAGCCCCGCCGCCGCGCTGAGCGGCTCCACCAACGCGATGCGCCGGGAGGCGGACGGGCGCTGGCTCGCGGAGAACTTCGACGGGGAGGGCTTCGTCCGGGGACTGCGCGCGGCGGGGTGCGACCCGCGCGGGGTGCGCGTCGCCCAGGCGGGAGCGGGCGGCGCCGGCAGTGCCATCGCCGTGGCGCTGCTCGGGGCCGGAGCCGAGGTCGCCGTATGGGACCGGGACGCGGCCCGCGCCGACGCCCTCGCCGGCAGGCTCGCCGTACGGTGGCCCGGCCGGATCGCCGCCACGAAGGGGCCGGTCGCCGCCGGCATCATGGTCAACGCCACCCCGATGGGGATGCGCCCGGACGACCCGCTGCCCTTCGATCCGGCAGGTCTCGCGCACGGCACCCTCGTGGCCGACATCGTCATGAAGCCGCGCCGCACGGCCCTCCTCCGCGCCGCCGAGGAGGCGGGCCTCCCCGTGCACTACGGGGAGCCGATGCTGACCGAACAGCTCCCCCTCTACCGCGAGTTCTTCAGGATCGGCGGCCCCGGCGCTCCCACGGCTCCGGCATGAGCGTCCTGGGCGTCGACCTCGGGGGCACCAAGGTGGCGCTCCGGCTGGAGCCCGACACCGGTGCCGGAGCCGGGCCGGTGCACAGCACGTTCCCCTGGCCCGCCGACGGCGGTGCGGCCGCCGACCTGGCCGCTCTCGCTGCCGCCGTGGCGGCCCTGCGCCGGGCACCGGCGGGTGATCCGGTGACCGCGGTGGGCGTCGCCGTACCCGCGACCCTGGATGCCTCCGGGCGCGTGCGGGGCTGGCCGAACCGGCCCTCCTGGCGGGGCCTGGACCTCGTACGGGAACTGACGGGCCTGTGGCCGGGGGCCGAGGTGCGCCTGGCGGACGACGGAGACCTCGCGGCGCTGGCCGAGGCCGGGGCCGCGGGCTGCCCGGACCTCGTCCACTTCGGCGTCGGAACGGGCGTCGGCGGCGGCATGGTGCTCGGCGGCGTCCTGTGCCCCGGCACGGCGCGGGGCTCCTGCGAGGTCGGGCACGTGATCGTCGACCGGGCGGGGGAGCGCTGCGACTGCGGGCGGCACGGCTGTGTGCAGTCCGTCGCCTCGGGGCGGGCGGTCCTCCGGCGCGCCGCCCGGCGGCTCGGCCGCGACGTCGGGTTCGAGGCGCTGCGGGAGGCCTGGCAGGAGGCGGAGCCGTGGGCCCTGGAGACGGTGGGGGAGGGCGCCGCCGCCCTCGCCGCCGCCGTCGTGAGCCTGTGCGAACTGGTGCGCCCCCGGCTCGTGACGGTCGGCGGCGGCTTCGCCGCGGGGCTGCCGGGCTATGTGGAGGAGGTGTCCCGCCGGGTGCGGCAGCTCGAACGGCCGGAGGGACCGGAGATCCTCCTCCGGCCCGCCGCGCTCGGCGCGCTGTCGTCCCTGGACGGCGCGGTGCTCCTGGCCCGGGGAGCGGCACCGCCCACGCGCGGCGGGTGACCTTTTCGCTGCAGGTGACCTACGAACGACGTCGCTGCAGGTGTCCTTGAAGGACTACCCTTCGGCGGCCTCGCGGCGCCAGGTCTCTCCCAGCTCGTCGGTGAGCTTGAGCGCGTGCGGCGGAGCCGGCGGCGCGGGCCAGACCTGGATCAGGTGCTCCTCCACCGGCGCCGGACCGGCCTGCTCCGTCCCTGTGCCGTCGTCGTCCGCGCCCAGGTCCCGGCCGCGCACGCTCACCCGCATCCGGTACGTGCCGGGCCCGGACCAGGCGAGGTCGGGCAGCCCGGCCGGCCCGCCCTCCACATTGACCACGTGCGCGGTCCCGGTCGCGGTGTAGCTGTCCTCGACGATGTCCTCCCACGCGGTGTCGTCGACGGCGGGGGCACCGTTCCACAGCTCCACGCGGATGCCGATGTCGCCCTGGTCCGTACCCGTGATGACCAGCGCACCGTCGGTGCCCGCGGCGAACAGGCCGGTGGCGGCCACCTCGCCGGTACCGGGAATGCTGTCCTGCGCGTCTTCCGCCCCGGGGCTCAGGATCGCGTACTGGCCCTCGGGGACGGACAAGCGGGCCGTGGCGGCCCCGATCAGGTCCGGCACGACCCGCTCCATCCTCTGGACTGCGGCTACTTGGTGATCTCCACCCAGAACTCATCGTAGTCCAGGACCCGGTTCTGCATGATGAACCGGCCGCGGTACTTGAACCCGCCCTCCGTGCGGTTCTCGCTCAGCGGCACCGGAGCGGTGGAGTAGTCCGGATTGAGCGCCGCGCCCTCGTAGCTGCCGGCGAAGGGGTACTCGTCGCAGCTCTTGGGCTTGTAGCTGTTCTTCACGGCCGTCGTGCAGGCCGTGTCCCGGTTCGCCCTGGACAGGTCGCCGTTGGGCAGCCTGTGCAGCGGGTACCCCTTGTCCACGACGCCCCAGGGCTTCTTCAGCTTGTGCTTCTGGGCGTCCTCGATGTGCTCGGCGACGCCCTTGACCGCCTTGTCGCCCTTGCTCAGCCGGTAGACGGGCTTCACCAGCGGGTGCACGCAGCCGCGGCCGATGTTGCCGATGTTCTTCGCGCTGTCGCAGCGGACCGGAGCGATGTTGCCGAGGGTGAAGTGGGCCTTCTCGGGACTGGACGGGTGGCTGACCGTCACCTTCGTCTGCGGTGCGTGCCCCACGAGGGCGTCGCCCGGGGAGTTCACCTTGAACGTGTACGTGTTGGTCGAGGTGCCCCACAGGCCCCAGAAGAGCTTGGGACCGACGATGCCGGGCGTGGAGGTGCAGCCGTTCCCCTGGGACGCCTTGCAGTCCACCTCGGCGCTGGCCATCGTGCCGAACTTGGCGACGCCGAAGGACCTGACCATCTTCAGCTCCGCCTCCTGCTCCCAGGTGGCGGACTTGTAGTTGAGCCTCGTCTTGTTCTTCGAGTCGAACAGGGCCGTCCCGATGACCTTTCCGCTCGGGATCTCCACGATCGAGACGATCAGGTACTTCTCGGCGCAGGAGGAGAAGCGGTCGGAGACCTGCTCCCCGACCCGGCACCCCGCCGCCTGCGCGCTGAGCGCCGCGTCCTGGGGTATCTCGGAGGGCTGTGCCTCCCGGATCTCGATCCTCGTCTGCTGCTGCTTCTCCTGCCCCTGGGCGGCGGCCGGCGAGGTGACGCCGAGGGCCAGTGCCCCCACGGCCGCGGCCGTCAGCAGTGTTCCGCGGGCTGTCAAGCGGTCCCCCTTGAGTGGGCGTGCGGCCGAAAAACGGCCGCACGATCGTGTGCACGACAACAGGCCGAGCATGCTACCCGGGGTGCACCCGGCTCACGACGGGACTGGTGGGGATACCGCGAAAACAGGAAAGTTCACTGGCGGGAGCGGCCGTACGGGCTCGATGCGGCTCCAAGTGGAGGGAAAACAGCGAGATTTGAGGTTTGGGTGGCGTGAATTGTTTCTGCAGGCCGTCGGGGCGGGAGCCGTGATCGACGGGGGCGCGGCGGGCGGCGACGATCCCGGCGCGCCCCCTGGAGTATTACGCAACCTCTCTGCGTATTGGCTGAATCTCGACGTAGGCGGGGGCCTGCAGAGCCGCTTCCCGCGCGGCGCCGGGAGCGGCGTCGCGTTGCCCGCCGGCTACACCTCGGCCACGAGGAATTGTTCGGCCCTGGGCGGGCGCAGACCGTCGGGGCGGCCGGCGAAGTAGCGAGCGGCCAGGTCGTCGGGGGACACGTGCACGGCCTTCGTGAACCCCGCCTCCAGAGCCGCCTGCCGCATCTCATCCGGTGAGTACAGGCTGATGAACGGGGTGCCCGATGCGGCGGCGTTACGCATCGAGAACTCCTGGACCTGCCGCTGGTCCGGGTCGAGCATGTCCAGCGGCAGCAGGAACGTCGTGGCGAACATGGAACCGGGCGCGAGCGCGGCGACCTGGCGCAGCGTCGTGGCGTTGGTTTCGCGCGTGAGGTACATGCTGACGCCGGTCGACGCGACGACCGCCGGCTTCTGCGGATCGAACCCGGCGGCGGTCAGCCGCTCCCACCATGAGTCGCCGGCCTCGAAGTCGACGGGTACGAAGGTCAGCCACGACGGGATGCCGTAACCGAGCCCGGCCAGGCGCTGCCGCTTCCACGCCTGCGTGTCCGGCTGGTCGACCTCGAAAACCCTGAGGCGGGAGCCGAGTTCGGTGCGCCTCTGCGCGAAGGAGTCCAGGCCGGCGCCGAGGATGACGTACTGCGTGGCGCCGGCGTCGGCGCGTTCGGCGACGAGGTCCTCGACGAAGCGGGCGCGGGCGACGATGGACGCGCGGACGCCGCTGACCCCCGGCATGGTCATGTCGCCGCGCTCGCGCCAGTCGTGCCCGGGGCCGGCCAGCTCGAGCCCGATCTCGTCGTCGAGCACGTGCGGCGGGGCGTCGGCCTGGACGTGAAGGGCGCGCCACAGGGCGACGCGCACGGCGGTGTGGTCGGGTTCGTGCGCGCGGGAGAGGTGCTGCCCGTCATCCATGGTGCTGTCCTTCCGTGCCGTCGTTTCCGTCCTTGTCATCGAGGAGCGGGGCTTCGAGGGCGACGATCCGCCCGTCGGGGTCGCGGACCAGCGCCTGCCGGACGCCCCAGTGCGTCGGCGTGAACCGCTGGGCGAAATCCGGCGCGCGTCCGGGCGCGAAGGCCTCGGCGTCGGCCACCTTCAGCACGGGGTGGGTGACGAGCTCGCGTTCGTGCTGCTCGACGATGAACACGTAGGGCCCGCCGCCCGGATGGGACCAGTGCCCGGAGCCGTGGTCGGTCTCCAGCACGTTCTCGAAGCCGAGCGACTTCCAGAAAGCAGCGGTCGCACCGTAGTTGCGGGTCTCGATGAGGAACCCCTCGATGCCGTCAGTCGTCATGCACGCTCTCCTTCCTTCCCAGCGGCGGCGACGCGCTGGAGGTACTCGGTCAGGGCCGTCTCGACAATCGCGGAGAGCGACCGCTCGGTGTCGACAGCGTGGTGCTTGACCTCGCGGACGAGGTCGACGGGCAGGTAGACGTTGAACTGCTTCACCTGTCTCTCGGCAGCCATGGTTAGGATGCTAGCAATCTAGAAGCGTGCCGGGGTAGTTGTTTTGCCGGAGACGCGGCCCGGCACGTGATGCGGGTGCGACGACTCGGGCCCGGGCGCGGGAGCGGCCACCCGGGCCCGGCATCCCGGTCGGCTACGAGCCGATGTCGACCACCCTCGCCCACGCCGGCGGCGCGTCCGGCTCGTACTCGGGACCGTCCTCGCTCCAGGACGAGCCCGCCCGCTGCCGCGGGAAGAGGCCCACCACCGTCCGGCACGGCGGCCGGGACGTCCCAGTCCTCGCGGCGCAGCGTGGCGAGCGTGGTCGCGGGGACGACCACCAGGTCCGGGGCCCCGGTCTCCGCCGCCCGGGCCAGCAGCTCCCACGCCGCGTCCCAGCGGGCCTTCTCCGGGCGGCCGCGGACCGCCTCCACCACGTCGTCGAGCACGGCCTGGCGCAGGTCCCCCCGCTCGGGCAGGACGGCACTCGCGGGGTCGGCGAGCAGGGTCTCGGGGTCCGGCAGGTCCATCCGGTCCAGGGCCGCCAGCAGTTCCAGCCCCGGACCGTCCCCGACGGTGCCCCTGACCAGAAGGGACAGCACTTCCCGGGAAGATCCGGCCGCGGTCGCGAAGGCGATCAGGGTCAGGGCCGACTCCCAGCTGCGGGGCGACGGCCAGGCGCCGCCCCGGCGCGTCTCGCTGCCGGGCAGCTGGTGCACGAGCTTGGGGCGGGCGGCGAGGAGCCCGCACACCGCGCGGCGGGCGAGGTCCACGGCCTCCGGCAGCTTCTCCCGCCCGAGTCGCGGCAGCGTCGCCCGGGGCCAGGTCCCGCCGAGGCCACGGACGACGACCTCGTGGTCGTGGATCCACTGGAGGTGGACGAACCGGTTGGCGAGCGGCGGGCTCAGCTCCCAGCCGTCGGCGGCCGAGGACCGCGGATTGGCGGCGGCCACGATCCGGACCCCGGGCGGCAGGCGCAGGGCGCCGATCCGCCGTTCGAGCACGAGCCGGAGCAGGGCGGCCCGGCCTGCGAGTGGCCCGGCACCAGTGCGGAGGCGACCAGCGGATGCAGCCGGCCGGCCTCGATCGCGCCGGTCCGGATCAGCTCCAGGTCGGGCAGCACCCAGGTCGCCGCGTCGGGCAGGACGGGCAGCGCGGAGGCGTCGCCCGCCTTGTCCGCCGCCGTGACCCGCAGTTCGGGCGGCGTCGCGTCGTTCCCGTCCGCGGCCAGGTCCAGGATCAGCCGGCGGCGGGCCCCGTGCCGTACGGCCACGGCACCGGCTGGCCGGCCCTCGGAGCGGAGCAGGATCCGCGCCTCGGCCGCCCACCGGTCGACCGCGCAGTGATACCCCTGCGGCACCGTCCCCGGCAGCTCCAGGGCGGGCATGACCGAGTCGCCGGCGTCCGGCCGCTTGTCGGCCCCGGACCGTACCCGCAGCTCATCCGCCCTGTGCGCGTCCCACAAGTGACGATGC
This sequence comes from Streptomyces sp. XH2, assembly GCF_049725035.1. Lineage (NCBI taxonomy): Bacteria > Bacillati > Actinomycetota > Actinomycetes > Kitasatosporales > Streptomycetaceae > Streptomyces > Streptomyces sp. XH2. The sequence continues at coordinate 8,534 of NZ_JBMMMZ010000032.1, read as the reverse complement.
AGGTCGAGGCGGAAGCGCCGGTCGGGGTGGGGGTGCGGGTGATGGCGGGCGGGCCCGGTGTGCGCTCCGTCCCACAGTGCGAGGCTGATCCGCTGTCCGGCGTCCGCCCAGGCGGGCGGCGTCCGGACCACCAGGTGCGGCGGACACGCGCCGTCCCGCCCCGGGGTGTCGTACCGGGCCAGGGCGATGGTCAGCCCGGCCGCAGCAGCCCGTCGGGTGTGATCCTCGGCATGTGCCAGCGCAGCAGGTCGGGCGCGAGACGGCGGAGGTCGGCCCGGATCAGGGCCGCGAGTTCCCGGCCGTGACGACGCGCCACGGAACGGAGGTTGAGGTCGGCAACGATGCCTGCGGCGGCGCACGCCCCCGCCCAGTCCCCGGCACGGCGGCGGGCGGTCGCAGACTCGATCATGGACGCCGGCACGGCGAACTCGCGCACGCGCAGCCAGAAGGAAAGGCGGGGATCCCCTGTCGCGGTCTGAGTGAGCATCAGCACTCACCTTGCGCGGACGGGACCCCCAATCTGTCACGAGAGGAAGTCATCATCGCGGTGACCGTAACGTGCCCCGCCGCGAACCCGCGAGGTATTTCCGGGGGCCCGTATCCGCTGCTCCGCGCCATGAAGTGTGCCGGGCTGATCGCGGGCCATCTCAGGTGGAAGTCCGTTCCGCCCTCCGGGATCTCGCTGCTCGGGCTGGTCCGGCACCTGGCGGAAGCGGATCGGTCGGGGGGAGTAACCGCATCCGCAGGAGAGGGGCCGGTACCGGAAGGCGTTGCCCCGGTCCCGGCCCGTAGCCGTGTACGGGGCGTTCTCAGAGAGCCAGGCCGGTGACGACCTCGGCGTTCGGCAACCGGGCCAGGAGCGCGCCGGGCAGGATCAGCTTGCTGCGGCGCTTGCCGCTGCCGATGAGGACGTACGGAGCGGCGGCGACGGCCTCGTCGACGAGCAGGGGCCATCCCTCCGGCAGGCCGACGGGGGTGATCCCGCCGTACTCCATGCCCGTCTCCGCCACGGCCGTGTCCATCGGAGCGAACGACGCCTTACGGGCCCCGAGGCGCTTGCGCACCGCCGAGTTGACGTCGACGCGTGTGGTCGCGAGGGCGACGCACGCCGCGTGCGTCACCGCCCCGCCGCGTTTGGCGGCGATGACGACGCAGTTCGCCGAGACGTCCAGGGGGACGTCGTACGCCGCGCTGAAGGCCGCGGTGTCGGCCACCTCCGGATCGGTGTCGACGACCAGCACGGACTCGACGGGCCCGGCGTCGTCGTCCCACTTCCCGAGTGCCGCGGCCACGGGGTCCGCGACGAGGTCGGGCCGGCTTGCGGCGGGCCATGACGCGTCGAAGCGGCCGAAGGGAACGGTCGGCGAGGAACTGATCATGAGGTCATGGTAGGCCGTGCCCCGCGGTTCACTGCGGATCGCGCTGTGCCAGCAGCGCGCTCAGCAGGCCCGGGAAGGCTTCGTCGAACTCGTCGCGGCGCAGTGTGTTCATGCGGGACGTGCCGACGTAGTACTGGCGGATGAGGCCGGCCTCGCGCAGCACGTGGAAGTGGTGGGTGGCGGTGGACTTGCTGACCGGCAGGTCGATCGTGCCGCAGGTGAGGTCCCGGCCGGCGGCGTCCAGCTCGCGGACGATGCGGCGGCGCACCGGGTCGACCAGGGCCTCCAGCACCTGCTGCAGGGTGATCGTGCGGAGGTCGGGGTGCGGCGGGACGCGCTCCCGCCCGCTTCGCCGTGCGGTCGTCATCGTCGTGCGCCGCCTTTCTGCTCGTGTCCTGAGACGTATTCCTATTCCTGCGCCGTGTTCCTGCTCGCGTCCTGCGACGCACATCAAAGTATGACGCACATCAAAGTTTGACAGTGATCGTACTTTGGGTTTGAGTGAGGCACGACGGCGCGCGTCCGCGCAACCGTCATCGACCGAAGGGGGATGCGTGATGGCCAGAACGGTGCGGTTCCACGAACACGGCGGACCGGACGTGCTGCGGCTGGAGGACGTGGAGGTCGGCGAGCCCGGGCCCGGCGAGCTGCTGATCCGCGTGGACGCGATCGGGCTCAACCGTGCCGAGGTGCTGTTCCGCAGCGGCCACTACATCGAGTCGGCCAAGGAGTTCCCCGCCCGGCTCGGGGCCGAGGCCGCCGGAGTGGTCGAGGCGGTGGGGGCGGGCGTGACGGGGTTCGCGGCCGGTCAGCCGGTGAGCGTGGTGCCCGCGTTCTCGATGAACGACTACGCCGTCTACGCCGAGCGTGCGATCGTCCCCGCGTCCGCGGTGGTGCACCGCCCCGACGGGCTCGGCGCGGTCGAGGGCGCTGCGGTGTGGATGCCGTACCTGACGGCCTACGGGGCACTCGTTGAGGTCGGCGGCATGCGTGCCGGGGACACGGTCGTGCTGACCGCGGCTTCCAGCAGCGTGGGCCTGGCCGCGATCCGGATCGCCCAGCGCGTCGGCGCCGTTCCCATCGCCACCACCCGCACCACCGCCAAGAGGGACGCCCTCCTCGAAGCCGGCGCGGCCGAGGTGATCGTCACCGAGGAGGAGGACGTCGTCGAGCGGGTGCTGGGCCTGACGCGGGGGCGCGGCGCCGAGTTCGTCTTCGACGCCATCGCCGGCCCCGGCGTGGTGGACCTGGCCAAGGCCGTCGCCCCCGGCGGCACGCTCTTCCTGTACGGGGCGCTGAGCGGCAAGCTGACGCCCTACCCCGGCTTCGACCTCGGCATGCCCGCGCTCAACATGCGCACCTTCACCCTCTTCGAGACGACCACGGATCCGCAGCGACTGCGCCGGGCCGAGGCCTTCGTCGCCTCCGGTCTGCGTACCGGCGCCTTCCGGCCCGCCGTGGACCGCACCTTCGGCCTTGAAGAGATCGCCGAGGCGCACCGTTACATGGAGGCGGGTGCCCAGGTCGGAAAGATCGTGGTCACCGTCGACCACTGACGTCGTCCGCCGTGACCGAGTGCGTGGAGCAGGCCGCTGCCCGGCGGCCCCCGCTATGCGGCGGCCGCCCGCTCCCCGCGCTTGCCGCGCCACCACGAGACGGCGGACGCCACGAGGCCGGGAAGCAGGAACAGCCCCGTGGCCCACAGCGGCACGCGGAGCAGCACCGGTTCCTTTCCGATCAGGAAGAACACCAGGAGTACGGCCGACAGGGCGCAGGACAGCAGCATCCAGCGCCACACCGGCCAGTGCAGCACGGCCCGCCAGTACGGCGTGAACGTCATCAGCGCGCTGAAGAGGCAGACCGCCGCGACCGAACCGGGGACCAGCTCGGCCTCCGTGGTCCGGCCGACGAGGTGGCTCCCCAGCAGCAGTGCCACGGTTCCCGCGTAGGCGTGCCGCGCGAGGAGCCCGGGCGTGTTCCGTGGCGGGCGGGACGGGTGCTCCGCGGCCCAGGTGCTCGCGAAGGCGGTCACGTCGTCCCCCACCACGACTGCCGCGCTCTTGCCGGCCCTCGCCGAGTCCTCCAGGTGTTCCTGGAGCTCGGTGAGCATGTCGTCGACGGCGTCGCGGGGTATGTCGTGGAACATCCACTCGGTACGGCAGCGGTCGAGGATCTGATCGGGCGTCATCTGCCTTCCTCCGGTGTGTCTTCCTGCGCTGTTCCGGCCGAGAGCGCCTGGTCGACGGCGCCCCTGAAGGCCAGCCAGGCCGTGCGGCCGGCTTCCAGCTCGGCCAGTCCGGCCTCCGTCGGCCGGTAGTACTTCCGCGGTGCGCCGCCCGACGGTGACGGCGCCCGGTAGGTGTCGGCCAGGCCGTTCCGTTCCATGCGGGCCAGCAGCGGATAGATGCTGCCTTCGCTGACCAGCTCCAGGCCGCTCTCGCCGAGGGCCTCGACGATCTCGTAGCCGAAGCGCGGACGCTCGGCGATGAGTGCCAGCAGGCACAGGTCGAGCACCCCGCGCAGGAGTTGGCTGTGCCGCTGTTCCCTCGGCCCCGTGGGTTCCTTTCCCATGCGGTGCAAGATAGTTCAGGAGTATCTTGCACCGCAAGGTAATAGGGGCCGGGGTCATGGCCGGGGTCATGAAGGCCGGCGCCGCCGGCCGGTCAGCGCTCCGCCTGCGCGAGAGGCAGGTGGCGGGGGCCGCGCAGGACGGGGCTGTTGCGGTACTCCGGCGGGTCCTCCAGCAGCCGGGGGCTGCCGAGGCGGTTGACCAGCGTGGTGAGGGCGATCTGCGCCTCCAGGCGGGCGAGGGGCGCGCCGAAGCAGTTGTGGATGCCGCTGCCGAAGCCGAAATGCTGGTTGTCCTCGCGGGCGGGATCGAAGCGGTCGGGGTCGGGGAAGCGCAGCGGGTCACGGTTGCCCGAGGCGAGGACGAGGACCAGCGGCACGCCTTCGGGAATGGTCACTCCGGCGACCTCGATGTCGGCCAGCGGCGTGCGCTGCGGCAGGAACTGCACGGGAGGCTCGTAGCGCAGCACCTCCTCCACGGCCCTGGGCATCAGCTCGGGCTCGGCGCGCAGCCGTTCCAGCGCCCCGGGGTTGCGGAGGAGGGTGAGCATGCCGTTGGTGATGAGGTTGACGGTGGTCTCGTGCCCGGCGATCAGGAGCAGGACGGTGGTGACCATCAGCTCTTCCTGGGTGAGCCGTCCGTCCTGCCCGCCATCGTTGGCCAGGGCGGAGAGCATGTCACCGGTGGGGTGACGACGCCGCTGCTCGGCGAGCTCGCCGAGGTACAGGCCCATCGCCGCCCGGGCTTCCTGCGCGGCGCGCCGCCGCGGCCCGGGGTCCTCCCCGGGAGTGAAGTCCAGTCCGGTGACGACCGTGTCGGCCCAGGCGTGGACCTGGGGGATGTCCCCGGAGGGTACGCCGAGCAGGTCGCAGATGACGGTGACGGGCAGCGGGAAGGCGAAGTCGTCGACGAGGTCGAAGCGTTCCTTGTCCCGGAGGCCGTCCGCGAGCCGCTCGGCGATGCGGGCGATGTCGCCGCGCAGCGCGTCGACGCGGCCGGGGGAGTGGGGCGGGCCGAAGGGCCGCATGGCCAGGCGCCTGAGGCGGTCGTGCTCGGGGTCGTCCCGGCCGATGAAGGCGGGCGGCAGGCCCTCCGGCGGCAGGAGGGCGGGGTCGGGCTCGGTGCGGTTGCGCACGTCCGAGCTGACGCGCGGGTCGTGGAGCAGCGCGGCGATCTCGTCGTAGGTGCCCACCAGGTACTTGCCGTCCTCCTGCCGCGCGACCTTGTGCTCGCGGAGCTCGGCGTACAGGGGGTAGGGGTCGGCGCGGTGGGCGTAGTCGGTGATCCGGCGGAAGAGGGTTTCGGAGGACGAGGACGAGGACGAGGACGAGGACGAGGACATGGGACGGGCTCCTGGGTCAGCCGCCGGGCCGGATCAGCGTCAGGCGGCGGTCCGGAAGGTGGCCGGTGAGGGCGACGGTCGGGCCGTGGGTGAGGACCCGCGGGTCGGGGACGTCGGAGGGGACCGGCTCCAGATCCGCGAGGCGGTCGGTGGCGCCGGGGCCGGGCGGGAAGGGCGCGGCGGTCTCGATCAGGCGCTGGTAGTGCTCCAGCCATTTGGCCCGGTCGACGGTCACCGCGGCGGTGATGCGCCCGCGGTAGCCGTAGACCGCGACCAGACGGCGGTCCTCCGGCGAGCCCTGGGCGATCACCACCTGGTCGGAGAAGGTGGGCACGCCCACGGACTTGATGCTGAGGCCGAACTGGCTGGACCAGAACGACGGCACGGCCAGGTGGGGCCGCCGGAGCGGGCCGGGGGAGACCATGTTGTGGGCGGCCACCTCGGCCTGGGCGACCGCGTTGCCCCAGTGCTCCAGGGCGATCATCTGGTACTCGAAGAGCGGGTGCGGGAAGCGGGCCACGTCACCGGCGACGAAGACGTCGTCCGTGACGATCCCGTACATGGTGAACACCCGGCACCCCGCGTCGCAGGCCACGCCCCGGGGCCCGGCCGCGAGCCCCGAGTCGGCCAGCCACTCGGTGTTGCGGACCGCGCCCAGGCAGACCACCGCGACGTCGGCCTCGATCCGGCTCCCGTCGGAGAACTCGGCACCCGTGAGCCGGCCGCCGAAACCCTTCAGCGCGGTGACGGTGACCCCGCAGCGCAGGTCGACCCCGTGCGCCCGCTGCAGCTTGGTGGCCCAGTCGCCAACCGTGCCGCCCAGCGCGCCGATCAGCGGCGCCCGGCCGCGCTCGGCGACCGTCACCTCCAGGCCGCGCTCCCGGCAGGCCGAGGCGACCTCGGAACCGGTGAACCCGGCGCCGATGACCAGCACCCGGCCCGGGCCGGCGTCCAGGGCCGCGGCGAGGCGGCCCGCGTCGTCGCTGGTGCGGACCGTGAACACGCCCTCCAGCGCGGCCTCGTCGGGGACGGGCCAGGGGCGGGCGCGGGTGCCGGTGGCGATCAGTAGCCGGTCGAAGGGCAGGCGCTCGCCGTCGGCGAGCACCACACTCTTCCCGGTGGGGTCGAGCCCGGCGGCAGGCACGCCGAGCCTCCACCGCGCGCCGAGCGGGCGCCGTCCCGGCAGCCCGCAGTGCTCGGCCCCCGCCTTCCCGAGCAGCACCTGCTTGGACAGCGGCGGCCGGTCGTAGGGGAGCCGCGGCTCGTCCCCGACCAGGGTCAGCTCGCCCTCGAACCCCTCGTCACGGAGCGTCTCGGCCGCCCGCAGCCCGGCCAGCGAGGCCCCGACGATGACGATCCGCCCGTCGCGCCGCCCGTCGCGCGCCTCACTGAACACCGGCGTCGCCGCCCGCCTGCTCCCCGACCGCGATGGCCTGCACCGGACATGCCGCCGAGGCCCGGCGCACGTGCTCGTCCTGGCCGTCGGGAACGGCCGGGACGTACAGCAGCGCCTCCTCGCCGTGCAGCTCGAACACCTGCGGGGCGAGGAACACGCACTGCGCGTAGCCCTGGCACCGGTTGAGATCGACCACGATCTGCATTCCGCTCCTCCCGGCGCCCCCGTCCGCCACCTCCGTCTTACGCTCTTCCGGGCGGCGGCGCGGGCGGTGCTGCTCCATCCGGGGGAGGGCGGAAGAGGCAGGGAGGCCCGGCAGTCAGACGCGGGCGTTGAGCGTCATGAAGGACCGTCGCTCGATGAAGCGGCCGAAGACCGGGCGCACTTCGCCGCCCACGAGGTCGACACCGCACATGTACAGCTCCGGTCGGCCGGACAGCAGCTCGAAGTCCCGCACGGCATCCTCGAAGCGGCACACCACTCCCGGCTCGGAAGCCGAATCGATCAGCAGGACGTGTTCGTGCAGGGCCATGGGCGTCCGCCGGGCCCACTCCACCGCCTCGTCGTCCGAGACGCCGTCCAGTGCGAGCGAGCGATGCGGGATCTCCCGCCAGTCGATGCCCGATCCCGCCCACGGAAGCGTGCACAGGTACGCATCGAACTCACCTGAGAGCGACACCGGACCCGCGCTCGCGCCGTGCTCGTCAAGCCAGGGAGAGATGCCGTCGATGCGCATGCACAGAGGCTAGATCAACGGCTCCCGCCGCAGTGCCGCGGGCCGTCCCGGTCTCTGTTGCGGTGAAGTGCCCGCGCAAACCTTGAGAGGGGGTGATGGCCTGGTTTTCCGTCTATCGGAGGAATCTCGGGGAAGCGCGAGGCGGCTGCGCTGACGGGGCGTGCAGGCTGTTCCGCGTGACGGGGTGGCGGAGAACAGGGTACGCAGTGGTGCTGGCCACGACTGTCGTCCTCACGGTGACGGGCGGGGCTGCGGCGGACGACGGCGGCGCGAGTGCTTCGCTGGGCAACACGTCGGTGAACGCCGTCCTGCACAACCTGCCGAGGCTGCCGCCACGCCCGCCTTCGCACGCCAAGGTGAGTCTGCTGGGCGGAGCCGTGCAGGCGGAGGCGACCGACAGGGACGGGTGCGTGGACGCCACCGCGCAGGCGGTCACCGCGAAGGTGCACGTGTGGCTGTACCGCTGCAACGCGGCGCCGCCCGCCCCCGCGCCCCCGGGCCCCGGAGCTCCCGCTCCTGCTCCACCTGCCCCCGCGCCTCCCGCTCCCGCGCCTCCCGCTCCTGCCCCTCCCGCACCTGCCCCCGCGCCACCGGCACCTGCACCACCCGCTCCTGCCCCGCCTGCGCCTGGAGCCCCGGCCCCCGCGCCTCCGGCACCTGCGCCCGCCCCGCCTGCGCCCGCTCCACCCGCACCAGCCCCGGCACCCCCGGCTCCTGCCCCGCCTGCGCCCGGAGCCCCGGCGCCTGCTCCACCCGCGCCTGCGCCCGGCGCTCCGGCTCCCGTTCCGCCCGCGCCCGCTGCCCCCGCTCCTGCCCCACCGGCCCCCGCTCCCGCGGCGCCTGCTCCCGCCCCGCCCGCACCGCCCGCCCCGCCCGCGCCCGCCCCACCGGCTCCCGCGCCTCCTGCCCCACCGGCCCCTGCACCCCCGGCCCCCGACCCACCGGCTCCGGCACCTCCCGCCCCACCGGCCCCTGCACCGCCCGCGCCCCCCGCTCCACCGCCTCCCGCGCCCGCCCCACCACCAGCACCCGCACCACCGGCGCCCCCGGCTCCTGCGCCCCCGGCTCCAGCACCTCCTCCCGCGCCCCCGGCCCCCGCTCCCGCACCCCCT
>NZ_JBMMMZ010000031.1:0-19157 GCF_049725035.1 Streptomyces sp. XH2 | reverse complement strand
CCCGGGACCGTACCCCCGACCCCCCCCGGACCGCCCCCGTGGGGGGGGGGGCCCCCCGCACCCCGGGGGCCCCACCGCCCTTCGCCGTTCCGCCCGCCGGGTCTCAGCCGAGGGCGGTGAGCAGCTCCTTCTCCCGCCGGGCGCTCAGCCCCGCCCGCCGCGCCCGGTCCAGGCCCTGCTCGCGCTCCCACCGCAGGGTGTCGGCGAGCAGGTCCGCCCGGGGGCGGTGGCGCAGCCCGGCGGCACGGGCCGCGGCGCCGCTCCGGGCCGACCAGCCCTCCCAGCCGGGTTCGGCCAGCCACATCGGCAGTGACTCCGGCCCCATGTACTGGGCCACGCCCTGCGCGATCAGCCAGGCGGGGTCGGCGCCGGTCACCGGGCCCGTGTGCCCGCCGACGGTGCGGGACAGCCCGACCCAGTCCCCGAAGGGCACGACCGGGCCGACGGCGTCGTAGGTGCCGGTGGTGCCGGCCTCCGCGGCGTCGAGCAGCCAGGACGCGAGGTCCCTCACGTCGACCACCTGTGTCGGCAGGTCCGGCGTCGCCGGGACCAGCATGGGCCCGTGCGGATCCCGCGCCGCGCGGGCGACCCAGTAGCCGGAGCGGCCGCTGTGATCGCCGGGGCCGCCGATCAGGCCGGCCCGCACGATGGAGAGGCGGTCGCCCACCGCGGCCGCCGACGCCTGCTCGCAGGCGACCTTCGCCTCCCCGTACAGCTCGCGGCCCGCGTCGCTCAGGCCGGTGGGGGCCAGGAGCGCCGCGGACTCGTCCGCGCCCGCCGCGGCGTGGGAGGCGTAGGCGCTGACGGACGAGACGTACGTCCAGTGCCCGGCCCTGCCGCCCAGGGCGCCGAGCGCCCCGCGGACGAAGCCGGGCTGCCACGAGACCTCCACGACCGCGTCCCACTCCCGGCCGAGCAGCGGCTCGTAGGCCGACGCGCCGCGCCGGTCGGCGGCCACCAGGGCCGCTCCTTCCGCCACCTCTCCGCTCTCGCCGCGGGCGAGGCACGTCACCCGGTGGCCGCGCCCGACGGCCTGCCGCGACACCTCGCGGCCCAGCCATGCCGTCCCGCCCAGAATCAGGATCTCCATCCCGACACCCAAGCACCGAACGCGGCATCCACGCACACGAGTCTGCTGAGAGCAGAGCCACTCCCGGGGATGACCAAAGCGGGGTGGCCAGGGGGCGGACTCCACACCTTCAGATGAACTCTGCGGATGAGGCGTATCCCGCCGCGCGCCCTGGGCATCTTGCACCTTGTCCCGGCGACGGAAGGAGCCGTTGTGACCGTCTCCGCCACCGACCGCAACGCTCCCGATCACGGCGGTACCGACCACGGCGGGCCCGGCCCTCGCGCGGCCGGCGCCGGCCGCCCCCGTACGGCCACGTCCGTCCGCCTCGTCTGCCTCGCCCTCGCCGTCGGCCTCTGCCAGCTGTTCGTCCTTCCCCTGTGGCTGCTGCCCGCCGATCCCGCGTGGGGCTGGGCACTGGTGCCCCTGGCCCTCACCGCGACGCCCCTGTGGTCGCTGGTCCACGAGGGCATCCACGGCACCCTGCTCGCCGGCCGGCCGTGGAACGACCGCTGCGGCCGCGCCCTGGCGGTGTTCCACGGCGCGCCCTTCGTCGTGCTGAAGACCGGGCACCTGCTCCACCACCGCTACAGCCGCACGCCCCGCGAGCGCACCGAGGTCTACGACGCCCGGACGACCACCTGGGCCAGGACCGCACCGGGCTACTACGCACGGCTGCTGGGCGGCCTCCATCTCATGGAGTCCGCCTCGGTACTCCTCGCCCCACTGCCCGCTACCGTGCTCCGGCGCCTCGCCCGTTCGGCCGAGGCGCCGGACACCGTGGCCGGTCTGCTGCTCGGCCGCCTCGCGCGCCCGCGGGCCCTGCGGCAGCTCCGCACCGACGCGGCGGCCGTCGTCGCCCTCCACGCAGCCGCCTTCGCGGCCTACGGCGGGCACGCCTGGATGCTGGGCGCCGCCCTGGCCGGACGGGCGCTCGTGGTGTCGCTGTCGGACAACGCCTACCACTACGCCACCCCGCTGGACGCCCCGCTCCAGGCGATGAACCTGCGGCTGCCGCGCCCGCTGGAAGCCTTCGCCCTCGGCTTCAACCTGCACGGCGTGCACCACCGTCACCCCGGGCTGCCGTGGTCCGCGCTGCGCGTCCGCTTCGCCCGGGAAGGCGGCCGCTACGACCTCGGCTGGATGCCGGCCGTGGCACGTCAGCTGCGGGGCCCGGTCAGGGCGGGGCCGATGAGCCGGCGGACGGGCGGCCCCCGATGAACGGAACACGCGTGCTGGCCCGTACGGGAGACCCCGCGTCCCCGCACGGCTACGAGGTCACCCTCGCCGCGGACGAGACGGGCGTGCACGCCGCCCAGAGGCTCCGGCACGCCGTCTTCGGCGAGGAGTTCGGCGACGGCGCCGTCCACGCGGTCGACGGCCGCGACGAGGACGCCTTCGACGCGTTCTGCGACCACCTCGTCGTCCACGCGACCGCCACCGGAGAGCTCGCCGGCACCTACCGCCTGCTGCCCCCGCGAGCGGCACGCGCCGCCCGGAAGCTCTACGCCGACGGGGAGTTCGACCTCAGCGCCCTCGCGCCCCTGCGCGACGGCCTCGTGGAGGCGGGGCGCGCCTGCGTCCACCCCCGCCACCGCAACGGCACCGTGATGCTCGCCCTGTGGTCCGGCATCCTCACCTACCTGACGCAGCATCAGCTGCGCTGGCTGTGCGGCTGCGCCTCCGTCCCCCTCGACGACGGCGGCAGCCGCGCCGCCCTCGCCTGGCGCACCACCCGCGAACGGCACTACGCGCCCCTCCCGCACCGGGTGAGCCCCCTCGTCCCCTGGCGGGCCGACGCCGTGCCGGAGGAGCCCGGCGGCGCCCTGTCCCCGCTGCTCCAGGGCTATCTGCGAATGGGTGCCTGGGTGTGCGGACCACCGGCCTACGACGCGGCCTTCGACGCCGCCGACCTGTTCGTCCTCCTGTCCCTGGACCGTGTGCATCCCGGCTACCTCCGCCTGCTGCGAAGGATGAGCGGATGACGGCACCGGGCCCCGCGGCCGTCGCGCCCTGGCGGCCCGTCTCGTCCTGCGGGCGCGGCTGCCTGCACCCCGGACCGCCGACCGTGGGACGCCTCCGCCGCACGGTGCGGATCGCCGCGTTCCTGCTGCTGCTCGCCCACGTCCCCCTGGTGGCCCTGACGCGGCTCGCCGGACACCGGGTCTCGGACGCCGCGTACCGCTGGTACATGCGCGGCATCCTGCGGTCGGTCGGCGTCCGCTGGACCGTGACGGTCCGCGAAGCGCACGCCCCCGCGAGCCCCGTGGCCCCGCTGGTCGTCAGCAACCACACGTCGTGGCTCGACGTCTCCGTGCTGCCCGCCGCCCTGCCCGTACGCCTGGTGAGCAGGGCCGACCTGCGCCGGTGGCCCGTCATCGGCTGGGTCGCGGCCGTCGGCCGCAGCCTCTACGTCGACCGGGACCGGCTGTCCACGCTGCCGGACAGCGTCGCGCGCATCACCGCGGCGCTGCGCCGCGGCGACGCCGTCGCCGTGTTCGCCGAGGGCACCACCTGGTGCGGTGCCGCCGGAGGCCGCTACCGCCCGGCCGCGTTCCAGGCCGCCCTCGACGCCGGAGCGGCCGTCCGCCCCGTCGCCCTCCGTTACCACGTCGCCGGCACGCTCACCACCACCGCCTCCTACGTGGGTTCCATGACGGCCGCGGAGTCCTTGCGCAACACCGCCGCGATCCGCGGCCTGGCCGTCGACGTCACCGTCCTGCCCCTCATTCCCCCCGGCGCGGCGCCCGACCGCCGGAGCCTCGCCGCGCTGGCCCAGCGCAGGGTCGACACCCACCACCCCGTGGCCCTCCGCTGCTCGACGCGGCACTGCCCCGCACCGCACGCGGCGTGCACCCGGTGCGCACGCGATCCCCGTGAGAACGAACCCGGCGCGAACGAACCGATGGCGAAGGACGACGATGAGCAGCAGCACGTACGAGACCCTGACCGAAGCCCTCGTCACCCGGATCGGCATCGATCCCGGACGACTGGCCCCTGAGCGCACGTTCGCGGAGCTGGCCCTGGACTCCATGGCCCTGGTCGAACTGGCCGTGGCCCTCGACGAACACGCCGAAGCCGCGCTCCCGCTGGAGGGCCTGGGCGGTCTGACCCTCGCCGAGGCGGCGGACCTGCTGTCCGCGCCGACGGCCGGACGATGAGCGAGGGCGACGTCGCCGTCACCGGCCTGGGGCTCGTCACGGCTGCCGGCGTCGGAGTGGCCGCCACCTGGGACGGCCTGCTGGCCGGCCGGAGCCGTGCCGCACGGGATCCCCGGCTGGCCGGACTGCCGGTCGACTTCTCCTGCGGGAGCGACTTCGACGCGGCCGGCGCGCTGGGGCGGCGGCTGGCCGCCCGGCTGGACCGGTTCAGCGCCATGGCCCTGGCCGCGGCCCGCGAGGCGGTCGCCGACGCCGGCCTCGACCCCGCCGCCTGGGACCCGCTGCGGGTCGCCGTGGTGATCGGGGCGAGCAGCGCGTGCATGGAGCACTACGACCGGGAGTTCGCGTGGATGGCCGCCGGCCGCCCGGACCGCGTCTCACCCATGGCGATCATGCGCAGCATCCCCAACATGGCCGCGGGCGAGGTCGGCCTCGACCTCGGCACCCGCGGCCCCAACCTGGCCGTCTCCACCGCCTGCGCCTCCGGCGCCACGGCCATCGGCGTGGCCCGCGACCTGGTGCGGTCGGGCAGCTGCGACATCGCCCTCGCCGGAGGCAGCGAATCCCTGCGGGCCCGCAGCACCGCCGTCGGCTTCCACCAGATGCGCGCCCTGTCGGCCCGCGGCCACGATCCCGAGGGCGCCTCGCGGCCGTTCGACGCCGACCGCGACGGCTTCGTCCTCGGCGAAGGGGCCGGGGTCCTCGTCCTCGAACGCCCCGCCCACGCCCGGGCCCGCGGCGCCCGGCCCCGGGCCCTGCTGCGCGGCTACGGCGCCTCCTGCGACGCCCACCACACCGTCGCCCCCCACCCGGACGGGCGCGGCGCGGCGGACGCCCTGCACACGGCCCTGGCCGACGCGGGCCTCGCACCCGGCGACGTCGACCACGTCAACGCCCACGGCACCGCCACGAGGATCAACGACCTCGCCGAATACCGCGCCCTCGCCCGCGTCTTCCGCACCCCGCCACCCGTCACCGCCCCGAAGAGCGTCCTCGGCCACGCCGCGGGCGGCTCGGGCGGCATCGAGGCGGCGTGCGCCGTCCTGACCCTCCAGCACCAGCTGATCCCGCCCACCGCGAACCTCGACAACCCCGACCCCGGCCTCCCCCTCGACATCGTCCGCAAGGCCCCGCGCCGGGCCCGGCTGACCACGGTGGTCAGCAACTCCTTCGGCTTCGGCGGCCAGAACGCGGTCCTGGCCTTCAGCGCGGCCTGATGTCCGCGACATCCGCGTGCGGGCGCCGCGTTCACGCCCGACGGGCGGGAGACCGCGGACGAGGCGCTTCCCGGCAGAGCAGTCCGGTCAGCTCCACCGGGCGGCTCAGGGCGACGAGGTGGCCGCCGGGCATGTCCTCGACGGGGACGCCCAGCCGTTCGCCGACGACGCGGCGCTGGAACGCGAGGGGGAAGAACCGGTCCTCGCGGCCCTGCAGGAAGCGGGTGGGGACGTCCGGCCACTCCTGCAGCGGCCACGGCTGGGTGAACAGGGCCTCCGGCGGACCGGACTCGCCCCGGGCCAGGGCTTCCGCCGTCACGTCCTCCGGCACGTCGTGGAAGAAGTCCGTCAGCAGGTCGAAGGGCGCCTCCGGGTCCCGGCTCTGCTGCGCGGCGAACGCCGCGCGGGCCTCGGCCTGGCCGGTGGCGGCCCACCAGTCGCCCGCGCTCTCGCCGGGGGCCGGCACCATGGCGTTGACCAGGATCAACTGCTCGACGGGGACACGCACGCAGACGAGCGGAGCGATGAATCCGGCCAGCGACTGCGCCACGAGGACGAGCCCCGCACGGGCTTCGGGCCCGGCGCCGATCGCCCGGACGACGGCGTCCGCGTGCTCGGCGAGGCCCGCGGAGGCGTCCCCGGGCAGGTCGACGGCCACCACGTCATGGCCCCGGCGGCGCAGTTCCGGTACGACCAGGTGCCAGTACCAGGCGCGGCCGTCGGCGCCGGGAACGAGTACGTACGTCGACACGCGGATCTCCTCACGAACCCGGGAGGACCATCCTCGCGCCGATCACCCGGAGCCGCTCGTCTGCCGCCCCGGACGGTCGTCGATCACGATCACCGCCCGCTGGGGCGCTTCCGCGCCGCCGTGTCCGGCAGCCTGCGGGCGTTGGCCGGCCGGGCCGACCGTGTCCACGACGGTCACGATGCGGTCGTAGAACTTCCTGGCCAGCGCGCAGTCGCCGGGATCGGCGGCATGGCCCTGCTGCCGCACGGCGTTCAGGGCGGTGAGGATCGCCATCAGGCTGCGCCCCGACACGACGACGCTCGTCGCGCCGTCCTTCCCGGCGGACACCTCGCCCGGAACCCTGAAGTGGGCGTTGCGGGCGGCCTGCTCCACGATGAACGCCCACGTGTCGCGGTGACAGATCAGCTCCGCGGCGCTGACCCCCGCGGCCTTCTCCAGCCGCTTCCCATGCGTGTCCTCGTCCGTTCCGGCCTCCGGGGCCGGACCGCGATCCGGACGGTCGTCAACGGGCACGGCCTCGGTCCCGGCCCCGGCCCGGGGCTCGGTCCCGGCCTCGGCCCCGGCGCCGGCCTTGACAAGGGTTTCGGCCGCTTCCCGGCGTGCGGCGGCCTCCGCCCGCAGCTCCTGCCGCAGCGCTTCCGTCTCCCGGCGGTGCTCCGCGACGTCCTTGTGCACGTCCTGCACGGTGCGCCGCAGTTCGCGCAGTTCCTCCCGCAGCTCGCCGTTCTGGCGGCGCAGTTCGAGGAACCCGTCACGGAGCGACTTGCCGGTCTCGCCCTTCAGGCCGGTGATGGCCTCCAGGATCCGCCCCGCAGCTCCGTCGTCCGCCGATTTCCCCCACCAGCCCATGCGGTTCCCCGTTCGTTCGGCCGACCCGGTGACCGGGACCCTTCAAGGATCCCGGCCCTCCGCCGGCGGGGAGCACGGTCGGTCCGGGGTGGCCGGTTCACGCCCCATCGGGTCCGGATCGGCCGTGTTGCGCGCCCTGCTCCTCGTCGTCCTCGTAGAGACCGGCCAGGCCCTCGGCGCACTCCTCGGCGACCGCCGCGGCGAACCGCGGGCACGTCCACGCCTCCGCGCTGCGGCGCTCCTCGTCCGGCGGGAACTCCTCCGGGGCGTAGAAGTGCGGCATGCCCCGGCGGAACTGCGCGTAGCGCAGCGTCGGGTGCTCGTCGTCGTGCGCGCACGCGTCCGGCCGGGGCGCGGCGGCCACGGCGCGCAGCGTCGCGAGGACGCCCCGGACGACGGGGAGCGGCGGGCTCGGGTACGAGATCTTCATGGTCTGGTAGACGGTGAGCAGGAGCACGGCCCGTTCCCGTTCGCCGGCCCGCTCGTATCGCCGCGCCGCCCACAGGCCGAGGTCGTCGGCGTACTGCTCGTTCAGGCTGGAGTACTCGATCCGCTCCGCGATCTTCTCGATCTCCAGCCGCCCGTCCGCGCGCAGGTATTCGGCGTCGGCGTGGGAGGTGTCGCGGTGCCCGAAGAGCTCGTCGCGCCGCTCGCGCAGCCGGTCCAGGACGTCCTCGGCGACCTCTTCCATGAGGACGGGGCAGACGACCTTCTCCAGCGGCGCGCCCCAGCCCTCCTCGGTGCGGATCCGCTCGTAGACGCCCCGCCCGCCGGGGCTGCTCAGCATGAGGCCGAGCTCGGCGGCGTCGGGGCCGCTGCCGGGCAGGGACGGGTGCCGCTCGTGGCTGCAGGACGCGTCCTCGAAGTGCGGCAGGGCCTGCTCCACCGCCTCGACCAGGTCGTCGAGGACCGACTTCGTGCGCACCATGCCGGAGACCGCGTACCAGGACACGGCCCTGACGACCTGGAGGCGTCCGGCCCGGTCCGCCGGCTCCGCGTCATGGAGGGCCTCGGCCTGGGAGGAGATCTCCTCGTCGATGTCGGTCCACGGCTTCGGGTAGCCGTGGAGCAGCGCCGACAGCGTGGCGACGGCCTCGCGGTCGTCGGCCGGGATGCGGGGCGGGACGTCGGTGACCGATCCCGGGTCGATGATGTCCAGGGCGATCCGGGCGAAACCGGCCGTATTGCGCGGGCAGAGCCACTCGTCCCGCGGCCGCCCCTCGACCCGCTCGGCCGTCTCGCCGGCGAGCTTCCGGAGCCGGCCGGCGAGGTAGGCGTCGTACTCGTCGAGGTGTTCCCGGTACGGGTGCGAGCCGTGGTCGCAGGGCCGGTCGCGCAGCGCGCCGTCGGCGGCCTTGAGCGCTGCGAGGACGCCCTGCCGGACCCCGTCGCCCGGCAGCCGGGCGGTGTAGGAGGCCGTCATCGCCAGCCCGAGCGTCCAGACGTACGCCGTCCCGCCGCCGGGGTCGGCGGCGAGCCGGGCCGCGCAGTCGAGGACCGTCCGGTCGTACTCACTGTTGCGGTAGTCCCGGTGGTTCTTCCGGATGCCGTTCCAGGTCCGGGAGAGTTCGTCGAGCGTGTCGGTGTCTATGCCTGTCGCGATGTCTATGCCTGTCACGATCTTCACGACGCACACAAGGAACCCGGGGTTCCGGCCGGCCCCCGCCGCCCCCGCCGCCCCCGCCGTGAGCCGCGTCTCACCCGCGCGGTGCCTCTTGTCTATGAAACGAGTTGCATAGAAGGATCCGTGCCATGGCGCTCGAGCACGCGATCCTCGTCTCCCTGCTGGAGAAGCCGGGCTCCGGCTACGAGCTGGCCCGGCGCTTCGAGCGGTCCATCGGGTACTTCTGGACCGCCACCCACCAGCAGATCTACCGCGTCCTCAAGCGCATGGAGGCCGACGGCCTCCTCGACGTCCGCGAGGTGCCGCAGCAGGGCCGGCCGGACAAGAAGGAGTACTCCGTCGCCGCCCCCGGCCGGGCCGGCCTCTCGCGGTGGCTCCACGAGCCGATCGCACCGGAGAGCGTCCGGCACGACCTCGCCGTGAAGATCCGCGGGGCGGCGTTCGACGACCCCGCCGCACTGATCCGCGAGGTCGAACGGCACCACCGGGCGCACTCCGACCGGCTCGCGCACTACCTCGCCGGGGAACTGCGCGACTTCACCGGACCCGGGGCCCCCGGACCGCCCGACGCCGGGCAGGAACTCCAGCACGTCGTCCTGCGCGGCGGCATCGCGTACGAGCGGATGACGCTCGCCTGGCTCGACGACGTCCTCGCCACGCTCCACCGGCTCCGCGCCGGGCACTGACCCGCAGACCACACCCTCCGACTCTCCACGCCGGAAAGGCGAACCTCCATGGCCGACCAGCTGCTCTTCAACCCGCGCACCTACGACCCCGCGCACTTCGACCCCGAGACCCGCAGGCTGCTGCGCGCCACCGTCGACTGGTTCGAGCAGCGCGGCAAGCGCAAGCTGATCGAGGACTACCGCTCCCGCGCCTGGCTGGCGGACTTCCTCGCCTTCTCCGCCAAGGAGGGCCTGTTCGCGACGTTCCTGACCCCCGCGGCAGCCGCCGGCGGGCAGCAGGACAAGCGCTGGGACACCGCCCGCATCGCCGCCCTCAACGAGATCTTCGGCTTCTACGGGCTCGACTACTGGTACGCGTGGCAGGTCACGATCCTCGGCCTCGGCCCCGTCTGGCAGAGCGACAACGCCACGGCCCGTGCCCGCGCGGCGGAACTCCTCTCCGAGGGCGAGGTGTTCGCCTTCGGCCTCTCCGAGAAGGCCCACGGCGCGGACATCTACTCCACCGACATGCTGCTGGAGCCCGACGGCAACGGCGGCTTCCGCGCCACCGGCTCCAAGTACTACATCGGCAACGGCAACGCCGCGGGCCTCGTCTCCGTCTTCGGCCGCCGCACCGACGTCGAGGGCCCCGACGGCTACGTCTTCTTCGCCGCCGACAGCCGCCACACCGCGTACCACCTGGTGAAGAACGTCGTCGACTCGTCGAAGTACGTCAGCGAGTTCCGCCTGGAGAACTATCCCGTAGGCCCCGAGGACATCCTGCACACCGGCCGCGCCGCCTTCGACGCCGCCCTCAACACCGTCAACGTGGGCAAGTTCAACCTCTGCACCGGCGCGATCGGCATCTGCGAGCACGCGATGTACGAGGCCGTCACCCACGCGCACAACCGGATCCTCTACGGCCGCCCCGTCACCGCCTTCCCGCACGTGCGCCGCGAGCTGACCGACGCCTACGTCCGCCTGGTCGGCATGAAGCTGTTCAGCGACCGCGCCGTCGACTACTTCCGCTCCGCCGGCCCCGACGACCGCCGCTACCTCCTCTTCAACCCCATGACGAAGATGAAGGTGACCACGGAGGGCGAGAAGGTCATCGACCTCATGTGGGACGTCATCGCCGCCAAGGGCTTCGAGAAGGACACGTACTTCGCCCAGGCCGCCACCGAGATCCGGGGCCTGCCGAAGCTGGAGGGCACGGTCCACGTCAACCTCGCCCTGATCCTCAAGTTCATGGGCAACCACCTGCTGAACCCGGCCGAGTACGCCCCCGTGCCGACCCGCCTCGACGCGGCGGACGACGCGTTCCTCTTCCAGCAGGGGCCCGCACGCGGCCTGGGCTCCATACGCTTCCACGACTGGCGCGCCGCCTACGACGCCTACGCCCACGTGGCCAACGTCGGCCGCTTCCGCGAGCAGGCGGACGCCCTGTGCGAGTTCGTCACCACCGTCGCCCCGGACGAGGAGCAGAGCCGCGACCTCGACCTCCTCCTCGCCGTCGGGCAGCTCTTCGCGCTCGTCGTCCACGGCCAGCTGATCCTGGAGCAGGCGCGCCTGACCGGTCTCGACGAGGACGTCCTCGACGAGCTGTTCGCCGTCCTCGTCCGCGACTTCTCCGCACACGCCGTCGAGCTGCACGGCAAGGACTCCGCCACCGCCGGACAGCAGAGCTGGGCGCTCGGCGCGGTCCGCCGCCCGGTCGTCGACGAGGCCCGCTCGGCGCGCGTGTGGGAGCGCGTCGAGGCGTTGTCCGGGGCGTACGAGATGGCGCCGTAACCCGCCCGGTGGCGCGGCCGGTGGGGCGCGCCACCGTGCGCCCCACCGGCCCGCGGGCGGCCGCTACTTGTGCGGCCCGCCCCCGGGGTCGACGACGAAGTCGAACGTCGCCTCCTTGGCGGGGCCCGCCTGGCGGACGTTCATGAGCAGGGCCGCGTCGAAGATCGGGTCGGTGGTGTTGCGGGGCTCGCCGGGGAAGTACAGCTGCGTCGTGAGGAGCGGGCCGCCGGGGGCCTGCACCTTGACGTGGAGGTGGCGGGTGCGGCCCGGGTAGAGCCCCGGCACGATCGTCGTCAGCCTGAACGCCCCTCGTGCGTCCGTGTACTGGTGCCCCCTCAGCCGGAAGCCGGTGTTGTCGTACGCGCCCGAGTCGTCCGCCTGCCAGAAGTCCAGCAGGGCGTGCGCGACGGGCCGGCAGCCGGTCCCGAAGACGTAGCCGCCGACCGTGAGCCGGGTGCCCCGCGTCCCCGGCTCCAGCAGGGAGGCGCGCTCGGGGGAGGCCGGCTTGAAGTAGGGGCCCTCGATCTGCGGCGGCGTCGGGTCGTCCCCGTCGTCGCAGAACGGGGTCGGCGGCAGGGGGCCGTCCGAGGGCCGGTGGTCCCGCGCGAGGGCCGTGCCGCCACCGATCAGCGCGGGCAGCGGCAGGGCGACGAGCGCCGCCTTGAGCAGGGTCTTGCGGCTGAACGGGCGCCGGCCCGCAGCTTCCGGACCGCCCGTGCGGGCGTGATCGTCCGTCATGGTCCGCCTCCTCGGAGTCGAGTGGTTCACCGATGAACCTAGGAAGGCGAGCGGCGCGGATCGATGGACTCCGTTCGGTGAACGTGGTGATTGCCGTTGCCGGCCGGCCGCGCCGTCGCCGCCCGGCGGCGGAAGTCGCCGGGGCTGACCCCGGTCTCCCGGCGGAAGAAGCGGCAGAAGTACGCGGGGTCGGTGAAGCCCACGCGCCGGGCGACCTGGCCGACGCCGAGGTCCGAGCCGGTCAGCAGGCGCTTCGCCTCCAGCGTCCGGGCCGCGCGGAGCAGCTCGCCGGGCGTGCGGCCGGTCGCCTGCTTGACGGCCTCGTTGAGGTAGCCGACCGAGACGCCGAGGCGCGCCGCGTACGCCCCGACCGACCGCTCGGCACCCGTGGTCGCGGCGAGCAGCAGGCCGAAGTCCCGCGCGACCTCCGCCGCCCGCCCCAGGGCGGGGTCCGGTCTTCGCGCACCGGGCAGGCGCAGCGCGCGGACGAGCAGGATGTGCAGGTACGCCTCCAGGACGGACGCGTAGCCGTCCGCCTTCGCCGTGAACTCCGCTCCCATCGCCCGGACCAGGGAGCCGATGCCCGCCGCGTCGCCGCCCCCTCCGGAAGGGGCGGCGGGGAGCCGCAGCCACTGCCGTTCGCCGAGCGCGTGCAGCAGCTCGCGGTCGCCGGGGCGGGCCAGCAGGAAGTCCTCGCCGAACAGCAGCAGCTCGCCGCGCAGGCCCGAAGCCCGCTCCCAGTAGTGCACCTGCCCGGGCAGGATGACGCACAGGTGGGGCAGGTGGAGGTCCAGGGGCCTGCGGACGAGGTCGATGACGTGCGCGCCCGCGCCACCGGTCACGTAGACCACCTCGTAGAAGGTGTGCCGGTGCGGATAGCCCGCCCGGGCGTCGGGGCCGAAGGCGTCGAAGGATCCCATGGCGAACGGCGGCACCTGCGGCGGTGCGACGTGCAGGCGGTGCAGGGGAAGGGGATCGGCGGGCGGTGTGCGGCCGAGCGTGCGGCTGGTCATGGCTGCGGGGCCTCCGTTCTCGCGCACGGACCGGGAGGCGTCTCCTCCGGCTCCGGCCGGCACCTCCCGGGGCCTACCGGCCTACCCCTCGCCGGGCCGATGATGCCCGGGCCGGAGCCGGTAGACCACGTTCCTGCGCAGCGGCCCCTCGGGCACGTCCGGGTCGTCGAAGTCGTCGGCGGGGTCGTGGGTCATGCCGATGCGGCGCATCACCGCCCGCGACCGGAGGTTGGTGGCCGTCGTGACGGCCAGGACCTCCGCCAGGCCGAGGCCCTCGAAGCCGAAGGCCACGACGGCCAGGGCGGCCTCGGTGGCGTAGCCGTGCCCCCAGGCCGGGCGGGCCAGCCGCCAGCCGGCCTCCACGCCCGTGAACGGCATGCGCTCCTCCACCGGGTCCAGTCCGGCGAACCCGATGAACTCACCGGTGGCCGCGACCTCCACCGCCCACCACCCCCAGCCCCGCCGGCCGAGGTCCTCCTGGAAGCGGGCGGCGGACGCCGCGCTCCGCTCCGGCGTGAGCACGTCCGGGAAGTACCGGCGGACTTCGGGATCGGCGTTCATGGCGGCCCAGGGGCCGAGGTCGGAATCCCGCCACTCCCGGAGCAGCAGGCGTGCGGTGCGCAGTTCGGGCATCCCGTCAACCTAATGCGACGGCAGGAGCGGAGCGATCGGATTTCCCCGGGCCGCGGCCGGGCTTGAAGTTGCCGCTGCGGCAGCTTCTACCGTCGTGACCGGGGCCGGAGGGACCGGCCCGGTGAGGCACTCGTGAGGAGGCGGCGATGGCCTGGCCGATCGCCGAGGTCGCCCGGATGTCGGGCGTGACGGCCCGGACGCTGCGGCACTACGACGAGATCGGCGTGCTGCCGCCGGCGTGGATCGGCACCAACGGGCACCGCTACTACGAGGAGCGGCAGCTCCTGCGGCTGCAGCAGATCCTCGTGCTGCGGGAGCTGGGCCTGGGGCTGGCCGAGATCGGCCGGGTCCTGGCCGCGCAGGTCGACGAACTGGAGGCCCTGCGCGGCCACCACCGCCGGCTGCTCGCCGAGCGGGACCGGCTGGACGCCCTGGCCGGCACCGTCTTCCGCACGATCACCGAACTGGAGCAGTCCGGGAAGGACGGCAGTCCCGTGATCGGCATCAACCGGCCGGAGAACCTGTTCGAAGGCATCCGGCCCGATCAGTACATGAAGAGCTTGCGCGGCTTCCCGGAGCTGGCCGGGGCCGTCGAGCGGGCCACCGCGGCGATGAGCGAGGCCGAGATCGAGGCCGGGCACCGCGAGCGCACGGCGCAGATGATCCGGCTGGCCGAGCTCCTGGCCGCCGGCGCGCCCGCCGACGGCGAAGCGGCGCAGGCCGAGGTCGGCACCCAGTACCGGGCCCTGGCCCGCCTCCGGGAGGTCACCGCAGAGGAGTACCGCGCGATCGGCCGCTCCTGCGTGGAGAACGCCCCCTGGCGCGCGGCGTACGAGTCGATCGCGCCGGGCCTGGCCGCGTACCAGCGCGACGCGATCGAGGCGTACGTCAGGACCCGGCTGAGCTGAACGGCCCGGGAGGGCCTTCGGACACGCTCAGACGGCGAACGGGCCGCCGTCGCCGAACGCCCGCTCGGCGAAGCGCTCGCCGATGCGGCGCAGCCCGGCGGCGTCCGGGTGGATCTCGTCGGGCAGCGGCAGCTCGGCGAAGTCCGCCTCGCCGTACAGCTCGCGGCCGTCCAGGTAGTGCAGGTGCGTGTCGCCGGCGGCCACGCGCTGCGCGACGATGCGGGCGAGCTCGTCCCGGATGACGCGGAGCGTCAGCCGCGAGGGGTCCGACGGATCGCCGAGCGCCCGGAACCGGAGCTTCCCGCCGGCGAAGTCCGGTGCGCCGGGGCCCGGCGTGTCCTCCTGGATGGGGCACAGGACGGAGGAGACGACCAGCAGCGGCGTCGTGGGGTGCCCGTCGCGGATCGTGTCGAGGAAGCCGTGCACGGCGGGGGCGAACGCGCGGAGGCGCATCAGGTCGAGGTTGACCAGGTTGATGCCGAGCTTGACGCTGATCAGGTCCGCGGGGACGTCGCGCATGGTGCGCGCGATGAACGGATCGAGCAGGGCGTTGCCGCCGAAGCCCAGGTTGACCAGCTCCACGCCGCCCAGGGCGGCGGCCACCGCCGGCCAGGTGCCGGTCGGGCCCTCGGCGTTGGTGCCGTGGCTGATCGAACTGCCGTGGTGGAGCCACACCCTGCGGCCGCTGTCCGGCGCGGCCTCGACCGGGGCATCGGTGCGCAGCGCGATCAGCTCGGCCGTCTCCTTGTTCGGCAGCCAGATCTCGACGTGCTTGTCGCCGGCGGGCAGCCCGCCGAACCGTACGCTGCCGGGCGGGCCCGGCCGGTTCTCGGCGGCCTGGGTGGCGAGGTCGATGGTGACGACGTTGCCGCCGCTCGCCTCGGCCCGCCCGGCCGGCCTGCCGTCGACGACCAAGTCGTACGCGCCGCCGGGCAGCGGCGGTATGCCCTTGTAGAGCGTCTTCGTGTGGAGCACGTCCAGCTCGACGGCGGTGGCCCGGGTACGGAAGGCGAGCCGCACGCCGGAGGGCTGGGACTCCATCATCGCCAGGGTCGGATCGGGGAACTGCCGGCGGACCCAGGACGGCAGCCGGTGCGGCCGGACGCCGAGCGCGGTGCGCTCCACGTCGAGGGCGCCGCGCAGGAAGCGCGCTTCGACGGGCGTGGTGATCCAGTCCGTGGGAGCCTCGTCGCGAGCCTGCGGGCCGGGGGTGTCGTTGAGCGGGGAATTCATGGTCACAGCCTGTCAACCCGGTAAGTGATGCGCACACGAATTTCGCCCGCGCGAGATGACTGATCATCTCACCCCCGGCGGACCGCGGTGATCACGTTGCGTAGCGAGCCACGACAGGGTGCGCCCATTGCTACGGTCCGGCCTCATCGCGCCGGGCCCGCGCGTCCGAGCCCGGGGAACTCCGTAGGATGGGAAGCGGCAAAAATCTCCTTTCCGGAGGAAGCGATGGGAAGCGGAAGGCGGCCGCACAGCCGGCGGCGGGCCTGACCGGCCCCGTTCGCCGCAGTGCGCCGCAGGGGGCGTCGTGACGGGGTTCATGGCGCGTGCCGAACCCACTCGGACGGATTCCGTTCCGGGCGGCTCGCCGCAGCCGTCCGCCGGCGGTCCTCCGCCCGTGCGGCTCCCGGTGCAGATTTTCGAACGCGCGTGCGACGGCGGTCCGGTGGGCGCTGACGTCCTCGGCGCTTCCCGCCCGGCGGCAGACCCCCGTGGAGGCACCCCATGACCTCGTCCCTGCAGCCCGGCACCCCGAGGGGCCCGCACGTCCGCGGCGACCTGCCCGGCCCCCGCTCGGCCGAACTCCTCGCGCGCCAGGAGCAACGGGAGTCGTCCGCCCGCACCTATCCCCGCCACCTGCCCATCGCGCTGGCGGACGGTGCCGGCAGCTTCGTCCGGGACGTCGACGGGAACGTCTTCATCGACTTCCTCGCCGGAGCGGGCGTGCTCTCGCTCGGCCACAGCCACCCCGAACTCGTCGGCGTCGTGGCCCGCCAACTGGACCTCCTCACCCACGGCCTGGACTTCCCCACCCCCGCCAAGGACGAGTTCACCGAGGCCCAGCTGTCCATGCTGGCACCGGAGCTGCGCGAGCGCATGAAACTGCACTTCTGCGGGCCCACCGGCGCGAACGCCGTCGAAGCCGCCGTCAAACTCTGCAAGACAGCCACGGGCCGCGGCGACATCGTCTCCTTCCAGGGCGCCTTCCACGGCAGCACGCACGCCGCGATGGCCCTCAGCGGACTGGTGTCCCCGAAGGAACCCGTGCGCAACGGCATGCCCGGCGTCCACTTCTTCCCGTACTCCTACTGCAGCCGCTGCCCCGTCGGCCTGACGCCGGACAGCTGCGCCACGAACTGCGCCACCTACCTGGAACACGCGCTCAACGACAGCAACGGAGGCATCCCCCTCCCCGCCGCCGTGATCATCGAACTCGTGCAGGGCGAAGGCGGGACCATCCCCGCCCGCACCGACTTCGTACGGCGCGTGCGCGACCTGACCCGGGACCTCGGCATCCCCCTCATCGCCGACGAGGTGCAGACCGGCTGCGGGCGCACCGGAACGTGGTTCGCCTTCGAGCAGTACGGCATCGAACCGGACGTCATCGTGGCGTCCAAGGCGCTCAGCGGCATCGGCCTGCCGGTCGCCCTCATCCTCTACGACACGGCGCTCGATGTCTGGTCGCCCGGCGCGCACATCGGGACCTTCCGTGGGAACCAACTGGCCTTCGCCGCAGGAGTGGAGGCGATCCGCATCGTGCGGCGCGACGACGTCCTCGGCAACGTCCGGCGGCGCGGCGAGCAGCTCGCGGGCCGGCTCGCGGAGCTGACCGCGGACCCGTGGGTC
Organism: Streptomyces sp. XH2; assembly: GCF_049725035.1. Taxonomy (NCBI): domain Bacteria; kingdom Bacillati; phylum Actinomycetota; class Actinomycetes; order Kitasatosporales; family Streptomycetaceae; genus Streptomyces; species Streptomyces sp. XH2. The sequence continues at coordinate 1,882 of NZ_JBMMMZ010000031.1, read as the reverse complement.
CGCGACGTGCGGGGCCGCGGCCTGATGTGGGGCATCGAACTGGCCGACCCGGACGACGGCAGCCCCGCGACCGGAATCGCGTCCGCCGTCCAGGCCCACGCCCTGCGGCACGGCCTCATCGTCGAACGGGGCGGGCGCGACGACGCCGTCGTACGCCTCCTCCCGCCCCTCAACGTCACCTCCGACGTGGTGGACACGGCCTGCTCGATCCTCGTGGACGCCGTCTCCGCGTGCAGCCCCCGGGTGCCCGCCCGCCACGCCCCGGCCGGCACCGGACGCCCGTCCTAGGCAGAGAGGAGTCACACGATGAACCTCATCGTCCAGAAGTACGGCGGCTCCTCGGTGCGGAGTACCGAGCGGATCAAGCACGTGGCGGAGCGCATCGTGGCGACGCACGAAGAAGGCCACGACGTCGTCGTCGTGGTGTCCGCCATGGGCGACACCACCGACGAACTCCTCCGCCTCGCACGCGAGGTGACGCCCGCTCCGTCCCCGCGCGAACTGGACATGCTGCTGGCGGCGGGCGAGCAGGTCTCGAACGCGCTCACCGCGATGGCGATCCACGCCCTCGGCGGGCGGGCGTGCTCCTTCTCGGGCCCGCAGGCCGGTGTGATCACGACGGCGACCCACGGCCGGGCCCAGGTCATCGCCGTCGAGCCGCAGCGCGTCCGGGCGGCGCTGGACCGCGGAGAGATCGTGCTGGTCGCCGGGTTCCAGGGGCTCAGCCGGGAGACCGGGGAGGTCACCACCCTCGGGCGCGGCGGATCCGACACCACGGCGATCGCCCTGGCGGCGGCGCTCGGAGCCGAGGTGTGCGAGATCTGCACGGACGTGGACGGCGTCTACACCGCCGACCCCAAGGTGTTCCCCGGAGCGCGGCTGCTGCGCCACGTGACGTACGAAACCATGCTGGACATGGCCCTCCAGGGCGCCGAGGTGCTGGCGCTGCGCAGTGTGGAGTACGCCCGCCGGTACGGGGTGACCGTCCACGTGCGGTCGTCCTACCACGGTCTTCCCGGCACGGTGGTGTCGGACGCGGCGTACGCGCCGGAGGGCATCGTGACCCGGGCGGAGGCCGTGGGTGCCGCCCCCGCCCGTGAGCGGGCGAAGCCGGCCGTGACGCCGGTGTCCCCTGCTCCTGGGGCTCCTGGGGCTCCGGGGGTTCCGGGTGGCCTCGGTGGCCCGGGTGGTCCGGTCGGGCCCGGCTCCACCGAGACGATCTTCCACGCGCTGTCCGAGGCCGGCGCGGCGGTCGCTGCCGCCGGGCCGGCCGTGCCGCCGGAGCCGGCACCCTGCGCCTGCTCCGGGAACCCGTCCGGCGAGCAGGCGGCCATGACCGGCTGCGCCGCGGCGGCCGCGCGCATCGCCGCACCGCGCGAGGCGGCGGGCTGACGCCCGCCGCGCCCTGCCGCCTCCGGGCTCCCGTCGCGAGGCCGGTCAGCGCCGGTGCGACGGCCACCCGTGCGCGCTCCGCGCCGCTTCGATCTTCTTCCAGGGACGCGGTTGAGATACCTGAGCCTGCTGCACGAGTGAGGACGTGCCGCTGCCGCCGCGGCTTCGACGGCGTACCGCCGTGGCGGACGACCACCGTGAGCGGGCTGCCCTGCGCCATTGCCGTGGGCGGCGTGGCCTCCAGCTCGCGCGGGAAGCGCGAACACCGCGGGTGCCGTCTTCGTGCCTGTCGGTGATTCCGTGCGGTCTGCGGTGTGAGGCGGCCCATGAGGCGTGGGTCACTTACGAAGCGGGTTAGTGGGCGGGGTGGCGGAATGGTGGGGAATGGGGGGTGTATTTCCGGGGGCTATGAGCGGGGGTAGTAGGTCACAGTGCTTGTCAGGGGTTTTGGGTGCCGCTAACAATTGCGGGGTCGCTGGGCGCCGTCGAC
>NZ_JBMMMZ010000030.1:0-40745 GCF_049725035.1 Streptomyces sp. XH2 | reverse complement strand
GGGGGGGGACGCGGGCTGCCGGGCGGGGGTCAGGCGGAGCCGAGGGCGGCGCGGCGCGCGTCCTGGAAGGCCCGGCCCGCGTCCCGGTCGGGATAGGACCAGGGGGCGGGGGTGGCGTGCGGTCCTATGCGGGTGAGCAGGGCCGCCGCCTCGGCGAGCCGGCCTTCGTGGAGCTTGGCGTGGGCGAGGTAGTTGAGGTCGACCTTGCGCCGGGGGTGGGCGCTGCCGGTGCAGGCGCCGGTGTGCTCGTCGTTCTCGTCTATGTCCCATTCGAGCCACCAGTCGAAGGCGGCCTTCATCACCTGGCGGGCGCGGCGGCTGGTCCAGTGGCCGGAGCGGGCGGGGTCGCCGGGTTCGAGGCCGGCGCGGGCGAGGACGCGGTAGCGCTCGGCGTGGGCGACGACGGGCAGGACGGCCAAGGGCGAGTCGGCGGGCGCCTGTTCGGCGGCCCAGGAGGCGAAGTCGTAGACCTCGTGCAGGGGGTCGTCGCGGTCGCCCTCCTGGTGCTCGGCGAGGCAGGCGGCCATGAGGTGGTGGGCGTGGTGGTGGTCCCGGTGCCGGGCGCGGACCTGGTCGAAGGCGCGCACGCGCTCGTCGTCGGTGCCGGTGCGGCGGGCGAGGATGAGGACGGCGAGCCAGGGGGACGGGTCCGTGGGGGCCATCCTGGCCGCCACCAGGCACGCGGCGCGGGCGGTCTCGGGGCTGTCCTTGCCGCTCACGGCGCGGAAGACGGTGGCGCAGGCGAGGAGGGCCGCGGCGTCGGGGCTGTCGGGCTCGGCGAGCTGCCACTCGCGGGCCCAGGCGAGGCTGGAGGGGACTTCGGCCAGGACGACGAGGCGGTGGCCGCGGCGGTCCCAGTCGTCTCCGGTCTCGGCGAGCAGCCGGCGGGCCTCGGTCCAGCGGCCGCGGGCGAGTGCGTCACGGACGGTGGCGAGTGCGCCGTCGTCGAGGGCGGGGTCGAAGGCCACTCCGTCCTTGCTCCGGGAACGGGCAGCCCGGGCCGCTTTCCCTAGGGGGCGCGGGGGCGTCATCTGCGGGCTTCCTCCACGGCGTACGTCCCCTCCGGCCGCCTGGTCGGGGCGTCCGCATGCATCCACGTCAGTCACGCACAGCAAAGCGGTAGTCACTACTCCGAGTCAAGACCCGATCTTGGGACTGACAGTTCATCAACTCACAAGAGGTCAGTTCCGGTTACCGCGGTTCACTCCCCCGCACCGCGCGCCGTCGCGCGCATACTCGCACACCCACCCCATGGACAGCAGTTCGACGAACGGCGGGGCACTCCCGTGAGGTGTCGACCGTTGGAGGGGATGGCCGCCCGAAAGAGGGGTACTCGGCCGTCACACCGCCCACAAGGCGGCTATCGTTTTTCTGTCAAGTCCCCGACGACCGAATGGTCTTGAGGTGCGCGACGTGATGGTCTTCGCCTTCGCCGTGAGCGCGGCGTGCTGCCTGGGCATCGGCTTCGTCCTCCAGCAGAACGCCGCGCAGCGGGCCCCGATGAGCGACTTCCTCTCCCTCCGGCTGCTGCTCGACCTCGTCCGGATGCCGCGCTGGCTGGCCGGCATAGGAATGATGGTGTGCGGCATGGTCCTCGGCGCGATCGCGCTGGGGCAGGGCGAGGTGTCGCTGGTCGAGCCCCTCCTCGCGACGAACCTGCTGTTCGCGATGGCCCTCTCCCGCTGGCAGACCCGCCAGCCGCTGGGCCGCTCGGGGTGGGGCGGGCTGTGGCTGCTGGCCGGCGGCGTCGCCGCCTTCATCGTCGCGGGTCAGCCGCACGGCGGCGCCACCGTCACCGACCCGCTGCGGCACTGGCTGATCATCGGCATCATGGTGGGCGGCGCGCTCGCGCTGGCGGCGGCCTCCAAACGGGCGCGGATGAGCGTCGAGGCGCCGCTGCTGGCGGTGGCCGCCGGGCTGCTCTACGGCGTGCAGGACGCCCTCACGCGCGTCAGCGGCAAACAGCTGTCCAAGGAGGGCCTGACGGCGTTCTTCCTGAGCTGGCAGCCGTACGGGGTGCTCGCGCTCGGCCTGACCGCACTGGTCTTCGTGCAGAGCGCCTTCGAGACGGCCCCGCTGCGGATGTCCCTGCCCGCACTGACCGCGGCGCAGCCGCTCGCGGGGATCGCCTGCGGGGTGGGGTTCCTCGGCGACCGGCTGGACACCTCGCCCGGGGCGCTGGCCTGGGAGGCGGCCGGCCTGGTGGCCATCGTGATCGGCATCGTGCTGATCGGGCGGCATCCGGCGATGCCGTCGGGGACGGCGGAGGCGGACCGGGTGCGCGACCTCCAGCCGCACTGAGCGGTTGCGCTGCCGCGCTGCGTCCGTGGTTGACGGCGCTGCTTTCATGGGCGCATGAGCGATCAGACACCGCAGCCCGCGGATGAGGTGCTGGACATCGTCGACGAGCGGGACCGGGTGGTCGGGCAGGCCCCGCGCGGGGAGGCGTACGCGCGCGGGCTGCGTCACCGCTGTGTGTTCGTCCTCGCCAGGGACGGCGAGGGGCGGATCTTCGTCCACCGGCGCACCCCGGGGAAGCTGGTCTTCCCCTCGCGCTACGACATGTTCGTGGGCGGGGTCGTCGGAGCGGGCGAGTCGTACGACGAGGCGGCGCTGCGGGAGGCCGAGGAGGAGCTCGGCGTCTCCGGGCTTCCGGCGCCGACGCCGCTGTTCCGGTTCCTCTACGAGGGGCCGGGGGGATCGTGGTGGTCGGCAGTGTACGAGGTCCGGTGCGACTTGGCGGTGAGCCCGCAGGTCTCGGAGGTCGCCTGGCACGGGTTCCTCTCCGAGGGGGAGCTGGAGGCCCGGCTCGGCGAGTGGGACTGGGTCCCGGACGGCTTCGAGGCGTACCGGAGGCTCCGGGGGCGTTGAGCCCTGCCGGGCGGGGGGGGCGACGGGGCCGGCGCCTTCCCTCCGCCGCCGCGGCGGGCAACCACCACGCGGCCGGGCCGGCGGCGCCGAAACCAGCCGCGCCCGGCACGGCACCGCCGGACCCCGCCGTAGGGCCTGATCGCCGTCGCGGCGGAAGAGAACGGGCCTGACCGACCCACCGACCCAGCACCGGGGCCCGGCCGCAGCCGGCACGGCACCGCCGGGCCCCGCCGTGGGACTTGATCGCCGTCGCGGCGGAGGAAAGGTGCGCAGTCGGCAACCAGACTCCCGGGCCGCCCGGGACACCGCCGACCGCACGTCCCAGCCGCCGCCGCGGCGAGCAACCACCACGCGGCCGGGCCGGCGGCGCCGAAACCAGCCGCGCCCGGGACGGCACCGCCGGGCCCCGCCGTAGGGCCTGATCGCCGTCGCGGCGGAAGAACCGGCCCGGCACCGGGGCTCGGTCGCCCGGGCGCAGCCGGGACGGCACCGCCGAGGGAAGCGCGCTCGGGCACAAGGCCGGCCGGGGCTCAGTCGACCGTTACTACGATCTTGCCGCGGGTGTGGCCCTCCTCGCTGAGGCGGTGGGCGTCCGCCGTGCGGGCCAGGGGGAAGACCTTTGCCACCTCGACCGTGAGCTTGCCGTTCTCGGCCAGGTCGGTGAGGGCCGTGAGGTCGGACCGGTCCGGGCGGACGAAGACGTAGCGGCCGCCGAGGCCGAGGACGGCCGGGTCGGCGACGGAGGCGAGCCGGCCGCCGTGGGCGAGCAGCCCGGGCGAGACGGTGAGCGCGTCGCCGCCGGCGAGGTCGAGGACGGAGTCGACGCCCTCCGGGGCCAGCGCCCGCACCCGCTCGGCGAGCCCGTCCCCGTACAGGACGGGCTCCGCGCCGAGGGAGCGCAGGTAGTCGTGGTTGCGCTCGCTCGCCGTGCCGATGACGCGCGCGCCGAAGTGCCGGGCGATCTGGACGGCCATGGTGCCGACGCCGCCGGACGCGGCGTGGATCAGCACGGTCTCGCCCTCCCACAGCCGCAGCGCCTTGACCAGGGCCTGGTAGGCGGTGAGCCCGGCCAGCGGCAGGCCCGCGGCCTCCTCGAAGGTGAGGTTCTTCGGCTTGCGGGCGAGGGTCCGCACGGGCGCGGCGACGTATTCGGCGAAGGTGCCGCGGGAGAGGAAGTCCTCGCGGACGTAGCCGATGACCTCGTCGCCCTCGGCGAATTCGGTGGCGTCGGCGCCGGGCCGGACGACGACGCCCGCGACGTCCCAGCCGGGGATGACGGGGAAGACCGCGTCGAGCGCGGGGTCGAGGTAGCCGGAGCGGGCCTTCCAGTCGACGGGGTTGACCGCGGCGGCCTTGACCTTGACCAGGACGGAGTCGGGGCCGACCTTGGGGTTCGGCCGCTCGCCGTATTCGAGGACCTCGGGTCCTCCGTAGGTCCGGTAGCTGATGGCCTTCATGGGTGGTGCTCCTCGCGGGGGTGTCGGGCGCGCGTCAGGCGCCGGCGGGTGCGGTCTCAGCGTCCGTCGCGGCGGCGGGGTCCGCCACTTCGGCGCGCCGGGCGTGGATCGTCCGCAGGCCGAGCGCGGCGACGAGGGCGACCAGCAGGAACGCCGTGCCGGCGATGACGAAGGTGAGGGTGAACTGGCTTTCGGCGGGCAGCTTGGGCGCGCCCGGGGGCAGGTGCGCGAGGCTCTTGGAGGCGAGCACCGTGGTGATCATGGCGCTGCCGATGGCGCTGCCCGTGGAGCGGGAGATGGAGTTGATGCCGTTGGCGATGCCGGTCTGCCGGGGCGGGACGCTGGCGACGATCACGGCGGGCATGGCGGCGTAGCCGAAGCTGATGGCGGCGCCGACGAACATCCCGGCAGCGATCACGGAGACCGTGTGCTCGTGGTCGAGCGCGATCCACACGAAGCCGGCGGTGCCGATGAGGGAGGCGAGCAGCAGGACCAGGCGGGGGCCCTTGTGGCGGACGAGCTGGCCGCCGACCGGGGCGGCGAGCAGCGACACGACGGTGCTGGGCAGCAGGTACTCGACGGAGGCGCGCAGCACGGTGGCGGAGAACCCGTAGCCGGCGATCTTCTCCGGCATCTGGACGAGGTAGGACACGCCGATGAAGAGGGCGAAGGAGCCGAAGCCGACGAGGAGGCCGGCGATGTTGGCGAAGAGCACCGGGCGGTGGGCGAACATCTTCATGTCGACCAGCGGCTCGCGCACCGTGCGCTCGACCAGCGTCCAGAGCGCGGCCATCACGACGGCGCCGGCGAAGCAGCCGATGGTGCGGCCGGAGGACCAGCCCCACTCGTGGCCCTGGGTGATGGGCAGGAGGAGCAGGACGAGGGTGGCGGCCAGGGTCAGCGCACCGAGGACGTCGGTGCGGCCGCCGGTGGTCTCGCGGGTGGCGGGGACGAGGAGGACGACGGCGAGGAGCGCGAGCGCGGCGAGGCCGGTGGCCAGCCAGAAGGCGCTGCGGTAGTCGGGGTTGTCGCCGGAGGTGAGCAGGCCGGTGGCGACGAGGGCGAGGCCGCTGCCGAAGGCGAGGGTGCCGCTGACCATGGCCATGGCGCCGGGCAGCTTCGCGGGGCGGACCTCCTCGCGCAGCACGGAGAGCGCGAGCGGGAAGATCGCGGTGGCGGCGCCCTGGAGCACCCGGCCGACGATCAGCCACAGCAGGGAGTGGGTGACGGCGGCGAGGACGGAGCCGGCGACCATGACGACCAGCACGCCGACCAGGGTCTTCTTCTTGCCGTGCTGGTCGCCGAAGCGGCCGAGGAGCGGGGTGAAGACGGCGGCGGAGAGCAGGGTCGCGGTGGTGACCCAGCTGACGTTGGCGGAGCTGGTCTCCAGGTCGCTCTGGATGAGGCCCAGGATCGGGACGACCAGGGTCTGCATCATCGACACGACCATGGCGGCGAGGCTCAGGGCGAAGACGATGACCGTCTCGTTGCGCGGGGAGGCGGCCGGGGAGGCCGGGGAGGAGGTCAAGGGGAAGTCCTTCTGTTACTTCACGACGTTGATGCTTGAGATCGTCAAGCAACTCGGCCCACCGTAGGCCCGAATACTTCAGGTAGTCAAGTTAATGTTTTATTACCTCAACCTCTTGAGTACACTCGAACCATGACCGCCACCGCACCCCGGACCCCGACCAAGGCCCAGCTCCTGGAGCTCGTGGCGGCACTCGGCACCGCCCAGTGGCAGGACTTCGCCGCCGCCGCTGCCCGGCAGGGCCTCACCTCCGTCCAGGCCAAGCTCCTCGCCCAGCTCAAGGGCCCCGTCCCCATGCGGGGGCTCGCGACGCTGCTGGTGTGCGACGCCTCCAACGTCACGGGCATCGTGGACCGCCTGGAGGCCCGCGGCCTGGTCCGCCGCGAGCCCGACCCCGCCGACCGCCGCGTGAAGAACGTGGTCGCCACCGACGAGGGCCACGAGATCATCCGCCGCGTCCGCGCCGAGATGCAGGCCACCCACAGCGCGCTCGACACCCTCGACGAGGAGGAGCGCACCACGCTGTACGGACTCCTGGAGCGGCTGCGCCCCGGACTGGAGCACCGCGCCTGACGCTCCGCACCGCCTCCCCGGCGCCCGTATTCTGACGGGCAGTCGGTTCCGCGCACCCCGCGCGGAGGCAAGGGGAGGTCTTCCATGTGCAGCACGAGCCCGGTCACGCCCGTCGGAGCGGAGCCGGCCGAGCCCCGCACCGTCCGTCTCGCTCCCGGGGTCACGGCCTTCGTCCAGCCCGACGGCGGCTGGTGCCTGAACAACGCGGGGATCGTGACCGGCGGCGGCCGGACGGCGCTGATCGACACCACGGCCACGGTCCGCCGGGCGCGGCTGCTGCGCGACGCCGTCACGGACGCCGGCGCGCCCCTGCCCACCACGATCGTCAACACGCACCACCACGGCGACCACACCTACGGCAACTGCGTCTTCCCCGAGGCGACCGTCGTCGGTCACGAGGAGTGCCGCCGTCAGACCATCGACTCGGGCCTGCAGTTGCACGGCATCTGGCCCGAGGTCGAGTACGGTGACGTCCGCATCACACCCGCCGAGGTCACCTACACCGACACCCTCGCCCTGCACGTGGGCGACACCGAGATCCGGCTGATCCACCCGGGCACGGCGCACACCACCGGCGACACCATCGCCTGGCTGCCGGAGCAGCGCGTCGTCTTCACCGGCGACCTCGTCTTCAACGGCGGCACCCCGTTCCTCCTGATGGGCTCCCTCGCGGGCTCGCTCCACTCCCTGAAGGTGCTGCGCGAGCTGGACGCCGAGACGGTCGTGCCCGGCCACGGCCCGGTCACCGACCCCGGCGCGTACGACGTCCTCGAACGCTACTTCCGCTGGCTCCAGGACCTGGCCCGCACCGAGCACGCCGCCGGCCGCACCCCCCTGGAGGCCGCCCGCGCCGCCGACCTCGGCGAGTTCGCGGCCCTCCACGAGAGCGAGCGCCTGGTCGCCAACCTGCACCGCGCCTACGCCGAACTGGAGGGCCGGCCCCTGGGGGAGCCGCTCGACCTGCCGGCCGTCGTCGGCGACATGATGACGATGAACGGCGGCCGGCCGATGGTCTGCCACGCGTAGCACCGTAGGCAGCGCAGAAACGCAGGCACACGGAGGCACGCATCGGAGCGCACGCACCCTGGACGGCATACCGACCGGTCGGCATGATGTCCCGCGGACGTACCGGTCAACTCCCCCGACGAGGAGCGTGCGATGAGCGAGGACAATCCCCCCGGGCTCGATCCGGAGCGGCTGCGGGCCCATCTGGAGCGGGAGCTTCCGGGGCTCGTGCGGGGGCCGCTGACGGCCCGGCTGATCGAGGGGGGCCGGTCCAACCTCACGTACGCCGTCAGTGACGGCACGAGCCGGTGGGTGGTGCGCCGGCCGCCGCTCGGGCACGTGCTGGCCACCGCGCACGACATGCGGCGCGAGCACCGGGTGATCAGCGCGCTGCACGGGACGGCGGTGCCGGTGCCCGGGGCGCTGCTGCTGTGCGAGGACGAGAGCGTGCTCGGGGCGCCGTTCTACGTGATGGAGTTCGTGGACGGGACGCCGTACCGGACGGCCGGGCAGCTCGCCGCGATCGGACCGGACCGCACGCGGCGGGTCGTGCTGGGGCTCGCCGACACGCTCGTCCGGCTGCACGCCGTCGATCCGGAGGCGGCGGGGCTCGCGGACTTCGGGCGGCCGGAGGGCTTCCTGGAGCGGCAGTTGCGGCGCTGGGGCAAGCAGCTGGAGGCGTCCCGCAACCGGGAGCTGCCGGGCATCGACGCGCTGCGCTCCGCCCTGGCCGCGGCGCTGCCCGCCTCCCCCGCCGCCGCGGTCGTGCACGGCGACTACCGGCTCGACAACGTCCTGATCGGCGCGGACGACACGGTCGCCGCCGTCCTGGACTGGGAGATGTCCACGCTCGGCGACCCGCTCACGGACCTCGGCCTGCTGGTGATGTACAGCGAGCAGGAGCCCGTCCCGGGCTCGCCCATCAGCACGACGCGCGAGGCCCCGGGGCACCCCGCCCCCGCCGAGATCGTGGAGCGCTACGCCGCCGCGTCCGGCCGCGACGTCTCCGCACTCCCCTGGTACACGGCCTTCGCCTACTTCAAGCTCGCCGTGATCCTGGAGGGCATCCACTACCGCTACACCCTCGGGCAGACGGTCGGCGCGGGCTTCGACCGCATCGGGCAGCTCGTCCCGCTCTTCATCGACAACGGACTCACCACCCTCCGGAAGGGCTGACCGGCCATGGACTTCGCCTTCGACGCCCGCACCGAGGAACTGCGCGGGCGGCTGCTCGCGTTCATGGACGAGCACGTGTACCCGGCGGAGGCCGTCGCCGAGGAGCAGCGGGCCGGCCTGGCCGACCCGTGGACCGCGCCGCCGGTCGTCGCCGAGCTCCAGGCGGAGGCCCGGCGGCAGGGGTTGTGGAACCTCTTCCTTCCCGGTGAGGAGTACGGCGCCGGGCTCACCAACCTCCAGTACGCCCCGCTCGCCGAGATCACCGGACGCAGCCCGCAGCTGGCCCCCACCGCCCTCAACTGCGCCGCCCCCGACACCGGGAACATGGAGCTGCTCGCCCAGTTCGGCAGCGAGGAGCAGCGCAAGCGCTGGCTGGAGCCGCTGCTCGACGGCCGGATCCGGTCGGCGTTCGCGATGACCGAGCCCGACGTCGCCTCCTCCGACGCGACGAACATCGAAACCCGCATCGAGCGCGACGGCGACGCGTACGTCATCACCGGCCGCAAGTGGTACATCTCCGGGGCCATGAACCCCGCTTGCGAGATCTTCGTCGTGATGGGGAAGACCGACCCGGACGGGGCCGACCCGCGGCGCCAGCAGTCGATGGTCCTGGTCCCGCGGGACGCGCCCGGCCTGCGGGTGCGGCGCGCCATGAAGGTCTACGGCTACGAGGACCACTACCACGGCGGTCACGCCGAGATCGTCCTCGACCGCGTACGGGTGCCGGTGGCGAACCTCGTGGGCGAGGAGGGCGGCGGCTTCGCGATCGCGCAGGCGCGCCTCGGCCCCGGCCGCATCCACCACTGCATGCGGCTGATCGGCATGGCCGAGCGGGCGATCGAGCTCATGTGCCGGCGCGCCCTGGACCGTACGGCCTTCGGCAAGCCGCTGGCCGGGCAGGGCGTCGTGCAGCAGTGGATCGCCGACTCGCGGGTGGCCGTGGAGCAGTTGAGGCTGCTGGTGCTCAAGACGGCGTGGCTGATGGACACCGTGGGCAACCGCGGCGCGCACACCGAGATCCAGGCCATCAAGATCGCCACCCCGCGGACGGTCGTGGACATCCTCGACAAGGCCGTGCAGCTGCACGGGGCGGGCGGTGTGAGCCAGGACTTCCCGCTGGCGGAGCTGTGGGCCGCGGCGCGGACGCTGCGCCTGGCCGACGGGCCGGACGAGGTGCACCAGCGGTCGCTGGCGCGGCGGGAGTTGCGGCAGTACCGGTAACTACGCACACCGGTAGCCGTGCGGGCCGCTCCGCCGCGTACCGGCCCCGCCCGGCGGGCAGGAATATCCACTACGGGCGAGGCCGGAGGGGGAGGTCGCATGGCCGCCAAGTGGAAGGTGCGCGGGCCGCGCGAAGCCGTGCGGCTCGGAGGGCTGCCGTTCGCGGCGGCGGCGCTCACCGGCACCGTCGCGCTCTACATCGCGCTCGTCGCCTTCGGCAACATCACCGACTTCGGGACGAACCAGGAGTTCGTCCGGCACGTCCTGGCGATGGACACGACCTTCCGGGACGACGACCTGATGTGGCGGGCCGTCACGGACCGCACGCTGCAGGACATCGCCTACCTCGCGATCATCGTCTGGGAGACGCTCGCCGCGGTCGTGCTCGTGGCCGCGACGGTCCTGTGGGGGCGCGGGCTCACGAGCCGCGGCGCGGGCTTCCGGCGCGCGCGGCGGCTCAGCACGCTGGGGCTGGTGATGGTCCTGCTGCTGTTCGGCGCGGGGTTCATCGCGATCGGCGGCGAGTGGTTCGCGATGTGGCAGTCCCAGAAGTGGAACGGCCTGCAGGCCGCCGGGCGGAACTTCCTGCTGGCGGGGTTCGTGCTCGTGCTGATCCACCTGCCCTCACCGCAGTGGCACTCCCCGGAGGGCTGAGCCGCCCCCTTCCTCCGACGCGCTAGGACGCGTCCTACGCGTCGGAGAACACCACGAGCGACCGCCCGCCCCGCCCCGCGAGCATCGCCTCGAAGGCGCCCGCGATGCCGTCGAGGCCGATCCGCGCCGTCACCAGGGCGGACAGGTCGAAGCGGCCCGCGCGCACGTGCTCGGCGATCACGGGCAGGTCCTTCGCCGGGTCGCTGTTGCCGTAGACGCAGCCCGAGAGCGTGCGCCCGAAGTGGAAGAGCTCCAGCGCGGAGAACGTCACCTGCTGGTCCAGGCCGCCGATGCCGACGACCGTCGTCCTGCCGCCCTTGCGCGTCGACGACCAGGCCGTACGGATCGCGTCCGCCCGCCCCGCGCACTCGACGGCGACGTCCGCGCCCCAGCCGCCGGTGAGCCCGCGGACGGCCTTGGCCGTGTCCGCGCCCGCGACGACGAACTCGGTGGCGCCGGCGGCCCGGGCCAGCTCCTCCTTCTCCGGGGAGACGTCCACGGCCACGATCGTGCCCGCGCCGGCGATCCGCGCGGACTGCAGGGTGGCGAGCCCGACGCCGCCGACGCCGTAGACCGCGACGGACTCGCCCGCGCGCACCTTCGCGGAGTGGTGGACCGCCCCGTAGCCGGTGAGCACGGCGCAGCCCAGCAGGGCCGCTTCGACCGGCGGTATCCCGCCGGGGAGCGGAATGGCCGCATCCGCCCGGACGACGGTCTCCTCGGCGAACACGGCCGTGCCCAGGCCCGGGTAGAGCGCGCTGCCGTCGGCGGCGAGGCGCGCGTACGGGACGGTGGCGGCAGCGGCCGCGCCCGCGCACAGCCAGGGTTCGCCGAGCCCGCAGAAGTGGCAGCCGCCGCAGGAGGGCGCCCAGTTGAGGACGACCAGGTCGCCCGGCACCACGTGCGTCACTCCCTCGCCGACCGCGGTGACCCGGCCCGCGCCCTCGTGCCCGAGGACGGCGGGCACCGGCTGGCGCAGCGTCCCGTTGGACAGGGAGAGGTCGGAGTGGCACACCCCGGCGGCGGCCAGGCGGATGCGCACCTGCCCGGGGCCGGGCGCGGGCAGGTCGATCTCGGCCATCTGCAGCGGAGCACCCACGGCGGGCAGTACGGCGGCGCGGACCATGCCATTCCTCTCGACGGTGGCGGCAGGGGCGGGACCCGGGTGTCAGAACTGGAGCGACTTGGTCTGCAGGTACTCCCCCAGCCCGTGGACGCCCAGCTCGCGCCCGACGCCCGACTCCTTGTACCCGCCGAAGGGCGCCAGGATGTTGAACCCGCCGCCGTTGATCTCCACCTGGCCGGCGTCCAGGCGCCGTGCGAAGGCGGCGGCCCGCTCCTTGTCGGCGGCCCAGACGGCGGCGGCGAGGCCGTAGGCCGTGCCGTTGGCGATCCGGGCGGCCTCGTCCTCGTCCTCGTACTTGATGAAGGAGAGCACGGGGCCGAAGATCTCCTCCTGGGCGATGGTCATCTCCGGCGTGACGTCGGCGAAGACGGTCGGGGTGACGAAGTAGCCCTTGTCGTGGCCCTCGGGGGGCGTCGCGCCGCCGGCGACGAGGCGCGCACCCTCCTCGATTCCCTTGTCGATGTAGCCGCGCACGCGCGCGTGCTGCCTGGCGTTGACGAGCGGGCCGACCCGGACCCCGTCCTGCGCGGGATCGCCGGGCGCGAAGTCCGCGACCGCGGCGGCGGCGAGGGAGACGGCCTCCTCGTACACGTCGGCGTGGACGAGCGTGCGGGTGAGGGCGTTGCAGGACTGGCCGGTGTTGCGGCAGACGTCGGCGACGTTCGCGGCGACGGCCTTGGCGAGGTCGGCGCCGGGCAGGATGACGTTGGCGGACTTGCCGCCCAGCTCCAGGGCGACGCGCTTGACCGCCGCGCCGGCCACCGCGCCGATCCGCTTGCCCACGGCCGTGGAGCCGGTGAAGGAGACGAGGTCGACCCCCGGGTGCTCGGCGAGGGCCTGCCCGGCCACCGGCCCGAGCCCGGTGACGAGGTTGAAGACGCCCGCGGGGAGCCCGGCCGCGTCCACGCACTCGGCGAAGAGCTGCGCGGTCAGCGGGGTGTCCTCGGCGGGCTTGAGGACGATCGTGCAGCCCGCGGCCAGCGCCGGGGCGACCTTGGACACGACCTGGTGGAGCGGGTAGTTCCAGGGCGTGATCGCGGCGACGACGCCCACGGGCTCGTGGAGGACGGTCGAATTGCCGATCCGCTCCTCGAAGGGGTGGCTCGCGGCGAGCTCGGCGTACGAACCGGCCACGGCGATCGGCAGCCCGGTGTGGACCCGCTGCGCGAAACCCTTGGGCGAGCCGAGCTCGGCCGTGACCGTGGCCGCGATCTCGTCCTGCCGGGCCGCCATCGCGTCGCGCAGGGCGGCGATGTGCTCCCCGCGCCGCGCGGGCGGCGTGGCCGCCCAGCCGGGCAGGGCCGCGCGGGCCGCCCGGACGGCCGCGTCGACGTCCCGGGCGTCACCGGCCGGGACGGTGCCGATGACCTGCTCGTCGGCCGGGTTCACGACCTCGATCGTCCCCGCTCCCACAGCGGGTCGCCAGGCTCCGTCGATGTACATGCCGTCGTGCGGGTTCACGGATCGTCTCCTCGCGGAAGCGGAACGGGATCGGAAACACGCTAGCGCCGGGCGCACCGCCCGTACCAGAGTGCGCCCCCCGCGGCGGTGTGGCCGTCGTCTCAATGCCGGGAGCCGCCGGTCACGTAAGGTCTGAGCTGTGCCGCAGATTTCGTACACGATCCAGGAACTGACCGTAGGCCAGCTGTCCGCGCGCAGCGGCGCGGCCGTCTCGGCGCTGCACTTCTACGAGACCAAGGGCCTGATCAGCAGCCGCCGCACCGCGGGCAACCAGCGCCGCTACGACCGTGACGCCCTGCGCCGCGTCGCCTTCATCCGGGCCGCGCAGCGGGTCGGCATCCCGCTGGCCACGATCCGGGAGGCGCTCTCGGAGCTGCCCGACGAGCGCACCCCGAACCACGAGGACTGGGCCCGGCTGTCCGAGACGTGGCGCGGCGAGCTGGAGCAGCGCATCAAGCAGCTGACCCGGCTGCGGGACCACCTGGACGACTGCATCGGCTGCGGCTGCCTGTCGCTGGAGACCTGCGCGCTGTCCAACCCCGACGACCGCAACGGCCTGCGGGGCGCGGGCTCGCGCCTGCTCGTCGAGCGCTGAGGAACGCCGCTCCCCGGGGCTGCTGCGGGCCGCTCACCACAGGGCGGGCCGCCGCCCGGCCCACGGCCGGGCCTCCTCCAGCTGGGCGGAGAGCGAGATGAGACCGGCCTCGTCGCCGTAGCGCCCGCCGAGCATGATCCCGACGGGCAGGTCCTCCGGCGTCCAGTGCAGCGGCACGCTCACCGCGGGCCTGCCGGTCGCGTTGTAGAGCGGGCAGAACGGAGTGAAGCCGGCCAGGTCCGCGAACTCCTGCTCCGGGTCGTCGTCGTTGCGCAGCCCGCCGACGGGCAGCGGAGGCCGGGCGAGGGTGGGCGACAGGAGCACGTCGTAGCCGGTGCCGGGCGCCTGCAGGACGTCGTCGACGAGCTGGGCGATCCCGCGCATCCGCTGGAGGGCCGTGGCGAACTCCGTGCCGGTGGCGCGGGCGCCGCGCTCGCGCAGGTGGCGGGTGAGGGGCAGCAAGTGCTCCTCGCCGCCCGGCGGTACGGGGATGAGCGTCGACAACACGTCCCAGACGGTGGTGAAGGCCCGGGCCAGGGACTCGTCGCCGGGGAGGGTCAGTTCCTCCACGTCGTGGCCGAGCTCCCGCAGCAGGTCCGCCGTCTCCCGCGCGGCGCGCCGGCACTCGGGGTGCACCTCCACCCCCGGAATGGGCGCCTCCGTGATGTGGGCGATGCGCAGCCGGCCCGGGGCGCGCCGCGCGTGCTCCGCGAAGGTCTCGCCGGGCGGGAGCGCGGGCGCGGCGTACGGGTCGCCGGGCATCGGCCCGGCGAGGACGTCGAGGAGCGCGGCGGCGTCCGCGACCGTACGGGCCAGGGGCCCGTGCGTCACCAGGCCGGTCACGTCGTGCAGGACCGGGCCGGGGCTCACCCGGCCGCGGCTGGGCTTGATGCCGAACAGGCCGCACGCGGACGCCGGGATGCGGATGGAGCCGCCCCCGTCGCTGCCGTGCGCGAGCGGGGCGAGCCCCGCGGCGACCGCGGCCGCGGCCCCGCCGCTCGATCCGCCGGCCGAACGGCCGAGGTCCCAGGGGGTGCGGGCGGGCGGCACGAGGGCGTTCTCGGTGTGCGAGGACAGGCCGAACTCGGGCGTGCTGGTCTTGCCCAGCAGGACCGTGCCCGCCTCGCGCAGCCGCGTCACCAGGTGGTCGTCCATCGTGGCGACGTTGCCGGCGTACGCGGCCGAGCCCATCGTGCAGCGCACGCCGGCGACCTGGCTGAGGTCCTTGACCGGCACGGGCACGCCGTGCAGCGGCGGCAGCGCGCGGCCCTCGCGCCGGGCGGCCGAGGCCGCGCTCTCGGCGTCGGCCGCCTGCTTGCGCGCCGTCTCGGGGGTGACGGTGACGAACGCCCCGACGGTGGCGTCCAGCCGTCCGATGCGCTCCAGGTAGTGCTCGGTCAGCTCGACGGGCGAGACCTCCCCCGCCCGCACCGCCGCCCCCTGCTCCAACGCGGTCAGATCGTGCAACTGCGCCATGCCGTCCGCCTCTTCTCGCACACCGGTGGGCCGTGCTGCATCCTCGCACCACCGGCGGACGGCGGACACCCCCTTCCCGGCCTCCTGCGGGTCCCCTCCCTGCGGCCGCGGCCGCGCTCACACCGCCGCGTAACGGTCCTCCAGCACCCGGCGGCGGGCCGCGGCCAGCGCCCCCGGGGTGAGTACGGGCCCGGGCACCACGATGCCGCAGTCCGCGCAGACGGGGCCCTGC
Organism: Streptomyces sp. XH2; assembly: GCF_049725035.1. NCBI lineage: Bacteria > Bacillati > Actinomycetota > Actinomycetes > Kitasatosporales > Streptomycetaceae > Streptomyces > Streptomyces sp. XH2. The sequence goes on along the minus strand of NZ_JBMMMZ010000030.1, from coordinate 25,370 downwards.
GCGGGGCAGCGGTCCAGGTCGGGGCGCCATTCGAGGCGGTCCTGCGAGCAGACGGGGCAGACGTCCCCGGGCTCGGCCTCCATGGCGGCGATCACCCGGCGCAGCACGTCGGAGAGCCGGGCGGCCGGGTAGACGTCGGGGCTCACGCAGGGCACGATGTCGCAGCCGCCCCAGGTGTTGCGGTGCCACGCGTCGACGGCGGCGGGCTGCCGGATGCCGTCGTGCTTCTCACGCTTGCGGCGGTCGGCGAAGGACGCCTCGTAGGCCAGCCAGACCGCGCGGGCCTCCTCCAGCTCGCTCAGTGCGACGACCAGCCGGGCCGGGTCGGGGGCCCGGTCGGCCGGGGCGATCCCGGCCAGGTCGCACAGGTGGTGCCAGGTCGCCCGGTGCCCGTACGGGGCGAAGCGCTCGAGGCACTTGCGCAGGGAGGTCCGCCGCAAGGCGATGGTGTTCCGTGGATTGCGCACCTCTCGTGCGAGTGCTCTGAAACCTGCCACTGCATCCCACCTCCGACAGCGCGGACTCGGATCGACATGGAAGGGACGTAACTCATCGCCATTCGGATCCCTCGGCCGCGGTGTGCGGCCGACTCCGCTCTGCTACCCCGAAGTCGCGCCGGGATGTGGAACCCGGTCCATTCGGCTCGGTTCAGTCGGCCCGGCTCATAGGCCCCGGCTCGTTCGGGCCGGTCCGGTGGGCACGGCTCACGGCCCGGCCGGCAGGACCCGGCCGGCGTGGAGGATGACGCGGGCCAGCTCCTCGTGGCAGATGTCGCTGTGGGCGCCCGACGGGGGGCCGCCGCGGGCGACCACCGACGAGGCGTCCACGCTCACGCACCCCTCAGTGGGCAGGGCGCCATGCAGCGCCTCGTCCAGGGTGATCCGGGCGCTGGGGTCCACGGCCCGGATGCCGTTGTGGCCGACGGCGCCCCACCGGCCGTCGTCGAGGCCGAGAATGCCGTCGTCCTCGCGGGACATCATGGACGCGAGGGGATAGAGGGTGCCCAGGGCGGAGTCGTGGCGCGAGTGGCAGGCCACCAGCGGCCCGCGGATCCGCCGGTGCAGCCCGTCGAGCGCCCCGCCGCGGCCGGTGTCGAACGGCAGGCGGGACGCGAAGGCGTAGTGCGAGAAGGCTCCCTGGAGGAGGGTGACGCCGCCCAGGGCGGTGCCGTCGTCGGGCAGCGCGCGCAGCGCGAAGGACACGAGGCGGGCGCCGAAGCTGTGCCCGGCCAGGTGGACGCGCAGCCCGGTGGCGGATTCGGCGAGCAGGGCGAGCGCGGGCCCGAGGCCCTTCTCGCCGACGACGCCCGCGCGCCGCTTCATCGTGTAGTACGACATCTGCCGGAGCACTTCGAGGGCGCCGCCCCACAGCCGCTTCAGGGCTCCGCCGAGGAAGGCGGGCGGCAGTGCGCCCATGCGGTCCAGGGCGGCGGCGAAGCTCTCGCACACCTGCCGGGCGTCGCCCGTGAGCAGGTAGGAGGCGTCGTCCTCGCCGGCGTCCGCGGCCGCGAGCCCGTGCGGCGGCGCGGGGGCGAGGCCGCGGACGAGGGAGACGAACTCCTCCAGGCGCACGGGGTCCTCGGACTGCTCCGCGGCCAGCTCCGCGAGCCGGTCCATCACGGCCCGCTCGCACGGCAGGATCCTGACGAGGGCCTCGCGGGTGGCGGCGTCGAGGACGGGCGGGGCGGGCGGCGCCTCGGGGGCCGCCGACGGGAAGTCGGGGACGGCCTCGCCCGGGAAGCGCATCGACGGCCAGATCACGCCCGCGTAGCCCATGCGGACGCCGGGCGCGCGGGCGACCAGGCCGGGGAAGGGCGCGTAGAAGCGGGAGTAGAGGGCCGTGGCCATCGGCCTGTCGTTGTTCCACCCGTGCGCGAACACCACGAGGTCGGTGAGGCCCGCGCTCACGGCGCCGCGTATCAGGGCGTCGCGCTCGGTCGCGTCGGCGTCCCCGTCGGCGTCGAACGTCAGCTCCCAGTACGGTTCCGCACTCATGCCGGACATGGCGTTCCCCCTTGAGCAGCCCGGTGCCGGCGCATCGTCCCGCTGCCGGGAGTGACTGTCCAGACTCCCGTCACGCCGTTCACGCTTCCGGGGCCGGGAACCGTGCGTACCGCTGATCAGGGCTTCGTCAGGGGGCCAGGAGTTCGGCCGGGGAAGGCCTCGGCGGCCGTGCGGTCAGTCGTAGAGCAGGTGTTCCTCGCGCAGGGCCCGGAAGTCCTCCAGCCCGGGCTGCCAGGCCGCCACGATGTCGTCCACGGGCGCGCCCGCATCGGTCATGGTCCGGACGGACGCGGTCCCCGCGAGCCGGTCGATCCACCGGTCCGGGCGCCACGCGAAGCCCGGCCACACCTGTCTCGCCGTCACCAGCAGCGCGATGCCCGTCCGTACGGGCTGGAAGGCCCGGGGGTCGTGCACGTGCAGCTGCACCCCGCCGGTGGTGCGCCCCTGGAACTTGGAGAAGGCGGGCACCGCGTACGCCTCCCGGAAGCGCACGCCGGGCAGCTCCAGGGCGTTCAGGGCGTCCGCCCAGCGGCCGTCGACGCCCTCGGCGCCCACGTATTCGAACGGGAGCGTCGTGCCGCGTCCTTCGGACAGGTTCGTGCCTTCCAGCAGGCAGGTGCCCGCGTACGCGAGGGCGGTGCCCGGCGTGGGCATGTTGGGGCTGGGCGGGACCCACGGCAGCCCGGTGTCGCCGAAGAGGGCGTCGCGCCGCCAGCCGCTCATGGGGACGGTGTCCAGCCGCGCGGGCCGCCCGGCCGCCGCCGGCACGTACGCCGCGTTGAACAGCAGCGCCAGCTCGGCGACGGTCATGCCGTGCGCCTGCGCGATCGGCTCGCGGCCCACGCCGGAGGCCAGGGAGCGCTCCAGGACCGGGCCGTGCGCGCCGCGGCCCGTGACCGGGTCGGGCCGGTCCAGGACCACGGTCCGCAGGCCCGCGAGCGCCGCGGCGATCAGGCAGTCGTACAGCGTCCACACGTACGTGGAGAAGCGCGCGCCGACGTCCTGGATGTCGAACACGACGGTGTCCACGCCGGCGCGGCCGAACAGGTCCGCGAGCGCGCGGCCGCGCTTGCCGTGGATGTCGTGGACCGGGAGGCCGGTCGCCGGGTCCGTGCCCGTGGGCTCCGAGCCGCCGGCCTGTGCCGTGCCGCGGAAGCCGTGTTCGGGGCCGAAGACCGCGCGGAGGTCCACGCGCCGGTCCTCGTGCAGGACGTCCACCACGTGCCGGAGGCCTGCGGTGACGCCCGTGGGGTTGGTGACGACGCCGACGCGGTCCCCGGCGAGCAGGGCGTAGCCGCTGTCCGCCAGCCGGTCGAAGGCGGTGCGGACGCGCGGGGCGGACGCGGCCGGCGCGGGTGCGGCGGCGGGGCCGGCGAGGGCGCCCGCGGCCGCCGCGCCCAGCACCCGGCGCCGCGTCACATGCCGTGCGTTCGGGGTGCGTCCCCCGGAAGAGTGCCGCATGGTCATGCACGCTAACGCTCCGGCGGCCCGGCCGGGAGAATGTCGGAGGGCGTGCCTCCGGGCGCGTTCGCGGCCTCTTCCCCCGGCACATACCGACTGGTTAGTCTGCGCGGTGCAGCCGAGCCGAGGGAGACCGAGCGTGGGCATCGTGCGGGACGCGGGAGTCGTCGTCACCGGAGCGGGAGGCGGCATCGGGGCCGCGCTCGCCCGCCGGTTCGCGGCCGAGGGGGCGCGGGTCGCGGTCAACGACCTCGACGCCGCCAAGGCCGAGGCGGTCGCGGCGGAGATCGGCGCGACGGCCGTGCCCGGCGACGCCTCCGACATCGTGCCGGCCGCCCGCGAGGCGCTCGGCGGCCGCGTCGACGTCTACTGCGCCAACGCCGGGGTCGCCCCCGCCGGCGGCCCGGAGGCCGAGGAGGACCTCTGGGAGACCGCCTGGGACGTCAACGTCATGGCCCACGTGCGCGCGGCGCGCAAGCTGCTGCCCGAGTGGCTCGACCGCGGCAGCGGCCGGTTCGTGTCCACGGTCTCCGCGGCCGGGCTGCTCACGATGCTCGGCTCGGCCCCGTACAGCGTCTCCAAGCACGCGGCCCTGGCCTTCGCCGAGTGGCTCTCGCTCACCTACCGCCACTGCGGCATCGAGGTCCACGCCATCTGCCCGCAGGGCGTGCGGACGGACATGCTGCGCGGCACGGGCCCGGCCGGGGACCTGATCCTCGTGCCCACCGCGATCGAGCCGGCGCAGGTGGCGGACGCGCTCTTCGACGGGATGGCCGCGGGCCGCTTCCTGATCCTGCCGCACCCGGAGGTCGCGGACTACTACGCGGCCCGCGCGACCGACCCCGACCGCTGGCTGCGCGGCATGAACCACCTCCAGCGCAAGCTGGAAGAGGACCTGTGAGCGACGCGCGCGCGGCCGGGGGAAGCGCCGTGAACACCGCGCCGGACGGCGAACCCGTGCCGCAGCGGCTCCTTGCCGCCGCCACCCGGCTCTTCGCCGACCGGGGCTACGACCGCACGTCCGTCCAGGAGATCGTGGAGGCCGCGGGCGTCACGAAGGGCGCCCTCTACCACTACTTCGGCTCGAAGGACGACCTGCTGCACGAGGTCTACGGGCGGGTGCTGCGGCTGCAGCAGGAGCGGCTGGACGCCTTCGCGGGCTCGCGGGCACCCGTCGAGAAGCGGCTGCGCGAGGCCGCGGCCGACGTCGTGGTCACCACCATCGAGAACCTCGACGACACGACGATCTTCTTCCGCTCCATGCACCACCTGGGCCCCGAGAAGCTCGCGCAGGTCCGGGCGGAGCGGCGCCGCTACCACGAGCGCTTCCGGGCCCTGGTCGAGGAGGGCCAGCGCACCGGCGTGTTCTCCGCGGCCACCCCCGCCGATCTGGTGGTCGACTACCACTTCGGCTCGGTCCACCACCTGGGCGCCTGGTACCGGGCGGAGGGCAGGCTGAGCGCGCAGCAGGTGGCCGGTCACCTGGCCGATCTGCTGATGCGGGCGCTGCGGCCGTAGCGGCGCGCGGCCGCCCGTGGCGCCCGGGACCGGTGGCCGGAACCGGTGGCCGGGGCTCCTCCACGGCTTCCTAAGCGCCCGCTCACCCCGGGGTATGGTGTTCGTTCCGCGGGCGCAGGGCCCGGGGCGGGCCGGGAGAGCGGGGCGTGGGATGGGTGCGGAGGGGCAGCGGGGCGGGCAGTGGGCCGACGTCACGCCCGATGCCGCGCGGCGGCTGGTGACCGCCGCCGTCGAGGCCTTCGCCGAGCGCGGCTACCACGCCACCACCACCCGCGACATCGCGGGACGGGCGGGCATGAGCCCCGCCGCGCTCTACATCCACTACAAGACGAAGGAAGAGCTGCTCTACCGCATCAGCATCGTCGGCCACCGGCTCGCCCTCGACATCCTGCGCCGGGCGCGGGACTCCGCGGGCGGTCCGGCCGACCGGCTTTCCGAGGCCGTGCGGTCCTTCGTCCGCTGGCACGCCGAGCACCACACGACGGCGCGCGTCGTGCAGTACGAGCTGGGGGCGCTCGCCGAGGAGCACTACGCGGAGATCGTCGCCCTGCGCCGGGACACCGACGCCGCCGTCCGCGCCATCGTGGAGGACGGCGTGGCGGCGGGCGAGTTCGACACCCCGGACGTCCCGGGGACCACGCTGGCCGTGCTGTCCCTGTGCATCGACGTGGCCCGCTGGTTCAACGCGGAGGGCAAGCGCACGCCGGACGAGGTGGGCGAGCTGTACGCGGACCTGGCGCTGCGCATGGTGGGGTACGCGAAGAAGTAGGGCGCTCGTTCCGCGGGCAGGTCCGGCGCGTTTCCCGGGCTGATCCATTGACGCGCCCCGCCGGGAATCCTACGGTCTCCCATAGGAATCCATCGGCGCTGGGAGCACGCGATGAGCGGTACGGGCAACGAGCAGGCGCGGAAGACCGCCGAGGGGCTCGCCTACTCGGCCGGTTTCGGCAACGAGCACAGCAGCGAGGCCGTTCCGGGGGCGCTGCCCGACGGGCGCAACTCCCCGCAGCGGGCCCCGCTCGGGCTGTACGCGGAGCAGCTGAGCGGCACGGCCTTCACCGAGCCCCGGCACAGCAACCGCCGGTCGTGGCTCTACCGCATCCGGCCCTCCGCCGCGCATCCGCAGTTCACCCGCACCGGCAACGGCCACCTGGCGAGCGCGCCGTTCACCGACGCCGTGCCCGACCCCAACCGGCTGCGCTGGAACCCGCTGCCCGAGCCGGCCGGGGGCACGGACTTCCTCGCCGGCCTGTGGACGCTCGGCGGCAACGGCGACGTCACGCAGCGCACCGGCATGGCCGTCCACCTCTACGCCGCGAACGCCTCCATGACCGACCGGGTGTTCAGCGACGCCGACGGCGAGCTGCTGATCGTGCCCGAGCGCGGCGGGCTGCTGCTGCGCACGGAGTTCGGGCTGCTGCGCGCCGAGCCGGGGCACGTGGCCCTGATCCCGCGCGGGGTGCGCTTCCGCGTCGAGCTCCTCGACGCCACCGCCCGCGGCTACGTCTGCGAGAACTACGGGCAGCCGTTCGTCCTGCCCGAGCTGGGGCCGATCGGGGCGAACGGGCTGGCGAACGCGCGCGACTTCCTCGCCCCGGTCGCCGCCTACGAGGACACCGAAGGCCCCGTCGAGGTGGTCAGCAAGTTCTGCGGGAACCTCTGGACGGCGACGTACGACCACTCGCCGCTGGACGTGGTCGCCTGGCACGGCAACCTCGTCCCGTACGTCTACGACCTGCGCCGCTTCAACGTCATCGGCTCGATCAGCTACGACCACCCGGACCCGTCGATCTTCACGGTGCTCACGTCGCCGTCGGACACCCCGGGGCTGGCGGGCGTCGACTTCGTCGTCTTCGCGCCGCGCTGGCTCGTGGGCGAGGACACCTTCCGGCCGCCGTACTTCCACCGGAACGTGATGAGCGAGTACATGGGCCTGATCGAGGGCGCGTACGACGCGAAGACCGCCGGCGAGGGCGGCTTCGTGCCGGGCGGCGGGTCGCTGCACAACATGATGTCGGCGCACGGGCCCGACCGGGACACCTTCGAGAAGGCGAGCGCGGCCGAACTGAAGCCGCAGAAGGTGGACGACGGGCTGGCCTTCATGTTCGAGACGCGCTGGCCGGTGACGCTCACCGCGCAGGCGACCGCCGCCGACCACCTGCAGACGGGCTACGACGGCGTGTGGCAGGGTCTGCAGCGCCACTTCCGTCGCTGACGCCCGCGGAGCTCCCCGTGACCACCTTCGCCCCCGACTCCCTCGCGCTCAACCGCAAGCTGCCGCTCTGGTACCAGGTGTCGCAGTCGCTGCGGGCCTCGATACTCGGGCGCTGCCCGGACGACCCGCTGCGCCTGCCCACCGAGGACGCCCTCGCCGAGCACTACGGCGTGAGCGTCCTGACCATGCGGCAGGCGCTGAAGGAGCTGGAGGAGGAAGGGCTGATCAGCCGGCACCGGCGACGCGGCACCTTCATCGAGCCGAGCGCACGGCGCGGCTCCCCCGTGCGGCTGCTCGGCTCGGTGGACGCGATCGTGGCGCAGCAGTCCGGCGAGCGGACGACCGTGCTGGACCACGGGCCCGCCCCCGTCCCGGCGGAGCTGGCCGGCCACTTCCCCGGCCTGGCGGAGGCGGTGGTCTTCCGGCGGCTGCGCTGCGACGGGGAGTCGGGCGAGCCGACGAACTGGGCGGAGAACCTGGTCCGCCCCGAGGTCGCCGGCCGCATCGACGTGGCGGACCTGGCCCGCTGGCCGATGACGAAGGTGCTGCGGGACGCCGTGGGCGTCCGGATCAGCCGGATCACGGACACGGTCGAGGCCCGGCTCGCCGACCCGGAGACGGCGCGGCTGCTGCAGGTGCCGCTGCTGAGCCCGATCCTGCACTACACGGGCGTGACGTACGACGAGTCGGGCCGGGTGGTGGACGTGGCCCGGATCCGCTACCGCGGCGACCGGTTCTCCTTCACCGTCACGCTGGAGACGGAGGACGCGCTGGGGACGGAGGAGCGGACGGACCCGGCGGCGGACTGACGCGCGCCGGGTCGAAGCCGTCGAGCAGCCGGCCGAGCGTGCGCGCGAACTGCGCGTCGAGGTCCACGGCGGCGAAGCCCGCGCCGAGGACGGCGGCCAGGCGCGGGTGGTCGCCGCGCGAGAGCTCGCGCGCCAGCAGGGCCATGCGCGCGGCGTGCTCCTGGCCCGGCGGGAAGGGCGAGGTGCGGGCGCGCTCGGCCTCGGAGAGCTCGTTGACCACGTAGGTGGAGACGACGCCGTTGACCATCGAGACGAGCTCCATCTTGGTGCCCCCGGCGGCGTCGAGGGGCTCCAGCACCCACAGGAAGTGCTCCAGGTACCGCAGGGCGTTCGGGCTGAAGCCGTGGGCGGGCGACATCAGCCGCGGCAGCCAGGGATGGCGGTGCATCAGGGCGCGGGTCTGCGCGGCGAGGGCGAGGGTGTCCGCCCGCCAGTCGCCCGACGGCTCCGCGGAGAGGTCGTACTCGGCGCTGACGGCGTCGACCATCAGCTCGTACAGGTCCTCCTTGCGCGGGACGTAGTTGTAGAGCGACATCGTGCCGCAGCCGATCTCGGCCGCCACGCGGCGCATCGAGACGCCGTCGGCCCCCTCCGCGTCCGCGACGCGCACCGCCGCCGCCGCGATCTCCGCGCGGGTGTGCGCGGGCCGCGGGCCGCGGGCCGCACGCTCGGGGCGGGCCCAGATCACCTCGGGGCGGGCCGTCCGGCCGCTGGCTGCCATGGATCATCACCTCGCCACCATCCTAGTTACGTACGGCGTACGTAGTGGGGTAGGGTCACGGCCATGACTACGTACGCTGTACTTAGTGAGGGGCTGGAGAAGCGCTTCGGCGCCGTGCACGCGCTGCGCGGGCTGGACCTCGCCGTGCCCGAGGGCACCGTCTGCGGGCTCCTCGGACGCAACGGGGCGGGCAAGACCACCGCCGTCCGCCTCCTGACCACCCTCATCGCCCCCGACGCGGGAACGGCGCGGGTCGCCGGGCACGACGTGCTCCGCGCCCCCCGGGAGGTGCGCCGCGCGATCGGCGTCACCGGGCAGTCGACATCCGTGGACGCCGACCTGACGGGCCGCGAGAACCTGCGGCTCTTCGCCCGCCTGCACCGGCTCGGCCGCGCCACGGCCCGCGCCCGCGCCGACGTCCTGCTGGACCACTTCGGCCTCGCGGACGCCGCGGACCGCCCGGCCCGCACCTACTCCGGCGGCATGCGCCGCCGCCTCGACCTCGCCGCGAGCGTGCTGACCAAGCCCCGCGTGCTCTTCCTCGACGAGCCGACGACCGGCCTCGACCCGGCGAGCCGCGGCGCCATCTGGGACGCCGTCCGCGAGCTGACCGAGCACGGCACCACCGTGCTGCTCACGACGCAATACCTGGAGGAGGCCGATCAGTTGGCCGACGAGGTCGTGCTCGTCGACGACGGGCGGGCGGCCGTACGGGGCACGCCCGCGCAGCTCAAGGCCCGGCTCGGCGCCCGCACCGAGGTGGTCGTCGCGGAGGAGGCCGCGCTCGCGGGCGCGGCGGCCGTCCTGGCCCGGCTCACGGGCGGCCGGCCGGCCCTCGACCCGGCACGGCGCTCGGCCGCCGCGGTCACCACCGACCCGGACCTGACGCTCCCTCACCTCGTGCGCGAGCTCGACGCGGCGGGCGTCCCCGTCGTCGACGCCGCCCTGCGGCAGCCCACACTGGACGAGGTCTTCCTGCACCTGACCGCCGGCGACGGCACCCGCACCGAGGCCGGGGAGGCCGCCGCATGAACACGCTCGCCCTGTCCGACACCCGGGCCGTGCTCGGCCGCCACCTGCAGCGGATGCGCCGCGTGCCCGGACTGCTCGTCATCACCCTGACCATGCCGGTCACGATGCTGCTGTTCTTCGGCTACGTCTTCGGCAGCGCAGTGGCGCTGGAGGGGGGCGCGAACTACCGGGCGTACCTCGTGCCGGGGCTGTTCGCGGTGACGGCCGTCAACGGCGTGATGACGGCGATGCTGGCCTCCGCGCAGGACCTCCAGCGCGGGGTGATGGACCGCTTCCGCACGCTGCCCATGAGCCGTTTCGCCCTTCCCGCGGGGCAGACGGCGGCCGATGTGGTGCTCGCGGCGCTCGGGCTCGTGCCGCTCGTGCTCTGCGGACTGGCCGTCGGCTGGCGGATCGAGGGCGGTGCGGCCGGCGCCGCGGGCGCCTTCGCCCTGCTGCTGCTCTTCCGGCTGGTCACGGCCTGGCTCGGCCACTACCTGGGCCTGGTGATCGGCAACGAGGAGAGCGCCGGCCAGCTGGCAGGAGCGACCTTCATGCTGCCGCTGCTGTCGAACGCCTACGTGCCGACCGAGGGCATGCCGGGCTGGCTGCGCACGGTGGCCGAGTGGAATCCGATCAGCGCGCTCACGACCGCCTGCCGGGAGCTCTTCGGCAACGGCCACCCCGCCGCGGACGCGTCATGGCCGGTCGCCCACCCCGTCCTGGCGGCGACCGGCTGGGCTGTGCTGCTGCTCGCGGTCTTCGTGCCGCTCACGGTCAGGCGGTACGCACGCGGCACGGCCTGACCACGGCACGCCGGCAACAGGAGCCGGGCATGCCTCGGCGCCGTGCGGCCGCGCCCTGGGGAGAGGGTGGAGGGCCGACGGCGTCGACGGTGGGGCGCTTGCGCTCGGGGCCGGGGTTCAGTCGTGGTTGCCGAACAGGGAGCGGCGCAGCCGTCTCAGCGGCGCGAGGAGGGAGACCTTGGCGGTCCGGCTCTGCTTGGCGCGCGCGTGATCACGTGTCGTCAGCTCGCGCATCAGCAGGGTCGCCCCCTCGACTTCGCGCTGGGGCACGGCAGGCCCGCCCAGCACCGCGAGATGGCGGTCGAGGCGCGCGCTGGACGCGCCGCTGTTGCAGCTGATGGCAGGCACCCGTGGCCTGCCGCGCATTGCTATCTGATCCATTGAGACTCCCCACCCGAACGAGGCACCCGGCTCAGGCAGGGTAACCCTACCGCCCTCTTCCGTCACCCGCGCATCGGCGGGGCGGATTCACCACTCCGTCAAGGGCGTTGACAGGGCTGGCGTGAACCTGCCGTCACTGTGGGCGAGTTAGCGGGTCAAGGATATGCAGAAGAGGGGGCAATCACGCTCCGTTGCGGTAGATTCACCCCGAATCGCTCTCTTGCTGGAGGGGGCCCGTCGATGAGCGGGATGTCCGGGGGCGGTCCGGAGGGGGCAGCGGTGCCGCCGGGCCGGGTGGTGGCGGGCCGGTACCGGCTGCTGGAACAACTGGGCCGGGGCGGCATGGGAGTGGTGTGGCGCGCGCGGGACGAGGTGCTCGACCGCGAGGTGGCCGTCAAGGAGGTGCGGGCCCCGGCGGGCCTGCTCGACCACGAGATCCGGCAGCTGTACGTACGGCTGGAACGCGAGGCCAGGGCCGCCGCGCGGATCGCGCACCCCCATGTCGTCACCGTCTTCGACGTGGCCTCCGACGAGGGCCGGCCCTGGATCGTGATGGAGCTGGTGCGCGGCCTCTCCCTGGCCGACGTCCTGGAGACGGACGGCCCGCTGCCACCGGCGCGCGCGGCGCACATCGGCGCCGGGGTGCTCTCCGCGCTCCGGGGAGCGCACGCGGCGGGCGTGCTGCACCGCGACGTGAAACCGGGCAACGTCCTGCTCGCCAACGACGGGCGTGTCGTGCTCACCGACTTCGGCATCGCGACGGTCGAGGGGAGCTCGGCGCTGACCCGGACCGGGGAGCTGGTCGGCTCCCCCGAGTTCCTCGCCCCCGAGCGGGCGCTCGGGCATCCGCCGGGCCCCGCCTCCGACCTCTGGTCGCTGGGCGTGACGCTGTACGCGGCGGTGGAGGGCGTCTCCCCCTTCCGCCAGGACACCCCGCTCTCCACCATGCGGGCCGTGGTGGACCAGCAGCTCCCGGCGCCCGTCCGGGCGGGGGCGCTCGCGCCCGTCCTGGAAGGGCTGCTGCGCAAGGACCCCGCCCTGCGGCTCGGCGCCGAGGAGGCGGAGGACATGCTGCGGGTGGTGGCGCGGGGCGGCACGGTGCCCGGCGCGGGCGCTCCGCCCGGACCCGAGGCCACGACCGTTGCCGCGCACCCCCCGCCGCACGATCCGGCCGGCAGTCCGGCGGGGCCCGCCGGGGAGCACGGCGGCGGCTTCGGACCGCCGGAAGGGGCAACCCCCGCCGGGCCGGCCGGTGACGGTGCGCGGCGCCGCCGCCCCGCCGTGGTGCTCGCGGTGGCCGCCGTCGTGCTCGCGCTGCTGGCCGGCGGCCTGGTGTGGGCCTTCACCCGGAGCAGCGGCCACAGCGACAGCAGCAGCGGAGCGTCCGCCGCCCCGGACAAGAACGCGGGGGCGGGGCAGGCGGGCAGCTCTTCCGGGACGGCCCCGGGCACCGGTGGTTCCGCCGGCGGCTCCTCGTCCGGGGTGCGGGCCTCCGTCGAGGCGGAGCGCGACGCGTACACGGGCCCCTGCCCGCCGCGGCCCGTGAGCTCGGGCCCCGCGTTCCGGGTGACGTTCACCGTCGATCGCTCCCCCGTCCGTCTCGTCTATCACTGGATCACCGGCAGTGGGCAGGTGGGCACCGACCAGTCCGTCGACGTGACGAACGGCAGGACCGTCGTGCTGCGGCACTTCGAGGCCCCCCGCGACTCGGGCAAGGACTGGATCGGCGTCGAGGTCACGGATCCTCAGAGGGTCACCTCCAACCATGTGTCGTTCACGGTCACCTGCCGGGGCTCCTCGTCCGGCGGGTCGTCGGACAAGCCGTCGTCGCCGGGCCCGGCGTCGCCGTCGCGGCCACCGGGCCCGTCGCCCTCCGCTTCGACGGGCCCGTCCTACGGCTACGGCTACGACCACGGGTCAGGCGGCTGAGGAGAAGACCGGCAGATAGCCTCCGGCCTGGCCCGCCGCGTTCGGGTGGTAGGAGCTGTCGATCGGGAAGGTCACGCTGTTCAGCCAGGGGCTGCCCGAGCAGAGCTCGTGACCGGTGAAGCCGGCGGCGGCGTCCCCGTAGGAGAAGCCGTGGTCGGCGACCCGTTTGGCGATCACGGAATTGAGCAGGTCCGCGGCGCTGTTGATGGCCGTCCGCTTGGTCTCGCTGAGGCCGGTACAGCTGGTGCCGAGTTTGTAGAAGCGCGGATATCCGAGGACGACGACGCGGGCGGCCGGGGCTCTGCCCTTGATGGCGGTATAGACCTTGTCGAGTTCCCCGGGAAGCGTGTTCTGGACATATGTGCGGGCCTGATTGATCCGGTCCAGACATGCGCTGTCACTGCTGAGGACGCAGGTGCTCATGGTGTCGGCGAAACCGGCGTCATTCCCTCCGATGCTGAGGGAGACGAGGCCGGTCGAGCTGTTCAGCGGGCCGAGCTGCTTGCTCAGAACATCACCCGTTCGGGCGCCCGAGCAGGCGGTGAAGGCGAAGCTCGAAGGGGCGTGCGCGGCCGCCCAGAGCGCGGGGTAGGACTTGGAGCTGCGCTTGCAGTCCCCGCTGTTCGTGTAGTAGCTCCCGGCCCCCAGACCGGCCGAGTAGGAGTCACCGAGCGCCACATAGCCGGGAGTTGCGGCCTGGGACGCGGCCTGGGCGGCGCCGGCTCCGGTGAGGGCGAGCGCGGCGGCGAGGGCGAACGCGGAGAGGGAACCCGCGAGGCGGGACAGCTTCATGGAACCTCCTTTACCAGGGTTTCTGCCGTACCCGTGGTAGCAGCAGTCCGCGATTCAAGGAAGTGTCCATGACAAAGGTGTGAGCCAATGAACGCTCAATCACCTACAGCAAGGGACAATCTGACGGTCCGACATATTCGTGCAGTATTCACCTGACCGAAAGCCTCCGGTTCTGTTCCGATGCGGTAACCGGAGGCTGTTTGCACGGCCTTCACATCTTGACGTCGCTCCGCCGATTGCGCGACATTGAAGCCTCGGCATCCGGCGCTTCGGGGGGCAAAGTCGCCAATGCAGAGCTTCACAGATCCCACCGGTCTCACCGGCACACCCGGCACATCCGGCACGTCCATTCCTTCCAGCCCGTCCGGCCCGCCCGGAAGCACCGGTTCTTCCGGCCCGCCCGGCACCGCCGAGCACCCCGGGCCCGCGGCCGCACCCGACCGGCCGGCAGCCGCGGGCGCGTCACCGGCCGGGGACTCCCTTCCCGTGGTGGCGGGGGCCGCCACGGCGATCGCGGGGGTCGGCGCCGTGCTGGCCCTCGCCGACATCGGCTCGCCACTGCGCGCGCCGTTCACGCTCTTCTTCCTGCTCGTCGCGCCGGCCTGCGCCGTGGGGGCGGCGCTGCGCGGCCTCGATCCGCTCAGCAGGTCCGTGGTGGCGGCCGGCGGGGCCGTCGCCGTCGACATGCTGGTCGCACAGACCATGCTCGCGCTCCATGCCTGGACGGTGCGGGGTGGCGTCGCCGTGATCGCGGCCGTCAGCCTCCTCCTGTTCCTGCTGGCACACGTGCGGCGCCACCGGGGCCGCACCGCGAAAAGTCGGGCTTCCTGACGTGAACATCAGCGTGTACCGGCCCGGCGAGCTCACCGCGGCCGACCGGGCGGCCTGGTCCGCCCTGCAGTCCAGGGCCGTGGAGGACGGCTCTCCGCAGCTTGCGAATCCTTTCCTCGCACCCGAGTTCGCCCTCGCGGTCGGCCGGTGCCGGGCCGGGGCGCGGATCGCGGTGGTGCGCGAGGACGGCGAGCCCGTCGGCTTCTTCCCGTACCAGCGTTCCGCCCTCGGGGTGGGCCGGGCGATCGGCCTCGGCGTCTCGGACGCCCAGGGGCTCATCCACCGGCCCGGCTTCCAGTGGGACGCCCGTGAGCTGCTGCACGCCTGCGGGCTGTCGGTGTGGGAGTTCGATCACCTGGTGGAGGGTCAGAAGCCGTTCGAGGCAGGCGCCTCGGGGTCCTACCGGTCGCCCGTGGTCGACGTCGAGCAGGGCTTCGAGCCGTATCTGGCGGTCCTGCGCAAGCAGTCGCCGAAGTTCACCCGCACCACGCTCGCCAAGGAGCGCCGGCTCGGCCGCGACATCGGCGAGGTGCGGTACGTGCACGACGAGCGCGACCCGGAGGCGCTGCGGACGCTGATCTCCTGGAAGTCCGCGCAGTACCGAAGAACGGGGCGCAGCGACCGGTTCGCGCGCCCCTGGATAGCGCGCCTGGTCGAGCAGCTCTTCCACACCAGGACGGAGTCCTTCGCAGGCCTGCTGTCGGTGCTGTACGCCGGGGGGCGGCCGGTCGCGGCCCACTTCGGGCTGCGGTCGCGGCAGGTGCTCGCCTGCTGGTTCCCGTCGTACGACCCGGCGTTCGCCAAGTACTCGCCGGGCCTCGTGCTGCACCTGCGGATGGCGGAGGGGGCGGCCGCGGCGGGGCTGGCCTACCTCGACCTCGGGCGGGGCGAGAAGGAGTACAAGAACTCGCTCAAGACGCGCGAGCTCTGCGTGTCGGAGGGGTGGGTGACGCGCCGGCACCCGGTGGCGCTGGGGCACCGCGCCCGGCGTGCGCCGGTGCGGGCCCTGCGCAACACGGTGCTGTCCCGGCCCGAGCTCTTCGAGCCCGCCGACCGGCTGCTCAAGCGCGTGGGCAGGTTGCGCCAGGGGGACTGACGGCGCACTGCGGCCCACGCGCGCCGTCAGCGGCGCAAAGCGTCAACACAGCACACGAGTTGGGCCCAAAAAACACCCAAAGGAGGAGTCACCGCACCAGCTCTTGCCATACAGTCTCAACCATCAATACCGTCGTACATCCACCCGCATCGGCCCATCATGCAAAGCGGCTCAAGGGGAGGGCAAGCGTCGCGATGGTGCCCGGGGCGGGGCGCGGTGGGGGGTGCCGCGTCCGGCTGATCAGAGTCGCCGAGTCGCGTTAACCGCGCGGCCAGCAACCGTTGCCAGCTCACCCGGCCCATGCGGCGATGGGTGCCGTCAGGGCGGGGTGAGTACCCCCTTTTCGAACCGGATACGCCACCGGACCGCTCGGGGCGGGCGGTCCACCGGACGAGAGGGACATCCGAGTCATGAGTTCTTTCCTGCGCCCGGCGGCTGATCAGGAGGGCCTGGTCGCCGCCCATTACCGCCCGGTGACGACGCACTTCGCCATAGCTCCACCGGTGAGCGTCGTCATCCCCGCCATGAACGAGGCGGAGAACCTCCCGTACGTCTTCAAGACCCTTCCGGAGTGGATCCACGAGGTCGTCCTGGTCGACGGCAACTCCACGGACGACACCATCGAGGTCGCCCGGGAGCTGTGGCCCGACGTGAAGGTGGTCCAGCAGCTCGGCAAGGGCAAGGGCGACGCCCTGATCACGGGCTTCGCCGCCTGCACGGGCGACATCATCGTGATGGTCGACGCGGACGGCTCCGCCGACGGCAGCGAGATCGTGAGCTATGTGTCCGCCCTCGTCGGCGGTGCGGACTTCGCCAAGGGCTCGCGGTTCGCCAACGGCGGCGGCACGGACGACATGACGCCGATCCGCAAGCTCGGCAACCGCGTGCTGTGCTCGATCGTCAACCACAAGTTCGGCGCCCGCTACACCGACCTGTGCTACGGCTACAACGCCTTCTGGAAGCACTGCCTGGACGACATCGCCCTCGACTGCGCCGGCTTCGAGGTCGAGACCCTGATGAACATCAGAGTCGTCAAAGCGGGCCTTCGCGTCCAGGAGATTCCCAGCCATGAGTTCGTCCGCATCCACGGCGCCAGCAATCTGCGGGCCGTGCGGGACGGGCTGCGCGTGCTGAAAGTGATCCTGCAGGAGCGCGGCACCCGGCGCCGCCGTCCGCAGCGGCCGGCCATCGCGCCCGCCGCCAACCGTGGGGAAGTGTCTTGACCACCACTGCTTCCCCGCACGGCTCCCCGGCCGGCGCCGCGGACGGCGCCGGCCCGGCCACCGGACCCGACGTCTCGGTGGTCATCTGCGTCTACACCGAGGACCGCTGGGACGACATCGTCGCCTCGGTGGCCTCGGTCCGCGCGCAGTCCCGGCCGGCTCTGGAGATCCTGGTGGTCGTGGACCACAATCCGGCCCTGCTGCGGCGGCTCGCCAAGCGGTACGGGGACGACGGCTGCGCCGGGGACGGGGTGCGGGTGCTCGCCAACGCGGGCCCCCGCGGCCTGTCCGCCGGCCGCAACACCGGCATCGCGGCCTCGTCCGGCGAGATCATCGCCTTCCTCGACGACGACGCCGTCGCCGAGCGCGACTGGCTGCGGCACTTCGCCGAGGCCTACGCCGACCCCCGGGTGATGGCCGTGGGCGGCCGCACCCAGCCGGTGTGGGAGTCCCGGCGGCGGCCCGCCTGGTTCCCCGAGGAGTTCGACTGGGCCGTCGGCTGCACGTACCGGGGGCTGCCGCCCGGCAAGGTGCGCGTCCGCAACGTCCTCGGGGGCAACGCCTCCTTCCGCCGGTCGGCCTTCGAGCTGGCCGGCGGATTCGCCAGCGGCATCGGCCGCGACGGCGACCGGCTGCCGCTCGGCTGCGAGGAGACGGAGCTGTGCATCCGGCTGACCCGGGCCGTGCCCGGGGCGGTCCTGCTGATCGACGACCGTTCGGTCATCCACCACCGGGTGCCCGCGGCCCGCGAGCGCTTCGGCTATCTGTGGACCCGCTCGTACGCCGAGGGCCTGTCCAAGGCCCTGGTGGCGCGGAGCGTGGGGGCGCAGGAGGGGCTGGCGTCGGAGCGCCGCTACACCACGCGGGTGCTGCCCGCCGGGGTCGCGCGGGGGCTGCGCGACGCCCTGCTGGGCCGGCCCGGCGGTGCGGCGCGGGCCGGGGCGATCGTGGCCGGGGTGACGGCCGCGGCCGGGGGCTACGCGGTCGGCACGCTCCGGGCCCGGCGGCGCGGCGGGCGCTACGCGGTGGCGGCGGCTTCGGAGCCGGCCGGACTCAGACCGGCAGAGGAGGCGGGCGCATGAGCGCGAGCCGGGTCCCGATACTGATGTATCACGCGGTGGCGCACGCTCCCGCGCGCGCCACCTACGGCCTGTCGGTCTCGCCGCACGCGTTCGCGCGGCAGATGCGGCTCCTCGCCGACCGCGGGTTCCACCCGATGACGACCGAGGAGCTCGCGAAGGCGTGGCGGGCCGGCTCCGGGCTGCCCCGGAAGCCGGTGCTGATCACCTTCGACGACGGCTACGAGGGCGTGCACCGGCACGCCCTGCCCACGCTGGTGGAGCACCGTTTCAGCGCCACGCTCTTCGCCTCCACGGGCTGGCTCCGCGGTGCGCACGAGACCGGGGGCGCGCTCGACCTGATGCTGAGCTGGGGGCAGGTGCGGGAGCTCGCGGCGTCGGGGGTGGAGATCGGCGGGCACAGCCACACCCACCCGCAGCTCGACCAACTCCCGGACGACCAGCTGTGGTTCGAGGTGCTGCGGTGCCGCGAGATACTGGCCACGGAGCTGGGGCGGGCGCCGGTCTCCTTCGCCTATCCCTACGGCTACTCCAGCCGGCGGGTGCGGCGCATCGTGCGTGCGGCGGGCTTCGGCATCTCCCTGGCCGTGGGCAACGGCCTGGCCGCCCGCCCCCAGGGCCCGTACGCCCTGGAGCGGGTGACGGTGCGGCGCTCGACGGGGATGGCCGAGTTCGAGCGGCTCGTCGAGGGCCGGGGGGTGGGGCGGATCTTCGCCCGGGACCGGACGCTCACCAAGGGGTACGCCCTCTACCGCAGAACCCGACAGGTCGTCAGGAAGGCAAGCGAAACCCGTGTCTGACACGTCCACCCGAACCGAGGAGCGGGAGACGGAGGGGCCGGCCGGCCGCAGGCTGCGGCTGCCGGGGCGGGGCGGCGGAAGCCCGCTGTTCCGCAACGCCTTCGCGCTGATGCTCAACACGGGCATCAGCGCCGTCCTCGGTCTCGGGTACTGGCTGATCGCCGCCCGGTACTACACGGAGGGGGCGGTCGGTCAGGGCTCGGCGGCCATCGCCGCGATGAAGCTCCTCGCGGGGCTCACCGCGGTGACCCTGACCGGGGGGCTGGCGCGGTTCATCCCGGTCGCCGGGCGGACGACGGGCAGACTCGTCTTCCGTACGTACGCGGGCAGTTCGCTGATCGTCGCACTCGCGGCGGGGATCTTCCTGCTCACCCTGGGGTCGTGGGGGCCCTCGTACCGCTTCCTGCACGGCTCCCTCAACGGCCTGGGCTTCATCGCCGCCGTCATCGCCTGGTCGCTGCTCACCCTGCAGGACGGGGTGCTCACCGGCCTGCGCCGGGCGCTGTGGGTGCCCGTGGGCAACACCGTCTTCTCGGCGGTGAAGCTGGCCCTGCTGGTGGGGCTCGCGGCGACGCTGCCCACCTCCGGCGTGTTCGTGTCGTGGGTGGTCTCGATCGCCGTGTCGGTGCTGCCGCTGGGCTGGCTGGTCTTCCGCCGGCTCGTGCCCCGGCACGTCGCGGCCACGGAGGCGACGGCGCGGCCCGCCTCGTACCGCGAGATGGGCCGTTTCCTCGCCGGGGACTACACGGGCTCGCTGTTCTCCCTGGCCGTGGTCTACCTCGTGCCGGTGATCATCGCCTCGCAGGTCAGCTCCGAGGACAACGCGTACTTCTACATCACCACCACCATCGGCGGCACGGTCAACCTGCTCGCGATCAACATGGGCGCGTCGCTGACCGTGGAGGGCTCGCACGACCCGGCGCGGCTCGCGGAGAACTGCCGGGCGGCGCTGCGCCGGATGGCCACGATCATGGTGCCGGTCTGTCTGCTGCTGTTCTTCCTCGCGCCGTACATCCTGGGCGTCTTCGGCCCCGGGTACGCCCACGCGGCCACGCCGCTGCTGCGCTGGTTCGCGGTGGGGGCGGCGCTGCGCGTGGTGATGGAGGTCTATTTCGCGGTGCTGCGCGCCCAGAGCCGGACGGCCGGGCTGGCCTACCTCCAGGGGCTGCTGTGCGTGCTGGTGCTGGGGCTGACGCTGCTGCTCCTGCCGCGCATGGGGCTCACGGGTGCGGGGGTGGCCGAGATCAGCAGTCTGGCGGTCATCGTGTCCATCTCGGCGGTCAAGCTCCGCCGGATCCTGCGCGGCGCCCGGCCCGCGCCCGCCGCGTACGCCCCCGACGTCGCCCCGGACGGCGATCTGGCCGACCTGGCGGCACGCGGCGACCGGCGGGACGCCCCGCGCACCGAGCCGCTCGGCGTCCGGCGCGGGATGCGGCACGGCCTCACCCGTGGCTTAGGGGGTGAGGGCGAAGAGGGGCCCGGGGAGAGAGACAGCGGCAGCTACGGCACCCGCTGGGCGCTGCGCGCCGCGCTCGACGCGGACACGATGCCGCTGGGCGTGCGGCTGGACTTCGACCACTTGGAGAGGCGCCCTGATCTCCGGCACACCCCGGAGGCAGTCGTCGTGTCCCACTCCGTCTCCCCGGCCGCGTCCGGCCGGTCCGTGACGCCGGCCGCGCGGGAGAAGGCCACCGACCAGGAGCCGGCCGACCGGGAGAAGGCCACCGCTCCCCCGGGGCCGCCGCCGTGGTGGCGCCGCCCGGAGGTGGCGGTCTGGCTGCTGCTGGCGGCGGCCCTCGCGCTGTACTGGGCGCCGCTGGCGGGCGCCGGCGAGGCGATGCTGGACCGGATGGGCGGGCTCGGCCTGATCTCCGTGCTGCCCGTGGCCACGCTGGCCGGGGCGGCCCTGCTGATCGGCGCGTTCGTGGCGGCCCTGTGCCTGGACGGCCAGCGGCGCCTGCTGCTCACGGCCGTCCTGGTGCTGACGGTGGTGTGCCTGCACGCCCTGCCGGCGGTGCTGGAGACGCAGCCGCGCTTCGCGACGGCCTGGCAGCACCTGGGCTTCCTGGACTTCATCGACCGCACGGGGGTGGCGGCCCCGGATCTGGACGCGCGCTGGAGCTGGCCGGGGTTCTTCGCCCTGATGGCGTTCGCCGCGAAGGTCGCCGGCGTGAGCGACCTGACGGAGGTGCTGCGCTGGTGGCCGACGGCGATCCAGCTGCTGTGCCTGGCGCCGCTCGCGCTGCTGCTGCGCGCCGTGCGCGCGGGGTGGCGGGCGAAGTGGACGGCGGCCTGGCTGTTCGTGCTGTGCGGCTGGGTCGGGCAGGACTACTTCTCCCCGCAGGCGCTCAACTACTTCTTCTACCTGCTGTTCGCCGCGGTGCTGCTGGTGTGGTTCCGCTGGCCGCGGCAGCTGCGCGGCACGCTGGTCCCGGGCGAGACGGAGCCGCTGCCGGCCGGCCGGCGGGCGCAGGGCGCGCTGCTGGCGGTGGTGGTCGCGCTGTTCGCGGCGTCGGTGGCCAGCCACCAGCTGACGCCGTTCGTGATGCTGGGCGTGCTGACCGCCCTGGTCGTCACCCGCCGTTCGACGCTGCGCGGCCTGCCGCTGCTGTGCGGCGTGATGCTGGTGGTGTGGGTGGGCTTCCTGGCGGAGCCGTACTGGTCGGGCCACTTCGACGAGCTCTTCGGCGGCCTGGGGTCCCTGGGCGGCAATGTCTCCTCGTCGGTCTCGGGCCGGATCGAGGGCGGCAGCCCGGTCCACAAGCTGGTGCTCTACACGCGGGTGCTGTTCGCGGGCGGGGTGCTGGCCTTCGCCGCGATCGGCTGGTGGCGCCGGCGCCGTGCCGGGATCGGCGACGTGGCGCTGCTGGTGCTGACCGCCGTGCCGTTCCTGGCCTTCGGCATGCAGTCGTACGGCGGCGAGGTGGCCCTGCGGGTGTTCCTGTTCGCGCTGCCGGGCGCGTGCATCCTGGCGGCGCTCGCGCTGTTCCCGCGCGCCGCCGAGGGCCCCGGCCGCCCGCTCGTCGCGCCGCTGGCGGCGCTGCTGGCGGGCCTGGTCCTGGTCTTCGGCTTCCTGGTGGCCCGCTGGGGGAACGAGCCCTTCGAACGGGTGCGGCCCGGCGAGGTCGCCGCGATGGACTTCGTGTACGCGCACGACAAGCCGACCGTACGGCTGCTGTGGATGAGCAGCGACCCGTCGAAGAACGTCACTCCGGCCATGCCGTGGGGCGCCAAGGACATGGAGCGGGTGCAGTACGACGCGATGCTCGCCCCGCGCGATCCGGCCCGCGTGGACGAGCTGGTCACCGCGCTCCGCAAGGCGGGCCCGAACGCGTATCTGATCGTCAACCGCGGCCAGTCGGTGTACCTCCAGCTCGACGCGGGCTATGCGGCCGGCTGGGACGGCCGGGTGCGGCAGGCGCTCGACGGCCGGGCGGAGCTGCGCCGGGTGTTCTGGAACGAGGACGCCGTGCTGTACGAGCTGAAGCAGAAGCCCGCCGGGGAGGCGCCGCAGCCCAGGCCGGGCCCGGCGGGCCCGCGGGTGACGTGGACGCCCGTGTCGGTGGTCGGCGCGCTGGCGGCGGTGGCGCTGCTGGTGCTGCTGACGGCGCGGGAGATGGTGCGGGTGATGGCCCGGCCGGGTGTGCGGCAGCTGCGCTGGCTGCAGGGCTCCTACTGGTTCGCACTGCCGCTGCTGCTGGTCCTGCTGGCGTCGCTGGTCCACCGCTTCGCGACCATGTCGTAGCCGGTGCCGCAGCCGCCGGGCCGGTTCAGCCGGCCCAGCGGATCTCGTTGGGGGCCAGGTCCACCGGCTTGCCGTCGACCTCGACGGTCAGCCGGCGGTCCTGCGTGTTGACCACGAGGACGGTGCTGCCCGCGGCGAGGGCGCTGACGGCGTCGCGGTTCTCCCCCGTGACGTCCGGGGTGCGCAGCTCCGCGCCGGGCGGGAAGGCCTTGCCGAAGCGGGTCAGCAGGTCCAGCATCGGCAGGCCGCCCCCGCCGCCCTTCAGTTCGGTGCTGCGCCACAGGCAGCCGGGGCAGTCGGCGCCGGTCTCCTCGGGGTTCCAGTAGAAGGCCGCGGAGGCGCCCGCCCGGGCGAGGTGCATCATGGCCGTGGCGTGCACGGCGAGGCGGTGCGGCTCGGTCCAGAGCTTGCGGTCGTCGTTGGCGTCGGCGGGCTCCACGTACCACTCGGCCCACCAGACGGGCAGGTTGGTGGTCCTGCGCAGCCAGGTGGTCACGTCGGCGAACTTGGCGGTCGCGGCGAACTCGTCGGGGAAGAGCCTGCTGCCCTCGCGGGTGTAGCTGGCGCCGTCGACCACGAGGAAGTCGGCGCCCTTCTTGTGGGCGTTCCAGTATGTGAGGGCGTCGACCGCCCGCTGGTCGACCAAGCCCCAGGGCCCGCGCAGGGACGAGGCGTTGGAGGAGGAGCCGGGCGGATTGCTGTCCATGCTGACGTACGGGCCGCCGACGACGTTGGCGCTGTTCTGTTTCTTCAGCTCCGCGTAGACGAGGTTGTACAGCTCCGTGTAGCCCTCGTAGTTCCAGCGGCCCTTGCGCTCGTCGTAGAAGCCCTTGAACTCGTTCCAGACGATGAAGTGCCGGATGTCCGGATAGCGCTTGGCGATGACGCCGGCGAGCTTGGCGAAGTCCTGGTAGTGGGCGCGGTCGGGCGCCTTCTCCAGCGACTTCTGCGACCAGTCGGTGCGCTCGCCGCCGCCCTTCATCCAGTCGGGCGCGCAGCACAGGGTGAGCACGGGCGTCGCGTTGGTCTTCCGCATGAAGGCGACGCGCCGGTCGAGGTCGCCGAAGTTGTACGTGCCGGGCCTGGGCTCGGGGTTGTCGACGCCCCAGCCCATGATGTGCTGGTTCTGCGGCATGGGGCCGGCCGAGAGGAGCCCGGCCGTGGTCCGGCGGGCGCTGTCGTCGCCGCGGTCGGCGCTGTACTGGGTGTGGGTGAATCCCCAGCCGAGCTCCACGGCCGCGGAACGGTCGCCGCCGGAGCCGTCGGAGAGGTCACCGCCGGTCTCCCGGCTCGTCGCCCACAGGACGAGCAGCGCGGCCAGCACGAGCGCGCCGGCCGCGACCAGCACGGCGAACCGCCACCGCCCCGCCCGCCGAAACGTCCGAACTGCGCCACGTCGTCCCATCACCGGCAAGCGTATCCGCGGCCAGATCTCCGTGGGTGCGTTCCGGACGAACATGGGCAGGTGTCGTGGTTCCGGTCGCGGACCCGGCGTGAAGAGGCCCGGATTCCTCCGGGAATCGAGCGAAAACCTGTGTGCGCAAGGGGCCGCGGTGCCGGATCATGGGGCGCATGTGTGCCGACCGCCGACCCAGCGCCAGGAGGCAGGCCCTGCCCACCGACCCGGACTTCACGCCGACCGAGAAATCGCTGCCGATCCGGTTGAACGTGGACGACAGCGACTCGCCGTCCGACGTCATCGACGCCCTCTTCCTGGGCCGGTTCGCCACCGGAGAGCAGCCGTACGCGCACAGCCACTCCGTGGACCGCGTCAAGTCCGGGGCCACCCTGCTCCCGCCGGCGGGCCGCGTGGTGCGCTCCGCGCGGGACGACGACCGCAGCGCGACCCTCGCCGAGGGCGACGGCTGGACGCTGCTCGTCTCCCGCTGGAACCGGGGGGCCGACGTGTCGGTCACGGCCACCACCGACGAGCTGGCCAGGAAGGTGCTCGGCCAGGCCGTCGAGGGCGCGGAGGACGAGCCGGAGCCGCAGCCGGAGCACGTGACCATGGGCTTCTGGTACGTCTCGCCGCGGCGCGGCCCGCACCGCACGACGCGGCAGATCTCCGCCGGCACGTGGGAGGAGGTCCGGCCCAACTACACGGCGCGGGTCGCCGACGCCATGGACCGGCTGATGAAGGTCACCCCGGACGACATCGCCGGGCGGCTGCTGCTCCTGCACGGCCCGCCCGGCACCGGCAAGACGTCCGCGCTGCGCACGCTCGCGCGGTCGTGGCGGGACTGGTGCCAGGTGGACTGCGTGCTGGACCCCGAGCGGCTGTTCAACGACGTCGGCTATCTGATGGACATCGCCATCGGCGAGGACGACGGCAGCTCCAAGGGCCGCTGGCGGCTGCTGCTCCTGGAGGACTGCGACGAGCTGATCCGCGGCGAGGCCAAGCACACGGCGGGGCAGGCCCTGTCCCGGCTGCTGAACCTCACGGACGGGCTGCTCGGGCAGGGCCGCAACGTCCTCGTCGGCGTCACCACCAACGAGGACCTGGAGCGGCTGCACCCCGCTGTCGTGCGGCCGGGCCGCTGCCTGGCCCGGATCGAGGTCGGCCCGCTGAACCGCGGGGAGGCGGTGTCCTGGCTGGGCACGGAGGAGGGCGTCGGTCGCGAGGGGGCGACGCTCGCCGAGCTGTTCGCCTTGCGGCGTGGCGGTGGGCCGGCGTCGGTGCCGGCGTCGCGCGACGGGGCGGATGCGGGGTTGTATCTGTGACGCGCCCGGCCTGACGGCGCTGCTCCGGCGCTGCGGCCGGTCCGGCACCGCCGGACCGTCACGTGGTGGCTGAGCGCCGCCGCGGCGGAAGGAACGTGCCCGCCACGGCGTCGCCCTACGGGCCCGGCCGGTCCGGCACCGCCGGCCTGCCTCGTCGTGGCTCAGCGCCGCCGCGGCGGAAGAAAACGCCCGCCGCAGCGGCGAGCAACCACGACGTGCGGGTCCGGCA
>NZ_JBMMMZ010000029.1:7924-48777 GCF_049725035.1 Streptomyces sp. XH2 | reverse complement strand
CGGGCGAGGCGCGTGAGGCGGATCTGGGGGTGGCCTCGGGCAACGGCAAGGGGCAGATCTTCGTCAAGGGCGAGGTCATCAAGACCGTGCCGGAGTCGAAGATCGTGGAGACCCTCATCGAGGAAGCCCTGAAGATCGCCGAGCAGATGCAGAAGGACGGCGTCGAGTCCGGCGAGCCCAAGATCAGCATCGCCGGCTGACCACTGCCCCGGCGCCCCGTGCACCTGTGCATGAGGCCGCCCCGTGCATCCCTGCACGAGCCGCTTCATGCGCCCGGCATGAGGCAGTGCCCCGCCTCCCGTCCAGTACGGGGCGGGGCACCGCTGTTTCCCGCCCCGTGCGGGCCGCGAAGGGGGTGCGCCCCGAGGCCTGGAGGTAGAGTTCCAAGACCTGTTTCCCATGGCCTCGGGCCCCGTGACGGTGAGGCAAAACCACACGTGCTGACGACGACCACCACCAAGGTCCTGGAGCCCGGCGACATCGAGGCCGCCTTGGCCGTCCTCGGCCGCGACCCCGTCGCCAACGCCTTCGTCGCAGCCCGCGTCCAGGTCGCGGGCCTCGACCCCTGGCGGCTCGGCGGCGAGATGTGGGGCTGGTACGCCGGCGGGCGCCTCGAATCCCTCTGCTACGCCGGCGCCAACCTCGTCCCCATCTGCGCGGGCCCCGAGGCCGTACGGGCCTTCGCCGACCGCGCACGCCGCGCGGGGCGCCGCTGCTCGTCCATCGTGGGCCCCGCAGAGGCCACCGCCGCGCTGTGGTCGCTCCTCGAGCCCCACTGGGGCCCCGCGCGGGAGGTCCGCGCCCATCAGCCCCTCATGGTCACCCGCTCCATGCCCGCCGACATCGAGCCCGACCCCCTCGTCCGCCGCATCCGCAAGGACGAGATGGAAGTGATCATGCCGGCCTGTGTGGCCATGTTCACCGAAGAGGTCGGCGTCTCCCCGCTCGCCGGCGACGGAGGCCTCCTCTACCAGGCCCGGGTCGCCGAGCTCGTCGGCTCCGGCCGCTCCTTCGCCCGCATCGAGGACGGCCGCGTCGTCTTCAAGGCGGAGATCGGCGCGGCCACGCCCCAGGCCTGCCAGATCCAGGGCGTCTGGGTCGCCCCCGAGCACCGCGGCCGCGGCCTCTCCGTCACCGGCATGGCAGCCGTCCTGCGCTACGCCCTCGCCGAGGTGTCGCCGGTCGTCAGCCTCTACGTGAACGACTACAACACCGCCGCACGGGCCGCCTACCGGCGTGTGGGCTTCGAGGAGACCGGCGCGTTCATGAGCGTGCTGTTCTGAGCCGCCCGGCCCGTGCGCGGGGTACGGGCGGGTAGCCTCCCCGCATGGATGACATCGTGGTCGGGCCGCTCGACCTCGCCGCGCGGGTCGACGACGCACTGGCCGTGCAGGCACTGGCCTTCGGCCTCACCGAGGAAGAGATCGCCGTACGGCGCCACATCGTGCTGCGCCACCTCGCCTCCCGCGGCTCCCGCGCCCTCGGGGCGACCACCGGCAGCGGGCGCCTCGTCGGCTTCGTCTACGGCATGCCCAACGACCGCGGCCACTGGTGGTCAGGAGTCGTCGAACCGTATCTTCGCGCCACCGGCACCGACGGCTGGCTCGACGACTCCTTCGTCATCACCGAGCTGCACGTCCACCCCGACTTCCAGAAACGGGGCATCGGGCGGTCCCTCATCACCACGATCACCGACAGCGCCGCGGAGCCCCGCTCGATCCTCTCGGCCATCGACACCGAATCCCCTGCCCGCGCCCTCTACCGCAAGCTCGGGTACCGCGACCTGGCACGCCCCGTGCACTTCCCCAGCGCGCCCAGCCCGTACGTGGTGATGGGGGCACCGCTGCCGCTGCTGGGCTGATGGGCGGACGGAAGCGGGCGGGACGTGCTGCTCCGATCATGGGACGCCCCCACGGTCCGGCCGGCCCGCCCCATGCCGCTCTGTTGGGGTGTCCAACGATTGCCGCATGAGGCGGCTGATGCCGACGTCACCGAGAACTCGTTTCAGGGGTGCCCCCGGCTCCCGCTAGGCTCCTGGCAATTCCCTACGCCCTGCCAGGAGACCGACCATGGCCCATGTCCAGCGCATGTCCACGACACTGCTGAAGACGCTGCGCGACGACCCTGCCGACGCGGAGACCGCCAGCCACAAGCTGCTGGTCCGCGCCGGCTACGTCCGCCGCTCGTCCGCCGGTGTCTGGACCTGGCTGCCGCTCGGCAAGAAGGTGCTGGACAACGTCTCGCGCGTCGTGCGGGAGGAAATGGACGCGATCGGGGGCCAGGAGGTCCTGCTGCCCGCGCTGCTGCCCAAGGAGCCGTACGAGGCGAGCGGGCGCTGGGAGGAGTACGGCGACCTCCTCTTCCGCCTCAAGGACCGCAAGGGCGCCGAGTACCTGCTGGGTCCCACGCACGAAGAGATCTTCACCCTCACCGTCAAGGACCAGTGCACGTCCTACAAGGACCTGCCCGTGATCCTCTACCAGATCCAGACCAAGTACCGGGACGAGGCGCGTCCCCGCTCCGGCGTGCTGCGCGGGCGCGAGTTCCAGATGAAGGACTCCTACTCGTTCGACACCACCGACGAGGGGCTCGCCGAGTCCTACCGCCTGCACCGCGAGGCGTACACCCGCATCTTCGAGCGCCTCGGCCTCGACTACCGCGTCGTCTCGGCCGTCTCCGGCGCCATGGGCGGTTCGGCGTCCGAGGAGTTCCTGGCGCCCGCCGCAGCGGGCGAGGACACCTTCGTGGACTGCCCGCAGTGTGACTACGCCGCCAACACCGAAGCCGTGACCGTCGCCGTGAGCCCCGCGGACCCCGCCGGCCACGGCCCCGTCGAGGAGCTCGACACCCCGGACACGCCCACCATCGAGACGCTCGCGGCCCACCTCGGCGTGCCGGCCTCCGCGACCCTCAAGAACCTCCTCATCAAGGTCGACGGTGAGATCACCGCCGTCGGCGTGCCCGGCGACCGCGAGGTCGACCTCGGCAAGCTGGGCGAGCACCTGGCGCCCGCCGTCGTCGAACTGGTCACGGCCGAGGACTTCGAGGGCCGGCCCGAGCTCGTACGGGGCTACGTCGGCCCGCAGGGCCTCGGGCTGCGCTACATCGCCGACCCGCGCGTGGCGCCCGGCACGGCCTGGATCACGGGCGCCAACAAGTCCGGCAAGCACGTCCGCAACGTGGTGTGCGGCCGGGACTTCGAGGTCGACCAGTACCTCGACGTCGTCGTGGTCGAGCCGGGCGACCCCTGCCCCTCCTGCGGGGCGGGCCTGGAGATCGGGCGGGCGATCGAGATCGGCCACATCTTCCAGCTGGGCCGCAAGTACGCCGACGCGTTCGGCCTCGACGTCCTCGGGCAGAACGGCAAGCCGGTCCGCGTCACCATGGGCTCGTACGGCATCGGCGTCTCGCGCGCCGTGGCGGCTCTCGCGGAGCAGACGCACGACGAGGCTGGCCTGTGCTGGCCCCGCGAGGTCGCGCCCGCCGATGTCCACATCGTCGCCGCGGGCAAGGCCGTGCAGACCGAACTCGCCCTGGAGCTCGCCGACAAGCTGGGCTCGGCGGGCGTCCGGGTCCTCGTCGACGACCGCGGCGGTGTCTCCCCGGGCGTGAAGTTCACCGACGCCGAGCTGATCGGCGTCCCGACCATCCTGGTGGTCGGCCGTGGCGCGCCTCAGGGCATCGTCGAGCTGAAGGACCGCCGCACCGGCACCCGTGAGGAACTGCCGGTCGCCGAGGCGATCGAGCGCCTCAGCGCCCTCCGCTGACGTTTCGTCGGAGACGGTCGGGGCCTCGTGCCCCGACCGCATGGGGCGGGCCGGCGGACCCGCATGGGGCCGCCATTGCGACGGCGCGTGCAACGCGCCGCCCGCCTGCATGAGGTGCTCCCGCATGAGGCGCCGTATCTGCCGCATGGGGCGCGGCGCGTGAGGTAGTGCCCTGCATGGGGCAGCGCCCCGCGTGAGGTAGTGCCCTGCATGGGGCAGCGCCCCGCGTGAGGCAGCGCCCTGCATGAGGCAGTGCCCCGCGTGAGGCGGCGCCTCGCATGAGGCCGCGGCGCATGAGGCGCAGGGTTGAGCAACGTGGCATGGTCGAAGCGCCTCACCCGGCCCCGCCTCATGCCCGCCTCATGCCCGCCCGTGCACCCTCGCTCGGGCACCTGCCTCTGCCCTCAAGCCCCTGCTTCTGCCCCCGGGCCTCCGCCCTGGCCCGTGCCCCGCCCCTCAGAGCATCCCCGCGAACTCCAGCAGGAGTTCGCCCCGTGCGCGGGAACCGCTGGAGAGTTCCCGGACGCCCGCTTCGGCGGCGCGGAAGAGGGTCCAGCCCCGTAGCCGGTTGTTGTCGACGTCCAGGGCGTCGGCCAGCTTGGCCACACGCCGGCGGGCGATGGCCGCGGCACCGGGGGAGGCCATCAGGGTGTCGACGCGGTCGAGAGCGAGCCACGCGAGGTCGTAGGCGCGCTCGCCCACCAGCGGCCTGGGGCCGACGGCCAGCCACGGCGCCCGGTCGCCCGCAAGCACCTTGCCCTGCTGGTAGTCGCCGTGCAGTAGGGACGGCGCCTCGTCGGAGTCGGCCGTCAGGGCGTCCCGCAGTTCGAGGGCCTCGTCGACGACGGCCCGCGCGTCGGCGGCCCACGGCGTCTCGGACTGTTTCCGCAGCGCGCCCGCCAGCTCTGCCGTGTGGTCGGCCACCGTCGTGAAGGCGTGATCCTCCGCGGGCCGCACCCACAGCCGCTGCAGCGTCGCTGTCGCCTCCAGGACGGCCTTCGGCTCCGCAAGGGACCGCAGGCTCACACCGGGCCGCAGCCGCTCCAGGAGGAGCGCGCCCGCCTCAGGCTCGGCGCGCAGCACCCGGACCGCCCCCAGGCCGTTCCAGTGCGCGAGCGCCGCCTGTTCCAGGGCGGCGGCCCCACCCGGCTTCTCCAGCTTGAGCACGGCGCCCGTGCCGTCCGCCCGGTGCGCAAGGACGACGACGCTGCTCCGACCGCCCGGCTGGTGCACCCGTTCGGGCGTCAGCTCCCAGCGCTCCGCGAAGTCGCGCACCTGTTCCGGCAGCGACGCGAGCCACTGGTGGGCGGCCTCGTCCGCCGGCTCGGAGCCCAGGGCCCGCACCAGCCGCTCCGGTGGTGCGAAGCGGTCGTCGGCGTTGCTCATCCCCGTGCTGTCCTTTTCGTCTTTGCTGGTCAGGTGCGGTCCGGTGAACCGCTCGGCTGGTCCGGAGCGTTGCGTTCAGTGAGCCCAGGGAAGGCTACGCCGCCGCCGTGCCAGCGCACGGCGCGCACTGCCGCCTCCCGCAGCGCACCGGCGGCCTCGACTCGTAGGGCACCGCCTGCGGCACCCACGAGATCGGCGTACACGGCCGCGACGCGCGCCTCCAGCTCCGCCGCCAGCCGTACGGCGGAGTCCGCGTCGGTGACGGCGAACGGGAGTGCGTATCCGGCGGCCGCGGCTTCCGGCACGCCGCCCAGGTCCCGCACGGCACGGCTCATCGCATCCCGTCGCGCGCGGTGCGCGTCGTGCGCCTCACGCGCCTCCGCCGCCCGTTCCTGCGCGACACGCGCGCCGACGACCCCGTAGCCGTACACGGAGGCATGCTCGGCCCCCAGCGCGGCCTGTGCGGCCTGCAGCGCCCTCCGTGCGGCGGGGTCCTTCGGGGCATGAGGGCTCGCGGTCTCGGTCTCGGTCTCGGTCATGCGTCACTCCCCAGCAGGTACGCGTGGGCCGCGCCGGCGGCAGCCACGGAGGCGAGCAGCCGGGCGAGTTCGGGCGAGGCGGAGCCGAGGGCCTTGGTGCGGCTGTCCGCCGTGCGCCGCTCGGCGTCGGCCAGCGCCGCCAGGGCGGCCTTCTCGTCGCCCGGCACGCCGTCCGCATGGGGCGGTGGGGAAGAGTCGGCCGGTGAACGGCCCGAGGGAGACGGAGAGAGCGACGGAGACGAAGGAGAGGAAGAGCCCGAGGCTCCCCGCGCCGCGCCGAACGCCTCCGCATGGCGCGCCACCGCCCCGCGCAGCGGACGCAGCCGCTCCGCGAGCCCCCCGTGCACCGCGATCGTGGCGTCGTAGCGCGCCAGCAGTTCGCGCGAGGCGCGCCCCGCGGCGTCCCGCAGCCGCTCGTCGCCCGAGCGGCCCGAGGCGTCGGAAGGCGCCCCCGTGCCGCCGGAACAGCCGGTCAGCAGCCCCCCGCCGGCGGCCCCCAGCAGAGCCGCCGCGCCCCCTGCCAGTACCCTGCGTCGGTGCGGGCCGGCCGGGCCCCGCGTCGTCGTCGTGAACGCCACGTTCCTCTTTCCGCCGGTCGGGTCATGATCACCGCACGTGAGCGTACCGGCGCGCCACCCGATGGCCGCGGACGAGGCACCGAATCGTCAGTCGGCTGCCGGAACAGATAGGCTTTGACCTGACACGCGACTTTCCCACAACAGCACACGCGGCCGAGGAGTCACCCGGATGAGCACCACCCAGAGCGAGCGGCTGCGCGAGCTGCTGGCCCCTCTCGTGAGCGCGCGGGAGCTGGATCTGGAAGAGATCGAGGTGACCACGGCGGGCAAGCGGCGTGTGCTGCGCATCGTGGTGGACTCCGATGCGGGTGTCGAGCTGGACGAGTGCGCGGAAGTCAGCCGCGCCGTCTCCGAGAAGCTCGACGAGACGGACGCCATGGGCGGCGCCCCGTACGTTCTGGAAGTCACCTCTCCCGGTGCCGACCGTCCCCTGACCGAGCACCGCCACTACGTGCGTGCCACCGGCCGTCTGCTCAAGGCGCAGCTCACCGAGGGCGGCGAGCTCGTGGCCCGCATCATCGCGGTGGACGACGAGGGGCTGGACCTGGAGGTCCCCGGGGTGAAGGGCCGCAAGCCCACCTCGCGGCGACTGGCCTTCGGCGAGATCGCCAAGGCCCGCGTGGAGATCGAGTTCAACCGTAAGGCCGCGGAGAAGACCGCAGGCACGGCGGCAGTGACCGCCGACGAAACCGACGAGAGCCAAGAGGAGGCGTAGCCGTGGACATCGACATGAGTGCCCTGCGGGGTCTGGTGCGAGAGAAGGAGATCTCCTTCGACCTGCTGGTCGAGGCGATCGAGTCGGCCCTCCTCATCGCCTACCACCGCACCGAGGGAAGCCGCCGCCGCGCCCGTGTGGAGCTGGACCGCTCGACCGGTCACGTGACGGTGTGGGCCAAGGAGGACCCGCAGGACCTGGAGGAGGGCGAGGAGCCCCGCGAGTTCGACGACACGCCGTCCGGTTTCGGCCGGATCGCCGCGACCACCGCCAAGCAGGTCATCCTCCAGCGTCTGCGCGACGCCGAGGACGAGATCACTTTCGGTGAGTTCGCGGGCCGTGAGGGCGACGTCGTCGCGGGCATCGTCCAGCAGGGCAAGGACCCGAAGAACGTCCTGGTCGACATCGGCAAGCTGGAGGCCATCCTGCCGGTGCAGGAGCAGGTCCCCGGCGAGGAGTACAAGCACGGCACGCGCCTGCGCACGTACGTCGTACGGGTGGCGAAGGGCGTGCGCGGCCCGTCCGTCACGCTCTCGCGCACCCACCCGAATCTGGTCAAGAAGCTCTTCGCCCTCGAGGTGCCGGAGATCGCCGACGGCTCCGTGGAGATCGCCGCCATCGCCCGTGAGGCCGGCCACCGCACCAAGATCGCGGTCCGCTCCACGCGCTCCGGCCTCAACGCCAAGGGCGCCTGCATCGGCCCCATGGGCGGCCGGGTCCGCAACGTCATGGCGGAGCTGCACGGCGAGAAGATCGACATCGTCGACTGGTCGGACAACCCCGCCGAGCTGGTGGCCCACGCTCTGTCCCCCGCACGGGTGAGCAAGGTCGAGATCGTGGATCTCGCCGCGCGCTCCGCCCGGGTGACCGTGCCCGACTACCAGCTCTCCCTGGCGATCGGCAAGGAGGGGCAGAACGCCCGCCTGGCCGCGCGCCTCACCGGGTGGCGCATCGACATCCGCCCGGACACCGAGCAGCCCGACCGGGAATCCGGCCGAGCCTGATCACGTTCACCACACCGGGGTCCGCGCTTTGTGCGGGCCCCGGCATCGTGGCCGAAACGCATACGTGCCCGATCACTGCCCCCCAGGGGTGGGACGGGCGCGGGGAGGTAGACTGAAGAGTGTCTGGCCGGACGCATGCCCGCGCATGCCCTGAGCGAACCTGTGTGGGATGCCGGGAGCGAGCGGCCAAGGGCGATCTGCTGCGGATCGTGATGATCGAGGGCGCCTGCGTCCCCGACCTTCGCGGTACGCTGCCCGGCCGGGGTGCCTCTGTGCACCCCACACTGGTCTGTCTCGACCTGGCGGTGCGCCGCCGGGCGTTTCCCAGGGCCTTCAAAAGCCCGGGGCCGCTCGACACGGCGGAACTGCGCCGGTGCGTCGAACAGATCGAACAGCAGTAGATCGGCCCCGCACCGCGCGGGGATGGCCCCACTGTAAGAAGCACGGCACGGGTAACCGTGCGGTCAGGTACCTCGCGAGTTGGAAGTAGGTCGAGATTGCGATGAGCACTCGATGAGTACGCGATGAGTACGCCCATGAAGTAGCGACGGTCCGGTGGACACCCCGGACCTAGAAGGAGCGAAGTGGCTAAGGTCCGGGTATACGAACTCGCCAAGGAGTTCGGAGTGGAGAGCAAGGTCGTCATGGCCAAGCTCCAAGAACTTGGTGAATTCGTCCGTTCGGCGTCCTCGACGATCGAGGCGCCGGTTGTCCGCAAGTTGACTGACGCACTGCAGGGACCCGGCGGCGCCGGCAAGCCCGGTGCGAAGCCCGCGGCGCCGCGCAAGTCCGCGGCCCCCAAGCCGGGTGCCCCCACTCCGGGTGCGCCCCGTCCCGCCGCCCCCAAGCCGGCGGCGGAGGCAGCTGCCCCCAAGCCGTCCCCGGCCGCGCCGACCCCCGGTCCGCGTCCGGGCCCGAAGCCTGCCCCGGCGGCTCCGGCCAAGCCGGCCCCGGTCACCCCGGTGCCCGCTGCGGAGTTCTCCGCTCCGGCGCCGGCCCAGCAGGGTCCGTCCGCGCCGCGCCCCGGCGCGACCCCCGGTCCGCGTCCCGGCGGCGCCCGCCCCGGCCCCGCCGGTCAGCGTGACGGCGGCCGTCCCGAGCGCGGTCCGCGTCCCGGTGGTGCGGGCGAGCGCGCCCCGCGTCCCGGTGGCGCCCGTCCGGCCGGTCCCCGTCCGGGCAACAACCCCTTCACCTCCGGCGGCTCCACGGGCATGGCCCGTCCGCAGGCCCCCCGTCCCGGTGGCGCTCCGCGCCCCGGTGGCCAGGGTGCCCCGGGCGCTCCGCGTCCGCAGGGTGGTCCCGGCGGTGCTCCCCGTCCGCAGGGTCCGGGCGGCGCCCGTCCGACCCCGGGCGGCATGCCCCGTCCGCAGGGTGCCCCCGGTGGCGCCCCGCGTCCCGGTGGCGCTCCCTCCGGCAACCGCCCGAACCCGGGCATGATGCCGCAGCGTCCGGCTGCTGGCCCGCGTCCGGGCCCCGGCGGCGGCGGTCGCGGTCCCGGCGGCGGTGCCGGTCGTCCCGGCGGCGGTGCCGGTCGTCCGGGCTTCGCCGGTCGTCCGGCCGGTCCCGGCGGCGGCGGTCGTCCCGGTGGCGGCGGCGGCTTCGCCGGTCGTCCCGGTGGCGGTGGCCCCGGCGGCGGTGGCGGCGGCTTCGGCGGCGGTCGTCCCGGCTTCGGTGGCCGTCCCGGCGGTCCGGGTGCCCGTGGCGGCACGCAGGGCGCCTTCGGCCGTCCCGGCGGTCCGGCCCGTCGTGGCCGCAAGTCCAAGCGTCAGCGGCGCCAGGAGTACGAGGCCATGCAGGCCCCGTCCGTGGGCGGCGTGATGCTGCCCCGCGGCGGCGGCGAGACCATTCGCCTGTCGCGCGGTGCCTCCCTCACCGACTTCGCGGAGAAGATCGGCGCCAACCCGGCGTCGCTCGTCGCCGTGATGATGAACCTCGGCGAGATGGTCACGGCCACGCAGTCCGTCTCGGACGAGACGCTGCAGCTCCTCGGCGGCGAGATGAACTACACCGTTCAGATCGTCAGCCCCGAGGAGGAGGACCGCGAGCTGCTCGAGTCCTTCGACATCGAGTTCGGTGAGAACGAGGGCGGCGAGGAGATGCTCGTCGCGCGTCCGCCGGTCGTGACCGTCATGGGTCACGTCGACCACGGTAAGACGCGACTTCTCGACGCGATCCGCAAGACCAACGTGGTCGCGGGCGAGGCCGGTGGCATCACCCAGCACATCGGTGCCTACCAGGTCTCCACCGACGTCAACGACGAAGAGCGCAAGATCACCTTCATCGACACCCCGGGTCACGAGGCGTTCACCGCCATGCGTGCCCGTGGTGCCAAGTCGACCGACATCGCGATCCTCGTGGTGGCGGCCAACGACGGTGTCATGCCGCAGACGATCGAGGCCCTGAACCACGCCAAGGCGGCCGACGTGCCGATCGTGGTCGCGGTCAACAAGATCGACGTCGAGGGCGCCGACCCGACGAAGGTGCGCGGTCAGCTCACCGAGTTCGGTCTGGTGGCCGAGGAGTACGGCGGCGACACGATGTTCGTCGACATCTCCGCCAAGCAGGGTCTGAACATCGACAAGCTGCTCGAGGCCGTCGTCCTCACCGCCGACGCCGCGCTCGACCTGCGCGCCAACGCGGAGCAGGACGCGCAGGGCATCGCGATCGAGGCCCACCTCGACCGTGGCCGCGGCGCCGTGGCCACCGTGCTCGTCCAGCGCGGTACCCTCCGCGTCGGTGACACGATGGTCGCCGGTGACGCCTACGGCCGTGTTCGCGCCATGCTCGACGACAAGGGCCAGAACGTCGAGGAAGCGGGTCCGTCGACCCCCGTCCTCGTCCTCGGTCTCACCAACGTCCCGGGCGCCGGCGACAACTTCCTCGTCGTCGACGAGGACCGCACGGCCCGCCAGATCGCCGAGAAGCGCGCTGCGCGCGAGCGCAACGCCGCCTTCGCCAAGCGCACCCGCCGGGTGTCCCTCGAGGACCTCGACAAGGTGCTCAAGGCCGGTCTGGTCCAGGACCTCAACATCATCATCAAGGGCGACGCGTCCGGTTCGGTGGAGGCTCTCGAGTCCTCGCTGCTCCAGCTCGACGTCGGCGAAGAGGTCGAGATCCGGATCCTGCACCGCGGTGTGGGTGCGGTCACCGAGTCCGACATCAACCTGGCGACCGGCTCCGACGCCATCGTCATCGGCTTCAACGTCCGCGCCGAGGGCCGTGCCACGCAGATGGCCGAGCGCGAGGGCGTCGACGTCCGGTACTACTCGGTCATCTACCAGGCGATCGAGGAGATCGAGGCGGCCCTCAAGGGCATGCTGAAGCCGGAGTACGAAGAGGTCGAGCTCGGTACGGCGGAGATCCGTGAGATCTTCCGCTCGTCCAAGCTGGGCAACATCGCGGGTGTCCTCATCCGTTCCGGCGAGGTCAAGCGCAACACCAAGGCGCGCCTCATCCGCGACGGCAAGGTCATCGCGGAGGAGCTCAACATCGTCGGCCTGCGTCGCTTCAAGGACGACGTCACCGAGATCCGCGAAGGCTTCGAGGGCGGTATCAACCTCGGAAACTTCAACGACATCAAGATCGACGACGTCATCGCGACGTACGAGATGCGCGAGAAGCCGCGCGGCTGAATCGCATAGCTCGACCCCGGGGCCGGTCGGCGGAGCATATTCCGTCGATCGGCCCCGGCCGTTGCGTGTACGGTTCGAAGAGCTCGTACACCGACACGTACCGGCAGGTACACCTCACGCCTCCCGGGTGGGCCTCACCCGTCACGCATGTATGCAGGGACTCTGTCCTTCGACCTCCTCCTCGGCGACGTACGGTCGCTGAAGGAGAAGCGCTCCGTCGTCCGCCCGATCATCGCCGAGCTGCACCGCAAGTACGCGGTGAGCGTGGCGGAGGTCGGCGACCAGGACCTCTACCGCCGGGCGACAATCGGCGTGGCGGCGGTCTCCGGGGACGCGGGGCACCTCACCGACCTACTGGACCGCTGCGAGCGCTGGGTCGCCGCACGTCCCGAAGTGGAGCTGCTCTCGGTCAGGCGGCGGTTCCACGGCGACCACGACGACTGAGCGCGTCACCGGCGCCACAAGCACAATGGACAAGAAGAAGGAGACGGACCAGTGGCCGACAACGCGCGTGCGAAAAGGCTGGCGGACCTCATCCGCGAGGTGATCGCCCAGAAGCTGCAGCGCGGAATCAAGGACCCGCGGCTCGGCTCGCATGTGACCATCACGGACACCCGGGTCACCGGCGACCTGCGGGAGGCTACGGTCTTCTACACGGTCTACGGGGACGACGAGGACCGCGCCAGCGCGGCCGCCGGGCTGGAGAGCGCCAAGGGCATCCTGCGCTCGGAGGTCGGCCGTGCGGCCGGCATCAAGTTCACGCCGACCCTGACGTTCGTGGCGGACGCCCTCCCGGAGAACGCCCGCACCATCGAGGACCTCCTCGACCGGGCCCGCGCCTCCGACGCCCAGGTGCGCGAGGCGTCCTCGGGCGCCGCGTACGCGGGCGAGGCCGACCCGTACCGCAAGCCGGGCGAGGACGACAAGGACGCTGCCGGCGAATGAAGCACAAGGAGACCCCGCCGGACGGCCTCGTCATCGTCGACAAGCCGGCCGGCTTCACCTCGCACGACGTCGTCGCGAAGATGCGCGGCATCGCGCGGACGCGGCGCGTGGGCCACGCGGGGACGCTCGACCCGATGGCGACGGGCGTCCTCGTGCTCGGCATCGAGCGGGCGACCAAGCTCCTCGGTCACCTCGCGCTGACCGAGAAGGAGTACGTCGCGACGATCCGCCTGGGGCAGAACACCGTGACGGACGACGCCGAGGGCGAGATCACGTCCTCCGCGGACGCCTCGGGTGTCACGCGTGAGGCGATCGACGCCGGCGTGGCCAAGCTCACCGGCGCCATCATGCAGGTGCCGTCGAAGGTCAGCGCGATCAAGATCGACGGCAAGCGGTCGTACAAGCGGGCGCGCGAGGGCGAGGACTTCGAGATCCCCGCCCGCCCGGTGACCGTCTCGTCCTTCGCGGTGCACGCCGTGCACCCGGCCGAGGCCGCGGACGGCACCCCTGTGCAGGACCTGCTGGTCTCCGTCGTCTGCTCCTCCGGTACGTATGTGCGGGCCCTTGCCCGCGACCTGGGGGCCGACACGGGCGTGGGAGGCCACCTGACGGCCCTGCGGCGCACGCGCGTCGGCCCGTACGGGCTGGGCGACGCCCGCACGCTGGACCAGCTCCAGGAGGAGCTCACCGTCATGCCCGTCGCCGAGGCGGCGGCCGCGGCGTTCCAGCGCTGGGACGTCACGGAGGAGCAGGCGCGCCTGCTCGGGAACGGCGTGCGGATACGGGTCCCGCTCTTCGAGACGACGGGGCCGATCGCGGCCTTCGGTCCGGACGGGCGTCTCCTGGTCCTGCTGGAGAACCAGGGCGGCCGGGCGAAGAGCCTGGCGGTCTTCGGGTAGCCCCGGGGGTTCACCACCCCCAGGGGCCTTCGGCCGGCCCCGGGCTGTGCATGAGGCGCAGCGCGGGGCCTCGGCATGCGCCGGGGCGTTCGCGTATGCATGAGGCGTTCGCGCACCCATGGGGCGTTCGCGTACCTATGAGGCGTTCGCGCACCCGAAGGCCCCACTACCGTGGGGCGGGGGGCTGCCGTCCGGCGCTCCCGCCCCACGATCCCCCTCCTCACAGCTGTCTATCCACACCGCACCCACAATTCACCCCAATGGGCAGGCGCTCGGAGTGAACGGCGGGAGTGGAAGGGGGCGCGTTCCCGCTGTGATCTGGTCCTGCCGATCATCCCCTGCCTACCGTCGGTGGCAAGTGCACGGCGGGGAGGTTCGGCGGATGAGCGGTCGGCGGACTGATGCGGACGAGTTCCTGGTACG
This sequence comes from Streptomyces sp. XH2, assembly GCF_049725035.1. NCBI lineage: Bacteria > Bacillati > Actinomycetota > Actinomycetes > Kitasatosporales > Streptomycetaceae > Streptomyces > Streptomyces sp. XH2. The sequence continues at coordinate 34,889 of NZ_JBMMMZ010000029.1, read as the reverse complement.
CATCAGAGACCTCGCCGGGAGGCCGCGCGGTACGGGCTTCATCGCCGACGACCGCGGCACGATGATCACCAGCCATGAGGCCGTCGACGGCCTCGCGCGCCTCGTGCTGCTCGCCCCCGGCGACCGTACGTGCCTGGTGGGCGCCGACGCGGTGACGTCCCTCCCGGGCTGCGACCTGGCACTGGTGCGCACGGAGGGGCTCGGAGTGGCCCCGTTGCCCGTAGCGGCCGCGGAGCGTATCGAGGACGGGGCGGGTGTCCGGCTGCGGGCGGGGCACTGGCAGCGCGCCCAGGTCATCGGAGAGGCGCTCGTCACCTACACGGCCACGGACCGCTTCCACCTGCTCGACGCCGCCGTCGAGCTCTCCTTGGGCGAGCGCGACGGCCTCAGGCTCGGCGAGGAGGCCACCGGAGGGCCGGTCCTGGACGCCCGCACGGGCACAGTCGTCGCCGTCCTCGGTACCGCGCTCCATGCGGAACGCCGGTCCGGAGGTTTCGCGATCCCGCTCCGTGCGGCGGCCGCGGCCACCCCGGACGGCCCCCTGGCCGTCCTGCTGGAACGGAACGCGGCCACGGTCCCCGCCTTCGGCCCCGACCTCAACCTCGCGGGAGCCCTCCAGCTCACGGCGACCTCGCTCGGCCCGATCATCACGGCGCGCGACTGGCGCGACCCCGTGGAGCGCCCGGAGATCGCCCGCGAGTTCGCCCGCTTCCTGGAGCAGGACGAAGAGGGCGGAGAGGCCGCCGGCACGGAAGGCGCCGACGCCGACGCTCCCGCCGACACCGGCGAGCGGATGCCCGAGGACGCCGAGCGGACGCCCGCCCCCGAACCGCCGCCCGACGAACCGGGGCCTGCCCCGGCCGGCACGGGGACCCCGGGCGTCGTGGTGGTGACCGTCCCGCCGAGCGCCTGGCGGGGCACCCCGGGCGGCGGCCCCGGCGGGCGCTGGATCGGGGACCTGCCCGGCGCACGGAACCCCGCCGACCCGCTGGACCCCCCGGCGCCCCATGCCCCGGACGAACCGGCGCCCGCGGACAGCCCCGCGCCGGCCGTCCTCGGGCTCGTCGGGGGCCCCGGGACCGGTCGCACGACCGAGCTCCTCTCCCTCGCCGCGCGGCGCGCACGGGGCCCCGAACCGGCCCCCACCCTCTGGCTGCGCGGCGCGGACCTGGAGGAGGGCGACAGCAGCCTGCGGGACGCGGTCGCGCGCGCCCTCGCGGCCGCCGCGCGGATCGTCACGGCCTCCGCAGGCGCCGCCGGAACGGTGGGGGACCCCGCCGAGGCCACTCCCGAGGCCGTGGCCGCCCTGGGGCACCGCGTGGGGCGGCCCCTCCTCGTCGTCCTGGACGGCCCCGAGGAGGTTCCGCCCGTCCTCGCGCACGCCCTGCCGGCCTGGACCGCGGCGACCGCCCAGTGGCTGGAGGAGACCTCCGCGCGCCTCATCGTCGCCTGCCGCCCCGAGCACTGGGAGACGGCCGGCGACCTCTTCCCGCGCACGGCACTCCACGTGTCGGCGGCCTCCGCCACCCCGCGCAGTCTCCCGCCGTGCGTGAGCCTGACCGACCTCGGCCCCCTGCAGGCCGAGCGGGCCCGCGCCCTCTACGGCATCCCGCCCGACGCCATCCACCACACGGACGCCGCCCACCCGCTCGCCCTCCGGCTGCTCGCCGAGGTGCGGGCGGCGCTCCCGGACGGCACCGCGCCCGCCGGCCGGCCTTGTGAGGACGGGGCGCGGCCCCCCGATCGCTGGGACGTCTTCTCCGCCTACCTGGACCTCGTCTGCCTGCGCATCGCCGTCCGGCTGGCCGCCGGGCGCCGCCCCGCGCTGCGCGGCACGGCGGTGCGCAGGCTCGCCGCGCGCGTGGCCGGCCAGGTGCATGAGGCGGCCCGCCGGTGCCTCGGCCCCGGGCAGGGCGAGCTGGAGCGCGAGGCATTCGAAGAGCTCTTCCCGTGGCGCAACGGCTGGGCCTCCGCCGTCCTCACGGAGAGCCTGCTCGTCCCGGCCGGCACCGGCTACCGCTTCGCGCACGAGGAGTTCGCCGACTGGCTGCAGGGCGCCCACCTCGACCTCGACGCCGCCCTGCACACCCTCGTCCACCGCTGGTACGAGCCGGAGGACGGTACCGGCGAGCACGACGCCCGCCTGCCGTCCCGGCCGGGCGGCGGGCCCGCGCCGGAGGGCCACGTGCCGCCGCCCCCCGGATCCAGCCGCGCCCCGCGCTCCACGGCCGCACGACGCCGCAGCCGCCGCGCGGCCCGGCAGAAGGCCCGCAAGCCGCTGCCCGTGCCCCGCCACCGCATCGGCCCCGTCCTCCAGGCCCTCCTGCTCCTGGCGCGGCGCTCCGGCCCCGACGCCCTCGCCCGCCGCCTGGGCGCCCTGGTGGACGCCGTGGCCGCGCTCCCGCCGTCGGAGCAGCCCGCGGCCCCGGACGACGGGGGCCGCCCCGCCCTGCCCGACCCCGCCTGGTGGGCGGCCCACCTCCTCGGTGAGACCCTCCTGCGCGTCCCCGACGCCACCCCGTACCTGGGCGCCCTCCGGCTCCTCGCCGAGCGCCTCACGGCGCGCTCCCTGGCACTCGGCGGCTTCGACAGCGGAGCCACGGGGTCCCTGGGCGGCCTCGCCGAATTCGGACCCTGGTTCTGGCTCCGGCTGCCCCTCGGGCTCGCCGAGCGGCTCGACCTGCTGCGGCTGCTGCTGCCCGCCGACGCGCCGCCCCCCGGCCAGAGCCCGTACCAGCCCCATGCCCTGGAGAGCTCCGCGCCGGGCCCCGTGCAGGCCCAGCAGCCGCCCCAGCCGCCCCACACGGACCGCTTCCTGCCCGCGGTCATGACCGTCCTCGCCGAAGAGCCGTGCGCCGCGCAGGCGCTGCTGTGCCGCTGGTTCTCCGACGAACGCCCCCTGCAAGCCGCCCCGTACGGAGATCACCTCAGGCTCACGGTCTCCACCGCCGCCCAGGTCCTGCTCCACACCCACCGGCACCGCGCCGTCGACGACCTCGCCGAGGCACTCGTGGACGCCGCCCACCCCCGCGCCGACGAGCTCCTCGCCGCCCTCGCCGAGGACGAACCGTCCGCCATCTGCCGCGCCGTGGACCGGTGGGCCCACGACGACCGCATCGAGCGGCACGTGGCGGCGGCCGCGTACGCCCTCAAGGCCGCACCCCACGTGATCACCGCGGCCGACCGCGAGCTGCTGCGCTACGCCGCGCTCGCCCTGCTGGCCCGCCCCGCGGAGGGCGCCCTGCACGGCACGGCGCTCGCCCTGCTCGTCCGCGACCGGGAGACCCGCGCCAAGCACCTCCAGCGCGCCCTCGCCCTCTTCGCGGCGTGCGACCCCCACCTCCCGGCCGGCGCCCTCGCCCCCGCCCTGACCACCCACCCCGAACCCGTCCTCGCCGCCTACCGCGCCCGGCTCTACGTACGCGGCGAGGGGCCCGGAGACGTGCTGCGCACCCTCGCCGAGGTCACGACCCCGGCCCTCGCCCGTAGGGCGGCGGCCCTCGTCCAGGAGTACGTCGAGCACCATCCGGAAGGCGCGGAGCTCGCCGCCGCCTTCGTGGACCGCCGGCTCGAGGACGGCCCCGCGGCCCGCTCCGTCCTCTTCCCGCTCGTCGTCCACCTGCTCAGCAGCCGCCCGCCCCAGGTGCGCCGCGCCCTGGCCCCCGTCCTGGCCTTCCCCGGCACACCGCTGTCGAGGCCCCTGCGGCAGGAACTGCTGGAGGTCCTGCTGGAGCGCGAGCAGTACGGGCCCTTCGAACGTGACGTCACCGTGCTGGACGCCCTCCTGCGCGCGGTGGCCGCGGGCGCTGCCGAGCGCACCGAGGCCCGCACCCGCGACCTCGTGCACCGCACCGGTCTGCTGATGGCCCGCAGCCCCGAGGGGGCGGCCTGCTTCGACCGCCGCATGGTGCAGCTGGCCCGGGAGATCCCCGTCTTCGGGGAGCAGGTGCTCCGCTGGCTGCGCTCCGCGCCCGCGCAGTGGGCCGTCGTGGTGGGCCCGCGGGCCCGCATCAAGCTCACCGCCTGGGCGGGGGACGAGGGCCCCGCGGAGCACGCGGGCCGTGCGGACTCCCCTGACCTGACAGTCACAGGACCGGCCGATGCGGGGCGCCGAGAACCGGCATGGCACTCTTAGTCCTGCGTAATCAACAGACAAAAGTTCGGGTTCGGGCGAGGAGCGGGCACAGTGCAGCGCTGGCGTGGCTTGGAGGACATCCCCCAGGACTGGGGGCGCAGCGTCGTCACCATCGGCTCGTACGACGGGGTGCACCGAGGGCACCAGCTGATCATCGGGCGGGCCGTGGAGCGGGCGCGCGAGCTCGGCGTGCCCTCGGTCGTGGTGACCTTCGACCCGCACCCGAGCGAGGTCGTCCGGCCGGGCAGCCACCCGCCGCTGCTGGCGCCGCACCACCGCCGTGCGGAGCTCATGGCCGGGCTGGGCGTCGACGCGGTGCTGATCCTGCCGTTCACGGCCGAGTTCTCGAAGCTCTCGCCCGCCGAGTTCGTGGTGAAGGTGCTGGTCGACAAGCTGCACGCCAAGCTCGTCGTGGAGGGGCCCAACTTCCGCTTCGGCCACCGGGCGGCGGGCACCGTCGACTTCCTCGCGGAGCTCGGCGCCACGTACGACTACGACGTGGAGGTCATCGACCTCCACGTCAGCGGCGAGGCGGGCGGCGGAGAGCCGTTCTCCTCCACCCTGACCCGCCGTCTGGTCGCCGAGGGCGACGTCGCGGGCGCGATGGAGATCCTCGGCCGCCCGCACCGCGTCGAGGGCGTCGTGGTCCGCGGCGCGCAGCGGGGCCGGGAGCTCGGCTACCCGACGGCCAACGTCGAGACCCTGCCCCACACCGCGATCCCCGCCGACGGCGTCTACGCCGGCTGGCTGACCGTGGGCGGCGAGTCGATGCCGGCGGCGATCTCCGTCGGCACGAACGTGCAGTTCGACGCGACGGAGCGGACCGTCGAGGCGTACGCCATCGACCGGACCGACCTCGACCTCTACGGGCTCCATGCGGCCGTGGACTTCCTGGCCTACCTGCGCGGCATGGAGAAGTTCGAGTCGATCGAGGCCCTGCTGCTGTGCATGGCGGGCGACGTGAAGCGGGCGCGGGACCTGGTGGCGGCGCACGAGAAGGAGAAGGACGCCGCCTGACGGCCGGGCGCCCTGCCGGAGATGTGAGGAGGGCCCCATGCGGCGATCGCCGCATGGGGCCCGCCGCGTGTTCAGCTCCCTGCGGGGCTACTGCTGCGGGGAGCCGTACCCGCCCGGCGCGCCGGGCTGCCCCTGCTGGGGGTACGGGCCGGGCTGCTGGGGCGGCTGCGCGCCCCCGTACGGGCCCTGCGGGCCGTAGGGGTGGTACGGGCCGGGAGCCGGCCGGCCGGGCTGCTGTGCCTGCTCCGGGGCGTACGGGGCGGCGGGCATCTGCCCCATGGGGGCGGCCTGCTGCGGCTGCTGCTGCGGTGCGGGCTCCCCGCCCCACACGCCGCGCTGCTGCTGGGCCCGGGTGAAGTCCTCCGCGACCATGGCCGAGAGGTTGAAGTACGCCTCACGCGTCTTCGGCCGCATCATCTCCAGGTCGACCTCGGCGCCGGTCGCCAGGTGCTCGTCGAACGGGACGACGACCACGCCGCGGCACCGCTGCTCGAAGTGCGACACGATGTCCTCGACCTTGATCATCTTGCCGGTCTCGCGGACCCCGGAGATGACCGTGACGCTGCGCGAGACGAGATCGGCGTAGCCATGCGCATGGAGCCAGTCGAGCGTGGTGCTGGCACTGCTCGCGCCGTCGACGGACGGCGTGGAGACGATGATCAACTGGTCGGCGAGGTCGAGGACGCCGCGCATGGCGCTGTAGAGGAGGCCGGTGCCCGAGTCGGTGAGGATGACCGGGTACTGCCGGCCCAGCAGGTCTATCGCCCGCCGGTAGTCCTCGTCGTTGAAGGTCGTGGAGACGGCCGGGTCCACGTCGTTGGCGATGATCTCCAGGCCGGAGGGCGCCTGCGAGGTGTACCGGCGGATGTCCATGTAGCTGTGCAGGCTGGGGATCGCCGAGACGAGGTCACGGATCGTCGCGCCCGTCTCGCGCCGCACGCGGCGGCCCAGCGTGCCCGCGTCGGGGTTGGCGTCGATCGCGAGGATCTTGTCCTGGCGCTCGCTGGCGAGCGTCGCGCCGAGCGCGGTGGTCGTGGTCGTCTTGCCGACGCCGCCCTTGAGGCTGATCACGGCGATCCGGTAGCAGGAGAGGACGGGCGTACGGATCAGCTCCAGCTTGCGCTGCCGCTCCGCCTCCTCCTTCTTGCCGCCGAACTTGAAGCGGGGCGTGGCGATCTGCTTCTTCGGCTTCGGCTTGCTGCGCAGCAGCCGCTCCGAGGACAGCTCCATGGAGGCGGTGAACCCGAGCGGGGCCCCGTGCACGGAACGCTGCCGCTGCTCCGGCGTCACTGTGGGCCAGCCCCCGGCGCGCGGGTCGTTGGGCAGCCCGCCCTGTGCTCCGTCCGCGGCGGGGGGGAGGGCGTTGCCGTCGGCGTACGGGTACGGGTAGGGGGCGGGTGCTGCCGCCGCCTCATGCCCGCCTGTGGGGCCCTGCTGTGCCTGCACGGCCGGGGGCAGCGCGGGAGAGCCGCTGAAGCCGTTCTGGGCGTGGGGGAGTTGCTGCGCGTCGGCGTGGGGCGCCGGTGCCGCGACGGGCTGCTGGGCGTCGGGACGCGGGGTGCCGTCGAGGGGCGGCGGTACGGGGGCGCCGTTCACGTCGGCGCGAGGGGCACCGTCGAGCGCAGGGGGCACCGGGGCGTGAGGCGCCGGGGCCTGGGGCACGGGGGCGTCGGGGCGCGGGTACCCGTAACCGCCCTGCAGCGCCTGGGCGTTCGGTGCGGGCGGGGCCGGCGGCATGGGGGCCTCATGCGGGCCGGTGAGGCCCTGCGGCGACGGGGCGGCCGTGCTCTGCGCGGAAGGCAGGACGGCGGGCTGCTGCGCCTGCGCATGGGGAGCCTGAGGGAAAGCATGGGGCGCCGGTGCGGGCACCCCGTGCGCCTCAGGGCGCGGGTAGCCGTAGCCGTCCTGCGGTGCCGGAGCGGCCGCATACGGTGCCGGTGCCGCGGGGAGCTGCTGGGCGTCGGGCCGCGGGGAGCCGTCGAGGGGCGGCGGCACGGGGACGCCGTTCGCGTCGGGGCGCGGGTAGCCGTAGCCGTCCTGCGGCGCCGGGGCGTTCGGCGCGGGAGGCGCCGGTGTGGTCCGGACGTCCGGCTGCGGGAGAGGCGGCACCGGCGGGTAGGAAGCCGGGACTGCTCCGTGCGGAGGCACGGGGGCGCCACCGGCCCCGTGCGCGGCCGCCTGGGGCTCCGCAGGAGCCTGCTGCGCCTCTCCGGCAGAGGGCACGCCGGAACCGCCCTCGTGGGCCTGAGGCGCGCCGTACGGGGCCGGGGCGGGCGGGAGGCCCTGCGGGGCCGCGTGAGGCGGCGCAGCGGCGTCGGACGGCGGCTGCGCCTCCGGTGCCGGTGCCGGTGCCGCCGGGGCGAAGTCCGGGGGGAGCGGGGGCAGCGCGGCCTGGGGGACCGACGGCGGGGCCCACGGGGCCCCCTGCGCGTCCTGTCCCGCCTCAGCCGACGGGACAGCCCCATCAGCAACCCTGTCCCGCAGAGCGGTAGCGGAGAACCGCATGGTGCCCTCGGGGCGTGAGGCGGTGCGCTCGGCCCCGGAGGCGGCGGGGTCCGCGCTCTCGGAAGCCGGTGCCGCCCCCGAGCCGCCTTCGGCAGCCGGGGAACCGGCAGCAGTCATGGACGAGGCCGCTCCCGAGGCCTGTTCGGCTTCCGCCTTACGGTCCTCGCCGGCAGCGCTGCCGGCGGAGGAAGTGCTGTCGTCCGCCGACGGGTTCACACCGGCCCCGGCGCGGGCCGGTGCGTCGTGGCCGCCGTCGGCCTCATGCGCCTGCCCCGTGCCCGCTTCGGCATCGGCCCCGTGCGGGCCGGCCGAGCCGGCGTCACCCGACGCGGAGGCGTCACCCGCGGCAGGCGCCGCGCCGGTGAGGTTCCCGGGATGCGCTGCCGGGTTCTGTGCACCGGGCACCACTGCGGCAGGCTGCACAGCCACGGCCTCTTCCTGCACCGCCGCCGCGGAGAACCGCATCGTGGCGGGGCTGTTGGCTCCCTCTCCCGCGGAAGGAGCGGAGGGGAAGGAGGAGGCCCCGGTGGCGGATCCCGTGCGGTCGTCGCGGTCCCCGGGCACCGACGGCGGCATCCGCAGCGGTTCACCCGAAGGCGGGGGCGGCAGGACCGGCTGCCCGTCACCCCCGGCGCCGCTTTGCCCCGCCGCCGGCGTCACAGCGGAGGAGGCGTTCTGCGTGTACCAGGCAGGGGGCGTGTAGTCGATGGTGAACTCGCCCGTGCTGTCGGTTTCCTGCTCGTGACCGGCGTCGGACCGGTCCTCGCCGGCTGCGGACCCGCCTGCGCGGATCTCGTCCCGATCGCTGCTCACATTGCCTCCTGGTGTGGTCTAGCGCCCATGAAATGCCTGTCGGGCCCGACCGTTCCCGTCGTCCGACCGCCCGGGGGTCCCCCGTTTGCAATAGGGGATGCCGTGGAGGTCCCCCGTCCGTACACCTGCCCAGCCTAATCGCCATACGCACCGCCGGGGCAGGCCCGCCCCCACCCCACCGGCCGCCCCGTGGGTCACCTGCGGCCCCCGTGCCGGAGCAACCGGACCGGTGGGGCGCGGGAGTCGGGTGATACAAAGATTTCCCGCTCGAGTGTCACAACAGCGCGGGATCCACGCCCGATTCGCTCCTTTCCAGCTGAATGGTCAATGCATTCCGCCCGGATCGCGGGGGGAGGCAGAACGCGCGCCGGACCCCGCACACAAGAGGTATGCGCTGATGGTCCAGCCGCCCCAGCCCCCACCGATGCCGCCGAACGAGCCTCCGAAGGGCGGATCCGGCGCACCGCAGGACCCGGCCCCGAAGACTCCGCAGCAGCCGCCTCAGGCCCCACCCGCGGGCGTGCCTCAGGCTCCGGCCCCGGATGCGCCTCATGCCGCGCCTCAGGTCTCACCCGCGGATGCGTCTCACGCAGCGCCCGAGGCCCCGGCCCAGACTGTGCCTCATGCCGCGCCTCAGGCCCCGGCCCCGGATGCGCCCCATGCCGCGCCCCAGGCCCCGGCCAAGACTGCGCCTCAGGCTCCGCCCCAGGCCCCTGCCCCGCAGCCCGTCCAGCCGCCTCTGCCCCCAGCTGCTCCCCCCACGCCGCCTCCGCCCGGTGTCCCGCCCGTGCAGCCCGCATGGGGCGGCCCCACGACACCCGGTGCCCCGTCGGCCCCCGCCCCCTTCCCCCCGCCGAACCCGAACCCGTACGCGCAGCAGCCGCAGCCGGGCCCGTACGGCGCCTATCCGCCCCCCGGGCAGCCCTTCGGCGCCCCGCCGCACCCCATACCCCCCGCCGGCGCCCCGGGCGGGAAGAGGACGGCCGTCATCATCGGCGCGGCCGTCGCCGTCCTGCTCGCCGCCGGAGGCGGCGTATGGGCCCTGACGAGCGGCGGCGGAGGCCCCGACGGGCCGCAGGCGCACCACAGCGCCTCGCCCGCGCCGAAGGAGAGCACCGGCGGCGACAGCGGCGGCACGGCGGCCCCGCGCGACGGCGAGGACGATCCCAACGAAGGCCGCCGGGCCGGCGAGGCCAAGGTCCTCGTCAACCAGAACGGCCCTCAGGTCGAGCGCGCGGGCTCCGCGGTCCCCGGGGTGTGGGCGTTCGGCGACTACGTCGTCAAGACCGTCCAGGAGAAGGTCATCGCCTACTCCACGTCCGACGGCAAGGAGAAGTGGACCATCGCGCTGCCCAAGAGGGTCTGCGCGGCGCCCGCGAACGTCACCGACGACGGCAAGGTCGTGGTGGCGTACGACAGCGGTGAGAAGGACTCCTGCGGCAACTACGCCATGCTCGACCTCAAGGAGGGCAAGAAGGGCTGGGACAAGCCGATCCCCAAGTCCGGCGGGTTCGCCAAGAGCTTCATCGGCCTCGACATGGCCCTAAGTGGCAACGCCGTCGGCGCCGCGTGGTTCGGCGGCTCCGGCATGGTCCGGGTGAGCGACGGGGAGCCCATCCCCACCCCCGGGCTGGAGGCCGGCTGTTCCGTCGACGGCTTCGCGGGCGGCAAGGCGATGCTGCGCTCGTGGCAGTGCGTCAGCGACAGCACGTCGCACATCGAGAAGCTCGACACCTCCACGGGCAAGCCGGTGTGGACGTACGACGGCCGCAAGGGGCTCATGACCAAGAAGATCTACTCCACCGAGCCGGCCGTCGTCTCCCTCGCGTCGGAGGACAAGAAGTCCGGCGGCGTCATCGCCCTCAAGGACGGCAAGGAGCGCTCGGTCATCGACCTCGGCAAGGAGGCGTACACGCCGACCTGCGGCATGTCGATCATGGGGCACGACCTGGGCGGCTGCCAGGGCGTCGCCGCGAGCGACAGCACCCTCTACCTGCCGACCGGGGGCGAGAACAGCTACTCGGACGGCAATGAGATCCACGCCTTCGACCTCGACACCGGCAAGCGCAAGTGGGCGTCGAAGAAGACCAAGCCCGAACTCATGCCGATCCGGGCGGAGGGGGACAAGGTCTTCGCGTACCAGAGGCCCTCGTACGACAAGGCCGGCGCCGTGGTGAGCGTCGGCCCCGACGGCGAGCCGAAGGCCGTGCTGCAGGCCCCGCAGGCCACTCTGCAGGCCGAGAACCGGTTCTTCGGCGCCAAGTACTTGTACGAGGGTGACCGCCTCGTGATCGCCACCACGCGTCTGTCGGGCAGCGGTTCGGAGGGCGGCGAGGAGAAGCTGCTCCTCGTCCTCGGCAAGGGCTGACACGGCCGGCCGGTCCGGCGGACCGGTCGCACGGCCGAAGGGGCGCGCCCCCGCCGGGGCGCGCCCCCTCGGCGCAATCGTTGGCCGGGTCCGTCAGTCCATGCGGCGCGGGGCGCCCAGCAGCCCCGTCTCGGCCTCCGTCGCCCGCACGTCGACGTACGTCCACGTCCTCCGGGCGCACCACAGCGTCACCGTCTCCGGAAGCGTGGGCAGCGCCTCGACATCGGCCTGAGGCAGCCCCAGGAGCCGGCCGAGCAGCTCCGCCTCCTGCGGCGAGACCCGCTGGATGCCGACGACGTCGGCACCGCCCAGCAGGCGCGGGGCGTCCGGCCCCACGTAGGGGAGCAGCGTCAGGACCGACTGCCAGGGCGCGGTCACGACCCGGCCCCGGGGCGGCCGCACGCCGCAGTCGCGCACGACCAGCACCGGGCTGTGCACCGACGGGCCCTGCGGCGGCACCCGGCCGACGTCGTGCAGGGTCACGCACGGCTGCCCGCCGTTGGCGGCCTGGGCGAGCGTGGTCCACAGCCCGCGGCGGCCGGTCTCCACGGCGATGCGCGCCCCGGTGCCGGCCGTGCGCAGGGCGATCACCTGGGCCGTCCAGGCGCCGCCGATCAGGACGGCGTCGAACGGCACGGGGCGGGCCACCCCGAGGACCGCGGGCGCCTCATGCGGGTCGGTGCCGATGACCACACCGTCGTCACCGACGGGCAGCGCCAGCGCCTCGAACTCCTCGGCAGCGAGCTCGTGCCGGCCGCGGCGCGGCCCGAGCAGCCCGCGCCCGGCCCGGAGCCACCCCGTACGGGCGGTGGAGGGCGAACCGGGAGCCGCAGGGGAGGGGGAGGGGGTAGTGACGGCCATCAGCGCGTGCCTCCCAGGGGCAGAGTGGCGAGCATGCCGGGCACCTGTTCGTGGTCGAGCCGCACGAGGCCGGTCCGTGCGGTGCGCGCCGCACGCTCCAGCTCCCGTCGTGTCGCGGCGAGTTCGTCGGAGCTGCGTCCCGTCACCCGGATGTGCGCGGTCATCGTCGGCGCATGGCGCCCGTTGCGCAGGCCTCCGCGCCCCAGCGTCAGGCTCAGCGTCGTCGACAGGGCGGGCAGCGAGGTGAGCATCGCGGCGAGCTGCGGCAGCGGCACGGCTCCCGGCCCGAGCTGCGGCCAGCGCGCCAGCCAGTACGTCGTGTGCCAGCGGTCGTCGCACCGCAGTGCCCGGGAGCTCTCCAGCGTGCGCCGTGCGGGCGTGGCGGACCGTGCGGCCTGCGCGGAGGCCACGGGGTTGATGTCCGCCGCCGTGGCCAGCGCGGCCGTCAGATCCTCCTCGGACAGCAGCACCGCCCGGAACCCGGCCCCCTGCAGCCGGCTCGCCAGCTGGTCCGCCGCGCGCAGCACACAGCGGCGCGCGCCCTCCTCGCCCCCGCCGCGCGCCTCGACCGCCTCCGGGCACAGCTCGGGATCGAGCTTGAGCGCGACCCACGTCGTCCTTACCGCAGGGGCCCCCGACAGGGCCTGGAGCGGCGCGTAGTTCCGCGCGGCCAGTGCCTCCGAGGGCAGGTGCGGGGCCGGCGCCGGCAGGGTGTTCTGCACCGCCTGCACGGACTCCAGCCGGATGCCGTCGACGTCCAGGGCGTCCCGCAACAGGGCCAGCGGCAGCGCCTTCTCGGTCCGCATGGGGCGCAACGGCGCGTCCACGGCGTCGACGCGCAGCACAGCCGTCACGAACGTGCCGTCCCCCACGAGTCCGACCGCACGCTGCCCGCGGTCCGTGAACGTGCTCGTCCGCAGAGCCGGTTCGCACTCCACGACCGGAGCGATCGCCGGGTCCGTGCCCGCTGCCGCCGGTGCCGCGCGCCGGACGCGGGCACGCAGCGTCAGCGACGCCAGCAGCGACTCGGCCACCGGCCGCTGACCCAGCGGCACCAGCGCGAGCAGCACCAGCACCACGGCCACCACGGCAGCCGGCGCGAGCAGCAGCGGACCGGCCGCCCACCCGAGCAGCACGAGGCCCGCGGCGACCTCGATCAGCACCAGCTGCTGCAGGCGCACCGGGCCGCTGCCCCCGCCCCGCGCCGCGGCCCGCGGGGCGACTGCGATCGCCCCGGGCGCGCCATTGCCCCGCGCCCGCACCTGCGTTGCGGCACCCATGCCCGTCACAGCCCCCTCAGCCGTCTCCGGCCGCCTTTGCGGACCGACCGGGAATCCGATCAGCGGCATGCCCTGACAGCCGCGCTGATCCCTACCGGCATAGTAGGGGCCGGTACGACAACCCGACCAAGCGCAGCGCCTGTCGACCGACGCCGACGACCAGAGGAGAGAGCGGCTACACATGGCATCACGGCGGGATGAGCTCAACGCCTACATCTTCGCGAGGAAGCGCACGATCGCGGCCTTCCTGCAGCCTTCGCCCAACGGGACGGAGGAGGGAGCGCCCCGCCCCCTGCGCGCGGTCCTGCCCGGCCTCGTCGCCGGGGCGGTGCTGATCGCCGGTTTCGGCGCCTGGGGCATGTTCCGGCCGACCGCGCCCAAGGGCTGGGACGACGAGGCCGCGCACGTCATCGTCGGCAGCCAGTCCACCACCCGCTACGTCGTCCTGACGACGGACGGCAAGAAGCAGCTGCACCCCGTCCTCAACTTCGCCTCCGCGAAGCTGCTCCTGGCCCCCGACAAGTCCAGCGTCATCAAGGTGAAGGAGGACGAGCTCGACAACGGCCACATCCCGCGCGGCCCCACGCTCGGCATCCCGTACGCCCCCGACCGCATGCCCGGCGCCGACGAGGCGGGCAAGCAGAAGCAGTGGGCCGTCTGCGAGCAGCCCGGCGGCACGGGGCGGACCACCCAGAAGGCCGTCTTCCTCTTCGCCGGGCGCGACCCGAAGCTGAAGAAGCTCACCGGCGAACAGCGCCTGCGCGGCAACCAGGCCCTGTACGTGGAGGGGCCGGACGGGGCCCGCTACCTCGTCGACCCCCAGGGCACCAAGTACCTGCTCGGCGGTGACGACTGGCGGTCCGCCGATGCCTCGGACCACAACCTCCTGCTCCGCTCCGTCTTCAACGACGGGGCCCGGCCCCAGCCCGTCACCAAGGACTGGCTGGACACCCTGCACGACGGCGCGCCCATCGTCTTCCCGGAGACCGGTGGCGACGTCGGCGCGAACGCGGGCATCGGCACCCTGCCGGGCAAGGCCGACCGCGTCGGCACCGTCCTCGAGGCACCCACCGGCAGCGGCACCCAGAACTACGTCGTGCTCCGCGGCAAGGTCCAGCGCGTCTCGCCACTCGTGGCCAAGCTGCTCCTCAACAGCAGGAAGCTGGCGGAGCTCGGCCAGGCCGGCGTGCCCGAGCGGGTGAGCGCGGCCGCCTTCACCCCGGCGGAGGACGAGTTCTACGGGCAGTACCACTGGCCCGCCACGGTGCCCCGGCAGGCGAACTTCACCGGGGCCGGCGACGCCGCCAAGAACACCGTGTGCAGCATCTTCGGGGGCATGTCCGCGGGCGGCACCCCCGAACTCGCCACCTGGGCGGGCACCGAGTACCCGGCGACGATCCCGGACGGCGCCACCAGCGCGTACGTCACCCCGGGCTCCGGGCTCCTCTACCGGCAGGTCACGGGGCGCCAGACCAACAGCGGATCGGTCTTCCTCGTCACCGACACGGGGCTGCGCTACGCGGTCCAGTCCAACAGCGACAGCGGCGCGGGCAAGTCGAAGATCGGCGAGAAGCCCACCCCGTCGGCGGGCCCGGACGGCTCGGCCGAGGCGCCGCATGAGGCCCCGCACGGGGCGGCGGACACCGCCGGATCCGCCGGCCCCGCCGAGGCCGACCAGGCACGCACCAGGCTCGGCTACGGGAAGGTCGATCCCCTGCCGGTGCCGGCGAACTGGTCGCAGTTCCTGCCGACGGGGCCGCGCCTGGACACCAACAGCGCCAAGCAGCCGCAGGGATCGTGAGACAGCCGATGCCACGAACGACCACATCACTCGCTCTTGCGCTCTCGGCGGCACTCACCGTGAGCGTGACGGCCGCGTCCGCCGCCGCGGCGCCGTCCCCTGCCGCCGGGAGGCGTGCCGTACCCCCGCATGAGGCCTCCCCCGTGCCGGTGAACCTGGACGGCAGCGGTGAGTGCACCTACCCCGCCAAGCCCATCAAGGGCACTCCTTGGTCCCTCCAGCGGATCCTGCTCGACCGCCTCTGGCAGGACACCAAGGGCCGGGACAGCGCCGGCCGGCCGGTCCGCGTGGCCGTCATCGACACGGGCGTCGACGTCAAGAACCCGCAGCTGAAGGGCGCCGTCGACGCCGAGAGCGGGGCCGACCTGCTCACCGGCATGCCGGAGGCGGCCAAGGACGGCACCACGGCCGGCGGCCCCAAGGACGGGACCGGAGTGAGGGCGGACGCCAAGGACGCGCCCCAGGCACCCGCACCGGGGCCGTCCCCCAGCCCCTCCGCGGGCGCGAAGGACCGCAAGAAGGACAAGAGCACGCCGTCGCCCGGCGCGTCGCCGAGCCCCTCGGCGGGCGACAAGAACGCGTCCGGGAAGCCGGAGAAGTCCCCGGAGCCGAGCCCGTCCAGGAGCCCTGAGAAGAGCCCGGAGAAGCCGCCGGAGAAGGAGCCCGAGAAGCCGAAGCCCGATCCGACCCTCGACCTCGTGGGCCACGGCACCAAGGTCGCGGGCATCATCGCGGCCCGCCCGGCCCCCGGCAGCGGTTTCGTCGGCATCGCACCCGAGGCGGTCGTCATCCCGATCCGCCAGAACGACGAGAAGGGCACGGGCACCTCCCGCACCCTCGCCCAGGGCATCGGCCTGGCCGTCGCCGCCGGAGCGCGCGTCATCAACATCTCCCAGGACACGACGAAGGCCCTGCGCCCCGACTCCGACCTCGAACTCGCCGTCAAGGACGCCCTGGACAAGGACGTCGTCGTGGTCGCCTCGGCGGGCAACGACGGCCTCAGCGGCGAGGTCAAAGAGACCTACCCCGCCGCGTACAAGGGCGTCCTGGCGGTGGCCGCGTCCGACCGCAACAACGAGCGCGCGTCGTTCTCGCAGCCCGGCGAGTTCGTGGGCGTCGCCGCGCCCGGCGTCGAGATGGTCTCCACCGTCCCCCTGGGCGGCCAGTGCGTCGACAACGGCACCAGCTTCTCCGCCCCGTACGTGGCCGGCGTCGCCGCCCTCATCCGCGCCAAGCACCCCGACTGGAAGCAGCACCAGGTCGTGGCCCAGATCGAGCAGACCGCGGAACGCGCCACCAACGGCCACGACCGCTACATCGGCTGGGGCGTCGTCGACCCGGTCCGCGCCCTCACGGAGGACGCCCACCCGCTCGACCGCGTCACCCCGGCCAAGCCCCAGGCGCGCAACGTACGGGCCCCCGACGTGGCTCCGCTCGCCGCGGGCGAGTCCCCGCAGCAGCGGAAGGAACGCCTCGCCACGTACGTCCTGGGAGGGGCGGCCGTGCTCGTCGCGACGATCGCGGGAGCGGCCGTCGTGGCCCGGGACCACCGCCGGCGCCGGGGGCTGTCCGGCCCGCGAGATCTGTGACGGTATGTCACGGCCGCAAAGGGACCTGGTATGTACGTGGTTGGGGCACGGGTCGCGAGTGGCTAGAGTGATATGAGCGCCCTCGCGGCGCTCCAGGGGGAGGGCTCGAGGTGGTGACCGGACGGCGGGCGAGCCGACCACGGGACGGTGCACGGAACGCGATCCGGCGCCGGCGTCGCCCCGCCCCGCACCACCGGTGTCCGGCGTCATTTACACATTCGGAAGACAGGCCCTTCGGGGGAAAGGCGGAACATGTCGGAGAACGACAGCCATAAGGTCACTGACGAGGCGTTCAAGAAGTTCACGGACGCCATCGACAAGACCAGCGGGCATTTCTCGGCCAACCTGCGCCAGCTGGCGAACGTCATCGCCACGCTGGACGGCGGCTCGTGGAAGGGCGAGGCCCACCAGGCCTTCCGCAAGGCGCAGAGCGACCTGAACGACGACCACGACCGCGTGCGCCGGATGATCGACCGGGTGCGGGAGGCCGTCGTCCTGACGCACCGCGCCTCCGGGGCGACCGACGCGGAGATCGCCGCCCAGATGAAGGGCGTCAACGTCCACGGCGGCGGCTCCGGGCACGGCGGCGCCGGCGGCGGTCAGAACACGCCGCCGCGCAGCGCGATCGACCTCCACTGAACCGGCCCGGGCGCCCGCGCCCGACGGTTCCGATCCACTTTCGACCGATGAACGACACCACAAAGGGTGGGGACACATGGCAGACCAGGGTGGAGAGCTTGTAGTCCGCTACGGCTCCCTGCAGACCGCGCACGACGACATCAAGAAGGCCGCGGGCGTCATCGAGCGGGAGCTTGAGGACATGCGCCAGGCTGTGGAGAACGTTGCAGCCGGCTGGCACGGCGAGGCCCACCAGATGATGCTGCAGGTGGATGCCGAGTTCCGTAAGCGGAGCGCGCACATTCAGGCGACGCTCAAGCAGGTCGCGGACCTCGTCCTGAAGGGCGGCGAGCACTTCCACGCGACCGACAAGAAGGCCTCGCAGCTCTTCGACATCAGCTACTGAGCCGGGCCGCGCAGCCGGCCGCTGAGCCGGCCGCCGGCGGGCCGCATGACAGCAGGCAGGGGGTGGACAGCCGGGAGACCGGCCGTCCACCCCCTCGCGTGCTTCTCCGCCGGATCACACCGGATTACTGGAGATCGAACTCGCCGTCACGCGCACCCAGCACGAAAGCCCGCCACTCGGCCGGCGTGTAGCGCAGGACGGTTTCGGGGTCGGTCGAGGACCGCATCGCCACCGCACCATCGGAGAAGTAGGCGATCTCGACGCGCTCCTCGTCGTCCTTGGCCTCGGGCGCGCTCAGCCATTCGAGACCGGAGATGTCACGGGCGTAGAGCTCGTCCTTCTCGTGTTCGTCCATGGGGCAGGGGCCGCCTTTCGGTGCGCAATTCCGCCGGATTTCCGTGGACGCCACGCCAGTTGACGTCCACGGGGCAACAGTCGTGAGCAGCGTACTCCGGATGGATCCACCACAGAGTTGGTTCCGGGACGGTACTCGCAGAATGCCCGTGGCGCGGCACGAAGTGGTATAGGGCAGGTGGTCCGGGCCGTTCGTGCCGGGGGCGGCGGTGAATTCGCCGCCCCGTGCCTCACGCCGCCTCACGCCGCCCCGCGACGCCGCCCCGTGCCTCACACTTCCTCGGGCAGCCACCCCACCTGCACCAGCGGCACACCCCGCTTGCGCGACACGAAGTACCCGCGCCCCGGCGGCATCTGGTGCGGCCGCACTCCGCCGAGCAGGTCGCCCTCGCCCGGGTCGCCGGACAGGAGCACGCCCTGGGCGCCCAGCTCCTTCACCCGCTGCATGAAGGTCTCGTACATCGACCGGGACGCGCCCGCCGAGCTGCGCGCGATGATGAAGCGCACGCCGACGTCGCGCGCGAACGGCAGGTTCTCGGTGAGGACGGCGAGCGGGTTGCCGCTGCCGGCGGAGACGAGCTCGTAGTCGTCGATGATGACGAAGAACCGCGGGCCCGACCACCAGCTGCGGTCGCGCAGCTGCTGCGGGGTGATGTCGGGCTGCGGGGCGCGCCGCTCCATGAGGCGGTTGAGGGCGTCGGCGTGCACCGTCAGGGCCGAGGCGATCGGCGCGTACTCCAGCAGGTGCGTGCCGGGGACGACGTCGAGGAGCGTCCGGCGGTAGTCGCCGACCACGATCTTCGCCTCGTCGGGGCCGTACCGCTCCGTGATCTGCTTGGCCAGGAGGCGCAGCAGGGCCGTCTTGCCGGACTCGCTCTCGCCGAAGACGAGGAAGAACGGGTCCGTCTCGAAGTCGACGAAGACCGGCTCCAGGTTGGTCTCGTCGATGCCGAAGGCCACGCCGTGCTGCGGCTGCTCGAAGCCCTTGGGCAGGTCGTCGGCGCGCAGCCGGCGCGGCAGGAGCCGCACTCCGGGCGCACCGGGGCCGCTCCACGCCTCGCTCACGGCGCGCACCATGGCGGCGGTGCCGTCGGTGAGGGTCTCGGGGTCGCTGCCGGAGTCGATGCGGGGCACGGCGGCCATGAAGTGGAGCTTCTCGGGGAGCTGGCCGCGACCGGGCACCCCGGCGGGGACGTTGGCGGCGACCTTGCGGTCGAACTCCGAGTCCATGGTGTCGCCGAGGCGCAGTTCGAGCCGGTTGAGGAGCTGGTCCTTGAGGGAGGCGCGCACCTCCATGTTGCGGGAGGCGGTCACCACGACGTGGACGCCGTAGCCCAGGCCGCGCGCCGCGATGTCGGCGACGAGGCCCTCCAGCATCTCGTACTCCTGCCGGAAGTTCGCCCACCCGTCGACGATGAGGAAGACGTCGCCCCACGGCTGGTCCGTGATCTCGCCCGAGGCCCGCAGCCTCCGGAACGTGCCGATCGAGTCGATGGCGTTCGCCCGGAAGTACTCCTCGCGGCGGGCCAGGACGCCCGAGACCTCGGCGACCGTGCGGCGCACCCGCTCGGGGTCGAGCCGGGACGCCACGCCGCCCACGTGCGGCAGGCCCTCGATGGCGCTCATGCCGCCGCCGCCGAAGTCCAGCCCGTAGAACTGCACCTCGGCCGGGGTGTGCGTCAGCGCGAAGCCCGCCACCAGCGTCCGCATCAGCGTCGACTTGCCGGACTGCGGACCGCCGACGACGAGCATGTTGCCCGCCGCGCCCGAGAAGTCGCGGTAGAGCACGTCCCGGCGCTGCTCGAAGGGCTTGTCGACCAGGCCGAGCGGGACGCTGAGACGGCCCAGGCGCGGGTGTCCGGGCGCCGTGAGGCCGCGGCCCGGCACGGCGGAGAGGGGCGGCAGGAGCTCGTCGAGGGCCGCGGACCGGTCCAGCGGCGGCAGCCACACCTGGTGGGCCGGCGGGCCCTGGCCCTCCAGCCGGCGCACGATCACGTCGAGGACCGTGTCCGCCAGCGCGTCGTCGCCCGGGGCGGGCGCCGACGGCGTCACGGGCGCCGGGGCGCTGTAGGTGACCGGGACCGGGTCGGCGGTGAACAGCACGGGGCGGCGCTCGATCGGCAGCGGCCCCGTGCGGGGCCCCGTGCGGGCTTCCGAGCGGTACGTGCCCGAGACGTACGCCGCCTTGAAGCGCGTCATCTCGTCCGTGCCGAACTTCAGGTAGCCGGAGCCCGGCACCGACGGCAGGTGGTACGCGTCCGGAACGCCGATCGCCGTGCGCGACTCCGCGGCCGAGAACGTCCGCAGGCCGATCCGGTACGACAGGTACGTCTCCAGGCCGCGGAGCCGGCCCTCCTCCAGCCGCTGCGAGGCCAGCAGCAGGTGCACGCCCAGGGACCGGCCGATGCGGCCGATCTGGATGAACATGTCGATGAAGTCGGGCTTGGCCGTCAACAGCTCGCTGAACTCGTCGATCACCAGAACGAGTGACGCCAGCGGCTCCAGCGCGGCACCGGCCGCCCGGGCCTTCTCGTAGTCGTGGATGTTGGCGTAGTTGCCCGCCGACCGCAGCAGCTCCTGCCGGCGCTGCAGCTCACCGGTGATCGAGTCGCGCATGCGGTCGACCAGCGTCAGGTCGTCGGCGAGGTTGGTGATCACGGCGGCCACGTGCGGCATCTCCGACATGCCCGCGAACGTCGCACCGCCCTTGAAGTCGGCCAGGACGAAGTTCAGCGTCTCGGAGCTGTGCGTGACCGCGAGCCCCAGGACCAGGGTGCGCAGCAGCTCGGACTTGCCGGAACCGGTCGCGCCGACGCACAGCCCGTGGGGCCCCATGCCGTCCTGCGCGGCCTCCTTCAGGTCCAGCATCACGGGGGCGCCGTCCTCGCTGACGCCGATCGGCACCCGCAGCCGCTCCGCCGCCGACCGCGGCCGCCACGTGCGGGCCACGTCCACCGAGCCCGCGTCACCCAGCCCCAGCAGATCGGTGAAGTCCAGGTTGGCCAGCAGCGGCTCGTCGCCGTCGCCGCCCCCTCCCATCCGCATCGGCGCCAGCTGCCGGGCGAGTGCCTCCGCGGACTCCATGGCGAGCGTGTCCGGCACCCCCTCGTAGACCGCGACCTGCGACATCAGCCGCAGCGAACCCGGCTGCACGACCACCGACAGCCCGCCGCGCGGCTCGCCCAGATCACCCGTC
Source organism: Streptomyces sp. XH2 (assembly GCF_049725035.1). NCBI lineage: Bacteria > Bacillati > Actinomycetota > Actinomycetes > Kitasatosporales > Streptomycetaceae > Streptomyces > Streptomyces sp. XH2. The sequence continues at coordinate 13,946 of NZ_JBMMMZ010000029.1, read as the reverse complement.
ACCACCTCGACGACGGTCACGCCCTGCAGCCCCTCGGGCGCCGCGAACGCCGAGTCCGCCGGCACCGGGGCGCCGTCCAGTACGACCACCACGTGCGGCTGGTCCAGCACCGGCTGGCCGTCCCGGCTGAACCGCGTACGGCCCTCCAGGCGCGGCCGCAGCAGGTCCTCCAGCTCCGTCAGGTCGTCCCCGATCAGCCGCCTCGCGCCGGCCCCGTCCACCGCCCCGGGCACCTGCACGTGGGGCAGCCACTTCGTCCACTCCCAGTACGACGCCGCGCCCCGTGCCGAGACCACGGCCACCACGAGGTCCTCCGGCGAATGCAGCGTCACCAGCTGCGCCACCAGGGCCCGCGCCACCCCGTGCACCGACTCCGGGTCGCCCGACAGCGTCACGTGGTAGAAGGCGCGCAGCGACAGCGCCACCGGCATGCCGTCCAGCGAACCGTGCGTCGCCAGGAACTGCTGCATCGCGCCCGTCGTCAGCGGCTCCAGCTCGTCTATCGGCGCCGTCTCGGGCGCCACCAGCGGCGTCGCGAGCTGCTGCGTGCCCAGCCCGATGCGGACCTGCGCGAAGTCGTCGTCGCTCGCCCGCCGTTCCCACAGCCTCGTGCCCTCGGCCACCACCGACCACAGCTGGTCGGGGGAGGGGTGCAGGTAGAACTGCGCGTCCCGCTGCGCCTTGGCCGTGCGCTGCACGGTGCGCCGGGTCTGCGACAAGTACTTGAGGTAGTCGCGGCGCATGTCCGCGGTCTGCCCCTGGGTGCCCTGCCGGTGCCGGACGATCATCGCGACGGTCATGCCGAACGTCGAGCACATCATCAGCACGCCCATGATCTTCATCATGGGGGCGGCGCCCGGCATGAAGAAGTACACCATCGAGGAGGCCATGCCGAGCGTCGGCAGCAGCTGCATCAGCAGCCCCTCCTGACGGCCCCTCGGCAGCTCCGGCGGCGCCTCCAGGACGACCTCCTCGCCGGGCACCTCCGGCGGCAGGGCCCGTGGGGGACGACTGACCACGATCTGGCTCACCGGATGCCTCAACCCCTCCGCACGGCAAGAACAGTTCCGCGTGGTACCGCCTGTCGCCCCGACGGCGACGGCCCCCCTGCGCGGAACGGTGATCCTATCGGCGTACGCGCAGAAGCCCCCCGATAGGGTGGCCGCACAGTCGCGCACAGCCGCGCGCGGGCCCGTACGCACGGGGCGGGAACAGCCGCCCGCGGAGCACGGCCGCGCACCGTGAACCAAGTGAATCAAGGGGCCTGATAGGTGAGTACGTCCGCTGCGACCGGCTTCTGCCGAGTGACCGTCGTCGCGCCCGACAGCCGGATCGACGTCGCCCTGCCGGACGACGTCGCCGTCGCCGACGTGTACCCGGAGATCCTGCGTCTGACCGGCCAGACCCAGCCGGCCGGCACCCCCACCGGCTACCACCTCGTACGCCGCGACGGCACCGTCCTCGACAGCGCCCGCTCGCTCGCCGCCCAGCGCGTCCTGGACGGCGACCTGCTCGCGCTGCGGCCCTTCGCGGAGTCCCTGCCGCCCGCCGTGCACGACGACGTCAGCGACGCCGTCGCCTCCGCCGTCACCCGCGACCACACCCTCTGGCACGACGGCCTCCTGCGGGCCTGCGGCCTGGCCGGCGGGGCGCTGCTGCTCGCCCTCATGGGCCTCGCCCTGTGGTTCGCCGACCCCGCCCGGCACGACATGCACGGCCTGCCGGGCGCCGTCGCAGCCGCCGTCGGCGTGCTGCTGACGGCCTTCGCGGGCGTACGGGCCCGGGTGTACGCGGACCGCGGGTCCGCCGTCGCCCTGGGCCTCGCCGCCCTCCCGCACGTGATGATCGCCGGGGCGGGGATCCTCGCCCCCGCCCCGGGCGAGGGGGCGGGCCGGCTGCAGTTCCTGCTGGGGTGCGCGGCCGTGCTCGTCGCCGCCGCCGTGCTCGTTGCCGTCATGCCGGCGGGCGACGCCCCCTTCGTCGCCGCCCTGGCCGCCGCGGCCACCGGCACCGTGGCCGGCTTCTGCGCGGTCCTCACCGAGGCCCGCCCGGCCGACGCCGCCGCCGTCTGCGCCGTCGTCGCCATAGGGGCCATCGCCTTCCTGCCCGGCCTCTCCGCCCGCGTCGCCCGCCTCCCCATCGGCTACGCCGCCCCGCGCTCCGCGGTCACCGCGGACCGGCCGGCCTCCCGCGGCAGCACCCCGCAGGCCGACCCCGTGGACGCCACGCGCATCGCCGCCCAGGTCCGCCGCGGCCACGAACTGCTGCTCGGCCTCGTCGGCGGCTGCGCGGCCGTGGTGACCGGCTCCACGGCCGTCCTGGCCTTCGCCCCGGGCAGCGCCCCGTGGCCCCGGCTCCTCGCCCTCACCGCCGGCCTGGCGATGCTGCTGCGCGCCCGCCTCTTCCGCTACACCGCCCAGGTCGCCGCCGTCCTCGGCGCGGGCCTCGCGGCCCTCGTCCTGCTCGTCCTCGGCCTCTCCCTCATGCCTCCCACCGGTGCGACCGGCGGCTCCCTCGACGTCCGCACGCTCTGGCTGGCCGCCGCCGTCACCCTCGGTGGGGCCCTGCTCACCGCCGTCGCGCTGATCGTCCCCGCTAAGGGCCTGTCACCCTTTTGGGGGCGCGTCTCCGACCTGTCCGAGAGCACCCTGCTCCTGGCGCTCGTACCCTTGTGCCTGGCGGTCCTCGACCTGTACTCGGCGGCCCGCAGCCTTTCGGCGGGCTGACGCGCTGCATGGGGCGCGCCTTGCCGCATGAGGCGCCCGCACGGGGCCCGTACAGCCGGCGCCCCGGGCCCCGCATGAGGCAGTGCATCATGAGGCAGTGCATGAGGCCCCGCACGGGGCGGCGCCCGGGCCCCGCATGAGGCGGCGCCCGGGCCCCGCATGAGGCGGCGCCCAGGCCCCGCATGAGGCGGCGCCCAGGCCCCGCATGAGGCGGCGCCCCAGGCCCCGTATGAGGCCCCGCGCCGCCCCCGCCCCTCCACTGCCTCCGCCGCTGGTCCGGGCTGGTACTCTGTGCAACGGCCGTTTGTGTACGCGCCTCCGGAGTGCCTTCACCGGCCTCTGGGGACAGCGCCCAGCGGACCCCGCCTCCCGAGTTACGGAAGCTCCCCTGAGTAAGAGACCAGGGGCACTCGGTGGCCAAAAGACACTCAGAAGGAGTATCGCGTGTCGCTCGACGCCGCTACGAAGAAGCAGATCATGGCCGAGTTCGCCACCAAGGAGGGCGACACCGGCTCCCCCGAGGTCCAGGTTGCGATGCTCACCCGCCGCATCTCGGACCTGACCGAGCACCTGAAGCAGCACAAGCACGACCACCACTCGCGTCGTGGCCTGCTGCTCCTGGTCGGCCAGCGTCGCCGCCTGCTGCAGTACCTGGCCAAGAAGGACATCACGCGCTTCCGCGCCCTGGTCGAGCGCCTCGGCATCCGCCGCGGTGCCGCCGGCGCCAAGTAAGACACCGTGAAGGGAGCGGTTCCCACCGTCTGGGGGCCGCTCCCTTTGCGTATCTCGTGGACAGCAGAAGCTTTGTAGTCTGGTTTCCACGACGGCATCCGTGCCGAACCGTACGAGGAGGAGCGCTCAGCTCGCCGCCGGTCCTCGGTAGTGGCCCCCGGATCAGGGAAATCCGGGTGCTTCGATCGAAGACCGGCCAGCACAGACGCTCCTCCGCCACCGTCCCCGCCACACGGGCGGGGACGCAGACGAGGAGATATCCCTGGTGGAGAACGAGACCCACTACGCCGAGGCCGTCATCGACAACGGCGCCTTCGGCACCCGCACCATCCGCTTCGAGACGGGCCGCCTGGCCAAGCAGGCCGCCGGTTCCGCCGTGGCGTACCTGGACGACGACACCATGGTGCTGTCGGCCACCACCGCTTCCAAGAAGCCCAAGGACCAGCTCGACTTCTTCCCCCTGACGGTGGACGTCGAGGAGCGGATGTACGCAGCCGGCAAGATCCCCGGCTCCTTCTTCCGCCGCGAGGGCCGCCCCTCCGAGGACGCGGTCCTCACCTGCCGTCTGATCGACCGGCCGCTGCGCCCCTCCTTCAAGAAGGGCCTGCGCAACGAGATCCAGATCGTCGAGACGGTCATGGCACTCAACCCCGACCACCTCTACGACGTGGTCGCGATCAACGCCGCCTCCTGCTCCACGCAGCTCGCGGGCCTGCCCTTCTCCGGTCCGATCGGCGCCACCCGCGTCGCTCTGATCAAGGGCCAGTGGGTGGCGTTCCCGACCCACACCGAGCTCGAGGACGCCGTCTTCGACATGGTCGTGGCCGGCCGCGTCCTGGAGGACGGCGACGTCGCGATCATGATGGTCGAGGCCGAGGCCACCGAGAAGACCATCCAGCTGGTCAAGGACGGCGCCGACGCCCCCACCGAGGAGGTCGTCGCCGCCGGTCTCGAGGCCGCGAAGCCCTTCATCAAGGTCCTGTGCCGCGCCCAGTCCGAGCTCGCCTCCCAGGCCGCCAAGCCCGAGGGTGAGTTCCCGGTCTTCCTGGACTACCAGGACGACGTCCTGGCCGCCCTGACCAAGGCCGTCCGCGACGAGCTCGCCCAGGCGCTCACCATCGCCGGCAAGCAGGAGCGCGAGACCGAGATCGACCGCGTCAAGGAGCTCGCCGCCGAGAAGCTCCTGCCGGAGTTCGAGGGCCGCGAGAAGGAGATCTCCGCCGCGTACCGCTCGCTGACCAAGTCCCTGGTCCGTGAGCGCGTCATCAAGGAGAAGAAGCGCATCGACGGCCGTGGCGTGACGGACATCCGCACGCTCGCCGCCGAGGTCGAGGCCATCCCGCGCGTCCACGGCTCCGCCCTGTTCGAGCGTGGCGAGACCCAGATCCTGGGCGTCACCACCCTCAACATGCTCCGCATGGAGCAGCAGCTGGACACCCTCTCCCCGGTGACCCGCAAGCGCTACATGCACAACTACAACTTCCCGCCGTACTCCGTCGGCGAGACCGGCCGCGTCGGTTCGCCGAAGCGCCGCGAGATCGGCCACGGCGCCCTGGCCGAGCGGGCCATCGTGCCCGTGCTGCCGACGCGCGAGGAGTTCCCCTACGCCATCCGCCAGGTCTCCGAGGCGCTGGGCTCCAACGGCTCGACGTCCATGGGCTCGGTCTGCGCCTCCACCATGTCGCTGCTGAACGCCGGTGTGCCGCTGAAGGCCCCCGTCGCCGGCATCGCCATGGGCCTGATCTCCCAGGAGATCGACGGCAAGACGCACTACGTCGCCCTCACCGACATCCTCGGTGCGGAGGACGCCTTCGGCGACATGGACTTCAAGGTCGCCGGCACCAAGGAGTTCGTGACCGCCCTCCAGCTCGACACCAAGCTGGACGGCATCCCGGCCTCCGTCCTGGCCGCGGCCCTCAAGCAGGCCCGCGACGCGCGTCTGCACATCCTCGACGTGATGATGGAGGCCATCGACACGCCGGACGAGATGTCCGCCTACGCCCCGCGGATCATCACCGTCAAGATCCCGGTGGACAAGATCGGTGAGGTCATCGGCCCCAAGGGCAAGATGATCAACCAGATCCAGGAGGACACCGGCGCCGAGATCACGATCGAGGACGACGGCACCATCTACATCGGTGCCGCCGACGGCCCCTCCGCCGAGGCCGCCCGCGCCACGATCAACGGCATCGCCAACCCGACCATGCCGGAGGTCGGCGAGCGCTACCTGGGTACGGTCGTCAAGACCACCACCTTCGGTGCCTTCGTCTCCCTCATGCCGGGCAAGGACGGCCTGCTGCACATCTCGCAGATCCGTAAGCTCGCCGGCGGCAAGCGCGTGGAGAACGTCGAGGACGTGCTCGGCGTGGGCCAGAAGGTCCAGGTCGAGATCGCCGAGATCGACCAGCGCGGCAAGCTCTCCCTCATCCCCGTGATCGAGGGCGAGGACGGCGACAAGGCCGACGAGACCAAGGACGAGTCCGCCAAGTGACGTCCCGTAGTACACGGAAGACGGCCCGCACCTCCTCGGAGGGGCGGGCCGTCGCCCGTACCCCAACGCTTCG
>NZ_JBMMMZ010000029.1:0-7914 GCF_049725035.1 Streptomyces sp. XH2 | reverse complement strand
GGCCGGCCGGTCGTCCCGGTAGGCCGCCCCCCCCCCCGGGGGGGGGGGGGCCCCTCGCCCGTACCCAAACGCTTCTCAAGGGCGAGAACGGCATCGGCACGGTCCGCCGCACCACCCTCCCGGGCGGCCTGCGCATCGTCACCGAGACCCTGCCGTCCGTGCGCTCCGCGACCTTCGGCATCTGGGCCAACGTCGGCTCCCGCGACGAGACCCCGGCCCTGAACGGCGCCACCCACTACCTGGAGCACCTGCTCTTCAAGGGCACGGCCAAGCGCAGCGCGCTGGACATCTCCTCGGCCATCGACGCCGTCGGCGGCGAGATGAACGCGTTCACGGCCAAGGAGTACACGTGCTACTACGCGCGCGTGCTCGACACCGACCTGCCGCTGGCCATCGACGTCGTCTGCGACATGCTCACCGGCTCGCTGATCGACGCGGCGGACGTGGACGCCGAGCGGGGCGTGATCCTCGAAGAGATCGCGATGACGGAGGACGACCCCGGCGACTGCGTGCACGACCTGTTCGCGCACACCATGCTGGGCGACACCCCCCTCGGCCGCCCCGTGCTCGGCACGGTCGACACCATCAACGCCCTCACCCGCGACCAGATCGCCCGCTTCTACAAGAAGCACTACGACCCCACGCGCCTGGTCGTGGCCGCCGCGGGCAACGTCGACCACGCCAAGGTCGTCCGCCAGGTGCGCGCCGCCTTCGACCGGGCCGGTGCCCTCAGCCGTACGGACGCGACGCCCGTCGCCCCGCGCTCCGGCGCCCGTACGATCCGCACCGCCGGCCGCGTGGAGGTGCTCGGCCGCAAGACCGAGCAGGCGCACGTCGTCCTCGGCATGCCGGGCCTGGCCCGCACGGACGACCGCCGCTGGGCGCTCGGCGTGCTCAACACCGCCCTCGGCGGCGGCATGAGCTCCCGGCTCTTCCAGGAGGTCCGGGAGAAGCGCGGCCTCGCCTACTCCGTCTACTCCTACACCTCGGGCTACGCCGACTGCGGCCTCTTCGGCGTCTACGCCGGCTGCCGCCCGAGCCAGGTCCACGACGTGCTGAAGATCTGCCGCGACGAGCTGGACAAGGTCGCGTCGGAGGGCCTGCCGGACGAGGAGATCAGCCGTGCCGTGGGGCAGCTCGCCGGCTCCACCGTCCTCGGCCTGGAGGACACCGGTGCGCTCATGAACCGCATCGGCAAGAGCGAGCTGTGCTGGGGGGACCAGATGTCGGTCGACGACATGCTGGCCCGCATCTCGGCCGTCACCCCGGACGAGGTCCGCGAGGTGGCCCGCGATGTACTGGGACAGCGTCCTTCGCTGTCCGTCATCGGCCCGCTGAAGGACAAGCAGGCGGCACGCCTGCACGAGGCCGTTTCTTAATCGCCTGGTCGATTGGTTCGAAGGAAGCAGGGACGATGAGCAAGCTGCGCGTGGCGGTCATCGGCGCCGGGGGCCGGATCGGCTCCGAGGCCGTACGAGCCGTCGAGGCCGCCGAGGACATGGAGCTGGTGGCCGCGCTGGGCCGGGGCGACAAGCTGGAGACGCTGACGGAGGCGGGAGCCCAGGTCGCGGTCGAGCTGACGCACCCCGACTCGGTCATGGAGAACCTGGAGTTCTGCGTCCGCAACGGCATCCACGGCGTCGTCGGCACCACCGGCTGGACCGAGGAGCGCCTCGCGCGGCTGAACGCCTGGCTCGACGCCTCGCCGTCGACCGGTGTGCTCATCGCCCCGAACTTCTCCATCGGGGCCGTCCTGACCATGACCTTCGCCCGGCAGGCGGCCCGCTTCTTCGAGTCCGCCGAGATCGTCGAGCTGCACCACCCCAACAAGGCCGACGCCCCCTCCGGCACGGCCACCCGCACCGCGCAGCTCATCGCCGCCGCGCGGCACGAGGCGGGCTGCCCCCCGCAGCCCGACGCCACCACGACGGCCCTGGAGGGCGCACGGGGCGCCGACGTCGACGGCGTGCCCGTGCACGCGGTGCGGCTCCGCGGCCTCCTGGCCCACCAGGAGGTGCTCTTCGGCGACACCGGCGAGACCCTCACCATCCGGCACGACTCGCTGCACCACAGCTGCTTCATGCCGGGCATCCTGCTCGGCGCGCGTCGCGTCGTCGCGACCCCGGGCCTGACGTTCGGCCTGGAACACTTCCTGGACCTGGGCTGAGCACCGTGCGCGCCAAAATCGTCTACTTCGCCCTGGCCGCCGTCCTGGTCGTCTACTTCGTCCTGGTCGGCAGCCGCGGTGTGATGCTCATCCAGCAGGGGACCGCCGTCACCGTCGCCTTCGGCGCGGCGGTGCTGGTCCTGCCGTTCATCGGCGCCTGGTTCCTCTACCAGACCACCCGGTTCGCGCGCGACGCCAACCGCCTCGCGCGGGAGCTGGACGCCGAGGGCGGGCTGCCGGTGGACGAGCTGGTGCGGACGCCGGGCGGCCGCATCGACCGGGACTCCGCGGACGCGGTCTTCGCCAAGCGCAAGGCCGAAACGGAGGACGCCCCGTCCGACTGGCGCGCCTGGTTCCGGCTGGCCGTCGCCTACCACGACGCCCGGGACACGCCCCGCGCCCGCAAGGCCATGCAGAGGGCGATCGCCCTCCACGACGGCAGGCCGGTGCGGGTGGACGCGTAGCGCCTCGCCGGCGGGCCTCCTTCGTCCGCCGCGGCGGCGAGAGGCCACGACGTAGCGGACGGCCGGTCAGCGGCGGAAGTCCGCCGCCCAGCCCTCCACCGCGTCGCACGCGATGTCGAACGCCTGGGGCCGGCCGAGGAAGTCCGCCCCGTGACTGGTGACGAGCGTCGCCAGCGGCGCACCACCCGCCCGCTCCACGACGACCGCCTGCCCCTGCACGGTGCGGGGGAGCCCCAGCCACCGCACGGGATGCTGGACGATGCGCACGGCCGTCACCTCCGCCCACGGCACCGTCTTCGCGGACAGCAGCCGTACGTGCCGCAGCCCGCGCTCGCCCACCCACACGCCCACCCGCACGAGGCGGACGGCCGTCACGATCACCAGGACGGCGACGGCCACACAGACGCCCGCCCCGGGCAGGGACCCGGCCACGGCGATGATCATCGCCGCGAAGAGGACGTACGAGGCGAGCAGCAGCAACAGCGCGGTGACGCCGACGCGCCACGGGCCGGGCCGGTACGGGCGGCGCCAGCGCGCCGGTTCCTCGTCGTACCCGGTGGGCGGAACGGCCGCGGCGGTGGCGGGCGCGAGCTCCTCGACGTCGCGGTCGGCGGTCAGAAAGGGCAGGGGCACGAGGGTTCCTCACTCATCAGCACGCACGCTCGAATGGCTGTGCCCGGTGAGGCTATAGAAAAGGGCGGGACCCGGGCACACCAGGGTCGGTGCGCCGGATCCCACCCTCGGTGGTCACCTGCCGGTCAGCGGCCGTCCGATGCCTCGGAACGCTGCGACTGGTGCGTGTCCTGCGTGGTGGGCTGCAGCGACGGCATCCCGAACAGCAGCGCCCCGACCAGCCCCGTCGCCACCGTCAGCCCCATGAGCACACGGCCGGCCATCTGCGAGCGGCTCGTGCGTTCTCGGGGCGGCGGCGTGACGTTGCTGCGGTAGCGCTCGGCCTCGGCGACGAAGGCGAACGGCACGGGCTCTCGCCGGCGGAACATGGGGGCTCTCCTAGGAACCTCGAAAAACGTGCTGTCGTACGTAAGGACGATCGAACGCCGTCAGTGGTGCCCGTTTTCAGTGACTTCTGTGAAAAATCTCAACCAGTGGGCGGCTTCCCCCGGCCGCGGCGGGGCCGTAGGGGCGCCGCTTGCGGACCCGTTGTCAGTGGTGGCCCGTAGGCTGGTCGCCGCCCGAGCACTGCAACTGGAAGGACCCCGCCGGTGACCGACAGCCCCACCGAGACCGCCATGGAAACCGAGCCGACGTTCCGCGGCGATGTGACCGTCGAGCTGGTCAAGCACAGCGCGGCCGACTCCGACGTGCTGTGGGCGGCCCGCGTCTCCACCGCCGGCGAGCAGTCCCTGGAAGAGATCACCAAGGACCCCGAGCGGTCCAAGGGGCTGATCAACTACCTGATGCGCGACCGCCACGGCAGCCCCTTCGAGCACAACTCGATGACGTTCTTCATCAGCGCGCCGATCTTCGTCTTCCGTGAGTTCATGCGCCACCGCGTCGGCTGGTCGTACAACGAGGAGTCCGGCCGCTACCGCGAGCTGCAGCCCGTCTTCTACGTCCCGGACGCCGAGCGCAAGCTCGTCCAGGAGGGCCGCCCCGGCAAGTACGTCTTCGTCGAGGGCACCGAGGCGCAGCACGAGCTCACCACGCGCGTCATGGAGAACACCTACCGCGAGGCCTACGAGGCCTACCAGGAGATGCTGGCCGCCGGCGTCGCCCGCGAGGTCGCGCGTTCGGTCCTGCCGGTCGGCCTGTTCTCTTCCATGTACGCCACGTGCAACGCCCGCTCGCTGATGCACTTCCTCGGCCTGCGCACCCAGCACGAGCAGGCGGCCGTGCCCTCCTTCCCGCAGCGTGAGATCGAGATGGTCGGCGAGAAGATGGAGGCGGAGTGGGCGAAGCTCATGCCGCTCACGTACGCCGCGTTCAACAAGAACGGCCGCATCGCCCCCTGACGGGGCAGGGCGGACGGGAAGTCGTACGGCCCGGTAGCTTAGGTGTCCGTATTGCGGCTTTTCGTGGCTTTAATCTAGTCTGAAAAGACGGACCCGGCACTGCTTGAACCCCCGAGCAGGCAGTGCCGGGATCCCTTTGGCACTCCCCGAGGGGGCACCTCACGGTGAGCAACGAGTAGCGTGGCCCTCATGGCTCCGACCTCCACACCGCAGACGCCCTTCGGGCGGGTCCTGACCGCCATGGTCACGCCCTTCACCGCTGACGGTGCACTCGACATCGACGGCGCGCAGCGGCTCGCCACCCACCTCGTGGACGCCGGCAACGACGGCCTGATCGTCAACGGCACCACCGGCGAGTCCCCCACCACCAGCGATGCGGAGAAAGCCCAGCTCGTACGGGCTGTGGTCGAGGCGGTCGGAGACCGCGCCCACGTGATCGCCGGAGCCGGCACCAATCACACCCACCACAGCGTCGAGCTGGCCCGCGCCGCCGAGAAGGCGGGCGCCCACGGCCTCCTCGTCGTCACGCCGTACTACAACAAGCCCCCGCAGGAGGGCCTGGTCCGGCACTTCACCGCCGTCGCCGACGCCACCGACCTCCCGGTGATGGTCTACGACATCCCCGGCCGCAGCGGTGTCCCCATCGAGACCGAGACGCTCGTCCGGCTGGCCGAGCACCCCCGCATCGTCGCCAACAAGGACGCCAAGGGCGACCTGTCCGCGGCGAGCTGGGCCATCGCCCGCTCGGGACTCGCCTGGTACTCGGGCGACGACATGCTGAACCTGCCGCAGCTCGCCGTCGGCGCCGCCGGCTTCGTCTCCGTCGCCGGCCACTTCGTCGCCGGTGACCTGCGCGCCATGGCCGACGCCTTCCTGTCCGGCGACAACGCCAAGGCCACGGCGATCCACCAGAAGCTGCTCCCGGTCTTCACCGGCCTCTTCCGCACCCAGGGCGTCATGACCACCAAGGCCGCCCTCGGCCTGCAGGGGCTGCCCGCGGGCCCCGTGCGGCTGCCGCTCGTCGAGCTCACCGAGCAGGAGACCGAGCAGCTCAAGCGCGACCTCACGGCGGGCGGCGTCCGGCTCGGCTGACGCCCCGCCCCGGCGGACCGGCTCCCGGGCCGGGCCGCCCACGGACTTCACAACTGAACACGCGAGTACTTCACAACTGAACACCGCAGACAACTGAACACCGCAAACAACTGCAAGTGCACGAAGGTCACGCGCGCCATATGTCCTGAGGGCATGTGGCGTGCGTGGTGAGGAGAGTCTTTTGAGCCACCCGCATCCTGAACTCGGTCCCCCGCCGAAGCTCCCCGAGGGCGGCCTGCGCGTCACCCCGCTCGGCGGCCTGGGGGAGATCGGCCGCAACATGACGGTCTTCGAATACGGCGGCCGCCTGCTGATCGTCGACTGCGGAGTGCTCTTCCCCGAGGAGGAGCAGCCCGGAATCGACCTGATCCTGCCCGACTTCTCGTCCATCCGTGACCGCCTCGACGACATCGACGGCATCGTGCTCACGCACGGTCACGAGGACCACATCGGCGGCGTCCCCTACCTGCTCCGCGAGAAGCCGGACATCCCGCTGATCGGCTCCAAGCTGACCCTGGCCCTCATCGAGGCCAAGCTGCAGGAGCACCGCATCCGCCCGTACACCCTCGAGGTCGCCGAGGGCGACCGCGAGCGCCTGGGCCCCTTCGACTGCGAGTTCATCGCGGTCAACCACTCCATCCCGGACGCGCTGGCCGTTGCCATCCGCACCCCCGCCGGCATGGCCGTGCACACCGGTGACTTCAAGATGGACCAGCTGCCGCTGGACCGCCGCCTCACCGACCTGCCGGCCTTCGCCAGGCTGGGCGAGGAGGGCATCGACCTGCTGCTCGTGGACTCCACGAACGCCGAGGTCCCCGGCTTCGTGCCGCCCGAGCGCGACATCTCCGGCGTGCTGCGCCAGGTGTTCGCGGGCGCGCAGAAGCGCATCATCGTGGCCAGCTTCGCCAGCCACGTGCACCGCATCCAGCAGATCCTCGACGCCGCCCACGAGTACGGGCGCCGCGTCGCCTTCGTCGGCCGCTCGATGGTCCGCAACATGGGCATCGCCCGCGACCTTGGCTACCTGCGGATCCCCGCGGGCCTCGTCGTGGACGTGAAGACGCTGGACGACCTGCCGGACGACGAGGTCGTGCTGGTGTGCACGGGTTCCCAGGGCGAGCCCATGGCGGCCCTGTCCCGGATGGCCAACCGCGACCACCAGATCCGGATCGTCCAGGGCGACACCGTCATCCTGGCCTCGTCCCTCATCCCGGGCAACGAGAACGCGGTCTACCGCGTGATCAACGGCCTGACCCGCTGGGGCGCGAACGTCGTCCACAAGGGCAACGCCCGGGTCCACGTCTCGGGTCACGCCTCCGCGGGCGAGCTGTTGTACTTCTACAACATCTGCAAGCCCAGGAACCTGATGCCGGTGCACGGCGAATGGCGCCACCTGCGGGCCAACGCGGAGCTCGGCGCACTCACGGGCGTGCCGAAGAACCACATCGTGATCGCCGAGGACGGCGTCGTGGTCGACCTGGTGGACGGCGCGGCGAAGATCGTCGGCAAGGTCCAGGCGGGTTACGTGTACGTGGACGGCCTCTCGGTCGGCGACGTCACCGAGACCTCGCTCAAGGACCGCCGCATCCTCGGCGACGAGGGCATCATCTCCGTGTTCGTCGTGGTCGACAGCACGACGGGCAAGGTGGTGAGCGGGCCGCAGATCCAGGCCCGGGGCTCGGGCATCGACGACGCCGCGTTCTCCGCGGTCGTCCCGAAGATCGAGGAAGCGATCGGCAAGTCCGCGTCCGACGGGGTCGTGGAGCCGCACCAGCTCCAGCAGCTCGTCCGCCGGACGATGGGCAAGTGGGTCTCCGACACCTACCGCCGGCGCCCGATGATCCTCCCCGTGGTCGTCGAGGTCTGACGCTTCGTCAACCGAACGGACGGCCGCCCCGCTGCCGATTTGCATCCGGGCGCGGCCGTCCAGTAGGTTTACGGCTCCACCGCGAGGGGAACCCCCAACGTTCGTGACGAACGTGAAGGATCGTTCCGAGGCGGTGGGAAATTCCGACCGGAGAGATCTGATAAAGTCGGAATCACCGCCGGAAAGCGAAAGCTGAAAGGCGAAACCCCGCTCCAACAGGGGGTCGGAAACGGAATTCGGACCGGAAACGGACCGGAAAACGGATCTGGTAAGGTTGGAAACAACGAAGGGAAGCGCCCGGAGGAAAGCCCGAGAGGGTGAGTACAAAGGAAGCGTCCGTTCCTTGAGAAC
>NZ_JBMMMZ010000028.1:0-55071 GCF_049725035.1 Streptomyces sp. XH2 | reverse complement strand
GTGTCTGCCCGGGCCGGGCAGACACCGACAGCGGGGCCGGTCCAGGCTGTGACAGCCTCGGCTCGCCGGCGAGCATTCCAGCCGTTGATCACCACGTCACCGTGGATGTGCTGGGCCTGGATGGCGACCTCGAACCGCCCACCACTGATTTCGTTGTGCCCGCTCACAGCCCGATGCCGTCGGTGGCGGCGTCCTCGGTGCGGTCGGCGTCGTCGACGTACTCCCAGAAGACTGGGGACTTCGGGGACCAGCCGCCCTGGGCACGGAGCTTCTCGACGCGCTTGCCCCGCTTGCGGCCGGTGTTGACCAGGCCGCGGCGGCCGGAGTGGCCGGTGAGGTGGGCGTCGACGCCGGCCTGCTGGGCGGCGCGGGTGATGGCACGGCCGCACCCGTCAGGGGAGAGGCGCTGGGTGCCGAGGTGACCCCACTGGTCGACGGGGAGGTAGGCGGGCCCGCCGGGGGCGGCGCCGGCGGCGAGTTTGGCCTGCTGCCAGGCGAGCCAGCAGCGCACGGGGCAGGTGTCGGGGTGCTCGCCGTAGTAGACGATCACGTCGCGGGGCGGGCGGCCCTTGACGGAGGGGACATGGACGTCCAGGCCCTCGGCGATCAGCTTGATGCCGGTGTCGTCGAGGGCGGAGACCTCCTCGTTGCGCCCGGCGATGCCGAAGCGCATGCTGCTCGCGGAGCGGTCACGCAGCCGGGCGAGCTCCGGTACCGCGTACTCGCGGCGCCGCCGGCGGGAGCCGGGCTTCTTGGGCACGATGCGGTCGGCGGTGTTCATCGCCTTGATGTGCGCGGGGGTCATGGGGACGGCTTTGCCCCGGCCCCTTGCCATCCGGGCGGGGTCGTTGCGGAACCGCTTGACCAGCTGGCGGGCGGCGAGGGTGGCCTCCTTGGGTACGGTGGCGCCCTTTGAGCAGGCGGTGACCGTCACGCCGGTGATCCGCCGGTCGATCGTGGTGGGCGCGGCCTGCTTCACCTCGTCCAGCCACACGGTGAAGCCGACGATGGTGCCCTTGGTGACGGCGGTGAGCGGCAGCATGGTGCCGGTCCGTCCGGCGAGCCAGGTGTGGAACTCCGTCCACAGCGTCCAGTCGCGGGCGTAGGAGACCTTCGTCTTGCGCGGGCGCACGGCCGCGATGTGCTCGTCGGCACCCTGCTCGAGCGCGGCGAGCACGGCGGCCGCCGCCGGGTCGTACGCCTCCACCGCCCCGCCACCGATGGCGTGCTGGGCGGGGACGAGCTCGGCGTCGACGACCAAGTCGGTGCGGTCGATCTCGGTGGTCATCGTGTTCTGCTCACTCATAGCTGGCTTCGTCCGGGTAGCCGGTCAGACGGTCGATGTTGAGCTCGACCTGGTGCAGGGCCTTCCCGGTGGCGGGGCTGATCATGGGGAGCAGTCCCGCGGCTACGGCGGCGCGCAGCCAGGCGTGCGCCTCCCGGTGGCGCTCGGCCGCGGGTCGCCGGTCGCCGTCGAGTTCCTTCCGGGTGAGCGCGAGCGCCCGTACGCGGGGATCGGTGTCGTCGATCTGGGCGGCCCGCTGGGGGTACGGGACGTTACTCACCGGCCGGTCTCCCCCCGTGCCGGCTCGTCGTCGGCGAGCTCGGCCAGGGCCAGGACGGCGGCGTGCTGCTCGGCGCTGAGGCCGAGCGGCTGTTCGCCGCGCTCCTCGGATGCGGTGTACAGCGTGTGCTGGCCCTCGGCCCAGGCACGCAGCAGCTCGCGGGCCTCGCCGGGGGTGAGGTCGAGGGCAGCGGCGGCCTCGGTCCAGGTGGCGCCGAGCTGGAGGGCGTCGTGGAGGTACACGCCGCGGCCGTGCTCCATCTCGCGGTGGATGGCCTCGCGCAGCGCGAGGACGGCGAGGGCGTCGCCGGCGGTGCCCCGTTCGACCTCGTGCGGGAAGTCGGCGGGGAGCAGGCGGTTGGTCAGCCGGTCGGTGTGCTGCTGGTGCTTCTCGGCCAGCCACATCAGCGGCGTGGCCGGCGGGACGTCGCCGGGGCGGCGGACGTCGAGCTCCTGCCAGTGCTTGTACGCGTCGGTGCTCATCGGGTCGTCGGTGTCCCTCCGTCGCGGGCGCCGGTCGTGACGCTTCGCCATGTCCCGTTTATCGCCTCGGATATCGCATATTATCCGAGGCGATACAGATCACAGGGCGCGTTCCAAAATTCTTTGCCGGAACCAGGCCGTGCCAGGACCGAAGGGTGAAACTGGCACCGCTGCTGGAAGGAATCGCCGCCGTGATCACCATCGGTAAGACCCCCGTGCCCCCACAGAGCGCAGGCAAGCGGCCCGTTTGGCCCACGCGGTTCGTCCTGGCTCCCAGCACAAACTCCATCAAGCCGTCAGAACCGGCGAAGCACGAGCGGTTCGACTTCCTCGCCCTCCTACGTATGCGGCTCTGGCTGGCAGAAGGCACCGAGGGCAATGACTCGGCCCTCGACTGGTGCGCTCACCACGTCCTCGGCCTCCGTAACGGAAACCTGTGGCGTGAAGCAGTGTCAACCACACTGATGAGCGACTGGGTCGAACACAGGGGCACCGAAGCCCACGTCCGCTGCGGCATCGCTGACCTGCGCGCGCAGGCCCGCATGATCCACCAGCAACTGAGGCCGCTGTGGCGTCGGCGGGCCAACGGCTTGCGGGTCGTGTTGCTGGACACCCCGCTAGGTCATGATGTGACGCTGTACGACCTGGTGGCAGGCAGCCCCACCCCGCAGGAACTGGCCCTCGGCGCACTGCCCGACGACCCTCGCCTCACCGCCGTCCTCAACGCGCTTACCCCCGCCGAGCGCCGAATTGCCCTGGCCTGGGTCCACCCGGCCGTGGCCACGTGGACCCAGGCCGCGCTCGCCGCGGGCGCGGCGGACCCGGTCAAGGCCGGCGAGCGGGTGCGACGCAAGCTCAAGCGGCTCGGCCAGCAGCACACCGCCCGCCTCCAGGCCGCCGCTGCCACCCGGGCTGGTGCCCCGTGAACCGGGGCCGGGAGCGCGCGGTTCTCGTCCGGGTACCCAGCGCATCCGCCGCCGCCGCCGTGCTCAGCAACGGTGCCGCCACCACCCTGCTCGCCGGCGGCACCGTGCCCGCCGACTCACCCCTGGTGTGGCCACTCGTTGTCCTCGCACTCGGATCCATGGCCTACGACCTCGGGGTTCGAGCTCTGTGCCGCACCAACAAGTAACCATGCCGCCTCAGGTACCCCGGTGTTATCGTCACCCTGCTCGGCGGCGGCATTCTCCTCCTGCCCGCATCAGAAGACGTCATCACCCAACTCAGCGAGAGTGGAGAAGGGGCAGGTTCGGCAAGCCTGTTAGTGCCCGTTGCGTAGGCAGACAGGGGTGTTCAGGAATTTGGAGATAGTGCCAACTATATGGCCACGAAGGGTTGGGTGAACCAAGTGCTCTGCACGTAGCAGCGACTGTGCAGTGGCCCGGAACCTATCCACGTGATAGTCCCAGTAGCTTCGGCGTTCCGCAGCTATAGTCCTTGCGGTCAGTGCTTTACCTTCTTGCCAGCCACCCCCAACTAGGTGGTTTTTATAGGCAAGTTCAGTGTCATTCCCGCGACGCCGATACACTCGCACCCAGAGCTTGTCAAACCCGAAGGTGTTTTCATCGATATGGCGGGCTGTGTCAATGCTTCCTGCACATGCCTCATCATGAATATCAGCCGGGACGTATCGGGCCCAACTGCCTGGTCGCCTGCCCCTCAGGAAGCGTTCGACGATACTGAGTCGACTGCTGATCTCGTCTACGCTGGTAAAGATCAAGAATACGTCATAATTGGCGGCCAGGAACGGCTCGATCTTTTTTCGCGCCTTCTGTGCGTCCTTCAGAGTGGCGCTAACAATCACGTCGAAGCCCCGCTCGGCCACATGCTGGATGGCCCGGTCCACCCACTTGCCCACAGCCTCCTGGCTCTTGGAAGCCGCAGTGAGATCGTCCTCACGCACCCATCGCGGATAATAGGGGTGGAGCTCCCGCATCTTGTCGGCGTCGATCCGAACTGGATCACGGAGCCTCTCCTCTTTCCTTGCGTAATCCTCGATCGTGGTCTTTTGTGACGCTGGTTGGCCAGCAACGAATACAGCCCTTGGAGGTCGATGGCCATGGCGCCTCCGGGGGGTCGGAGTCAGCTGTCCCTTGACGATGTCCTGCCACGCCCGATCAAGGAGCGTAGGCAGAATTGCGTCGGCCTCGCTGCCGCTCATGCTTCACTCCGGTGGGGGGCCCAAAAGATCTTCCGCAGCTTCGAAGGCGGCTCTGATCGATTCACCGCTTCCAGGGTCGAGATCACGCTGCTGGATGATGTAGCGCATTCGCTCGGCGCCCAGCCGGTCGGCTTCTTCCTGGGACCCTGCCTCAGTGATCAAATTGGTGTAGTGGGCAATGACGGCCGCGAGCGCATCAGATGCCAGCTCGAACTGGGATATTTGCTCGTCCGTCATTACCGCAAGGCGCTCGGCGGCCAGGGTGTCCGGCTGTGTTGCCACGTGGTATTCCTTAATCCGCTGGATCACTTGGAGAGAACGCCGTTTCGGGTTCGCCAGCAACGACATTCTGCGGTCTGTGGGTGGCGTCATAGTCACACACCCTTCGATGGCTCCGGTAGGCCTACGCAGAGATCGACATATGCTGTCGGGAAAAGTAAGCCTCGCCTTACTTTCAGTGTTCGCCAGGGGTCGCGCTAAGGCAAATCGGTTCACTGTCTGCCCCGCTCATTGCCGTGGGCGTCACCGTCGCCGTGGGCGTCTTCAAGTACACCTCGCGCGCACGCCGGTAGCCCGACCCCCGGGGGCCTCGTCTGCGCCATCGCCTCCGGGGTCAGTGTCGCTGGCGTCCTGACCGCCCTCCTTGTCCCAGGCTTCGGGCAGATAGCTCCTGCCCTCTCAGCGCCGCCGGCGGCCACGGTCAGCCCTGCGCCCGTCCGGTAGCGGGCGATCTGCACCCGCCGCCAGGACCATCGGGACGGCCGTCGGCTCCGCCGCCCAGCGTGTCGTTAGATACACGACACTCGTTGTCGCGGATGTAACGACATCGAGGGGTGGGGTCATGGAGACGTCGCACGAGCGGACTCGGCGGATCAGGGAGGAGCGGGCGCAGCGGGAGCGGGACTACGCCTGGTTCCACGTCGCTGCCGACACGGACGAGTTCGGCGACGACTGGCGGGCCTGGCCGGGCCGGCCGATCGCCGACGTCGCTCCGCACTTGGACCAACTCTTCGAGCACGCCTACCTCGGCGAGGCGGACAAAGTCTCGGAGACCGACCTGCTGGCCTCACTGCTGGTGCTGCGCATTCTCCGGGACGACCTGCTGCGTGCCGAGGGCCACCTCATCGAGGCCGCCCGGGCCAAGGGTGTCACCTGGGCCCGGCTCGCCCCGGCCTTGGAAGTGAAGAGCCGCCAGTCCGCCGAGCGCCGCTATTTGCAGCTACGCGGCGCCTACGGAGAGGGCGACACCCAGGAGGAGCGCGTCGCCAACGAGCGCGACCAGCGCGCCCAGGCCCGGGTTCAGCGAGCGTGGGTGAAGGAGCACGCCGACGAGGTGCGGGCGCTCGCCGTGCGTCTGGCGGCCGTCGAGGACCTCCAGCAGCGCGCCGACAGGGCGGAGCGCGCCAGCCAGGAACACTCGAACCGGCGCACCTTCCCGCGGCCGGCCTTCCGCCCAGCGACCTGGCCCGCCAAGCTGCAGGCCGCCATCGACCGCGACGACCTGCACGAGATGTTCTGGGAGATCCGCAAGGCCACCCTGCCCGCCGTCGTCGATCTCGGGCCGCAGCACACCGACCTGGTGGAGGCGGTGGCCACGCTGCACCGCGCCGAGAGAGATGCCGCGCACCAGGTGCTCTCCACCCGCTGGGACCGCCGCTACGGTCCCGACCCAGACGCCGGTGCCGTGTAACACTGCGCCGATGACCGAGATTGAGACCCCGCGCTTAATCCTGCGCCGCTTCCGCATCCAGGACGCGGCCCCCATGGCGGCCTACCGCAACGACCCGGACATAGCTCGCTACCAGGCATGGCCATCGCCCCTCACTCCCGAGGCCGCCACCGACCAGGCCCGCGTCTATTGCGAACAGGACCCCGAGCAGCCCGGCTGGTTCCAGTACGCCATCGAGCTCAAAGCCGACCGGAGCCTGGCGGGTGATCTCGGCGTGAACCTTCACGACAACCGCTGGCAGGCCGACCTCGGCTACACCCTCGCCCCAGCCCTGCACGGCCAGGGCTACGCCACTGAGGCCGTCCGCGCCGTGCTCGGCCACCTCTTCCGCCAGGGGCTGCACCGGGTCTCCGCCGAATGCGACGCCCGCAACACCCCCTCGGCCCGCTTGCTGGAACGCGTCGGTTTCGGCCTCGAAGGACGACGCCCGGAGTTCACCTTGAACATCAACACCGGCTTGTGGACCGACACCCTCCTCTACGGGCTGCTGGCCGACCGCTGGCAGAAGCCGGTAGCCGCCTTCCAACCGACAGCAGAGGGCCATTCGTGACGTGCTGGCAGTTCTCCTGCATGTGACAGTTTTCGCCCCAGTTCGACAGTTTTCCTTAATGCGACAGTTTTCGGCCGTCAGGCGGGAGCGGTCCGGACGGAGGTTCCCCCGCGGAAGACCGCCCGTCCGCGGCTCCTGCCGGTCGGGCAAAGCACCCCGCCATACAGGCCGGCGGTGCCTCGGGCCGGGCTTCACCACGTCTCCGGAGGGGTCTGTGGAGAAGTAGTCGGCGCGACGAACACTTCGTTCAGCCCCCTAGACCAGCAGGTCAGAAGCCTGGACCAGGCTCCGCTCCAGGCTTCCGGAAGCAACTCGTAGGGCTACACGTACGGCAAGTCGTAGAGCCACTCGTAGGACAACTCGTACGGCTACTCGTGGGGCAACCTCACGCAGGTCGGCTGCTGGGGCACCCCAGGTGTCCATGCCCGCCGGCCGTTCGTTGTCCCGAGCATGGACGTCACCGCATTGGCACACGCCGGATCCCGTCTCCAGCACGCCGACCAGCTGCTCGCCCCGGTGTGCGAGCGCCAGGCGGCCGGCCGTGGCGACGGCGAGGCGGTGACTCCCCTCAGCGGTTTACAGGAGCTGATCATGCAGGCCCGCGACGACGCGCTGGTCGCGTACGGGCTCGCTGCGGTGACCAGCGCCCCGAAGGCGAGGGCGCAGGCCCGCGCCCTCGATGCCTATCAGGCGATCGCCGATCTGGCGGACGGTCTCGACAACGCCTTCGACGAGCTGAAGCCGACGGGTACCGATGCGAGCGTCCTCGCCCGTACGTGCCAGGCGCTCAGCCAGGCCGCCACCTTCCTCGCGCAGGCCGCCGGTGACGAACACTTGGTGGCCGGGGCGGACGGCCGCACCCCGGTCAGACTGGCCACGCAGCTCGCTGTCCACTCGGAAGCGGCGCTGTATCCGCGAGCGCACCGCCCGGGACCGTCACTGCCATCGGATGTGACGGATTTGAGTAGCGTGACGTAGAGGCGTCATACCGGCCGGTAGGGGGCGGATTCGTGACGGCTCTACGTCACGCTGCTTGCCGAGCCCGGCGGGTGGCACGGCGTCGCCAGGCGCGGGAGCGGCACGCGGCTGAGCAGTAGACGGCGTCGCGCCGCCGTCCCGCCCTGGCCATGGTCGGGCGACCGCAGACCGGGCAGGACAGGGCACGGATCAGGCGTCGGCGACCGGCGTAGTGGGCCTGGCCGAACAGGACGAGGAAGTCCAGGCGGTACTGCTCCACCTTGCGGTCACGGTACGCCTGGGCCCGGCAAGCGTCGTCGCAGTACAGGCGCCGTGCCGACGCCTCTCGGGGCAGCCGGGCCCCGCATGAAGCACAGAAGCGAATGCGTCCCACACCACCAGCATCGCCCCAGGCTCCTCGCACCTTTCCGCTGCTTGAATCGGAGCAGAAGGGAGGGCCCGGCGCCCGATCAATCTACCCGTTGACCTGGGCAAACGTCTGCCCGCCGACGAAGTTTCGTCGAGCAGACGGTGCTGGACCTTTTGATCCCCTTTCCTCGTTGCAACTACTCCCTCGCGGAGCACGCTCGCAAGCTTGGAAACGTCACCTCAGCCACCGGTGACGAGCCGAGAGAACGGGAGCAGCACGGGTTATATAGCTAGATGTAATGGCAAGAGGGGGTCGCGACAGGGTGCGCGGGTTCAGGCCCCGATGCTCCCCGGCGCGCACGGGCGTCCGCCACGACGATGCGGTTTCGCGCCGGGGAGTATCGGGGGGAGCGGGGTCGCGGGGCCGGCGAAGGCCCCGCGTACCACCGGTCTCAGCCCGAGTTCTTGGCCTCGTCGAGGGAGTGCAGGACGCCGCGGAGCAGCATGACGGCGCCGGTCAGGGCGAGGACGGGCTCGCCGCCGCCGGCCTGGAGCGCGGTCATCGGGGTGAGGGTGAAGGCCCGGCTGACCCAGCGGGCGGCGTCTTCCTCGCTGTCGACGTACTCGGTGGACTCGAGTGCGCTGAGCGCGGCGGGCAGCTCGTCGGTACCGCAGATGCTGAGGTCGGCGACATCGGCGGCCATGCCCAGGACGCCCTGGACGGCCTCCTCGAGCTGCTTGCGGATGCTCACCAGGTGAACGATCTCCGCCCCGAACGCGCTGCCGTCGCCCATGTCCGCCCCTGTCGTCGCAGGGGTCGAGGCTACCGCGCGAGTGCCTGTCCCCGTGGTCGCCTGCGCGTGGTCAGCGGCCGAGCGAGGGGCCGCCGCGCCCTTGGGAGGGCGGCTGGTACCGGTGGGCCTGGGCGGATGCCTCGGCGGCCTGGCGCACGTGTGCGGCACGTTCGGCCTGCCGGGCCCGGGCATCTTGCAGCGCGGTCTCGCGCTCGGTGACTTCGGCGGCGTGCTGCTGCGGGCTGTGGCTGGCCATGGTCGTGCGGAGGTCCTTCTCGGCCTGGACGGCGGAGGCGGTGGCCCGGAAGCCGGCGGCCTGCTCGCGGGAGACGGCGGCCTGGCTGCGGTGTCCGTCGGCGCGTTCGGTGCGGGCGGCGTCGATCTGCTGGGCGAGGGCCGGGAGGTGCTGGCGCATGGCGGTCAGCCGTTCGCCGAGCTGGTCGAGGGTGCGCGGCGGGTAGCCGGTGGCGCCCTGCTCGCGGAACAGGGCGGCGCGTTCCCAGCCGTGGATGGTCTCCCACGCCGCCGTGGCGGCGTCGTGGCCGGCGGAGCGGGCGCGCTGTTCTTCGGTGTAGGCGGCGGCCATGCGGCCGCGGTGCTGGAGGGCCAGGTCCTGCTGTTCGGCGCGGGATGTGCCGGCCAGGCGCAGCGCGAGGCGGCCGCGCTGGGCCTGCTGCTCGGCCTGCTCCGCCACCGCACGCGCCTCCTTCGCGGTGGCGTTCGCGGCCTGCTCGGCGTGGGCCTCGGCCTGGGCGGTGCGCAGCAGGGCGTCAGCGCGGTCGAGGAGGGCGGTGGCCTCGTTGGCGGCGCGGCGGCCGGGGCTGGGGTGGGTGGTGAGTTCGCGTTCGAGGGCGCGGGCCTTGAGGTCGTGGTCGATGGCGAGGCGGTCGGCGCGGCGGGCCTGGGCGGTGGCGTCGGCGAGCTTTGAGCGCAGGCCCTCGGTGGTCAGACGGCCGTAGGGGCGCTCGCTCCAGTGCGGCACCTCCGGCCGTGCTTCGGGTTCGGGGGTGGGCTCGGGGCGGGAGGCGTAGCCGACGTCGAGGAGGTGCTGGAGGCGGTCGCGCTGGTCCGGGGTCAGGTCGGGCGGGTTGTCGCGGTAGTGCTCGCGCAGCGCGTCGATGGGGGTGGCGACGCGCTGCTCGGAGGTCGGCTTCGCCGGGTGGGGGAACGCCTCGGCGGCCAGGCGGACGGCCTCCCGGGCCTCGGCGTCCACGGCGTCACGGGCGACGTCGTGGACGGTCGCAGCGTCGTTCACCGCGTCCGCCCGGGGCGCCTCGTCGGCGCTCTGGCGGGGCTGGGGGACGGGGGTGGTGGCGAGTTCGTCGGTGACCATGACGTCGTCGCCGTCGCGCTCCAGGAGCTTGCCGTACGCGGCGACGGCGCGGTCCAGGCACTCGGCGTCGGTGCGCGGGGTGCCGAGGCGGATGCGGGTGACGTCGTCCTCGAGGTCTCGCAGCGGCAGGAACAGGTGGCTCTCCTGCCGGGCGCGGGAGAGGGCGGGGTAGAGGGAGTGGGCGTCGGCGTGCAGCCCGTACGCGATGGCGACGTCTGCGGTCAGGCCCTGGGCGGAGCCGATGGTGATGGCGTAGCCGTGGGTCAGCCGTCCCTCGGCGATGTCGCGCGCGGACATCCACGCCTGCTGAACGGTGTGGCCGCCGTGGGGGTTGGGGCGGCGCCATTCGACGAGCACGCCCTGGTCGGCGCGGACGTCGCGCACGACGCCGCGGAACCCGTTGAGGACGTCCGGCTCCGACTCGTTGCGGCGGGAGCGGTAGTCGTTGCGGCGGATGTGCACGAGGTCGCCGGTCGCGAAGCTGACGCGGCCGCCGCCGTCGACGGTGTAGGTGCGGCCCTGTTCGAGTTCGCCAGCGGCGACCAGCCGGGCGCGTGCGGCGGCGTTGAGGGTGGCCACGTCCGTACGCCGGGCGGCGAGCAGCAGCAGGCCCTCGACCTGGCCGTGCGGATCGCCCGTCCACCGTTCGCGGGCGGTGTTCCAGGCATCGAGCATCGCGGTCATCGCCTCGGTGGCGGTCTCGCCAGCGTGGACGTGACCGTGCTCGGCGAGCTGGGAGAGCGCACTGGTGCGGGCGCCGTCGCGCCAGGTCTGCAGCGCCGTGCGCTCGACGGGGTCGCGCTGCCTCCTGTTCTCCGTGAGCTCCAGGCCGCCGACGATGCGGTGGATGCGCGCGAAACCGCCGCCGATGCCGACGGCGCGCAGCTGCTGGGGATCGCCCACACCGGCGACCTTGGTGCCGGTGGTGGCGGCGTGCCGGAGCAGGACGGCGAGCGCGCGGTCGTCGACCATCGCGGCCTCGTCGATGACGAACGCGCCGACACCGTGCAGGCCCTGGCCGCCGCTGATCTCCCGTGTCCACGCGGCGATGGTCTGGCTCTCGATCCCCGCCTCCGCGGCGAGGTTGGCGGCGGCGACGGCGGCCGTGGACGCGCCGACGACGCGCAGCCCGGCGGCCTCCCACCCCGTGCGCGCCGCGTTCATCAGCGTGGTCTTGCCCGCGCCCGCGACGCCGATGACGGCGTCCGCGCCGTGGCCGGCGGTGAGCAGGCGCATCACGACCGCGCGCTGCTCCGCGCTGAAGTCGAACCCCTGGGCCGCCTCCGACGTCGACACCGCGAGTTCGGCGGCCGCCTCGGTGAGCTGCGCGAGTCCTGCGTCCAGGCCTTCCGTCGCGCACTCGATGATGGTCTGCTCGGCCTCGACCACGGCGTGGTGCGTGTACCGCTGACGGTGCGTGTGGTGGTGCCGGTTGGAGTCCGGCAGGCGTACGGCGTGGCCGTCGACGGCGAGCACGGCGTCGGTGAGCTCGGCGAGCTGCTCGACGGACAGCAGGTACGGCACGGCGGCGGCCACCGCCGCCATTACGTGCGTGTGGCTGACGGTCTTCTTTGACGCGGTGAGGCCGTGCTCGGCGTCCCAGATCGTCGCCGCGATCTCGGCCGGGGACGGCATCAGCGGACCCCCTCCGGCGGCCAGCGACAGGGCCGGTCCGTCGTCCGGTCCGGGCAGCGCGGCCGTCACCATGGCGTCGACCGCCGCCTCCCCGGCCTGCCGCGCCGCGAGCACGGCGGCGTCCCGCTGTGCGCCGTACAGCCGAGGGTCGACGGGCGGGGCCAGCACGGCGGCCGCGCGCTCGCGCCAGCTCAGCCGGGGCGCCTCCGGACCGGTCTCTTCCTTCGCTTCCGCGCTGCGGCGGGCGGCGGTCTTCTGCTGCTCGCGGGTCGCGTCCGTACCGACGAGCTCGACGATTTGCTGGTGCCGCCGGGAGAACGCCGTGCGCAGGTCCTCGCCGATGCCGACGAGCTCCCAGGCGCCCTTCTCCGACCGCTCGAACCGGGCGCCGTGCCGCTCGATCAGGCGGGCGCGGAACCTCGCCTCGGCGATCTCGTTGACCAGACGTGCGTACCGGTGGAAGTCCTCGGCACCGGCACCGGGCGTGCGCCATTTTCCGTCCGCGCACTTCACCATGTGCGCCACGTTGATGTGGATGTGCAGGTGCGGGTCACCGGGAGAGGCGTCGACGGGGCGGGCGGAGCGGTGCAGCGTCGTCCACCCCAGCAGCCCGGACGACTCGACGCGCTGGGCGCGCTCGCCATCGCCGTGGTGACCGGCCATCCCGTACGCGGCCCACGGCTCCAGCGCATCGGTGACGGCCTCGTTCACCGACGCCACCCACTCGTCCTCAAGGGCCTCCGCCGTCGCCGCGTCCGCCAGCCCGAACGCCACCGACAAGGACTTGGGCATCTCGACGGTGACGTCCACTCCGCGCAGCCCGACATCGACGTGCCGGCCCTTCCACTTCGTGGCCTCCGCGATCACCTTCGCGCCGTACAGGCTCTTGGCGGACAGGCCCGCGGCCGCGGCAAGCCGCTCGGCGTCCGCCACGGGTGTCGCGTGCCGCTCACCCTCGCGTTTGATGCCGCGCTCGGCACGGGCGAGACGTGCGGCGAGGCGGGTGTTCCCGAGGTACTCGGCGGGCGTCATGCCGTCCGTCTCGGCGGCCTGGCTGATGGCGTCGACGACGACGTTCGCGGGGACCTTGCCGCGCGGGTCGAGGACCTTCTTGCGGCGCACCAGCTGCTCGCCGGTGCGCCAGTCCTTCCCGTCCATCAACGCCCGCGCGACGTCCGCGTCGACGCTCTCGCCGGCCACCAGGCCGAGCTCCGCCAGGCCGCTGCCGATCCACCGCAGATCCCGCGCCGCAGCGAGCCGGTACTCGACCTGCGCGTCCCGCTTGGTGTCGCACCCGCAGTTCTCCGCGAGCCGGTAATCCACCTGCTCGGGGTGGCGAATCGGTGTCGCGTACCCCAACCCGCCCGCCCCCTTTGCGGTAGTTCGTCCGCCGGGCGGACCATGATCATGTATCGGAGATACCTGGAGTGCTATAGCCCAAGATCACCATCTCGGGGAACTGACGGTACCTCGGGATGCGCTGGCGGCCAACCGCCTTCCCGTGAGACGGGCGTCGGCCTGTGTGAGCTGGGGTGATGCACGGGGTCCGGGAGCTCGTGGTGCGGGGTGCGGACGACAGAGGGACGGGCAGGTCGGCGGCGGTCATCGGAGCGCATCACAGCGGTGTGGTGCGCTGCACCGGCACCGGTGGTGCGCACCGCCCGGTGCGGGCACCGGAGACGGTGGTGCGGTCTCTGCACACCGGCTCTCGTGCGCCACGGTGCGGCGGTGCGCGGCGGCGTAAGCACCGTGCTGCTGGCCACCGGCGATTCGCCCGTGCGCGACGGCAGCTGGGCAGGGCGGGCGCGCCGGACGGTGTCTAGCGAGCGCGATCAGGCCGTGGTCAAGGGGTCGTGTGGTAGAGGGCCGACGCCGTCCGGCCGGCGCACCAAGGTGGTGCCCGAAGTGCGGTGCGCGCTGCACCTGCCCCGGGTGCGGTGCGCCTGGCGCGGCGGGTGCGGTGCGCGTTCACCGTCGTTCCGGTTGCGCACCGGGCGACGCTGTCTTTACCTGCTCTTGGTGCGCTCGGAGCGCAGCTCCGATGCACCGCTTTGCTACCGCTTTACCTGCCGTACGACGGCCGCCGAGCGCGCGGCTTCCCCTGTTTCTCCGTGTCGAGGAGCGTCGGTGGGGGACGTCGGGCGTGCGCGGCGTCACGGAGATCTGGTCTCCCCAGCGGGTGGGGCGCGGGGGACGATCGCGTCATGAGTGACGGGATGACAGGGGCGCTCCGGCCGCCCAGGACGACATGGGAGTACGCCGTCAGCGCGGCCGACCGGCTGCTGCTCTGGCACGCGGAGAACGGCCACCAGGACGCCGGCGAGGAGCCGCTGCGCCTGCAGACGGTGGTGGTGCTCGCCGCGGCGATCCACTGGTGGGCCAGCGACGCGCAGCAGGACGGCCCGGCAGTCGCCTCGGCGCCGCTGACCGTACTCGCCGGGCTGCTGCGCGAGCACGCTCTTCAGCTGTTGCGAGAGTGCCCGGCCCCGGCCGGCTGCGGCGGCGAACAACGCACCCGTCTCCTGGACTCCGGCGAGACCTTCGAGCACGCACGGCGAACTGCCCTTGCCACCGTGCAGCACCACCTCGACGACGCCACAGGCGTCATCACCATCGCCGACCGACGACAGATCTTCCACGCGGCGACCCCGCGCGCTGTTAGCGCTCTCCTCACCGACGAGGCCGAGGACTACTGACGTCGCCAGTCGCGGTCGTCCGGCTCCCGCAGCCCGGACGACCGCGTCTCACCCAACTGACCTGCGGGTTATATAGCTATACAGACAGCCTTGAGGTTGGGGCTGGTGGGCCGGGGTTTCAGCCGTTCGGCCTGCGCTTGCGCGTTCTGCTTGCGTACCGCCTCCCCGGATCGTCACACTCGCCATATGTGACGGAAGTTCAGCGGTCGGGAGGGCGTGAACGGATGGGGAAGACGGCGACGGTCTGCGAGGCGCCGGAGTGCGGCGCCTCGCTCAAGCCGAGCCGCGGGGGCAGGCCCCGGCGGTTCTGCAATTCGACGTGCCGGATGCGTGCGTTGCGGCAGCGGTCCCGAGGCGACACGGAGGAGCTACGGCAGCAGGCTCGGGAGGCTGTAGAGGCGCTGGATCCGCTGGCGGCGGGTGAGCTGCTCCGCCTATTCGGCTTGGAGGACGCGGCGCTGCGGGAGGTGACGCGGCACGCGCGGACGGCCCGTACGGCGTTGAACGCGATGTATGGCGCGATGGGCGTGGTCGTTCCCGGGCGCACGATCGATCTGGTGGCCGCGCGCCCGGCGGAGGTCGCCAAACGGCAGGAGAAGGCGGCGACGATCGTCACGCAAGCCCCGGTGACGCAAGCCCCGGCGGCACGGAAGACCGGCAAGCTGAAGCCGACCGACGAGCAGCAGGCCGTCATCGACGCGTGCGCGGCCGGGGACGACCTGGTGGTCGAGGCCGGCGCCGGAACGGGCAAGACCACCACGCTGATGATGGCCGCCGCGGGGATGCGCGGACGTGGGATCTACCTCGCCTACAACCGGGCGATCGCGCAGGACGCGGGGAAGAAGTTCCCGGGCAACGTCGACTGCCGCACGGCGCACTCACTGGCCTGGCACGCGATCGGCCGGGACTACCAGGCGCGGACCCGGGTGCGGGTGCCAGCCCGGCGGACGGCAGAACTGCTGGGCATCACCGAGCCGCTGCGGGTGAGCGAGGACCGCGTCCTGTCGCCCGTGCAGCTCGCCCGACTGGCCACCGAGGCGGTCGACAAGTTCGCGCATTCCGCCTCCTTCGAGGTCGAGGCGCACCACGTGCCGGAGCTCGAGGGCATCCCGGACGGGACGATGAACGCGCTGCGGCGCGAGGTCCTCCCCCACGCGCGGCACCTGTGGCAGCAGACCCAGGACATCCGGTCCGAGCACCGGTTCACGCACGACTACTACCTGAAGATGTGGGCGCTGACCGAACCCAAGCTGAACGTGGACTTCGTGCTGCTCGACGAAGCGCAGGACAGCAACCCCGTGATCGCGCGGCTGGTGCAGGCTCAGGCTGCCCAGCGCATCGCGGTCGGCGACTCCGCGCAGGCCATCTACGGCTGGCGGGGTGCGGTGGACGCGCTGGCGAACTGGCCGGCCAAACGGCGGCTGCTGCTCCAGCAGTCGTGGCGGTTCGGCCCGGCCGTCGCCGCGGAGGCCAACCGGTGGCTGGACCAGGTCGGCGCGCGCATCCAGCTCGTCGGCAACCCGGACAAGCGGTCCGTCGTCGCTGCGCTGGAGAAGCCGCAGGCGGTGCTGTGCCGGACGAACGCCAAGGCGGTGGCCCGGGCGATGAAGGCGCTGGAGCAGGGTCTGCGGCCTGCCCTGGTGGGCGGCGGCGGGCAGATCAAGGCCCTCGCGGAGGCCGCGCTCGACCTCCAGGCCGGACGGCCGACCTCGCACCCGGAGCTGATCGCGTTCGAGACCTGGGGGCAGCTGCAGGACTACGTCGACAACGAGGGCTCGGGTTCGGATCTGCGGGTGTTCGTCAAGCTCATCGACGACCAGGGCGCGCGGGAAGTCGTCAAGGCGATGGACCGGCTCGTCTCCGAACAGCACGCCGACGTGATCCTCTCGACCGCGCACAAGGCCAAGGGCCGCGAGTGGGGCACCGTGCAGATCGCGAACGACTTCACGCCGCCCGCAGACCGGCCCGACGGTTCGCCCGGCGAGATCCGCCGCGACGAGGCGATGCTCGCGTACGTGGCCGTCACCCGCGCAATGGACGTCCTCGACAACGGCGGGCTGGCGTGGATCGACGAGTTCGACACCGGCGACCCCGGCTACGACCCCACCCGCGCCGTCCTCGCCCGAGCCCGCCGTCGCCTGGGCCGGGGCCCCGGGGCGTACGACCCGTACGAGGACTGATTCGTCACCTCCGGTCGGCGTGACGCGACGGGCCCTTGGCGATCTCCGCCGGGGGCCCGTGGTGTTGCTCACCTCGAGATCCCAGAACTAGTGACTAGCTGTACTGTGCGTGACGACTGGCGGGGATCTGCCCGCCCCCGTCCCTCGGGACCGTCATGCTGACCTGCTTAGCCGTCATCGCCTCCGGCATCGCGCTGCGCCAGATCGACCGCTGCTGGTTCGCCCGGGGCCGCCCGCGCGCCGCGAGCACCCGCGAGCTGATAGCCCTTCAACGCGCCCGCGCCAACGACTGGACACCCGCCCTCCTGCTGGCCGGGCAGTGGGTGCAGATCACCGGGTGGTGGCTCCTGGCCGGCCACGGGCCGCTGGCGGCCGCGGCGGCCGCCGTCGGCGTCGCCATCCAGTTCCGGCACCTCCAGGAGATCAGCCACTTCGCCATCCACGGCGTCCTCGCCCGCTCCGCCCGCGTCAACCGCGTGCTCGCCGAGGTCCTGGTCCACCTCCCCCTCGGACTCGTCCCCGTGGCGGTCCGACGCCGGCGGCACGTGCGCGACCACCACCCCAACGCCACCCTGGCCGCCGACCCCAACCTCGCCGAGCTCCGCGAAGCCGGTCTCGTCCCTGGGGCCAGCCGCGTGCGCTTCGCCCTCGCGCTGCTGTTCCCGCTGGCCCCGCGCGGTATCCGGGCGACCGTCACCGGCATCGCCGCGAACCTGGGCCGCTCCCCCGGCCGCGCGGCCGCCGTCGCCGTCGTCCTCGCCACCGCCTTCCTCATCGGCGGCCCGGCCGCCCTCGTGTGCGGCGTCCTCGTTCCGCGGCTATTGCTCTACCCCCTGCTCGCCTGGGGCAGCCTGATCGTGGAGCACACGTGGTTCGACCCCGAGGCGCGCACCGGTTCCCCGGCGTGGGTGGAGGCCGGGCGCTGCATGCGGCTCTACGCGCACCGTCGGCTCCTGGCTGCGCTCGCTGTCCTGGTGTGGCTGCCGTACGGCGACCTCTACCACTACGCGCACTCCTCCCATACCTCGGTGCGCTGGAACTACTTGCCCGCGCTCGAGCGCCACCTCGGCGCTCCGCACTTCACGCCTCCGGCCTTGCTGTGGGGGCCGGGCTCCGTCGTCCGCCGGCACTGGGCCGCCCTCGCTCCGCGGCCCGCCGTCGAGGCAGCACCGCCGAGACGGCCCGTGCGCGCCGCATAGCCGGGAGACGCAACGCCGGAAGGCCCGAACCTCTGGGAGGAGGTTCGGGCCTTCCGGCGTTCGTGCGGGTTCTGGCGGCCGGTCAGGCTGGGAGGGGGGTGGACCAGCGGGTCCAGGGGTGTGGCGGGGCTGCGGGGGTGAGGGTGAGGCCGCCCTGGGCGACGATGGCGGCGGGCCCGGTGAGTTCCATGGTGCCCTTGGTGGTGACTGTGATGTGCAGGCGGCCGCCGGGGAGGTCCACGGTGTAGCGGCCGGGGCCGGTATCCGGGCGGTCGCTGGCGTGACGGACGGCGGCGACGGCGGCGCACGCGCCGGTCCCGCATGCCCGGGTCTCGCCGACGCCGCGCTCGTGGACGCGCAGCTGGAGGTGCCGGGCGCTGCGCAGGCGCACGAAGGAGACGGTGACGCCGTGGGGGTAGGCGCTGGCGGGGGTGACGGTGGGTGGGGTGCGGAGGTCGCCGGCGTGGTCGAGGTCGTCGACCAGGACGACGGCGTGGGGGTTGCCCATGTCGACGTGGAGGGCGGGCCAGCTGCGGCGGCCGGCGGCGACTTCGATGTGGCCGGGGCCGGGCAGGTGGGGGCGCCCCATCAGGACGGTCACCGGCCCCTGGAATTCGGGGCTGCGTTCCGGGACGCGGACATGCCGGACGCCGGCACGGGTGGCGACGGGGACGGTGCCGGGCGGCAGGATGCCGAAGTCGATGAGGTAGCGGGCGAAGACACGGATGCCGTTGCCGCACATGGCCGCGGCGGTGCCGTCGGGGTTGCGGTAGTCCATGAACCACTCGGCCTCGGTAGCCATGGTGGCGGCCTCGGGGTCGGCGGTGGTCCGTACGGCGCGCAGGAGTCCGTCGGCGCCGATGCCGGTGCGCCGGTCGCACAGGCGCCGGATCTCGTCGGCGGCCAGCGCCAGGCGGCCGGCGGGGTCGGGCAGGAGTATGAAGTCGTTCTCGGCGCCGTGGCCTTTGACGAAGGGCTGGGCGGTGGGGAGGAGCTGGAAGTTCACGGGCGGGTGCCCTCTCCTAACTCGAAGCGAATCCAGACGATTTGACCGTCTTTGTCATCCCGCAGGCCGAACTCGGAGCCGAGGTAGAACACGGAGACCGCCACCATCCAGTGCCGGAGAAGGCCTTCCGTGACGGGGGCCTCGACGCGCATGGAGCCGCCCTCGTTGACGACGCGCGCCTGGGCGCCGGACAGCGCCGCGAGCTGTGCGCTCGCCGAGTGGATGACGGCGGTCCGCGGGTCGTAGGCCACTGCTCCCCGATCAGCCCAAGAGATTTTCACGAAGCGTGTTACTAGTCACTAGTTTTCTAGCTAGTGACTAGATTCGTCAATCGGTACTGATCAAGACCCGTGGGTGAGGAGAGGCATGAGCGTCGGACCGTCACGCACCCCGCCCCACCCCTACGAGCGGGTCGCCGCCGTCTTCCGCACCCGTATCGCCGACGGCACCTGGCCCGAGGGCTACCGCCTGCCCTCCCGCAAGGAGCTCGGCGCCGAGCTCGACGCCGGCGAAAACGTGGTCCGCCGCGCCCAGGAGGTCCTCATCACCGAGGGCCTGCTCGAGGGCCGGCCGGGGGCGGGCACCTTCGTGCGCCCGACCTACGTGCGCCGCCCCATGCCGCGCAACCAGGTGCACGGCACCGGCTTGGCCCCGGCCGGCTTCACCGGCACCTGGGAATCCGACTGCGCCGCGCGGGTCCCCGCGCCCGCGGACATCGCCCACCGGCTGGGCATCGCGCCCGGTGACGAGTGCGTGCGCACGTCGTACGAGTTCCTCACCGACCGCCAGCCGGTCCTGCTGACCACCAGCTGGGAGCCCATGGCCGTCACCGGCCGCACTCCCGTCGTCCTGCCCAACGGCGGCCCCCTGGCCGGCTGCGGGGTCGTCGAGCGCATGGCCAGCATCGACGTCACCGTCGCCCGGATCACCGAGGTGCCCCGCCCGGTCCACCTCACCGACGACCAGGCGCAGCTACTCGGGATGCCCGCCGGCGCGCAGGCCCTGCTGATCATGCGGACCCATTACGACACCGGGGGCCGGGCGGTGGAGACGGCGGACATCGTGGTGCCGCACGAGCGGTGGGACGTCACCTACGAGATCCAGCCGCCCGCACCGGCCAGCACCTGACGGCAATCGCATTCGCGGCCCGCCCCGGGCCGAGGAGGGGGAACGACTCGTGTCCGCACCACCAAGCCGCTCATCCGGGGTCCGGGCCTTCGACGCCCTGGCCTCGCCCGCCCTGACGAACCTGATCGCCGTCATCGGCATCGTCACCCCGGTCGCCGCCTGGGCCACCTCCCAGCCGGACATCAAGAACCTGCTGATCATCGCCGAGGCGCTGATCGTGCTGGTGCTCCTCGCCGGCCTTTTATGGCTGCGCAGCGGCTACATCACGCTGCGGCGGGCCAATAACCTCAAAGCCATGGATGACCCGCGCTACTACGACCTGGTCCGCGCGCACGTGGAGTCCGAGCTGATCTCCGAGTACTCCGAGATCGCCGACGGGCACATGCGCGTGTACGCCAGCGAAGTGCCCCGCCTGTCCGTGACCCTGGTCAAGACGTTGATCGAGTCCCAGTCCGAGCCGCAGAAGATCCTGGCGGCCGACCTGACCACCGACCCCACACTGCTGACCCGGCGCCGCGAGTACCTGGCCGCCAACCGGCAGATGATCGAGGCCGGCGGCACCATCAACCGCCTGTTCATCGCCTACCGCGACGACCTGGCCCGCGAGGCCTACGCCCGCGACCTGCTCGCGCTTATCGGCTCCCACCGGCAGCTCGGCGTCACCTGCGGCCTCGCCGTCCGCGAGCACCTGCGCCCCGAGCAGGCCGTCGACTTCATAGTCTTCGCGGCCGCGGCCGTCCTGGTCGAGGAAGAGCAGGGCGACGCCGACTACACGCGCGGCCGCAGCAGCGTGTACTTCAAGGACTCCGCCCGCTGGACCCAGCGGTTCGAATCAGCCTGGGGCCACGGCGCCGACTCCGCCCCCATGGCCCTCCAGACGTACGAGCTCCTCGCTCGCCCGATGCTGGAGGGCGGTACCTGGGACACCGACCGCGTCAAGCAGGCCGTCGAGGGCCTGTAGACCGACACGCAAAAGGGGCTCGGCGGGAAGTTTCCGCCGAGCCCCTTCGCTGTTCTCCACCACGGACCACGATGGCAGGCCCATACGGCTACCGTCGCGTCCTGCCCTCGGTCAGCTCGCCGGGGCGTCGCCTCCGCCGAGCCGGTCCTCGATCCGGGTCAGCTGCTCGGCCATGGAGATCTGCCCCACCATGAGCTGGCCGACGAGCTCGGCGACATTCTGCAGAGTGCGGCTCTGCGCCTCGAGGGCCGTGGTGTGGGCGTCGAGCACCTTGCCGTGCTCGACCTGGGTCTCACGCAGGGCGTTGAGGACCTGGGTGTGCCCGCGCATGGTCGTCCGCATCTCCGCCACGTCCCGGTCGGCCATGCCGGCCAAGGCCCGGGCGCTGGCCGCGTCCTCGCGCAGCCGCGCCACCTCGGCCTCCAGCTCACCGATACGGGCGGCCTGCTTCTCCAGGGCTTCCAGCCGGCGCTTCAGCTCGTCCTCGCTCATGTCCCTCATTCTCTCAGGTCCCCATACCGGGAAACGTGCAGGTCAGGTGTGCTCGTACGTGCTCACCGGATGCCGGTCGCGGCCTGCGCCGTACGACGCCGCTCAGTGTCGGCGGCGGTGAGGTCGGCGAGCTCGGCCGCCAGGCGATGGATGCTGCCGGCGTGCGGGCTGCCGATGGGCGTTGCCTTGAGGACGCGGAGGAGGTGGCCCCAGGATGCGGACGGGCGGAAGACGGCCGGGCCGCGCTTGCAGTCCCGGTAGGTGCCGCGGTCCATCTGCCCGAGCTCGCGCCGTACCTGCTCCAGGCGTTCGATATCGGTAGACGGTTGGTGTGCCTCGCGCTTGGCGCGGATGACGGTGTCGAGGATCTCGCGCATGCCCGGGTAGGCGGCGTTCCACAGCTCGACGACGCGGGCGGCCTGGTCCTCGTCGAGGTACCGGTTCGTACGGACGGTCTCGGTGGTGAGCATCTGTTCCTCCGGTCGGTGTCCGGTGCGGCCATCATCACGGCCGCACCGGAAAACGAGAAACGTGCAGGTCAGCGGCCCATCGAGCCAAGCCGTGCCATGTGCCCCTGGAAGACCAGGTCGACGATCCGGCCGCTGGCTCCGTTCCTGTTCTTCGCCACGATGGCCTCGACCTGCCCCGCCTTGGGGCCGGTGTCGGTGCCGTCTTCGGCAAGCTCGCGGTGGAGCAGCACGATGATGTTGGAGTCCTGCTCGATGGCCGAGGACTCCTTGAAGTCGCTGACGGCTGGGCGGCGGCCGACGGCGCCCCGGTTGAACTGCGCAAGCGCGACGACCGGGATCTTGAACTCCATGGCGATGAGCTTGAGGCCGCGGCTGATCTCGGCGACCTCCTGGGCTCGGTTGCTGTTCTTGCTGGTGCCCTCGGGGGTCATGAGCTGCAGGTAGTCGGCGACGACGATCGCGGGAGCGTGGCCGCGGGCGGTCATCCACCGCATGCGTGCGCGGATCTTCGACAGGGTCAAGCTCGCGCTGTCGTCGAGGACGAAGTTGTGGGCACGTGACATCCGGTCGGAGACCTTGGCAATGCGGTCCCAGTCCCGTTCGGTGAGCTTGCGGCGGACCAGGCTGTCGACGTTGATCCCGGCCTCGGCGGCGGTGAGCCGGGCCATCAGCTCGCCGCCGCCCATCTCCATGCTCGCGACCATGGCGGGTTTGTTGTGCTTGAGCGCGACGTGGGCGGCCAGGTTCATGCCGAAGAGCGACTTGCCGCCCGCGGTCGCGGCGCCCACGGTGACCAGCTGGCCGGGCTTGAGCTCGATCACCGCGTTGAGGTCCGGCCAGGGGGTGTCGAGGGCGTCCGGGTCGGCACCGGCCTGGAGCTCGTCGAGGAAGCCCTCCCAGCGGTCGGCGACGGAGAGCGGCGGCGTGGCTTCGACCGCACCGGTCGCGGCGGCCTGCACCTGGGCCATAGCGTCCTGGACGATCCGCTCGGCGTCTTCGGTCCGGGCGTACGCCTGGGCCACCATGCGAGTGCCGGCCTGGATGACCTGCCGCAGCGCGGCCTGCTCGCGGACGATCTCGGCGTAGTACGACGCATTCGCCGCCGTCGGTACCTCCTGCACCAGCGTGTGCAGGTACGGCGCTCCGCCGATCTTGTTGATCTCGCCGCGCTTGGTCAGCTCGGCGGCGACTGTGACCGGGTCGATGTGCGCCGGGCCGGTGCTGGTGGCGTACATGTCGAGGATCGTGCGGTAGATCGTCTCGTGGGCGGGCCGGTAGAAGTCCTCCGGGCCGCGCAGGATCTCGGAGACCTCGTCGATGACCTGCGCGGCCGTGGCTTGGGAGGCCAGCAGCATCGCGCCAAGGACGCTCTGCTCGGCGTGGTGGTCGTGGGGAAGAGGACGGGTGAAGCCACCGTCGCCGTCGGGGAACGGCTCGTCCTGCGGGCCGGGCTCGGCGTGGTCCGGAAGTTCTGCGATGCTCACGGGTGAGCTCCTGTTCTGGGAGTTTTCGAGCGGCGGCCGGGGCCTGGCGAGGATTCCGGCCGCCGCCGTCTTGATCAGGTAGGCCCGTGGAGGGGCCTGAGTGCCCCTCAGCGCGTCGACGAGGGGTCATCGGGCCCTTCCGGGTATCCGGTGATCGCTTAGGCCGTTAGAGGGCCGTGGGCGATCTTCGGGTCAGGCTCTTGCTCCAGAGGTCTTCCGGGTGCTGGACGGGTGGCACTCGGGGCACGGCGCGGTGGTGCGCCAGCCCTGCTCGTCCTCCGTGGTCCGCATCCGAGTGATCTCGTCGCAGTCCAGGTGACCGCAGTAGGCAGGCGCGCCAGGGACGGGCTCGCCGAAGGGGCGGGCCGGGCCGGGGACCGTACGCGCGGTCGCGGCGGCGCGGTGGCGACGGACCAGGTTCTCGATCCGGGTCTTGAGAGCACCTTGCGGGTTGTTCGGCTGCGGGCCCTTGATCAGCTCGGCGATCAGGGCGTCGTCGAGCTCCCAGCCCTGAGACCTGGTCACGTCCAGCAGCAGCGGTGCGTACCGCTTGGCAGTCGGCCGTCCGACTGCCCACGGCGCAGGCATCTCCTGCAGGAACTCCTCAGCGGCGGCGACGGCCTCGACGTCGAACTCTGCTTCCGCCTCCTCCACCTCCCGCGCAGCGGGGCTCGAGGTGTCGTTGAGGGCCTCGGGAGCGGTGAGGGGGTTGGGGGAGGTGGTTACCACCACCTCCCGGGGGGGTGTGGGGGGGGATCCGCCATTGGAGGCACATGGCGCGACCTGCGGGTTTGCCGCATCCACCACATGTGGCGATTCGCCATAGGTGGTCATTGGAGGCACATGGCGCGACCTGCGGGTTTCCGGTTTGTCCCCACCCTGCGCCGTCCATGTGTCCTCATTGGAGGCACATGGACTGACCTGCGGGTTTGTCGGAGTGAGGGAGATGACCTCGATCTGCTCCTGCGGCGGCTTCGGGCGCTTGGAAATCTCGTAACGCATCCCGACCATCCGCCCGCCCTCGCCCTTGAGGCGGTAGGTGCGGACGTAGCCAGCCTTCCGGATCAGCGCGAGCTCGCGGCGCACGGCATCCTCGCCCAGCGGCTTGCCGTTCGCCGACTTCCAGCCCATGGCACGGCACCAGCCCACGAGCTCGGGCACGTCGAAGTCCTCGCCGGGCGGCAAGAACCACAGGGCCATGAGCATGGTGATGGTCATCGGCTGCCAGCCGTGCCCGAAGAAGACGTCCTCGGTGATGGTGACCGAGGGCTCCGGCTCGATGGCCCGGGCCCACGTCTCGCGGGGCTGCTGAGCCGTCATCGGGCCACCTCCACGGTGGCCGAGACAGGGGTGAAGGCGGTGGCCGCGCTCGAGCGGCCGGCGGTGGTGAACAACATGCCCGTGTCGTACGGGACCAGGATCGTTAGCGTCGCGGGGTGCATCGGGCTGGTGTATCCGCGGAAGCGGACATCTCCCGGCGCGGCCGCAAGCGGCTGGTGGTGCATGTGGTGCGGATCTCCCTAAGGAAGGGAGCCGTACATCGGCGGTGACTCCGGTTTGGAGTGGCCAGGGCAACGCGGCGAGGTGCTGCATACCGCTTGCGATCCTGGCTATTCTTTTATCGGTGGCCGGGCCTCGGACCAGAGGTCAGGTGCCCGGCGGTACCGCCGAACGTACGACTCGGGCGCGGAGGCTTCGAGGGCCAGGGGTCGAGTCGTGACTTGGATGGCCGTCTCCTGTTGGCGCAGGGGACGGCCATCGCCCGTTTACGGGCTTCGTTCGTTCGGCAGCATCAGGTCCTTCAGCTGGTCTCTGGAGCCAGCGAGCTCGGTGTGGGGGCACGGCGAGGCGAGGCACTTGATCAGAGGTGCCGAGAACTGATTCTGCTGTATCGAGCGTGCATACCCGGGAGCTGAGGAGACGAGGCATGAGCCGCCGTGGCTCGGCAACCGGAAGCCGCCGGCGTCAGAACACGCATTGGCGAGCATGCAGGACCTCCGTGGGCTTCCCCGAAGACGGGTACTCGGACTCGGCGTACATCTTCCTCCACCGACCGCGCAGCCGGGCCACTGCCCCGCCGTTCGGAGTGTCGTTCTGTCAGCGCCGTGCGCCGTGCCGCTCAATGCTGTCGAGGCAGGTGTCGGCGGAATCGAGCGTTGCCGAACGAGGCTGAGCAGGAACGGCATTCTTCGGGCTCCACCGCCAGCCCGTGCGCCACAGTGCTTCGGCGCGGTTGATAGCGGCCTGGATGCGGGCGCTGCGCTCGCTCAGGTCGAGGTGACCGGCCGCCTTGGTGGACTGGGCCTCGTGCTTGCGGTAGAGCTCGCCGGGCTTCTCCTGCATCCAGCCGTCGGCGACAGCCTCGGCCGCCAGGAGAAGGGCAGCGTCCTCGTAGCCGGGCAAGGCTGGCCAGCCACCGAGCGCCTGGACGATCTCGGTTCGTATCGTGCTGGTGGTGCCCATGACCGGCAGGGCATCGGCGATGGCGCCGTCGAGAAGCAGTCGGTGCGGCAGCGGACCCGGGGCGGGGTCGCTCGGTCCCGGCAGGAGGGTTCCGTCAGGCATGAGGTCGAGACAGGGCGCGGTTACCCATCCGATTTCGGGGTTCTCGGTGAGGACGCGGATGTCGCGGGCGAGAACCTCGGAGTCGGGCAGCAGGTCGTCAGCGTCCACCGTGCGAATGACCTCGCCCTTGGCGCGGAGAAGGCCCAGGGTCCGGGCGCGGGCAGCGCCGCCTGCGCGACCGTATCCAGTGGAGATCCAGGGATAGGCGGTGAGCAGCTCGTGGTGTCGAGCGAGAGCGCGTCCCTCTTCGCCGTCCTCCTGAACGACCCACTGGAGGCGCCACTCTTCGGGAAGCTGTTGTTCGCGCAGCGACTCGAGGGTCTCGGGAAGGTACGCGTCGCCGCCGTCGTGCACGGGCGTGATCACGGTGATGACGGGCACGATCAGCTCCGACGGGTGAGAGGGATGCGGTAGGTCAGGCGGGTGCGGGCGGCGGGCAGGAGTATCACGGAGTAGTCCACGACACGGCTGGTGCCGTCCGGCTCCTGTCCGGTGGTGGTCTTCTCGATGCACATGACGGTTGACCGTTCCGGCAGGCCCAGCTCTTCGGCCTCGGCAGCCTCGGCGTTGCGGGCAGTGACGTCCTCGGTGATCTCGACGGTCTCGATGCCGACGGTGGAGAGCTGGTGTTGGGTGCCACCGGGCCAGGGTTCGCGGGACGAGTCGAACAGCTCGGGATTGCGGCTGGGCACGTCGTAGGGAAGGAACGACGTGGTCAGGCCCTGGGGGACGGAGGAGCCGCTCGCGTAGGAGCGGTAGTCGCGGCGCAGCAGTCGCACGCCGACCTCGATGCCGAACACCTTGGCCAGATGCTCGTCAGCCTCAACGGAAGAGAACTCCGCGTGGAACCGGAAGGTCTCAGTCGGCAGCTTCGTCGTTGCCTCTGCGGCGCCCCAGGCCGCCCGCTCCTCGTCGGTGAGGTAGACGCGGTCTTTCTCCAGCTGATGGCGGTCGGAGTGCCGGTGGATGGCCGGCGGCCGCGGGGCGACGAACATCCCCGCGCCTCGGCGGCCGATGATGTCGCCGGTCTCTTTCAGCAGGTCGTAGGCGCGCTCGACCGTTTTTGACGTCACGCCGTATTCGGTGGCCAGGGCCTTCGAGGTCGGCAGTTTGTCCTCGGGGCTGTAGGCCCCGGTCCTGATCTTCTCGCGCACGTCATCGGCGATGCGCCGCATGACGCTGCTGCCGGTGGTGGGTGTCATGACCCGAACCTTATCGGTTCCGACACCACCCCCGAAAGGTTGTGTCGGAACTTCTTGAGAACGTGTCGAAACCTCTTGACGGTGTGTCGGAACTTCTGGCACCTTCATGGTCATCGCCAAGCAACACCACGGCGGCAGGCGGTAACTGACGCCCTGTCTGCTCTGGTTTGTCCTGCGCGAATGGCCCCCGGAGGAAGCCGGGGGAAGACGGGCCGAGGGCGTTGGAGCCCCGGCCGCGCAAAGCCCAACTCAACAGTGGACGAGGCCGGCGCGAAGGGCCTCACTGACGGACTGCCAGGCATGGCAGCCCCGCGCGATGCCGCCCAGACAGGGCGGAAAGCGGCGTAATCCCCTCGGCGGGTGCGAGAGACGGTCAGAGAACGCGACACGAGAAAGCGAACTGAAGGTCACCAGCAAGCCCCCGGCACCGCCCGTGCGCCACGAGCGCCGAGGCCGAGCCGGACACGGGCGGCGCACGGTCGCCCCGGCCCTGATTCCCCTCCCGGGCCGGATGCGGGGTTCGACTCCCCGGCCGCCCACCCACCACGTCGCACACGCAAGAAGGGCCTTCGGGGGCGTCTCCCCGAAGGCCCGCACGGACCAGCTCCCACCTAGACGAAGGAAGTGTCCGCGTGAGCACCATCATGCCCGAGACCGCGCTGCCCGTCCGAGCCGACGGCGCGATCGGCGAGACCGAAGACACCCTGACCATCGCCCTGGAGCTCGTCTCCGCCGTCGCCGCGCTCAACGCGCTCGGCATCGGGGTCCGCTTCGACATCGAGGCCGACGCCCTGAGCGCCGACATCCGCCTGACCCCCGAGACCCGGCACCTGCTCCCCGAGTTCGCCCGCCACTTCTCCTC
This sequence comes from Streptomyces sp. XH2, assembly GCF_049725035.1. Lineage (NCBI taxonomy): Bacteria > Bacillati > Actinomycetota > Actinomycetes > Kitasatosporales > Streptomycetaceae > Streptomyces > Streptomyces sp. XH2. The sequence goes on along the minus strand of NZ_JBMMMZ010000028.1, from coordinate 27,251 downwards.
GCCCGGCTGGTGCTTCCCCGCCCCCGGCGTCGCCCGCGCCGTCAACGTCATGAACCAGGGCCGGGTCTCCGTCACCGTCACCGGGCCCGACCCCGACCCGCACGCGGCGACCGCGATGCAGGCCACCGCCGACGCCGCCACCTGGCTCGACCCCGAGCTGCGCAACGTGTTCGACGCCAACCGCGCCGCCGAGGCCACCGGGGGGCGAGTCGCGTGAAGCTCCTCAGCCGCAAGCGTTACCAGCAGCTCCTGGCCGCTGAGGCCGCCGCCGCCCGCCTGGCCAACGGCGCCTCCATGACCCGCCGCATCCTCAAGGCCGCCGACCAGCTGCTCGTCGAGCGCGACGAGGAGAATGCCGCGCTGCGCCGTACGGTCGCCTCCACCGAGCAGGCCCTGAAGCAGGCCGACGAGGACGTCACGGAGTGGTCCACGGCCTACAAGACGCAGGCCGCGACCCTTCAGCAGACCCGCGAGGCGCTCGCCGCGGCCTCCGCCGACGCCGCCGTCGCCCTCCACGGCGAGATCACGGTGCACGTCTTGCAGCGCGGCAACAAGGTCCTCGCCGTGCGCCGCACCCCGCAGGAGCTGCGCGACCTCGCCCACACCACCGACCCGGACGTCTCGCCGGACCCGGCGCACTGGGGGCCGAGGCGCGACCCGCTGCCCGAGACCAGCTTCCGCCTCGGTTCCCACACCATCCCCGCGACCAGGACCTCGGAGGCAACGTCATGACCAGCCGCAGCCGCCGCTACCGCATCGCCCAGGCCGCGGACCTCGTCGTCTCCTGGCTGATCCCCTGCGCCCTGGTCGGCGACGTCGCCGCCCTCGTCCCCCGTATCCCCGACCGGGTGCTCGAGCCGGTCCATTGGCTCGCCGGGGACCGCTACGTCCTCGTCGCCGCCGGAACCATCGCGGTCCTCTTCTTCTGGGAGGCGTTCGCCGCCCCGGGCCTGCGCCGCAGGATCGAGCTGCGCTACGTCGCCGGCCTGCCGCTGCCGGAGTGGCTGGACCACCTCGGGCTGACCGCCGCGTGGAAGCGCCCGGCCCCCACCCCGGCCGAGTTCGACGCCGCCCACGGCGACCGAAGCCGCTGGGACGCCGCCGACTTCGAGGTCCATCAGAACCTCTGCCTGCACCAGCCGCGGCTGCCGCTCGCCATCAGCGCGGGCCGCCGCCTTGCCCTCCCGCCCGCCACACAGCACCAGGAGCACCACGCCGGATGAACACCCAGGGTGTCATCGACCTCGCAACCCTCATCCCTCTCCCACCCCCTGCCCCGACCGCTTTCGAGCTGCTGGCGATCGTCGAGCGCAATGCCCAGGCTCATGCGGACCGGATCATCACCGGGGCCCAGGAGCAGGCCGAGGACATCGTCACCGCCGCCCGAGCCGTCGAAGAGGCGGCCGGGCGCCGGTCCAAGACGGCGAAGGCCGAGCAGGACGAGGCCGCCGCCGCGTTCGCCCACACCCAAGCCCGCGCCAGGGCGCTCCTGGCGACGAATACGCAGCTGACTGACGGCATCAAGGAGCAGTTCGACAAGCTGCTCGCCGATGCCGGCGACGTCGCCGCCCACCTCACCGGCCGGGCGCACGAGCTGCGGGCGGAGGCGGCCGATGCCAACGCCAAGGCCACCACCGCCCTGAATGCCGCCCACGTCGAGGCCGAGCAGTTGGTGCGCGAGGCCCGCGCCGAGGCCGCCCGGCTCCTGGACGACGCCCGCCTGGAGGCCGCCGAGCAGCGGCACCAGGACACCGTCGCCCGGCACCAGGCGCTGACCAAAGCGGAATCCGATGCGGAGGAGGTGCGGAAGGCAGCCGCTGCCCAGGCGGCCGACGTCACCGCACAGGCCGACCAGGTCCTCGCCGATGCCCGGACGCAAGCCGAGGCGCGGATCACCGAGGCCGAGGAGAAGGCGGCCGGCATCGTCGAGGAGGCCGACGACCAGAGCGCGGCGATGCGTGAGGAGGCGCGCCGCCGTCTTCAGCAGGTCGAGGACCGCGAGGCGCAGTCGGCCGGCCGGGCCCGCGCCGAGGCCGAGCAGATCATCAGCGGGGCGAAGGCGGAGGCTGACAAGCTCACCGCCTCTGCTCAGGAGCGCCACGACCGGATCGTCGCCGAGGCCGAGGCGGTCTTGAAGAAGGCCTGCGACGACGAGGCCCGGCGCAAGTCGCGGTCGGCGAAGTGGCAGCGCGTCAGCGAACGTGCCTGGCGCGCCGCTCCGTGGCTGGCCCTGCTGGCGGCCGTCGGGCTCGCCGCGATCGGCGAGTACAAGCTCGCGCTGCTCCTGGGGTTCGAGGTCTTCTCCCCGCTGCTGCCGATCGCGGTGGACGTGTACTGCGTGACGGCGTTCAAGAAGAAGCGCGACGTGATCCCGGCGCTGATGCTCATGGCCGGGCTCAACGTGATCTACCACGTCATGCACCCGCCCGAGGGCGTACCGATCCAGCTGATCATCGGCGTCGTCATCGCCTTCGTCTGCGTCGTCTGGAGGGTCCACAACCTCACCGGCGACCACGGCAAGAAGGACCCGGACGGCAGCGTCGGCGGGGCGGCGGACGGCCGTACGGAACAGTCCGACGAGCCTCCCGGCGTTCCCCGTACGCCCGACCCGCGTACAGGCCGTACGCCCCCGCCTCCCCGGCCTCCCGTACGGCCCGGCCGTACGGACCGTACGGACGAGGCCCGTACGCCCCGTACGCCCAAGTCCCGTACGGACCGTACGGACCGCCGTACGGGCAAGGACCGTACGGCCGAGAAGCCCCCGGCCCGTACGGACGCCGAAGCCGTCGCCCACCTGCTCACGCTCCCGGTCGCGGACGACGGATTCCTCACCGTGAACCAGGCCCGTACGGCGCTTGGCTGCCGCCACGACAAGGCCGTCCGGCTGCTCGCCGAGGCCGGTCGTCTGCGGCCCGCGGACGCCGCCAAGTACGGCGTCACCACCCCCGCCCCGGCAGCGACCGCCGGATGACCCACCAGGGGCCGGGCCGCCCCCGACGGCCCGGCCCCCATCACTGACCCAGAGGAGAGACGATCATGGGCCAGCAGCCCGACCGATGGACCTCGGATCACCTGCTCACGCTCAAGCCGTACGGCATGCACATCTACGCGGAGCAGATCCGCGAGCACGCTCGCCGACAGTCGCACGACTTCCGCCTCCTGGCGCTCGAGGTGTTCACCGACTTGAAGGCGACGCCGCCCGAGGGCGACAACAAGGTCCAGGGCTGGGTGCACGCCTGGCAGGTCGCCCACGTCCTGCACCAGATGGAGCGCCACGCCCGCGCGATCATGGGCCTGGCCAAGACGCTGGAGAAGACCCACAAGAAGATCTACATCGACCTGCCGGAGAAACGGGCCGAGAAGGACGCCGAGAAGGCCCTCAACAAGGCCAACCGGCAGCAGATCGCCGCCGGCACCGCCGCGCAGCTGAACCAGACGCTCGCCCAGGCGCTGCCCGAGGCGCCGCCGATGCCCGCCGAGCCGCCCAAGGCGCCCGTCTTCGATCTCTTCAAGAGCACCGGGTCATGAGCCGCGCCAAGCCCGCCGCCCAGCAGCGGACGGCGAACCTCTCCGACTTCTACGGCACGCGCCAGCGCAAGGCCGGCAGCAACCGCGAGCTGTGCCAGGTCGCCTACGACCAGGCTCGCGCGATGGCCGCCGAGTGCGCCCGCGGCGGCGACGGCGAGGCCGCCTGGTACTCGCTCGCGACCGCCATCACGGCCTGGGTCCAGAACTACGGAAAGTAGCGCGCGTGACCACCACCATCACCACCCCGGCTTGGTCCGGGGGGTGCCCATGGAGCGCGCGCGACACGCGCGCGCGAGGCTCCCACCCACGGTCACACTCCGTCAACCCCGAAAGAGGGGCCAGTTTATGAGCGACACCACCGGGGACGGCACGACCGGACCCCTCGCCAGGCCGCGGATCGGTCTGCTTCCGCCGGTCTCCCCGCCCCTCCCGACACCCCCTTCCGCCGCCCCATCGGCTCCCCTGGCTGCCCCCGCGCAGGCCCCCGCCGACCCCGGCCACGACGGCCAGGACGACGGCGGCGGTTCGGGGTTCCCGACCCTCAACTACGGCGCCATCGCCCCGCCCGCCTGGTTCGCCCTCGGTGCTGGGGACGACGGCCAGGACGACACCGACGACGGCGGGGACGAGGAGACGGCCACCGCGGACGTCGGCAACGCCCCCGCGACGGCCGCCCTGGGGGTGATGCTCCTGTCCGCCATCGCGATCGCGGCCATGCGCGGCACCGCCGGGATCGCCGAGCGCGTCAAGGCGCGGGCCGAGCACAAGATGGCCGTCCGCGCCCAGGCCAAGGACGCCCAGGGGAGGACGGCCGCCGGCCACCGGGTGCCGAGTGGGCCCGAGTTCGGCCGCCGGGCCCGCCACGGCCACACAGGCGCCACCCCGCCCGGCGGCGGCCGCGGCGGCAACCGGCTCCCGGCCGCGTTCCGTTCCGGCGGCACTGGCACCCCGCGCGGCCGCACCGGTGGCCCTGGAGGGCGTACGGGCGGTCCTGGGGGACGTACCGCGCCGTCCCGGGGCGGCACCGGCTCCTCGTCCGGGAGCAGCCGCGGCCCGGCCGGGCACGGATCGGCCAGGCCCTCGTCCCGCGCGCCGGGTGGAACCGGCAGCGGTGGCGGTGGTGGCAGGTCCCGGTCCGGCCCTGCCTCCGGCGGGGGCAGCCCGGCGCGGCAGAACTCCCCGAAGGCCGCCCGTCCGCAGTCGGCCGGCGCCGGGTCTGCGGCTCGCCGCCCGCGCGGCGGCAACCAGAACAGCCCGTCGGGCGCGGGGCGTCCCGGCGGCGGAGGCCGCAGGGGCGGACGTCCGAACGGGCGCGGCCCGGCCGGCGGCGGCCGGGCACCGGCCGGGCGGCCCGGCACGGGCGGGGGGAAGAACCGGCGCCCGAACGTCGGTAACGGCGGCGCCCGGCCCGGTGCTCGTCCCGGTGCCCGCCCCGGCGGCGGGCGAGGTGGTGGTCGGCCGAACAACCGGGGCGCCGGCCGTGGTCCCGCCGGGGGCCGCAACGGCCGCAGGCCATGGCGGCCGCCGAACTCGACGCCGCCGATCTGGAGGGCCACCGGTCCGAACCCGCGCAAGCGGAGGAAGAAGCGGAACCGGAAGCACGCGTTCAAGCGGCCGAACTGGCTGAGGTGGCACCGGGCCCGGCACCGGCGCGCCGGAACCGTGCCCCCGCGCCCGCCTCATGGCGCCGGATGGGGCCCGGGGTACCCGCCGCCCCCGGGCCACGGACCGACGCCGCCGCCGGGCATGGGGCCGCAGCCGTTCACTGTCAACCTCACCCGCCTCTACCCCCCGCGACCGCAGTCGCCGCCCCGGACCGCGGCCGCCGCGGTCGCCCGCGCCCGGCCCGGCCTGCCCGCCACGCCCCCGGCCCCTGCCGCTCCGGCTCCCGCTCCGGCCCCGGCCTTCGCGGCCGCCCCGGCCCCGGGAGTCCCGGCCCTGGCAGTCCCGGCGCAGGCCTTGGCGCCCCCGGCCCCGGCGCCTGCTCCCCTCCCTGCTCCCGTTTCGCCGAATCGAGGACACGTCCCTGTGGCCGCACTTCCCGCTACGCCGAGCCCGGCGCACGTCGCCGCCCCGGCGGCCGACTCCGAGCTCACGATCTACGACCTGGTGGACGCCGACAACGATGCCGCCGAGCAGATCCTCCAGCGCGTCGACGACGCGCAAGCCTGCGTCGGCGCCTGCGAAGCCTTCCAGGCCCGCCTCGACGAGCTCCACGCCCGCATCGTCCATCTGAAGATCCCCGGACGGCTCCTCGGCTGGGCGGTACGGCTCAAGGAGAAGGCCGAGCAGATCCACAACCACTCTGCCGCCCTCGCCGCCGCCCTGCCCCGCGCCTCCGAGGCCATCCGCGTGGCCGGCGCCAACGCCGCCGCCCGCCACCAGCCGCTGGCCGACGCCGTCCGCGACGCCGGCCACGTCGCCCCCGCCGAGCGCCAGTACCACAAGGAGTAGACCCGATGTCCGACCTTGTCCCCGCCGCACGGAACGTCCTGCAGAAGACCGGCGAGATCGTCGGCGCCGCCGTCACCTACACCCTGCTCGTCGCCGAGCTCGCCTCCGCCTCCGCAGGGCTGCGCTTCATGGGCAGCCTCGTCCGCTCGACGTTCGACTACGTGGAGGACTGCGCCCGCGACGTCGACCAGCTCGCCGAGACCGCCGCGTCGATGAACGTGGACGCCGACACCGTCGCCGAGCACCACCAGGCCGCCCAGGTCATGCGCTCCGTCCTCGCTGAGGCCACTGACATGGCGGCCGCCTTCGAGGAGACGGCCACCAGCTTCGAGCAGGCCAAGGCCGACCACGAGGCCGACTACGGCGTCGTCAACGAAACCGCCCAGAACATGCCCGTCGAGATGGCCGACCGCGAGTTCTACGCCAACCGCTGACCCCCAGGGGGAGAGACCACCGTGTCCGTGCTCGACAAGATCCGCAGCTCCTTCGGCCGGGCGGGAACCATCGCCGGGGCCGCCGCCCTGGTCTTCACCGCCACCAACCCCACCGGCCTCGCCCTGACGATCCCCGGCACCCTCGCCGTCACCAGCGCGGGAATCCTGTTCTCCCTGCGCCCCCAGCGCCACCCCGTCCGCGCGGCCGTCACCGCCCTCTACACCGCCCCGAGCGTGGCGCTGCTCGGTGAGGCCATCACCTTCCGCGTCGTCGAGCCGTCCGTGCTCGTCGAACTCGCCGCCACCGCCGCCTGGGGCGCGGGTGTGTGGTGGCTGCGCCCGGCCCGCATCGCCACCGCCATGGCCGCCCAGGCCGCCCCCGTCACCGCCGAGGTCGTCGTCGTGGAACCGGCACCGGTGATGGCGGCCAACACTCCCGAGGAGCGTCTCGTGAAGTTCTGGTTCGAGTTCGTCGCGTGCGAGGGCGGCCAGGCCCCCGGCACCCAGCTGGTCCGGGCCGAGGTCACCGGCCCCCGTGACTTCCGCGCCGACATCGTCGCCCCCGCCGGCCAGCCCGTCCCCGACATCAACCTCGGCGTGCTGTCCGCGCTGACGAACATCCCGCCGGAGATGATCCGCATCGATCCGGTGCCCGGGTGCGGCACCGGCCGCAAGGCGCTGGTCGTCTCCTCCGGCCCCGTCGAGACCGGGACCGACATCGAGACCCTGTGGGACACCCACGTCGCCCAGCTCGCGATGCCCGGCGCGAAGATCGTCGCCGTGCGCCGGGGCAGCACCCGGACGGGGATGATGGCATGAGCGGCACCCTCGCCGTCCCCGGCGCGAACGAGTACGAGATCGACGTCGTCGAGCTCGAGCTGGAAGTCCCGCCCGGCGGGCTCATCAACTACGACCTGCGCAAGCTCCGATCCGCCCTCGGCGTCCTGGACCCCTCGTGCCTGACCGTCGAGACCGACGGGCTCCGGCGCGCGATCATCACCGTCTACCGCACCCCGCCGCTGGCGAACGTGCGCGCTCCTCGCCCCGAGGAGCTGGTCATGACGCCGGACGGCTACATCACCGTCGGCCTCTACCACGACGGCCGCCCCGCCCGGAAACGCCTCTACGTCCCCGGCTCCGGTGCCCAGCGCGGCGCGATGTTCGGCACCACCGGCGCCGGCAAGTCCAGGGCGTTGCAGCTGGTCCTTGCCGCGGAGAAGCGGTCGCGGATCTGCTCGTGGGTCGCCGACCTCAAGGGCGGCCAGTCCATCCCCGAGGCCCGGAAGAACGTCGACTGGTACGTCACCAGCCCCGAGGAGGCGATCCTCCTGCTGCGGGCCGCGGTGAAGGTCGCCGAGGAGCGGATGCGCCGCTACGCCGCCCTGGGCCGCTCGATGTTCATCCTGGGCCGCCCCGACCCGCTGCTGAGCGTGCGGATCGACGAGGCGAACCGGTTGCTGGAGAAGGGCGCCCCCTACAGGGACGAGGCGACCTACCTCCTTAAGGAACTGGGCCGTACGGGCCGCTCGGTCGGCGTCGGCGAGGACCTGGAAGCGCAGGCCGGCCACGTCGACGAACTCGGCGGCTCCGACACGCTCAGGGCCTTCCTCAAGGAGGGCGACATCGTCCTGCTGCGCTGGTCGTCCAGCATGATGCAGGCCCTCGTCGCCGACGGCCTGCTGCCGCTGGGGGCGCAGCTCGCGCCGATCCCCCGCCTCGACGGCCCCCCGGTCCTGAAGTCCCGCTTCGACCTCGACGCGACGGACGACGAGGGCTCGACGACCGGCGGCATGGCCTACCTCCTCGGCGGCCCCCGCCCCACTGCCCTCATGCGCTTCTTCCAGGTCGGCACCCCCGGCATCGTCGAGGGCCTGGACCCGGTCATCCTCGACCTCTACGGCCACGACGAGCCCGAGCGCCTGGAGCGCGAGTCGTGGGACGCGGCCGGCGCCGCCTACCAGGCGCGCGGCCAGGGAATCCCCGTCCAACTCATCACCCAGGTCAAGCAGCAGGCCGACGCCAAGGCCAACGGGCCCAAGCCCACCACGGCCGCCCGCGTCTTGAAGGCCCTCGAAGACGGCGAGCCGTGGGCGAAGGACGACATCCTCGCCGCCCTGAAGAACGACGGCTACGGCGAGGTCTCGCCCGGCGGCCTGACGAACACCCTGGTCGCCCTGAAGAAGGCCGACAAGGTCCTCTCGCCCGAGCAGGGCGTCTACCAGCTCCCCCAGTAACCCACCCTCAAGGAGACCGTTTCCGTGGCCGTCAGCGTCAGCCTCGTCGTCATCCTGCTCATCCTCGTGATCATGCTCATGCGCTTCGGGTACGTACGCGGCGGCAGCGCCGTCGTCTGCATCCTGCTGGGCTTCTTCCTCGCCTCCACCGGCCTCGCCCCCGCCATCAACCAGAGCGCCCAGGCCCTCGCCCACGCGCTCGGCGCCGTCCGCCTCTGACCAGGCGAGAGGGACACACATGTTAAGCACCGTCATCGCCGTACTCGGCACCCTGCTCGGCGCCGTCGTCGCCGGGCTCCTCCAGCACCGCGCCGCCCGTACCGCCCGGGACGACGCCCGCATCGACCACCGTCGCGACCAGGAACTCCAGGCCGCAACCGACTTCGCCTCCGCCATCGCCGGCCACCGCCGCGCGATGACCGTCCGGGAAGAACTGCGGCTCACCGGAGCCGACCCCGACCGCATCGCAGCGGCCCGCGCCGAGTCGCACACCACCCGCTCGGCCATCGAGGCCCCCAAGGTCCTGGTCTCGATCCTCGCCCCCTCGCTCGCCCCGGCCGCGGAAGAGGCCGCCCAGGCCGCCTACGCGATCCGGAACGCCGCGTCCCTGGAGGCGCTCACCGCGCTCCGGGAGGACGCCATCCAGGCCGCCAACCGCTTCGTGGAAGCCGCCGCCCACCGCTTCGCCTGACCGAGCCAGCCCGCGAAGCGCAGGGCCTCGCGCAGCTTCTGACCGACGACCGCACAAGCCGCGGGGACCGGCCTCCCGTCACAGAACGCCGGTCCCCGCAGTGCTCGCTACAAGGAGCCCACCCAGCATGGCCGACCCCATCCCCTACGTCAGCACCCCGCACCAGACCGCCTACCCCGTCCCCGCCGCGCGCGGAGAAGTCGAGCTCTACAGCGTGCGCGTCCCGGCGGCCGTGGAGATCACCATGCCGGACGGCCGGGTGATGTGGGCCCACGAAGTCGCCCCCCGTCTCGAGGCCGCCCCCGCCCACCAGGCCGGCGCCGCCCAGCCGGTGCCCGGGTGGGCGAAGGGCGTGTGCCTGGCCGCCGTCGCCCTCTCCGGAACCGGGCTGGCCCTCTCACTCGCGCTGCGCATCGCCGCCCCCGCCGTGACGGAGGTATCGACCGCCATGACCACGCTCACCCCGCTCGTCGTACTCATCGCGGCCGTCGTCGGCTGGATCGCCATCCGCCTGCGCACCGCCACCGCCTCGAAGGCCGGCACCGAGCAGCAGCCCGACCCGGTGCCCGCGGTCATCCACGGCCAGGGCGGCCACGGCGGCCGCCTGTTCTCCCCCGGCGGCACCGGCGTCCGCATCAAGACCCTCAACATCCACCGCTGAAAGGGACCACGACCATGTCGTACGACTACGAGCTCGACGAAGAACTCGGCCTGATCGACGACCTCCCCGACGAGCCGACCACGCGTGAGGAATACGTCTCGCGCTGCCTCGGCCCGCAACAGATCGGCGGCCGCTACCACTGCGGCTACTGGAACCAGGACTACCGGGTCATTGCCATCGACCACGGCGACGACGACCGCTGGTGGTCCATCACCGTCCAGTGGGACAACAACCGCACCACGAACCACTGCACCGCTTGGGACGAGGACAACGACCGCGTCATCAGCCAGCCCGAGTAGCACCGGCCACATCCGCACCGTTCCCCCGCCAGCCAGCACACCTGATCAGTACGCTCCCCCGCACAACCCCCACCAGGAGGACCTCATGGCCACCGTCAACAACCACATCGCACCCGGCGCCCGCATATCCGGCGTCGCCATCCAGGGAGCCAACTTCACCGTCGTCCACGGCCGCCGAACCACCGCGGTTCCCGCTCCCGCTCCCGCCGCCGTTCCCGTCAACCTCGCCGACGGCGTCGTCCGGGCGCCGGACGGGACCGTCATCGCCCCCGAGCGCAATGCCCACGTCATCGCCGGACTCCTGCTGGAACTGGCCGCCCTCGTCCCCGCCAAGGCCGAGCTGGCCACCGCCTACGCCCACGCCATGACCGGCCCCCAGAACTGACCGGCACCACCGAAGAGAGGAGCGCCGGTGGGGACCTACGACTTCGACACCCCCGAGGAAGAGATCGCCTTCCTGGAGCGCGAGATCGTCCGCTACCAGCACATGCGCAACATCACCTCACACGAGGACCCCACCACCCGCGGCTACGCCCAGGACCGCATCGACCAGCTGCACCACCGCATCAAGGAATGCGAGGACGAGATCGCCCTCCGCGACGACGGCACCCCGCTGCTGACCAGGGCCGCATTCATCCTCGGCGCCAGCCTCGCGATGCTCGTCGGCTGGTGGATCGGCGCCCTGTGGTCCTGGATCACCTTCGGCATCCTCGCCGCCCTCTTCGTCCTCGCCGCCCTCTGACCCGAGCCCAGGGCCGATGCCGCCCTCCTGGGGCAAGACGCGGGGGCTTGGTGAGCGGAGCTTCAGCACGCACGAAAAGGCGCCCCATCCTCCGGGATGGGGCGCCTTTTCGTCTTTCTGCGGGCCGTCAGGCTGCCGCCGGCTCCTTGTGTTCCTCGGCTGGCTCCTCCTGGGCGCCACGTGCCTCGGGTACGGACTTGGCCGCTGGCTCCAGCGGCTTCAGCTCCTTCCGTACCTTGTCGATGTGGGCCTGGAGCTCGTCGAGGTAACGGTGCGCGGCCGCCGAGTCCTTCTTCGCGAGGCGACGCACCCAGCGCGACGGCACCGCCTTCTCCACCTGCTCGGCGAAGTCGACCGGCTCGTCGTCGTCCTCCCCACCTTCTTTGAGGGACTTGAGGTAAGCCCGTACATGCGCGGCGATTTCCTCGGCGTCGAAGTCGCCCTCCGGGAGTGCCTCGACCGCGCCCTTGAGGACCTTGGCGGTCACGTTGACGCCGTCGACTTCGACCGTGGTCTGGTAGACCAGCACGGCCGCGTCCACGTCCCAGGAGTCGGCGACCGGTACCAGCTCCCACACCTGGGCCTGGTTCAGAGCCTTGAGTGCTCTCTCGGCGTTGGCGCTCAGCGGAGTGGGCTTCTTGGCGGCTCCATTTGGAGCCGCTTCGTTCGAGAGGAGTTCGAATACAGCTTCGGCGATCTTCCACGTCCGGATCAGCTTGTTGGCGTACGCCTTCCGCATCCGCCAGTGCTTCCAGACGTAGTCGTCGAAGGATTCGGATTCGGCGCGGTAGAGCCTGCCCTCGCGGATGTTCTCCAGCGCCTTGCCTGCCAGCCAGAAAGCCCACTGCAAGGTGTCGACCGCAGCCTTGCACTGGGCCAGCATCTCCTGCTCTTCCGAGGTCAGGGTCTCCGGCTGCTGAGACAGCGGTCGGCTCAGTGGCTTGAGTGCCTTCGCCATGTCGATGGCGCTCTTGAACTCGAACCGGTCCTGCGCGGAGGCGCCGCGCTGCCTGCCCATCAGATCAGTCCTTCCACGCCCAGGGCGAGCTTGTAGAAATCTTCGCGGGCTCGAAGCGCCGTCCCGCTCTCTGGGTACTGGATCACCGTCATGCCACGCTCTGGTGCCTGAGCGTGGAGCTTGTATCGGCGGATCGGCTGGGACATGTACTGGTAGCCGCGCTTCGTGCACCACTCCTGCATTTCCCGGAGGTCCGCCTTGGTGCGGTCCGTTCCGGAGTCCCAGTTGTTGATGACCACCCGGAAGGGGATGCCTCGCGGACGTAGCAGCCGCTCGATGGTGTACTCCGCAGGGTCGTGGGTGAGGGTCTCCACGGGCACGATCGGCACCAGGGCAAGGTCAGTCAGCTCCAGGACCTCGCGCATCGCTTCGGCGGCCGGGCCGTTGCCGAGCGGGTCGATGGCGTCGATCTCGGCATCCGGGTCGATGTCGGCGAAGCCCGGGGTGTCGACGATGATCCGCAGTACATCGGGGTCCTCGGCGAGCTTGGTGAGTTCGCCGAGCTTGCCGTGGGTGACCACGTAGTCGAACGGGAGACGGTCCTCGGGAACCTTGCGTGCCCACTTCTCAAGGGAACCCTGGAGGTCGATGCCGGCGGCGACGACTGGGCATGGGGCGTCTGGCGTCGGGGGAGGGTTGTTCTCACCCATCACAGCGGCGACGTTGACGGCGTCGGTGGATTTCCCAGCGCCGCCCTTCTGCTGGAAAAACGAGATGACTTTGGCGCGGCGAGCGGTGTTGATCGCTCTTTGCGGGGTGAGGGGCATGCGGAACTCTCCTCCGTGGGCTTCCCCTGGTGGGTACTCGGACGTGCTAAATGTTGCCAGAGGTAACGCGGTGCCAGTGACCACCGCGCCGCCGGTCGCCTCAGTGCGAGTCACGCGGAAGCGGCAGGCTCCAATTGGAGCCACTTTGTTCGACGAGATTTCGAGCGAAACGGTACGGCGCTCCTGGGCTACCGTCTCGTCCTCGGCGTCAGACGGCGGTGTCCGTGTGGTCGGCCTCGCCGGGTTCCGTGACGGCTGGCTCCGGTGACGCTTGGGCGGGGAGCTCGGTCTGTTGCCCGTTGCGGCCGGCCCGGACGATGGCTGCGCGCATCAGGTCCCCGGTGGTGAGGACCTGGGCGCGGAGACGCTCTCGGGCTTCCAGCGCGGCCTGCGGGGCGGAGGGGCGCATCGCTGCCGCCATGAGCGCGAGCTGTCCGGGGATGCCGTCACGGGCAGCGTCGCGGAGGACCACCTCGCCGGAGCGGCCCCACCGGTCGTCCCACTCCTGCAAGGCTTCGACGGCGTCCTTGCTCGTCCAATACGCGGCGCGCCGCACCGTCTCCGCCAGCGTGTGGGGGAGCTTCACCGCGAGGCGCTCCTCGTACCCGCCCTCACCCATTGCCTTGCTCGGTGGGGTGCCCCAGCGCCGGCCGGGCGCGTTGAGTTCGCCGTCGGGAGGCTTCGGCCATTCCTTGTCCAGGCCTCGAGCGCGCAGTTCCTCCTGTACGGCCCTGGCGACGAGCAGGTCCCGGGAGCCGCCCAGCTCGCCGGAGGCGCGTTTGGCGGCCAGCTCAGCCCTGATCTTCCGGCGCACTGCGGCGGCTTCGCGTCGCGACAGGTCTAGCAGCTGCTCGCGCTGTTCGGTCAGCCACTCCTTCTCCCGGGCCCGTTCGAGCTTCGCCTGCTTCTCCAACCGTTGCAGCGGCTCGCTGTCCAGCGCCACCAAGATGTTCACCCACGCCATGGTGGACAAGGTAGCTAGATAAGGCGTGGGGGGCCCAGCACGCCTTGGCCGTCACTCCGTGCGTGGGTGACGTTTCCGTGCGCCCGGCGAGCGTCGGCAAGGCGGCGGTGGGTCGGGGCCTGTGCCGCCGACGGCACGACGTCGACCGGCGGCTGGGAGGCGGTGCGACCAGCTGCCCCGCCCGATGCTTCGGCCGTGGAAACCGAAACGGTAGTTTCCAGATCGTTCGATTTAGGGGTGCCCTGGATGACTATCCCCAGGGCACCGGCGGGCTTGCTGGTGTTCGGATTCGAACGAAGCGGCTCCAATTGGAGCCAGAACCGCGTCGTACGGGCCCACTGCCCTTCTTCTGCTGGGTTGGCGGGCCTGTGGTTATGTGGGCTGGTCGTTGTAGGCCTTGGCCTGGGTGCGGTACATGCTCGCGTACTCGCCATCGAGCGCGATCAGGGTTTCGTGGGTGCCTTCCTCGATGATGCGGCCGCCGTCGAGGACGATGATGCGGTCGGCGTTGCGGGTGGAGCCGAGGCGGTGGGTGATCAGGACGACGCTGCGGCCTTCGCTGAGGGTGCGGATGCGGTCGTAGACGGCTTCTTCGCTGCGGGGGTCGAGGGCGGCTGTTGGCTCGTCGCAGATGAGCAGGTCGGCGTCCTGGCGGTAGAAGGCGCGGGCGCCGGCGATGCGTTGCCATTGGCCGCCGGAGAGGTCGCGGCCTCCCCACCAGGAGGGGGCGAGGTTGGTGTCCAGCCCGTCGGGGAGGGCGTCGATGACGGTGTCGGCGCCGGCGGCGCGGGCGGCGGCCGTGATCGCCTCGTCGTCGGCGTCGTTTTGCCCGAGGGTGATGTTCTCGCGGGCGGTGACTGGCCAGCGGGCGAAGTCCTGGGGGAGCATCGCCAACCGCCGCCACGCCTGCTCGGGGTCGGCGTCGGCGAGGTTTGCGTCGTTCCAGTACACGGCCCCGCTGGTGGGGGTGTAGAGGCCGGCGAGGACTTTGGCGAGGGTGGATTTCCCGGAGCCGTTCGCGCCGACGACGGCCAGCACCTCACCGCGGCGTACCCGGACGCTGATGCGGTCGAGGGCCGGGAGCTCGCTGCCGGGGTAGGAGAAGGTCACGTCTTTGGCCTCGATCACCGACAGGTGCTCGGGCAGGGTGACGCGGGGTGCGGTGGCGGAGGTGCGGGTTTCGGCGTCGCGGAGGAAGTTGTCCCAGTCGTCGAGGTAGAGGCCGGTTTTGTAGCCGGAGTTGGCGCCTTGGACGAGGCCGGTCAGCAGGCGCTGGCTGGTCTGGACGGCGATGATGGCGGTTCCGGCGGCGGCCGGGGGGATGCGGCCGGTGGCGGTGAGCCAGAGCAGCGTGGCGTAGACCCCGGCGGTGGTGGTGCCGGCGACGGCGTCGCCGAGGAGCTGGTAGCGGGCTGTCGTGGTGCCGACGTGGGCGGCGGCGTCTTCGAGGCGGGCGGCGACGTCGCGGAAGCGGCCCAGGAGCCAGTCGCGCAGGTTGTAGGCGCGCACCTCGAGGGCGTTGCTGCGGCTGGAGGTCTCGAAGATGACGGAGTGCCGCAGGCGGCGGTCGGCAAGGACGTGCCGGTCGGTGAAGTAGGCAGCGCGCGCGGCGCGGACGGCGGCCCAGCCGCGGGGCAGGACGGCGAGCAGCATCAGCGGGAGCAGGACGGGGTGGAGGTGGGCGAGGACGCCGGCAGCGGCCCCGATGGACAACAGGGCGGTGGTGAGGGTGGTGATGGCCTCCACCATCAGGTGGACGTCCTTGGCGGCGCGGGAAGCGGCTTCGGACTGGTCGCACCAGGCCGGGTCGTCGTAGGCGACGAGCGGGACCTTCGTCGTGGCTTCCAGATAGCGGGTCTCCGCGATGCCGTCGACCTTCGGGCCGATGCGGGCGGTGGTGGCGACGGTGAGCGCCGCGACCACGGAGCGGGCACAGGCGGCGAACGTGACGACGGCCAGTGCGGGCAGCGCGTCGCGTACCCGCTCGCCGGTGGGCCCGGCGGCCAGCAGCGGCGCGAGGGCGTTGGTCGTGGCGTACAGCCCTATCGCGGTCACAGCCCCGGAGAGGAGCTGGAGCGCGGCAGTCAGGGTGACGGCGCGGGGGGCTGCCTGCCAGGCGAGGCGGATGGCGATGGCGGCCAGGCGGGGCAGGCGGCGGGCGATGGTCCACCAGGAGGCGTCGAGCGCGTCGTCGTGGCGCTCCCCGCTGACGGTGTACCGGGGGATGACCACGCCCTCCGGCCGGTGACCGGGACGGCGCTTGCGGGATGGTGTGGGGGGTGTGGGGGAAGCTGGAATAGTCGTCACACTTGCGCCAACGACTCACCCGAACGGGTGTCACGCCGCACCTCGGTGGCGGAGGGTGGCGAATGCACGTCCTATTCAGTGCGGTGCTCGATCCGCAGAGCGGGGGCATAGGGCCAGAGCCGGTCGGCGGCGTCCTGGCCGACCACCTGCCCGCCCGCTTCGTTCCAGGCGTGCGCGCCGGCCGGAGCCGTACGGGCTCCGACCACCCACGCCACGCTCCGGCCACGCAGCACGGCGGCCAGATAGCAGGCCAGCGACTCCTCCAGACAAGCCGACCGGCCCGGCCAGAAGCGGGCCGCACGGCGCACCGCAGCAACCAGCCGGTCGGCTTCCTCCGGCGCGGCCGGGCGCACGGGGATCCGGGCCAGGGCGCGCGCGGCGGTGATGCTGACGCGGATGGGAGTGCAGCGCAGCAAGATCAGCGCCGTGGCCATGCCCACCACGCCCACGACGCGATCGCCGGCGCCCACAGGCGTGGTTGTCGGCACGGCTGGGCGGACCGCGACCGCGACCGGCTCGGGGGCAGCCGCGGTCCGGGCGCCGAGCAGGCCGAGCTCGCGCATCTGGCCGACGAGAGCGGCCAGGTCGGCGCGCACGGCACCCTCGTCGGCGCCCTGGCCCACGAAGGCCTCGACGAGACCGTCCACAGTCCGCTCCAGGGACGCCCCGTCGGTGAGCCGGTGCCACAGCAGGGCGGCAGTGGTGTTGAGGTGATGCCACCGGCCACGGCCGGTACGGATGTCCATCACCGCGGCGCTGCCACCGGGCAGGTGGGCCCTGAAGAGCTGAGGAGCGGTCCCCGTCCCTACGCGCATGCCGCGCCTCCCCGGAGGGCGGTGGGCTGCCACCATGCGGCGCGGGCCGTTGCCGTCGACAGCCGGGCCAGCCACAGCTCGGAGACGAGCAGCGCGTGCAGGTTCCCCAAGGGCGCCGGCGCCCCGGCGATGGCGGCTTCGAGGTCGGCGGTGGCACGGCGGGGATCGAGCAGGCCCGCCTGGGCGAGATGCGAGCCGGTGACGATGCGGCGTAGGGCGGGGGCGTTGGCGGCCAGGCCGTCGAAGACGCTGGTGGTGAACAACGTCTTCGTCTGCCGCCCCAAGAGCCACTCCGGCACGAGCCCGACCAGAGCCGTGCGAGCGAGCGGTTTGTACATGCCCGGGCGGGCCCGCTGGTATGAGGGGATCGACAGGCACGCGTCAGCGACGGCGGAGTCGAGGAACGGCGCGTGGATCGGCAGGTGCCACAGCTGGCGGGCGATCGTGTCGAATGTGGCGTGCTCGGCCGCCATCCACTCCAGGTCCAGCCGGTCATGCAGCGCGCCCGGGGCCCGGTACGCGCCGGCGTCCGGCACACGGGCCGCGACGCGATCCGCCACGGCCTGGCGCCCCGCCGCCGTCAGCCACCGGGCGCCAGCGGTCGCCGAGCACCAGGCCAAAGCGTCCTCCGGGGCCGGGCGCCAGTCGTCCGGGAGCGGGGTGGCGGTCATCCGGTCCGCCAGGCGGGCCAGGGCACGCGGGTACGGTGTGGCGGCCGTCGCGGCGATCTGTCGCCAGGCCCGCCACGGCGCGATCCGCACCGCGCGCGCGAAATCGCTCCCGCGCCGCAGCGCCTGGCCACGGTGACCGGCGAGGAACTGGTCCACCCGGTGACTGCTGGCCGTACCGAGGACGTTGTCGCCGCCGCGCCCGGTCAGGTGCGCGGCGGACCCGCGGGAGGCGGCGGGCGCGAGCCGGGCGGCGAGGACGGACAGCACGCCGATCGACATCGACGGCAGGTCCGTCAAAGGCAGGGCCTCGGGGGCGTCCAGGCCGTCGAAGTGCGCCACCGCGGTGTCCCGGCCGCTGATGACCTGGTGCGTGATGCCGTCCACCTCGGCCGCGACGCGGCGGGCATAGAGGACATCGTCGTCCTCGGCCATCCGCGCATCGGTGTAGGTGATGGCGAACACCGGCCGTTCCCGTACGGCGAGGCAGGCCACGGAACTGCTGTCCACCCCACCGGACAGATCGCACGTCACCGGCTCTAACCGCTGTGCCCGGCGCTCGACCGCCACTGTCAGCGTCTCCCGCAGCTGCCGCGCCCCGTCGGCTAGGGACCACCCCGGCCGCCCAGCTGCCGGGACGGGGACGATCCGGGGCGCGGCGTGCTCGCGCAACATCAGGGCGCTTCCCGGCGGCACGCGGCGCATCTGCGCGAAGTGCGCGGAGCCCAGCCGGAAGTCCACACCGGTCACGGCCAGATCCGCCAGCAGCCAGACCAGATCCGGCGCGGCGTCGGACAGCGCGGCCAGCGGCAGGGCGGCTGTCGACCACCAGATGCCGATCTCGTCCTCCAGCCAGTACAGGGGCACCACCCCGCTCCTGTCCCCGGCCACCCAGGTCTCGCCGCCGACGCTCAGGACCGTCAGGTGCGAGCCCGCCAGCCGCAGGGCGGCCGCGAGGTCGCCGTCGCGGCCGGCGGCCAAGGCCGCTTGTCGTTCGGCGGCGGTGGCCAGGCAATGCCCCGCTGTCGCCAGCCGTCCGCCTTCTCCTGCGGGCGCTGCGGTGACGATCGCCTCGTGCGTGTCGTGGCCGACCGTCCACACCCGTCCCCGGGGCAGGTCGAGGAGTGCTGTTCCGTCGCGCGGCACCACGATCCCTCGCGCGAAGTCGGGGGCGGGCACCCCAACGACGAAGCGGTTCATCAATGACCTCCTGTGGCAGCGTCCTGCGAAATGGATGCGCCCGGGACAGCCAGCCGTCGTCATGGCTGTCCCGGGCGCGGGTCTCACTCAGCGATCACCTGCGTACTGGGTCAGCTGGCGTTCCAGTACTGGGTGTCGTCGGCGGGGTCGTGCTGCTTGTTACCGAGCGTGGCGCCGGTGACGGAGCCGAAGCCGGTCACCACGGCCGGCTCGTAGGTCTCGGCGCTGACCTGGTTCGTGGTCTGCTCGTCCATCAGGTGCCTCCACATTGACGGTGCCGCCGCCCGCCCCGCGTTCCCGGCATCCGGCCGGGGAGGCGAAGCGGCGAGCTGTGCATCACCATCCCGGCACCGAGCGGTCGCAGGAAGCGGCGAGCAGGGTGCGGTCGGGGTGCGGCTAAGCGCACCCGAAGAGCACCCTCGTACGGCATTCCGCCGGGTCGTCCACCCCAGCTACCGTCGATTCGTTCGGCCTCTGCTCCGGCGAGCGAAGGGCGAGATGCCGCATGCACCTGTTGAAACGAGCTCGGACCGTGCGCGGCTGGGCTGGGCCTGATCTGGCGCGGCGCATCTGCGACCTGGGGGCCACGCGGCACGTTCCGGTGGGCACCGGGAAGGACGGCGTCTACCGCTGGGAGGACGGACGCTGCCCGGACATCCCCACCCAGTACCTCATCGCCGAGCTGCTGGAAATCCCCGGAGAGGCCGTGGACCAGTACCCCTGGCCCAAGTGGCTGGCTCTCGACCCGCGCCAGCAGCCCACTCGCTACAGCTGGGACGCGCCCGGCGCCATCCGGGCACTCGACGAGGTGTCCGGGAGGGAGACCATCACCATGCACACGCTCGACCGGCGACACTTCACCCACCTCACCGGCATCGCCCTGACAGCCTCCCTGTGGTCCTGGCTGACCGCCGATCCCGCCGCGGCCGGCCAGATCGCCCAGGGCCGCCGCCTCGGAGAAACGGCCGTCGCCCACATCGAAGACCGCGTCCGACAGCTCCGCCACGCTGATGACCTCGACGGCGGCGGCCAACTGCTGACGGAAAGCTCCTCCACCTTGCAGATGGTCGTCGAGCTACTGAAGAACCGCTCCTACACCGACCAGCACGGAGCCCGCCTCCACGCAGCAGCCGCCGACCTCGCCCGCATGCACGCCTGGGCCGCCTTCGACCTCAACGACAGCTGCGCCGACGGCATCTTCCACGCCGCCCTGCGATCCGCCCACGCCGCCGACGACCCCGCCCTCGGCGCCCACATCCTTGCCTTCTGGTCCATCGCCGCCAACAACACCGGCCGACCGGACGACGCCGAGGCCATGACCATCGCCGCCTTGTCCGCCTCCCGCGGACGCACCACACCCAGGGTCGAGGCCATGCTCCTCTCACGACGCGCCCGTGCCCGCGCCCACCAGAACAATGCCGCCGCGTTCACCGACCTGGACCGCGCAGCCGACCTCCTTGACGCCGCCGAGCACCGCACAGGCGACGACCCGGAATGGGTGGGATGGTTCGACGAGGCAGAACTGCACGGGGCGTGGGCATCCACCTATCTCGACATGGGCCAGCCCAAGCATGCCGAAGCCGAGTTCCACCAAACCGCCAAGCTCTTCCCCGCCGACCGGACACGCACTCAGGCGCTCTTCCTCGCCCGCCAGGCCGACGCTCAATGGCGACAAGCGGACCATGAACGGGCCTGCGCCACCGCCCACCGCGCTCTCGACCTCGCCGAGGAAATCAGCTCCCACCGGGCCGCCGGCCCCCTGCGCGACCTGGCCACCAGCATGCGCACCCACACAGCCATCCCCGCCGTCCGCGACCTGCGCGAACGCGTGAAGAGCACCCTGGCCGCATAGTGGCACGCGGCGGGGCCCTTACGCGCACGCGCGTGGACCAGGGCAAAAAGTGACACCCGATGCGAGCGAGGAGTCGGGGGAATCAGTCCGCTGACGCGGAGTCCGGCATGGTCACCGGTGCCGGGGCCTCGTCCAGGAGAGCGCCGCAGTGACTATTCAGGATCACGGCGACGGGAACGCCGAGGGCGATGGCGGCCAGCGCGAGGCAGGACCTGGCCGGGTGCGTGGTGTCGATGGCGTCGTCGCGAGCATGCCGGGCGCTCACCGTTCCGCCGCCGTGATCCGGTCCACGGGGGCGGTCCATTCCCGTCCGCCGTGCTCGGGGGCCAGCCAGGCTCGTGTCACCATGCGCGACCGGCCGCCGGGGCCCTCGACCTGCTCGGGGGCGATCGCGCGCAGAACCCCGGTGCGATCGGTGGCGGTGTCCACGACCAGGCGGCCGAGTAACGGGTGCTCCTGGTGCCCGAGTCCGAGATCCTGGCGGGTGCTCACCGGTCACCGCCTTCTCGGCGGGCGATTTCGGCGGCCTCGCGTTCCTCGGTCTCCTTCCGCAGCGCGTCCCGCCGCTTACCGATGGCCTGCTCCAACTGGAGGTGGAGGAGCTCGACCTGGCCGGGGGTGAGGACCAGGACGGTCTCCGCGGTCGTGTCGTCGCGGAAGCGGACCCGTACGGGCAGGGCGGCCTGTGCGGCGCGGTGGTCGTAGACGACGTCTCTCTTCAGCGGCTCGGCGTGGGAAACGAACACCGGGGTCCGGGTCGGAATCGGGGCCGAGTCGCTGGTGGTGGTCGGGCTCATCGAGGAGGTTCCTCTGCGTGGGTGTGATGGCGACGGACCGCCGACTCATCACCACATCTCCGGCAGCCCGCCGTGCTGTGTAGGGCGCCGCCCAGGGCCCCAGGGGAGCGGAGCAGCTCCAGCCCCGGGCGGCCTACCGAGCAAACCGCGCAGCCTGCGCCCGGGGAACGGGCACGGTTGGTGTTGGTGAGATCGCTGTCGGCGAGGTGATGCGCCGTGCATCACTTCCCAGGGCTACGAGGCCAGGACGTTCATGTGCCGGGCGAGGGGGGCCAGGCCCGGCAGCCGGCGACGGCCCTTGGACTCCTGGATCTGGCGGACGACCTCGCGGGCGTGGACCTGGTAGCGCATCCACTCCGGCGCCATCGCGTGCACCCGCGTCAGCGTGTGCACCGCCTCGGCGTACCGGCCCTGCCAGGTGTGGGCCTGGGCCACGTCCAGCAGGTGGCGCCCCCGGGCAACCGGGGGGATGCGCCGGGTCGGCGGCACCTGCTGCGCCAGGCGCAGAGCCTCGGCCGGCCGCTCCTCGGCCATGGCCAACTCGACACCGACCATGGTTACCAGCGAAGGCCCGAAGGCCGCGTGATGGGCGCCGTTGACCAGGTCGGTGGCGTCGGTGTCCACGATGGACGTGCACCGCCCGGCGGTGGCCAGCAGCTCATGGGCGAGCGTGTAGTCCTCCAGGCGGGCGGCCGCCGTCATCGCCGACAGCGTTAACCGCCCGTACATCCGCACCGCCTGGTAGTGCTCCCGGGCAAAACGCGGGTTGAGCTGGTCAGCGGCGGTGGTCGCCACCACGCCCACCAGCTCGTTCTCGCCCTGGCGCATCAGCACCCACGCCAGCGCGTTGAACGCCCCGGCGATCAACACCGCGTCCTCGGTGCCCTGCGCGGCCAGCAAGGACCGCTCCACCGCCGTACGGGCCAGGTCGTCCTGGCCCAGGTGCACCGCCCCCCACGCGGCGGCCTGGTAGCCGCGGGCGAGCGCGGCCCGGGCCGAGCGCCGCTCGTCACCCCGCAGCTCCTCCACGGCCGCCCGGGCGGCGGCCAAGACCGCCGGCAGGCCGCCGATCATCTCGGACAAGGCGCCGTCCCAGTACCGCCGCCAGGCCACCTCGACCTCGCCTCGCAGGTCCGCGACGGTCAGCGTGCCCGCCTCGTGCTCCGCCAGTTGCAGCCCCGGCAGGGTCTCCAGTGGGTGGACCGCCCGGCGCAGTGCGCGGATGCCGTCCTCTTTGGGGGCGTCGTCCTGGTGGAGGGTCTGGCGCTGCCCGAGCAGGACGGACGGCTTCACATCCAGCGCACGGGCGAGCTTGGCGAGGGTGCCCATCAAGGCGCTCGTCCTCGCATTGCGCTCCAGGCCCCGGATGGTCGGAAGGGCCACGCCTGATCTGCCGGCCAGCTCCCGCTGGGTCAGGCCGGCCTGGCGGCGCAGGTGGGCGAGGTTGTCGCCGATCGTCGGTTCCGTGCTCACCACAGGGCTCCCCTGGAATTGCGATCCCGTACTCGGACGGTACCCGCCCCGGCAACTCCCAATAGGAACGTTTCCTTATGTGCCCGTTTTAGGACCTTCGCGGCTCGGGAATCTTGGGCGGCGTGGGTACCGACGGGGGCGTGCGGCACACTTCGTCGGTGACCACAGCATCCACATCGCCGTCCCGTCCCCGCTCCCTCGGCAAGGGGGTCCGGGCCATCATTCCCACGGGTGCCGCATCGCCGGCGGACCAGGCGGCTGCGCTCATCGCCGCAGTCCAGGACGTGCAGCTCCCAGCTGCACTTGTCCAGGCAGCGGCCCTGATCTTGGAGGCCGCCTCGAACCCCGAGCCCTTGGACGAAGCGACGAGGGAGCGGGCGGCCGAGATCGCGGCGCTGCTGGTCAGAGAGCCCTGACCCCCCTCCCAGGGAGCTGGGGCGGGCGCTGTACGGGAGCCTTACGCGCGTGCGCGTGGACCAGGGCAAAACGAGACACCCGCGTGTGCCCGGGCGGCTTGTCCGGCAGGGTGGAAGGCATCCGTTGATGATCAAGGGGAGGGCATTGATCCATGGGCAAGTCCACGGCGAAGAAGGCCAAGCTGGCGATACCCCTGTCCGCTGACCGGTTGCGAACGGGCTGGCGAGGACCGGCAGGTACCCGCATCCATCTGGCCCGCCCTCAAGACCTCGTGGCAGCTGACGCGCTGATGGCCACCACCGGAGACGGGGTCCGGATCATTCCGGTCCTGCGCACCGCCATCGAGGACGGCACGGCGGCGTCCGCCATGCTCGCCGGCCTGGGCGGCACGAAGGCGTACCACGACGCCGCCTCGCGATCGTTCACCGACCGGCCCATGAGCGAGGCCCTGACTACCGTCTCTCTGACGCTGGTCGCCACCGACGAGCAGGACCGCGCCGTCGGCGTGCTGTCCGCCACCGCCCCGGGAACCGTCATCGAGATGGCCATGAACAACGGCTTCAGCAGCGAGAAGGCCATGGCCCTGAGCTTGTTCATCGCCAAGGTCCACGGCCTGGCGGTGGCCGAGCACGCCCGCGGCCAAGGCATCGCCGCCACGCTGCTCAAGCGGACCTGGCAGGTCTACCAGCAGCTCGGATACTTCCTGCTGTACGGATCCTTCGAGGCCGACCGCAACCTGGCCGACTTCTACTCCCGGTGCGGCTACACCGTCCACGCCCCAGGAGAGAGCTTCCCCCTCGACCGCGTCGCGCTTCCCTTCGGCCTCAACGCCGGTGATGACCAGCGTATGTTCACCCGCTGGCGGCCCCGACGCTGACCATTGGCTCGTCAGGCACGGCGGAGTAGCCCACCGCGCGCGCCCCGGCCCCCTGACGGAGGCTGGGGCCATGGAGCAGCGTGTGGTCGTGCACCCGCCGGACGAGCGCGGCTGGCGCCGGGTGACGTACGGCGGCCGCACGCTCGGAACGGCCTACCAGCCGTCCGACATCCCGGTCTTCCTCACGGCCGCTGGCTATGAGGGCGCCGAAGACGTCGACCTCACCGACGAGGTGGTCTTCGAATGGCGCGGGGGAGGGCCGGAGACCTGGGCCCAATCGCCGCCGTGACGCAGACCGCTATCCCAGCGTCCACGCGCCGGCGCAGCATGCGCGTGACACATCTGGCTAGATAACCCGCGCGTTTCCGCTCTGCTGCGGTCGTCACATCCGACCATGGTGACGCTTCCGTGAAGTGGGGGAACAGGCAGCCAAGACCAGCCGTGAGGACCATCAGCTGTTCTGGCGGAGGGCCTTGAGGACCAGGGGGCGGGACATCGCACCGCGGGCGTGTTCGGCGAGCTCGTTGGCGCTGACGCCGGTCTTCTTCTGCTCAGCGCGCAGAGCGGCCCCCAGCCGGGCGCGGGCCTTCTCCACCTTGTCCAGGGCGTCGAGGACCTCCCGCTTGGCGGCGGCAATGGCGGGCGGCACCGTGGTCAACGCGTTGACCACCCGCTTCGGTCGCATTGGGGGCGCCGGGGTACGGGCCGGAAAGGTCGAGGACCTCCTCCTGCCAGGGGGCAGGCATGACGTATCGGCACTGCTTGGGGTCGTCGGAGAGCTGCCGGTTGACCTCGGCGCGGTCGAAGTGCGCCGGGTTGTACTTGTGCAGGCCCCACTCCCGCAGGTCTCGGTAGCGCGGTCCCTTGCGGGACCGGATCGCCCGCAGAGTGTGCTCGTAGCCGAGCGGGCCGCCGCAGTCCTCAGGCGGGCAGGCACGGCGGCCGGCGCTGCACCGGGGGTAGTAGGTGTTCGGTGCGGGCCGGTGGATCTTCTCGACTTCCAGATGGTGCACCCAGTGGTCACCGAAGTCGTAGACGTACCCTGCGGTGCGGCCGACCTCGGGCAGCACCTGGCCGATGGTGTACGCCGAGGCCTCGCGGCCGTTGTGGCCGTAGCTGTCCCAGCGGGCCCCGAACTCCCACAGGTGGGAGTCGTCCCAGCCCATGGCGACCTGGATGACCGCGTGCAGCCCGTACATCGTGGTGTCCGAGTACACGTGAATCCGGCGCCACACCACCGGCTCGATGTCCGGCATCCATACCTTCAACTGGTGCACAGTCCTCGCGGTCACGCCCGTCACCGTAGCGACCTCGGAGACCGTCACCGGCGCCGCTCGTGACGCTGGCCGTGCTCGTGCGGGCGGAGTTCAGGGAACCAGGCCCAGCCATGGGCGCGGCGTGGATACGGTGTCCGCCGGCTGGTCCAGCCGACACGGAGAGAGGCGAGGCGTGGCGAAGCGGTGGGTCCGGTACGTGATGCCGGTGATGGTCGAGGTCGACTGCGACGGGGACGAGATCACGCGGGTGGTGACGCTGCCCGAGGAGATCCGCGAGGACCGGGACGACCTGGGCCACTTCCTCACCTACGACGAGAAGTTTGTCCGTCGCTCCAGCGACGTCCAGCCGCAGCTGCACGCGTTCTGCGTCGCCGAACCGCGCTGGGAGCACGAGATGTTCCGGGTCGGCGGGCCGGTGAACTGGCTGAAGACGAGCGAGTGGGAAGAGGGCTTCGACCTGACCGAAGCCGACGATCGGTACGCGGAGATCGAGCCGTACGCCCTGCGCGAGCGGTAGTCCGCCCGAGGGGCTTCGCCCGGCCGTAGCACCGAGGGGTCAACTCACGGGCCTCCCAGCATTGAGTTGACCCCTCGCGCACTTTTCGTGACCCCGTACGGCGGGTCTTATGGGCGGCCGGTCCGCCTCATCGCCGGGCGTCGGGCCCCAGCAGACGGAGTCTGTCGTGGCTAGCGGTGCTGGGCCCACCAGATCGTGCCCGTTACGAGAGCACCTCCTGCGGCGGTGGCCATACCGCGGACGAGGCCGTGGCAGGCAGTGCGGGCAAGCTGCCGGACTATGTGCCCGAGACGGCGGTTGCCTCGAACTCGACGTGCTTGCCCCTGGCGCGTAGGCTCTGAGACGGAACTGATGGCTTCCTCCACGTCATGCATGGGTGAGAGCTGTCGGGCTACGCGATAAGCGGCTCCCTGTTGGCGCGGGGGGCCGCTGTTTTTGTGCCTCCTGTCATGAGAGCGGTCGGGCTACGCGTGACGACCCCTGTTGGCGCAGGGCTGTTCACTCGGCTCCTGCGCAGAACTCCGCTGGCGCACAAGCCGATCGGCCGTCAAGAAAGAGCGTACGCGTCCTTACAGAGGTCCTGGACGTCGCGAGACACTCAGAGCGCAGATCTGGGTGGGAGAGCCGTCGTAAACCACTAGATCTCGTGCCTGTACCTGCTCGCCCTGGCCGCCGGAGTCTTCCTCCCCCGGCCCCTCGGCCCGGTCAGCACCATGGGCGACGAGCTGGCTCACTTCCTCAACCTCGTCTTCCCACCAGGGGGAGGGGGAAGCAGGTCAACTGACCTGCTCTTGAGGGCTACCGGGCCCTTCCTGCACCCGGATCACTCGGCGCCTCCTTGCCCCAGGGACTCCGTCACCTCGTCGTTCGCGCCGTCGAGGGCCTGCCGCTGGGGGGCTGAATCGAGCCGACCGTCCTCATCGCGGCACCACTCGATGCCGTCGACGTCCCGGAAGTGGACTTCCAGTGGTACGGCGAACTGCGGCTCGAACTGGCCTTGGTCCCCGATCGTCACTTCCGCGCGTTCGCCGGGCGGGACGAGCCCCACGGCCACGATCATGAGAGGCTCCTCGCCCGGCAGGAGGTCGGCGTGCGGGGCGAGGACGCACACAACGACTTCGTGGATCGGCTGCGGCGAGCCGTTGTGCACGACCACGACGTGGAAGTGGTGACCCGCCCACTCGCTGTCGGTGTCTGCCCGGGCCGGGCACACACCCACAGCGGGGCCGGTCCCGGCGGTGACAGCCTCGGCTCGCCGG
>NZ_JBMMMZ010000027.1:0-60139 GCF_049725035.1 Streptomyces sp. XH2 | reverse complement strand
TGAACGTCGGGTCGATCATCTGCAGCAGACCCTTCGACGGGACGCCGTTGACGGCGTTGACGTCCCAGTCGTTGATGGCGCGGGGGTTGCCCGTCGACTCACGCATCACATTCTTCTTGATGCCGTCGTAGGAGGCCGGGATGCCCTTGGCCCGCAGGATGTCCAGGGACTCCTGGATCCAGCCGTCCACGTTGTCGGCGTAGGCCTTCTTCGCCGGAGCAGCCGGCTTGGCCGGGGCAGCGGGCTTGGCCGGGGCAGCGGGCTTGGCCGGGGCGGCGGGCTTGGCCGGGGCGGCGGGCTTGGCCTCAAGAGCCTTGCGCTCGGTGGAACGGTTGGCGGCCTGCTTCTCGGCGCGCTCCTTGTCAGCCTTCGCCTTCACCACAGCGGCACCGGCGTCAGCCTTGGCGGCCGTGACGGCGGCAGTGGTCTGCTGCTCCAGCGCGTCCTGCTGCGTCTCACCGAAGGCCTCGGCGCTCCACGCCACCGGCTTCACGGCGGAAGCGGAGGCGGTGTCGGCGGCGAAAGCGTGCGGGGCGACGGCCACCGCGACGACGGCGGCACCGGTCGCGGCAATGCCGGCAACAGAGAACTTGTGAATCTTCGGGAGACGGGTATAGCCGGAGATGGTGGAGCGCATAACTGAGCTGAACCTTCCAATCGCGGATGTCGCCCGGCCCTGAAGCGGCGCAATAACGAAGCGCCGTTTCTCGGTCGACGGCGCCCAGCGACCCCGCAATTGTTAGCGGCACCCAAAACCCCTGACAAGACCTGTGACCTACTACCCCCATTCATGGAAAGGACCGGGCACAGCCGCACAGCCCCCTTATTTCCGCAATCCTTCGACTAAGCGCGTTAGTAAGTGATCCAGGCCTCATGGGCGGCCTCACACCGCCGGGCCGCAGGGGTGACAGGGAGCGAGCGCACCCGTGCACAGCGTCAGCCGGTCCGCGAATGCTGATCAATTTCCGGCCGCCGCAGCCGAAAAGCGCGCGATTACCCCTGTGACCTGCAGAGCTTGCGATTTCCCCGCGAGAGTGTTCAGGCTTATCCCGCACTTAAGCCGGTTTCCCCGAGAAAAATTTGCCATGCCCAGTAATGAGTCAGCCTTACCTTCGTAAGGGTCTGCGTTTGGAGAATCCCGTGTCCGCTCTGCCGTCCGAACCGCCGCTGTCCGTCATCCATCCGCGCGGCCCGGTCCGCATCGCCGCCCCGTCGCCGGGGGCCCGGCACGCGAAGCCGCTCGGCCTGTACGACTCCTGGTGGACGGTCGCCGGCGCCGGAGTCGCGATCTGCGCGGCCTGGGCCGTCTCCGTGTGGATCTCCGTGCACCTGCAGGCGGACGCGACGCTGCACACCGCCGCGCTCTTCGTCCACCTCGCCGGCCTCGTGCTCGGCTTCGGCGCCGTGCTGGTCGCCGACTACTACGGGCTCCTGTGGATGACCGGCCGCTGCACCCTCCAGGAGGCCCTCGGCAGCGCGGGCCGCCTGCACACGCCCATCTGGGCCGGTCTCGTGGCCCTCGTCGCCAGCGGCATGCTGCTCCACCCCAACCCCTCCGCCACCCTCACCGCCACCAAGCTGGTGATGGTCCTGGTCCTCAGCCTCAACGGCCTGCAGGCGGGCCTGCTGAACCGGCGCATGGCCGAGCAGGCCTCCGCCTCGCCCTCGACGGGCATCCTGGCCTGGGGCGGAGCCACCGCCCTCGTCTCCCAGATCTGCTGGTGGGGCGCGGTCGTCATCGGCTTCCTGAACACGCAGAGCCACTAGGCCCGCGGCAGGCCCGTTGGCGGCCTGCCGCGGCAAGCCGCACGGGTGGCAGACCGCCCCGGCATCCTCACCGATGCCGGAGGGACCATGACCGACGCACAGCTCGGATCCCGTGCCACCGCTGTCCGGCCGTGGGAGAAGGTGCCGCGGCTGGTCGCGCTCGGCGGCCCGGCGGGACGGTGCTGCCGGCCCTCTTCCCGGACACGGGCCCGCCCGCCGTGGCGTGCGTCTTCGCGTACGCCACGGCCTTCGGCTTCGGCCTCGGGCCCGTGTTCCGGCTGTCCTGCCCCGAAGTGCTGCCGCTGCGGGCGCGGGCGGCCGGCATGGGACCGGCAGCGGCGCGCCCGGGGGAAGGCGGCCGGTGCCTAGGCCCGGTTCCGGGCGGCGCGCCTACGCGCGGCCAGGAGGAGGGCGGCGGATCCGGCGGCCAGGGTTCCGGCACCCCCGACGGCCAGCATCGCCGTACGGCTGTCGCCGCCGGTCTCGGCCAGGCGCCCGCCCTGGGCGGAGGGTACGCCGGCGTCCTTCGCCGCGTCCGTCTGCGGCTCGTGCCCGCCCATGGCGTGCGCGTTCTCGGCGTGCCCGCCCCCGCCACGGCCCTCCTCGCCCGGACCGTCGCCGCCGTGTCCACCGTGGTCGACGGTCGACTTGGCGGCCTCCTCGGTGATCTGCGTGTCGCTCGGGGCGGAGGCCTCGGGTGCCGCGGCAACGGCCTTCGTCGCCGCCGTCCTCCCGCCGAAGTCCACGTCGGAGCAGGTGTAGAACGCCTCGGGACTGTCCGAGCGCTGCCAGATGCTGTAGATCAGGTGGCGGCCGGACTTCTTCGGGACCGTCCCGTCGAAGACGTAGCTCCCGTCCTTCAGGGTCGGGTTCGTGACCTTGGCGAACGGCTTCGCCTCCAGGTCCGACCACTTCAGCGGCTTCCGCGGGTCGTATCCGTCCTTGGTGACGTACAGCTCGAACGTGCCGCGGTGCGGGGCGGTCGCCCGGTACTTGAAGGTGTGCTTGCCCGGGGCGAGCTTCGTCCCCGGCCAGTCGGCGCGTGCCGCGTCCAGCCCCTTGTACTTGTCGCGCCCGGCGCTGCACAGCTTGCCGTCCGGGATGATCTGGCGGTGGCGGCCGGCGGCGGTGCCGATGTTGACCTCGTTCCAGTCGTAGAGCGGCTGGGTTCCGCCGGCCGCGACCATCGCCTTGCAGGCCGCCGAGCGCGGGTGCTCCGGCCCCTCGGCGAAGCAGGCGGAGATCCGGCTGACCGGATCCGTCATGGAGCCGTGCGCGGCGGCCGGCCCTGCGGCCAGCGCGGTGAGGGTGAAGCCGAGCGTGAGGGGTGCGAGGCCGAGTGCGGAGATGCGGACGGCCTTGTTGCGTGTGGGCATGGGGGGTGTCTCCTTCATCATCGGGGAAGGGTGTGGGGGGAAGTGGGGGGGAGTGGGGGGAATCCGCACGGGGAACGGGAAGCGCCTCAGCCCTTGAAGGCGGCGAAGGCCTTGGTGAAGGCGAATTCGTCCTGCAGGACGGAGCTGCAGGTGGCGGAGGCCGAGTTCTGCGCGCCGCCCGGGCACTGCTTATCGCGCGTGGCGGACCACATCGACAGCCGGCCGAGGCCCTTGGAGCGGGCGAACTTCACCAGCTGCTCGGCGTCGTCGGTCTTGAAGACCTCGCTGGACACGTCGTTGACGCCGATCATCGGGGTGACCGCGACGGCCTTCCACGCGGCCGGATCACTCAGCCCGAGCACGCCCTTGACCTGGGCCTGCGTCGCCGTGGCGGCGTCGATCGCGTACTGCCCCATGTCGCCGTTGAACGACGACCCGTAGTCCATGGCCATGATGTTGACCGAGGAGACGGCCGCGCCGTTCTTCTTGGCGTTCCCGAGGAGGTTGACGCCGTCCTGGGTGAGGCCCGTGGGCATCACGGGGAGCGTGAAGGAGACGTCGAGGCCGGGGTGCTTCTTCTGCAGCAGCGCGATGGCCTGGGCGCGGCGCGTGTTGGCGGCGGTGTCGGGCAGCGCGCCGCCCTCGATGTCGAAGTCGACCTTGGTGAGCTTGTACGCGTCCACGACCTTGCCGTACGCGGCGGCGAGGTCTCCGGCGGAGGAACAGGCGAGTCCCAGCTCGGAGCCGGCGGCGCCGCCGAAGGAGACCCGTACGTCGCCGCCCGCCTCGCGCAGCCGGCCTATCTGCTGGGCGACGGGGTTGCTGCCGAGGTCGCTGACGCCGCCCCACTTGGGGGTGCAGCCGCCGCCGGAGGTGACGAACGCGAGGGTGAAGTCCTTGACGCCCGTCTTCCCGGCGGTGGCCAGGAGGTCGTACGAGGGGTGGAGGAGGGTGTCGACGTACGGGGCGAAGGCGGCCTTCGCGCCGCCGGGGGCGGGGGTGCCGGTCGGCCCGGGACGGGAGGGGCTCGGCGCGGGGCTGGTCGGCCGCGGGTCCGGGTTCTTGTCCGCCGAGCACTTCGCGCCGTTGATCCGGCAGTTCGCCGGGGCGGCGCCGCCCGCGGCACCGGTGGCGACGAAGCCGACGGTCACGGACGCGCCGGGGGCGATCGTCCTGTTCCAGCTCTCCGGCTCGACGGTGACGCTGCGGCCGCTGACGGTGTGCTTGCCGTTCCACAGGGACGTGATCTTCGCGCCCTCCGGGAGGTCGAACGTCAGCTTCCAGCCCGGTAGTTCCTTGCCCGTGCCGTTGGTGAGGACGTACTGCCCGGTGTAGCCGCCGGACCAGGAGCCGGTGGTGGAGAAGTCCGCGCCGACCGGCGTGGCCTGTGCCGTGCCGGTGAGGGTGAACGCGGCGCCCGTCGCGAGTGCCGCGGCGGCCCCGATGCCGGCGAGCCGCGCCTTGCGGCCGACTCGCCGGCGGTGTGCGTTGGATCCCATCGCATGCCTGCCTGTTCTCACTTCGGGGGGTGGGTACGGTCGGCACGCTAGCGAGAGGGAACCGGGCAATTCGCCCAACCACGGCCCGGGGCGGGCTTCTTATGACTCGCTTAAGGAAGGCATGGGCGGGCGTTAATGCCGGGCCCGGCCGCGCCGTACCCGGCGGCGGGCGCGGCGCCGCGGTCCGGCCCCTCCGTCGAGCGCGAGCCACACCCGCACCTCCGTTCCGCCGAGCACCGACCGCCCGATGCGTACGTCGCCGCCCGTGGACTCCGCGACCCGGCGCACGATGTCCAGGCCGAGTCCGGTGGATCCGGGGCCTCCGTCGCCGTGGCCGCGGCGCAGCGCGGCGTCGGGGTCGGGGATGCCGGGGCCCGCGTCGGAGACGAGGACGATCACGGCCTCCTCGCTGCGGTGCACGTCGACGGCGAAGGCGGTGCCTTCCGGGGTGTGCCGGAAGACGTTGCCGAGCATCGCGTCGAGCGCGGCGACGAGTTCGGGGCGGGCGACGGGGACGCGTGCGGTCGTGTCGACGCCTGCGAGCCCGGCCGCGCGCCCCTCGTCCTCGGCGAGCGCGGACCAGAAGTCCATCCGGTCGCGGATCACTTCGCAGGCGTCGCAGCCGAGCGGGGGCCGCTCCTTCTGCTCGCCCTGCTCGCGGGCGGCGCGGATCAGCTGGTCGACCTCGCGTTCCAGCTGGGCGACGGCGGCGCGGGTCTGGTCGGCGGCCGGGCCCTCGCCGAGGGACGCGGCGTTGAGGCGGAGGACGGTGAGGGGGGTGCGGAGCCGGTGCGAGAGGTCGGCGGCGAGCTCGCGTTCGGCGGCGAGGAGCTGCACGATCTTGTCGGCCATGGAGTTGAACGCCACGGCCGCGGCGCGCAGTTCGGCCGGGCCGCCCTCGCGGACGCGCACGCCCAGTTTCCCCTCCCCCAGCTCGGCGGCGGCCCGCGCGAGCCGCTCCGCCGGGCGTACGAGGCGCAGCCCGAGGCGGTCGGCGAGGGCGACGGAGCCGACGACCAGGCCGAGGCCCACGGCGGTGAGGATCGCCCAGGACGTGGTGACGCCGTTGCCGACCGCGCGGTGCGGGACGTAGACCTCGACGACCGCGAACTCGCCGGTGCTCAGGGCCGTCGGCTGGAGCAGGGCGTAGCCGCCGGGCACGGAGGTGACGGCGGAGCGGCCGCGGCGGGCGGTCTCCACGTCGCGCGGCTCGGCCCGGCTGCGGCCGATGTCGTAGGCCTCGCGCACCGGCACCGGGTGTGCGTCGTGCGGGCCGCCGCCCGTTCCCCGGCGCGCGGAGCCGTCGCCCGGGACGTGGACGGCCATCCGCTCCTCGCCGCCGGCCTGCGAGCTGGCGACGGCGCGCTCCAGCTGGTCGCGGTCGGTGGTGATGGCGAGCGCGGGCCGGATCTGGGCCGCCTGCCGTTCGGCGTCGGCGAAGGCGCGGTCGCGGGCCAGCTCCTTGACGACCAGTCCGAGGGGCACGGCGAAGGCCAGGACCACCATCACCGTGACGGCCAGCGACACTCTGACGAGCGCCCATCTCATGCCTGTTCCGCCGGGGGCTGTTCCAGCTTCACCCCGACCCCGCGGACGGTGTGCAGGTAGCGGGGGCTGGCGGCCGTCTCGCCGAGTTTGCGGCGCAGCCAGGACAGGTGCACGTCGATGGTCTGGTCGTCGCCGTAGGACTGCTGCCAGACCTCGGCGAGGAGTTCCCTGCGCGGTACGACGACGCCGGGGCGGCCGGCCAGGTAGGCGAGCAGGTCGAACTCACGCCGGGTCAGGTCCAGGGCGGTCCCGTCGAGTTCCGCGAGCCGGCGCAGCGGGTCGACGGCCAGTGCGCCGACCCGCAGTGCCCCCGAGGGCGCCGCGTCGCCCGCGGCGCCGCCGCCCCTGCCGGTGCGGCGCAGCACGGCGGCCATGCGCGCGGTCAGGTGCGCCACGGAGAAGGGTTTGACGAGGTAGTCGTCGGCGCCGTCGGTGAGCAGCCGGATGATCTCGGCTTCGTCGTCGCGCGCGGTGGCGACGATGACCGGCACGTCGGTGATGCCGCGCAGCATCTTCAGTGCCTGCGCCCCGTCGAGGTCCGGCAGGCCGAGGTCGAGGATGACCAGGTCGAAGCCGACCTGTGCGACTTCGCGCAGCGCTTCGAGGGCGGTCCCGACGCTGCGTACGGTGTGCGCGGCCTCGGTCAGCTCCCGGATGAGGGCGGAGCGCACGAACGGATCGTCCTCGACTACGAGCAGTCTTGCCATGGCCCGCACCGTACGCCATACGGGTGAGGCACTATGAGCCAGGTGAGGCGAGGAATCATGCAGGTGCTGGCGTGGGTGCTGGCGACGGCGGCGGCCATGGCGGTGTCCTGGTACGGGGTGCGGACCGTGCTGACGGGCACGGCCTACGAGCCGCCGCGCGCGCTGCCGATCTCCGGCACGACACCGCCGCCCGGCCCGGGGGCGAGCGAGCCGGCCCGCTCGCCGCGCACGCCGGAACAGCCGGCCCCGTCGTCACCGCCCCGGAGCGGCACGGCACCCGCGCCGGGCGCCGCAGCGTCACCGCGGCCCGGCTCCCCCTCGCCGTCGGGCGGCAACGGCGACGTGAAGAGCTTTCCCGTCCGGGGCGGGCGGGCGGTGTTCGACCTGGGCGAGTCCTCGGCCGCGCTCGTCTCGGCGACGCCGGACGAGGGCTGGCAGATGCGCGTGTGGAAGCAGAGCGCGTGGATCCGGGTGGACTTCATGGCCGGCACGAGGACGACGTCACTGTTCGTCACCTGGAACGGCCACCCGCCTCAGGTCCAGACGGTGGAGAACTGAAGCCGGCGGGGCGGCGTCACGGCCTGTCCCCGCCCTTCGCCCACAGGGAGCGCACGTGGCCGAGGTGGCGGGCCATGCACTTTTCGGCGCCCTTGGCGTCGCCCGCGAGCATCAGGTCCAGGAGTTCGAGGTGTTCCTCGGCGGAGGGGATGAGGTCGCCGCGCTCGTCCAGCGCGGTCAGCCCGTACAGGCGCGAGCGCTTGCGCAGGTCGCCGACCGTCTCGACGAGGCGTTCGTTGCCGGAGAGGGCCAGCAGCGTGAGGTGGAACTGCCGGTCGGCCTCCAGGTAGCCGATGAGGTCGTGGTCGCGGGCGGCGCGCACGATCTCCTCGGCGACCGGGCGGAGCGCTTCGAGGTCCTCGCGCGCCGCGGCGCGGGTGATCCGGCCGGTCATGGGGACCTCGATGAGCGTGCGGATCTCGGTGTACTGGTCGAGGTCGCGCTCGTTGACCTCGGTGACCCGGAAGCCCTTGTTGCGGACCGGCTCGACCAGGCCCTCGCGGGCGAGGTCGAGCATGGCCTCGCGCACCGGGGTCGCGGAGATGCCGAAGTCCACCGCGAGCTGCGGTGCGGAGTAGACCTCGCCGGGGCGCAGTTCGCCGGAGATGAGGGCGGCGCGCAGGGCGTGGGCGACCTGGTCGCGCAGCCGCTCGGTGGCGGTGATGAGGTTGCGCTGTTTGAGGTGGCCCATGGTGTCCCTTTCGTGCCCCGATGGACTGGACCACCAAGCGTACAATGTCACATCTTGCTCAGGGTGCCAGGGTGTAGGTGCGGCTGGAGGTGTAGAAGTCCAGTACGGCGCGGCCCTGTTCGCGGGGCCCGTGGCCGGAGGCCTTGGTCCCGCCGAACGGCACGTGGAAGTCGGCGCCGGTGGACGGTGCGTTGACGCGGATCATGCCGGTGTCGAGGTCGTCGAGGCCCTGCAGCACCGCTTCCAGGCCGGCGGTGTGGACGGACGTGACCAGCCCGTACGGGACCGCGTTGCTGATCCGTACGGCGTGCTGCAGGTCGTCGGCGGGCAGCAGGGCGGCGACGGGCGCGAACACCTCCTCGGTGAGCAGCGGGTGGCCGTCGGGCACCTTCTCGGCGACCGTGGGAGGCGCGTACCAGCCCGGGCCCTCCGCGGTGCTGCCCGCGGCGAGGACGGGGACGCCGGTCAGCGCCCGGCCGAAGCGGTCGAGGGCCCGGCCCGAGATGAGGGGGCCGCACACCGTCGCGGGGTCGGCCGGGTCGCCGACGGGCAGGGCGCGCAGCGCCTCCGCGAGGGC
The DNA here is from genome assembly GCF_049725035.1 of Streptomyces sp. XH2. NCBI lineage: Bacteria > Bacillati > Actinomycetota > Actinomycetes > Kitasatosporales > Streptomycetaceae > Streptomyces > Streptomyces sp. XH2. The sequence goes on along the minus strand of NZ_JBMMMZ010000027.1, from coordinate 51,416 downwards.
TTCGCGGAGCGGGCCGAGGGCGGTGCCGACGGCGATGACGCGGCTGGTGGCGGTGCACTTCTGCCCCGCGTAGCCGGCGAGGGCGGCGGCGATGTGGGCGGCGGCCCGCCCGATGTCGGCGTCGGGCAGGACGATCGCCGCGTTCAGCCCGCCCGTCTCGGCCTGGACGGGGACGCCGCGGGCGGCGGCGGCCCGGGCGACGGCATCGCCGGCGGCGGTGGAGCCGGTGAAGGAGACGACGTCCGCGGCCGAGACGACGGCGCCGCCTTCCGCCGCGCCGCCGGGCACCACCGTGAACACGCCGTCCGGCACCGCCGCTTCGACGATCTCGGCCAGGCGCAGCGCACAGGCGGTGGCCTCGGGCGCCGGCTTGAGGACGACCGTGTTGCCCACCGCCAGGGCGGGCGCGGCCTTCCACGACGGGATGGCGAAGGGGAAGTTCCACGGCGTGATCAGGCCGGCGACGCCGTACGGGCGGCGGCGGGTCAGCAGCAGCCCGGGGCCGGCGGCCGTCTCGTGGACCGTGCCGGCCGCCTCGTAGGGGGCCTGGGCGTAGTACCGCCAGATCGCGGCTGTCCGCGCGGCCTCGGCCCGTGCCTCGGCGAGGGGTTTGCCCGTCTCGCGCACGGCGAGGGCGGCCAGTTCCGTGGCCGCGGCCTCGACGGCCGAGGCGATGGCTCCGAGCGCCGCGGAGCGGGCGGCGGCTCCGGCACGCACCCAGCCGGGCCGGGCGGCGCGGGCCCGCTCGACGGCCGCGGCCGCGGCCGCGGCGCCGGGCGCGGCGATCTCGGTGACGACGTCCGAGGGGTCGGCCGGGTTGACGGAGACGAGGGGGGTGGTGGGGGCGGCGGTCACAGGAGGAAACCTCCGGGGAAGGGGTCGTCGGGGTCGAGGAAGTACTGGGCGGTGCCGGTGATCCAGGCGCGTCCGGTGACGGCGGGCACGACCGCCGGCACGCCGGCGACCTGCGTCTCCCCCACCAGGCGGCCGGTGAACCGGGTGCCGATGAAGGACTCGTTGACGAAGTCGCGCTCCAGCGGGAGCGCGCCGCGGGCGTGCAGCTGTGCCATCCGCGCCGAGGTGCCGGTGCCGCACGGGGACCGGTCGAACCAGCCGGGGTGGATCGCCATGGCGTGCCGGGAGCGGTGCGCGTCCGAGCCGGGAGCCGCGAGGTAGACGTGCTTGAGGCCGTTGATCCCGGGGTCTTCGGGGTGGACGGGCCGGTCGGGCGAGGCGTTGATCGCGTCCATGACGGCGAGCCCGGCGGCGAGCAGGTCGTCCTTGCGGTCGCGGTCGAAGGGCAGCCCCAGGGCGTCGAGTTCGACGAAGGCGTAGAAGTTGCCGCCGAAGGCGAGGTCGTAGGTGACCGTTCCGTACCCCGGCACGTCCGCCTTGCGGTCGAGGCCGAGGCAGAAGGAGGGCACGTTGGTGAGCGTGACGGCCTTGGCCGCGCCGTCCTCGACCTGTACGTCGACGGTGATCAGGCCGGCGGGGGTGTCGAGGCGCACGGTGGTGACGGGCTCGCTGACCGGCACCATGCCGGTCTCGACGAGCACGGTCGCGACGCCGATGGTGCCGTGCCCGCACATGGGCAGCAGCCCGGAGACCTCGATGTAGAGGACGCCGTAGTCCGCGTCGGGCCGGGTGGGGGGCTGGAGGATCGCGCCGCTCATGGAGGCGTGGCCGCGCGGCTCGTACATCAGGAGCGTACGGAGATGGTCCATGTGCTCGGCGAAGTGGAGCCGGCGCTCGGCCATGGTGGCGCCGGGGATCACGCCGACGCCGCCGGTGATGACGCGCGTCGGCATGCCCTCGGTGTGCGAGTCGACGGCATGGAAGAGGTGACGGGTTCGCACGGACGTCCTTTCCTTTCGGCTCTGCCGGACAGCGGGGAGCAAGGAGCCGGGTCAGTGGTGGCCGTCGGCGACGGCCTTCTCCGTGGCGGCGCGCACCGCGGCCTCCGCCTCGCCCGTGAGCGGCAGGCGCGGCGGGCGGGTGGGGCCGCCGTGCTGTCCGGTGAGGTCCATGGAGAGCTTGATGGCCTGCACGAACTCCGTCCTGGAGTCCCAGCGCAGCAGGGGGTGCAGCGAGCGGTAGAGCGGCAGTGCCGTCTGCAGGTCCCCGGCGACGGCGGCGCGGTAGAGCGCGGCACAGGTGGCGGGGAAGGCGTTGGGATAGCCGGCGATCCAGCCGGCGGCGCCCGCCGTGGCGAGCTCCAGGAGGACGTCGTCGGCGCCGATCAGCAGGTCGAGGTCGGGGGCGAGTTCGGCGATCTCGTAGGCGCGCCGGACGTCGCCCGTGAACTCCTTGACGGCCACGATGCTGCCGTCGGCGTGGAGCCGGGCGAGCAGGCCGGGGGTCAGGTCGACCTTGGTGTCGATGGGGTTGTTGTAGGCGACGACGGGTATCCCGGCCCGGGCGACGTCCGCGTAGTGGGCGCGTACGGCCTGCTCGTCGGCGCGGTAGGCGTTGGGCGGGAGCAGCAGGACGGAGCCGCAGCCGGCCTCGGCGGCCTGGTCCGCCCAGCGGCGGGCCTCGGCGCTGCCGTAGGCGGCGACGCCGGGCATCACCCGGGCCGCGTCGCCGGCGGCTTCGACGGCGGTGCGCACCACGCGGGCGCGCTCGAGCGGGGTGAGGGTCTGGTACTCGCCGAGGGAGCCGTTGGGGACGACTCCGTCGCAGCCGTTGTCCAGGAGGTGACGGACGTGCGCGGCGTAGGCGTCGTGGTCGACGGTGAGGTCCTCGCGCAGCGGGAGCGCGGTGGCGACCATGATGCCGCGCCAGGGGCGGTCGGCGGTCCAGGAGGCGGTGGCGGTGGTCATGTGCGTAGCCCTTCGTGATGCGATCGGTCGGTGGTTCAGGCCCGTCGGCGCGTCGGCCCGTCAGCCGGCGGCCGGGGCGTGCCCGGTCTCCTCCGGCAGGCCGGCGAGGTCGCCGAGCGGTACGGGCACGGCGAGCGGCCGGCGTTCGGCGGAGGGCGGTACGGTCCCCTGCGCCGTACCGCCCCCCGGGCCGCCCTCCGAGCCGCCCTCCACGCCGCCTTCCGTACGGCTGTCCGAACGGCTGTCTGCACAGCTCTCCGTACGGCTCTCCGCCGCGAGGCAGGCGACGGCCGCGCCGCACATCCGGCCCTGGCACCAGCCCATGCCCGCCCGGGTGAGGAGCTTGACGGTCCGGGCGTCGCGGGCGCCGAGTTCGCCGGCCGCCTCGCGGACACTGCCGGCGGTGACCTCCTCGCAGCGGCAGACGTCGGTGTCGTCGGGGAGCCAGGCGGTCCAGCCGGGGCCGGGTGCGTGGGCGGCGGCCATGGCGTCGGCGAAGGCGCGCATGCGGTCGCGGCGGCGGGCCAGGTCCCGGGCGCGCCGGCCGCGGGTGAGGGCGGGGAGCCCGCGCAGCCGGGCGGCCACCGCGATGCCCGCCAGTTCGCCCTCGGTGCGGGCGAGTTGCCAGCCCCCGGTGCCGCCGGTCTCGCCCGCGGCCCACAGGCCGGGCACCGAGGTCTCCTGGAGGGCGTCCAGGGCGAGGGCGTGCGTGCCGTCGGGGGTGCGGCGTGTCGCGCAGCCGAGGCCGGTGGCCAGTTCCGTCTGCGGTACGAGCCCGTGCCCGACGGCCAGTGCGTCGCAGGCGATGCGGCGGCCGGTGCCCGGCAGGGGCCGCCAGGCGCGGTCGAGCCGAGTGACGGTGACGGCCTCGACGCGGTCGGTGCCGTGGACGTGGGTGACGGCGCTGCGGGTGCGCAGCGGTGTGCGGTGGCGCAGCAGCGCGGAGCCGTGGACCGCCGCTTCGAGGAGCTTGTGGGGGCTGACGGCGAGGGCGCGCGGGCTGCGGGCGTAGCCGAGGTAGCCGGAGGCCTCGACCACGGCGGGCACGCGGGCGCCCGCGGCGGCGAGCGAGGAGGCGACGGCGAGCAGGAGCGGTCCGCTGCCGGCGACGACGATCCGCCGTCCGGGCAGCACGAGCCCGGACTTGAGCATGGCCTGGGCGCCGCCGGCGCCGACGACTCCGGGCAGGGTCCAGCCGGGGAAGGGGAGTTGCCGCTCGTACGCGCCGGTCGCGAGGAGGACCGCGCGGGCCCGGACCCGGGCCGGGGTGCCGCTGCCGCCGTCGGGGCCGGTGAGGGCGTGCACGGTCCACGTGCCGTCGCCGCCCTGGCGGGTGACGGTCCAGACGTGGTGGTGGGCGAGGTGGGTGACGTCGCTCTCCTCGAAGCGGCGGCGAAGTGCGGCGAACTCGGCCCAGTCGTGGTGCAGGGCCTGCGGGCGCGCGGCGCGCAGGCCCGGGGCCGGGTGGCGGAAGTACTGGCCGCCGGTCTGCGGGGCGGCGTCCAGGAGGACGACGGACAGGCCGAGTTCGCAGGCGGTGACGGCTCCGGCGAGGCCCGCGGGGCCCGCGCCGATCACGGCGAGGTCGTACGGCGCATCCGGGGCGGCCCGCTCATCCGGGACGGCCTGCTCGTCCGAAACAGCCTGCTCAGCCGAAACAGCCTGCTCATCCGCTACGGCCCGCTCGTGCGGTTCGGCCCGCTCGTGCGGTTCAGACGGCGAGCCCGGCATGGCCGTCTCCCTCCTGGGTGGTGATCGTGTCGCCGGGCCGGGCGGGTACGAGGCAGGCCCGGCGGTTGGGTTCCCCGTTGACGGTGGCGAGGCAGTCGTAGCACTGCCCGATGCCGCAGAAGGCGCCGCGCGGGCGGCCTCCGTTCCGGGTGGTGCGCCAGGCGAGGATGCCCGCGCCCCACAGGGCGGCGGCGACGGACTGGCCGGGCAGGGCGGTGACCGTACGGCCGTCGAAGGTGATCTCGAAGGGCGGTCCGGGGTCCGCGCCGGCGAGGTCGGCGGGGGTGCGGTCGCGCGCCACGGCAGGGCTCCTTCCAGCTGGGGTGTTGACGTGAGGGGACAGCGGTGGCGCGGCGTCCCGGGACCGGGCGCCGTGACGGCACCGGCCGGACCGGCGGGCGTTCACGCCGGCCCGAAGCGGTCGGGCCTGAAGGGTGCCGGGGGCACGGGGGGCCGCCGGCCCGTCAGGATCGCGGCGATCAGCTCCCCCGTGGCCGGGGCGAGCCCGATGCCGGCGCCCTCGTGGCCGCAGGCGTGCAGCAGGCCGGGGACGCGGGGGTCGGCGCCGATGGCGGGCAGGTGGTCGGGCAGGTACGGGCGGAAGCCGGCGTACGTGCGGATGGCCCGTATCCCGGCCAGGACCGGGAAGAGCGCGGTGGCCTGTGCGGCGAGGCGGCGGAGCGCCTCGACCGACAGCGTGCGGTCGAAGCCGACCCGTTCGCGGCTGGCGCCGATGAGGACCGGGCCCGCGGGGGTGCCCTCGACCACCGCGGAGGTCTGCAGCGCGGCGGATCCGCTGGCCACGTCGGCGACGTAGTCGGCCGCGTAGACCTTGTGCCGCACCACGCGCGGCAGGGGTTCGGTGACGAGCACGAAGCCGCGGCGGGGCAGTACGGGCAGGTGTGCGCCGGCGAGCCGGGCCACGTCGCCGCCCCAGGTGCCGGCGGCGTTGACGACGTGCGGGGCGTGCAGGTCGCCCGCGGCCGTACGGACGCCCCGCACCTCGCCGTGCGCGCCGGTCAGGACCGCGGTGACCTCTTCGCCGGTGCGCACCCGGGCGCCCGAGGCGCGCAGCAGGTGGGCGGCGGCGAGGGCGGGCTGCACCTGCGCGTCCTGCGGGTAGTGGAAGCCGCCTCCGAGACCGGGTGCCAGGTGCGGTTCCAGTTCGTGCAGCCGGCCGGCGGGTATCTCCTCGGCGGTGACGCCCGCCTCGGCCTGGGCGGCGGCGAACTTCCGCAGCGCGGCCATGCCGGCGGCGTCGGAGGCGACGACGAGGCCGCCCTTGGCCTCGTACTCGATCCGGGCGGGGAGCTCCTGGGCCAGCTCCTGCCACAACCGGGCGGAGAGCAGGGCCAGTTCGAGCTCGGGGCCGGGTTCCTTGTCGGAGACCAGGAGGTTGCCTTCGCCGGCGCCCGTGGTCCCGCCGGCGACGGGGCCGCGGTCGAGCACGGTGACGGTGAGGCCGGAGCGGGCGGCGTAGTAGGCGCAGGCGGCGCCGACCACTCCCGCTCCGACGACGATGAGGTCGGAGACGTCGCTGACGTCCGGGCGGTTGCTCAAGGGCACGTCAGTAATATTTCACATTGCACTGCCGCTGCCAAGAGCTGGTCCGGACCTGACGATCCCCCACTTCCCCTCACCCGGCGAGGAGTTCGCCCATCCACGTCTCGACGGCGTCGGGCGTGCGTGGCAGCGCGTGCGACATCAGCCGTGCCCCGTCGGGGGTGATGACCAGGTCGTCCTCGATGCGCACGCCGATGCCGCGGAGTTCGGCCGGCAGCGTCTCGTCGTCGGCCTGGAGGTAGAGCCCGGGCTCGACGGTGAGCACCTGGCCCTCCTCCAGGACGCCGTCGAGGTACGCGTCCGCGCGCGCCTGGGCGCAGTCGTGGACGTCCAGGCCGAGCATGTGACCGCTGCTGCACAGGGTGTACCGGCGGTGGAAGTCGCCTTCGGCGTGCTGGAGCACGCCCCACTCGGCGAGCCCTTCGGCGATGACGCGCATCCCGGCCCGGTGGAAGTCGCGGAAGCTCGCGCCGGGCTTGAGGGCGGCCATGCCCGCCTCCTGGGCGGCGAGCACGAGCTCGTAGACCTGCCGCTGGACGGGCGAGAACCGCCCCGACAGCGGCAGGGTGCGGGTGAGGTCGGCGGTGTAGAGGGTGTCGGTCTCCACGCCGGCGTCCAGGAGCAGGAGTTCGTTGCGGTCGAGCCGGGCCTCGTTGCGTATCCAGTGCAGGTAGCAGGCGCGGGGGCCCGAGGCGGCGATGGTCTCGTAGCCGGTGCCGTTGCCCTCCGCCCTGGCGCGCAGGCCGAAGACGCCCTCGATCCACCGCTCGCCGCGCGGGTGGGCGAGCGCGCGCGGAAGCGCCCGTACGACGTCCTCGAAGCCGGCGACGGTGTGGTCGACGGCCAGTTGCAGCTGGCCGATCTCCCAGGCGTCCTTGACCAGCCGCAGTTCGCTGAGGACAGTGGCGAGTTCGGCGTCGCCGGAGGCGTCGCGGCCCGGGGGCAGCTGGCCGTAGGCGTCCAGGTGCGCGCAGCGGATGCCGGTCATGCGCTCGGTTTCGCCGAGGTCGGGGCGGCGGCCGACCCAGAACTCGCCGTAGCGGCGGTCGCGGTAGAGCTCCGTGCCGTTGCGGGCCGAGCGCGGCCGCGCGTACAGCACCGCCTCGTGCCGGTGCGGGCCGTCGGGCTCCAGGACCAGCACGTGGCCGACCTGTTCCTCGCCGGTGAGCCCGGTCAGCCAGGCGTACGCGCTGTGCGGCCGGAAGCGGTAGTCGCAGTCGTTGGAGCGCACCGCGAGCTCGCCGGCGGGCACGATCAGGCGCTCGCCGGGGAAGCGGGCCGAAAGCTTCGCCCTGCGCGCCGCGGCGAGGTCCGCGACGGGCAGCCGGATGTCGTCGGGCAGCGGGGTCGGGGCCCAGTTGCCGGCCATAAAGGCCCCGAACTCGTCGGAGACGGGCAGGTCGTGACTTGCCGTGCGGATCGCGCCGGCTTCGGCTGTCTTTTCCTTCATGTGATGTCCTCCTCGGGCACGGGCGGGTAACGGATCCATCGCCGGTTGAAGGGAATGTGACTGACGTCTTGTCAGTGCAATTTCACATTACTATGTTACGGGTCACATTTCAGCCCTGGGCGGCCACCTGCCCGGACGGCTGCTCGACCGCTCACGGAGTGACCACTGATGAACAAGCGCACGGGTACCGCCCTGGCCGCCGTCACGGCGGCCGCCCTCGCCCTCGGATCGGCCGGCTGTTCCGGCGATCAGCGGCCGGCGGACGGAAAGAATCCCGCCGCCGTCCACGAGGGCGAGGCCGTCGGCGGCACTCCGCAGAAGGGCGGCACCCTCACCGTGCTGTCCAACCAGGACTTCACCCACCTCGACCCGGCCCGCAACTGGGTGATGAACGACATGGACTTCGGCACCCGGCTGCTCTACCGCACCCTGGTGACGTACAAGGCCGCACCCGGCAAGCAGGGCGGTCAGCTGACCCCCGACCTCGCCACCGACCTCGGCACGCCCTCCGCCGACGCCAGGACCTGGACGTTCCACCTCAAGCAAGGGGTGAAGTACGAGGACGGCTCACCCGTCACCGCGCGGGACGTCAAGTACAACGTCGAGCGGTCCTTCTCCCCCGACCTGCCCGGCGGCGCCGACTACGCCGCCCGCTACCTCGCCGGCGCCGAGGGCTACCGCGGCCCGGCCGAGGGCAAGCACCTGGACTCGGTGCGCGCCCCGGACGACCGCACCATCGTCTTCGACTTGCGCAAACCCTTCGCCGAGTTCCCGTACGCCACGGTCATGCCCACCTTCGCGCCCGTCCCGCAGGCGCAGGACAAGGGCCCCCGGTACGACAACCGGCCGTTCTCCTCCGGCCCCTACAAGATCGAGTCCTACGCGCGCGGCAAGAAGCTCGTCCTCGTCCGCAACGAGCACTGGAGCCCGGCGACGGACGACGTCCGCAAGGCGTACCCGGACCGGTTCGTCGTCGTGATGGGCCTGAAGGCCAACCAGATCGACGACCGGCTGACGGCGAGCCGCGGCGCGGACGCCTCCGCCGTCTCCTGGGGCGCCCTGCGCCCCGAGAGCGGCGCCAAGGTGCTGCCCGACCCGGAGGTCAGACAGCGGCTGATCGCCGAGTCCACCAACTGCACCGACATGGTGCAGATGCACACCGGCCGCGCCCCCTTCGACGACGTTCGCGTCCGCAGGGCCGTGCAGTACGCCCTCGACCGCGACGCCGTCCTGACCGCCTCCGGCGGCCCCGCCTTCAACGACCTGTCGACCGCGTACATGCCCGCCGGCCTCTTCGGCGGCAAGCAGCCCGACACCCTCGGGATCCCCGTCACGGGCGACACGGAGAAGGCCCGGCAGCTGCTCAAGGAGGCCGGCAAACCCGACGGGTTCACGACCAGGATGACGGTCTCGACCGGCGACAAGGGGCGGGCCGAGGCGATACAGCAGTCCCTCGCCAAGGCCGGCATCAAGGTCACCATCGAGACGGTCGACCCGTCCGCGTTCTACGCCACCATCGGCGACACCGGCAACCGCACGGACCTGGTGTACACCGGCTGGTGCCCGGACTACCCCTCCGGCTCCACCTTCCTGCCCTTCGTCTTCGACGGCCGTTTCATCAAGGAGAAGGGCAACTCCGGCAACCACTCCCTCTTCCGCGACGACGCGACGATGAAGCGGATGGACGAGATAGCGGCCATGACCGACGCCGGGGCGGCCGCCGAGGCCTGGCAGCGGCTGGACGGCGAGATCCTCGCCGTGGCGCCGGCCGTGCCGGTGCTGGTCCGGCGGTGGCCGCTGGTCCTCGGCAGCAACATCGCCGGGGCGTACGGGCACACGTCCTTCGGCGGCCAGCTCGACTACGCGACGGCCGGCCTCAAGGACCCCGCGAAGAGCCGGGACTGAGGCCGCCGTGACCACCACCCCCGCAGAGGTCCCCTCGGAAGTCCCCGCCGGCAGCGGCCCCTGGCGGCTCGCCCGCGCCGAGCTGCGCCGCCGCACCTCCGTGAAGGTCTCCCTCGCCGTCGTCGCGCTGTTCCTGCTCATGGCGGCGGGCGCCCCGCTGCTGAGCTCGCTCGGCGGCCACGCGCCCGACGCGTTCGACAAGACCGCCGTCGACCCCTACCTCGGCGGCCGGCCCCTCGGCCCGCTCGGCGGCATCTCCCCCCGCCACTGGCTCGGCGTCGAACCCGTCACCGGCCGCGACCTGTTCGCCCGCGTCGTGCACGGCGCACAGGTCTCCCTGCTCATCGCCCTCACCGCCACCGCGATCGTCGTCGTCGCCGGCACGGCCGCCGGCATCGCGGCGGGCTACTTCGGCGGCCGCACCGACGCCGCGCTCTCCCGCCTGATGGACCTCACCATGTCCTTCCCCTCCCTCATCTTCATGATCGCCATGCTGTCGGTGGCCAGGGACGTCAACCGCATCGTGCTGATGACCGCCGTCATCAGCCTGTTCGGCTGGCCCGGCATCGCCCGCGTCGTCCGCGGCCAGACCCTCTCGCTCAAGCACCGCGAGTACGTCGACGCCGCCCGCCTCGCCGGCGCCGGGCCCTGGCGCATCCTCACCCGCGCCGTCCTCCCCGGCGTCGCCGGGCCCGTCATCGCGTACACCACGCTGATCGTCCCCGGCATGATCGCCACCGAGGCGGCCCTGAGCTACCTGGGCGTCGGCGTGCGCCCGCCCACCCCCTCCTGGGGGCAGCTGATCGCCGAGAGCGTCGCCTTCTACGACACCGACCCCATGTACTTCGTCATCCCGAGCACCTGCCTGTTCCTGACCGTGCTCGCCTTCACCCTGCTCGGCGACGCGCTGCGCGACGTCCTCGACCCGAGGAGCGCCCGCGCATGATCCTCTACCTGGGCCGCCGGCTCCTCGCCGTCGCCGGCGTCCTCGTCGCCGTCGCGGCCGTCACCTTCACCATCTTCTACGTCCTGCCCTCCGATCCCGCGGCCGCCGCCTGCGGCAAGTCGTGCAGCGTGGAGCGGCTCGCGGCGATCCGCGCCCACATGGGCCTGGACCAGCCGCTGTGGCGGCAGTTCGCCGACTTCGTCACCGGCATCTTCACCGGCCGGACCATGGGCAGCGGCCGGTACGCCCTGCACTGCGCCTTCCCCTGCCTCGGCTACTCGTACGAGAACTCCGAGGCCGTCTGGGACCTGCTCATGGACCGGCTGCCGGTCTCCGCCTCCCTGGCGCTGGGCGCGGCCGTACTGTGGCTGGTCCTCGGCCTGGGCGCCGGGGTCACCGCCGCCCTGCGCAAGGACACCCTCACCGACCGCGCCCTGATGGTCGGCGCCGTCGCCGCGGCCTCGCTGCCGGTCTACTTCACGTCGATGATGCTGATCTACGGCGTCGTCCGGACGGCCGGCCTGCTGCCCTACCCGCAGTACGTTCCCCTCACCGGCGATCCCTTGCACTGGGCGTCCAACCTGTTCCTGCCCTGGCTCGCGCTGGCCGTGCTCTACGCCGCCATGTACGCGCGCCAGAGCCGGAGTTCGATGATCGAGACGATGGCGGAGCCGTACATCCGCACCGCCCGCGCCAAGGGCCTGCCGCGCCGCGCCGTCGTCGTCAAGCACGGGCTGCGGGCGGGCATGACCCCGGTCCTCACCCTCTTCGGCATGGACCTGGGCGGGCTGCTCGCGGGCGCGGTCATCACCGAGTCCATCTTCGGGCTGCCGGGCATCGGCCGCCTCTTCTACGGCGCCCTGTCCACCGGCGACCAGCCGGTCATCCTCGGCGTCACGCTGCTGGCGGCCGCCTTCATCGTCGTCGCCAACCTGGCCGTCGACCTGCTCTACGCCGTCGTCGACCCGCGAGTGAGGTACTGATGGCCGACGAACCCCTGCTCCGCGTCAGGGATCTGACCGTCACCTTCCCGACCGGGCGCGGTCCGGTCCGGCCCGTGGAGGGCCTCGGCTTCTCCGTGCACCGCGGCCGCACCCTGGGCATCGTCGGGGAGTCCGGTTCGGGCAAGTCCGTCACCTCCCTGGCCGTGATGGGCCTGCACACCGGCGCCGAGGTCACCGGCTCCGTCGTCCTCGACGGGCAGGAGCTGACCGGACTGGCCGAGCGCGAGCTGAACCGGCTGCGGGGCCGCCGCATGGCGATGATCTTCCAGGACCCGCTGTCCGCCCTCCACCCGTACTACACGGTGGGCGAGCAGATCGCCGAACACCACCGCGTCCACTTCGGCTCCGGCCGCCGGGCGGCCCGCGAACGGGCGGTCGGCATGCTGGGCGAGGTCGGCATCCCGGACCCCGCACGGCGCGCGGGCGAGTACCCGCACCAGTTCTCCGGCGGCATGCGCCAGCGCGTGATGATCGCCATGGCGCTCGCCTGCGAACCCGAACTGCTCATCGCCGACGAGCCGACCACCGCCCTCGACGTCACCGTCCAGGCCCAGATCCTGGAGCTGATCGCCCGCCTGCAGGAGCAGCGCGGCCTCGCCGTCGTCATGATCACCCATGACCTCGGCGTCGTCGCGCGCGTGGCCCACGAGGTCCTGGTGATGTACGGCGGGAGGGCTGCCGAACAGGCCCCGGTGGACGCCTTGTTCGCCGCGCCCGCCCACCCCTACACCCGCGGTCTGCTCGACTCGCTCCCGCGCCTCGACGACGGCGACGACGAACCCCTGCGGGCCATCCCCGGCAGCCCGCCCTCGCTGCTGGACCCGGTGCCGGGGTGCGCCTTCGCGCCGCGCTGCCCGCGCGCGGCGGCCGCGGCACCGGCCGAGCGCACGCGCTGCGAGGGGACCAGGCCCGAACTGCGCGCCGCCGAGGGCCACCTGGTCGCCTGCCACCTGTCCCCGCACGCCGCCGCCCACGCCCGGGGAGGCCCCCGATGATCGCCGCCGCTCCCCTGCTCTCCGTGCGGGACCTGAGGATGACCTTCCCCGGCCGGCGGGGACGCTCCGCCCCCGTCCGGGCCGTCGACGGCGTCTCGTTCGACCTGGCGGCGGGCGAGACCCTGGGCCTGGTGGGCGAGTCCGGCTGCGGCAAGTCCACGACCGGCCGCATGGTCGTACGGCTGCTGGAGCCCACCGCCGGGTCGGTCGTCTACGACGGGCGGGACATCAGCCGCGTGCGGCAGCGCGCGCTCAAGCCGCTGCGGCGCGAGCTGCAGATGGTCTTCCAGGACCCGCACTCCTCCCTCAACCCGCGCTGGACCGCGGCCCGGATCATCGCCGACCCGCTGCTGGTGCAGGGCGGTCCGGCGGCGGGCGCCCGGCGGCGGGCGGCGGAGCTGATGGAGCTGGTCGGGCTGCTCCCCCAGCACCTGGACCGCTATCCGCACGAGTTCTCCGGCGGGCAGGCGCAGCGCATCGGCATCGCGCGGGCCCTGGCCACCGGCCCCCGCCTGATCGTCGCCGACGAGCCGGTGTCGGCGCTCGACGTCTCCGTGCAGGCGCAGATCGTCAACCTGATGGAGCGGCTGCAGCAGGAGCTCGGGCCGGCCTTCCTCTTCATCGCCCACGACCTGTCGGTGGTGAAGCGGGTGTGCGACCGCGTGGCGGTGATGTACCTCGGGCGGATCGTCGAAGTCGGCGACAAGGAACGGGTGTACGCGGCTCCGGCCCATCCGTACACGCGGGCGCTGCTCTCCGCCGTGCCGCTGCCGGACCCGGCGGCCGAACGGGCGCGGGAGCGGATCACCCTGCTCGGCGATCCCCCGAACCCGGCGGCTCCCCCGCCCGGCTGCACGTTCCACCCGCGCTGCCCCAAAGCGCGGGAGATCTGCCGGGCCGAGGCGCCGCTGCTGCGGATCGCGGCGCCGGGCGAGGCGCGGGAGGTCGCCTGCCACTTCCCGGAGTCCTCCGGCTGACGCTTTGGACAACCCTTGGTGTCTGAGGGGTTGTCAGTACCATTTCACATTACTACGTTACACATGACATGGCGGGGACAACCGGCTCGCCACTTCCCGTCCACCGGGCGGGAGTCGAAGCCCACGCGCGCCAACGCTCCGTACGCACGCCGCCACTCGCGTCCGTACGACCCGCACGCCCCGTACCTCCCACACCTCCCACACAGGAGTCCATCGGTGCATCGCTCCAGAACCCCGCGCAGATCCCTGCGCGCAGCCCTGCTCACCGCCTCCATAGCCACGGCGCTCTGCGCCACCACCGCCGCGCAGCCCGGGTTCGCGGCCTCTCCCCCACCGGCCTCTCCCCCACCGGCCGCCCCGTCCGCGGCGGCCTCGTCCACGGCGCCCGCGCCGGCCGTGCACCGGGACACCCCCACGCCGAACCCCTTCGACGAGGTCACCCGCTTCGCCGAGGCCCCGAAGCCGGCCGCGCAGTCCCCCTCCGCGCCGGGCGGACTCACCGACGGCCGCGTGCCCGGCCCGCCGCGCACGGACAAGCCGAAGGGCGGCAAGGACGGAGGCGAAGAGGGCAAGGACGGGGGCAAGGGCAAGGCGAGCTCCCCCGCTCCGCACGCCACCCTCGGCGGCACCGCCGTCCCGTGCACGCTCGACGGCGTCACGCGGCTCTCCCCCGAGCAGTTCGCCGACTTCCTCGCCGACCAGGCCGTCACCGCCGACGGCTGCCTGCGCAGCATCCTGTGGACCTGGGACCAGCGGCTGGCCCCGGTCATGTCGCGGGAGCACGTCCAGGCCGTCTCCCGCCGGATCGAGGGCCTCGCCGCCGCGCACGACGGTAGGAACGGCAGCCACCTGCTGGAGATGTTCACCTACCTCCACGCGGTCGCCTACCAGGACTTCTCGCACACCGAGATCGACATCACCGACGCGCCGACCGTCGAGGCCATGCGGCGCGCCGTGTACGCCTTCGGCACCGCCGCCCGCACCTTCGACGTCACCCGCACCAACGCCGAATCCCTGCGTGAGGCCCTCTACGCGGCCAGCGCCCCCGGGCTGCGCCAGCACCAGCTGCCGTTGATGAAGCGTGTCCTGGCCACGATGGACGCCTCGCACCCGGCGACCGCCAAGGACACGTCATGGGCCAGCGCCGCGCTGGCCGCGCTCTCCCTGAGCTACCTCGGCGTCTACCCCGGCAACCACGACAGCGCCTTCCACGCCGCCGTGGCCGCGGACTCCGGCTACCGCGCGGCCCTCAAGGACTTCGCCGGCTACACCCATCTCAAGGGCACGGCCAACGCCTGGGTGGCGCGCGACGGCGTCGGCGAGTACGGACGGCTCGGCCAAGTGGACGCGCTGAAAAGCGAGATCACGACCGGCCTGGGCGAGGTGCTGTCCACGGTCGTCCGCACCTTCGGCGAGGGCAGCGAGCCCTGGGGCAAGACCGTCAGCTGGCTCAACGAGTTCGGCGCCTGCAAGCAGTACGGCGTGTGCAAGGCGGACATCGAGAGCCGCCTCTTCCCGGACACCTACACGTACGACAAGGGCGGCATCAAGGTCCGCACGGCCCTGCCCCGGGCCGTCGTCGACCGGCTCTACTACGCGAGCAAGCAGGTCAAGGCCCAGTTCCACCGCGTCCTCGGCACCGAGGAGCCGCTCGCGGGCGACACCAACGTGACGCTGAACATCGTGCTGTACGCCTCGCGGTCCGACTACGAGGTCTACCACCCGCTGCTGACGGGCATGGGCACCAACAACGGCGGCATCTACATCGAGAAGGGCGCCACCTTCTACACGTACGAACGGCGCGTCCCGCAGGACTCCACGCTGACGCTCGAAGAGCTGTTCCGCCACGAGTACACGCACTACCTCAACGGCCGCTGGGCGGTGCCCGGCACCTTCGGCGAGGGCCCCTGGTACCAGGGCGACCGCACCACCGCGATGGACGAGGGCACGGCCGAGTTCTTCGACGGCTCCACCCGCGGCAACGGCATCAAGGTCCGCAAGTCGCTGGTGCAGGGCATCATCAACGACACGGCCGGCGGCAAGCCGCGCATGACCGTCGACCAGTTCCTGCACGCCGAGTACGACCGGGACGGCTTCCGCTTCTACTCCTACGCCGGAACGTTCTTCGAGTTCCTGTGGACCGAGCACCCGTCGCTGCTCAAGGAGATGTACGGCTACCTCCGCGCCGACGACGTGGCCGGCTTCGACGCCTGGCGCAACCGCCTCGGCCGGGACGGCGCCCTGCAGCGCGCGTACGACGCCTTCCTCGACCAGCAGATCGCCCACGTCGGTGACCTGTACGTGCCGGAGACCACGTTCACGCCCGTGGACCGGCTCGACGCCGGGCACCCCGCCACCGTGCGCGCCTCCTTCAAGGCCACGACCGGCATACAGCCCGACTGCCGCGCGAGCGGCTCCCCGGACCGCCCCCGGTTCGTCTGCACGGGCCGCATCACCGCCAACCTCAGCGACCCGGGCAACTCCGACCTGGTCTTCAAGGACATGTCCGAGACGGTCGACTACTTCATCCTCGACCGCGCGAAGAAGGGCACCAACAACTTCGCCGACATGAACTGCGACTTCGGCAAGGTCGACCTCTGGAGCGGCCGGCCCGCGGGCACGGCGGACTTCACCTGCGAGGGACCGCTGAGGGGCTGACGCCCACCGGCCACGGCGGGAACCGGTCCTGCGGCCACGGGGCTCCGGCCCCGCCCGCCGGGAAGGAACCGGGAAGGAGCGGGCCGGGCCCCTGCCTACTCCTTCCCGGCGACCGGCCGGTAGGTGCACACCTGCACGCCCGCCGAGCTGGTGACCGCCGACACCAGTTCGAGCGTGCGCTGCGCACCGTCGCCGGGGAAGACCGACTTCCCGCCGCCGAGGAGCACCGGCATGATCATGAGCCGGAGCTCGTCGACCAGGCCCTCCCGCAGCAGCGCCCGCACGAGCGAGGGGCTGCCCATCACCAGCAGGTCGCCGCCCTCGGCCTCGCGCAGCTTCCGGATCCCGGAGACGGCCTCGCCGCCGGGGATGCGCGTGGTGTTGTCCCACGTCAGGTCCTCGTCGCTCAGCGTCCGGGACACCACGTACTTCGGGAGGGCGTTCATCCGGTCGGCGAACGGGTCCCCGGCCCGCTCGGGCCACGCCGCGGCCATCGTCTGCCATGTGCGGCGCCCGAACAGCAGCGCCTCGGCCTCGGCCAGCGCGTCGGCGAAGGCGCCGCCCACCACCTCCGGGTCGAAGAACGGGTGCGACCAGCCGCCGTGGGCGAAGCCGCCGTCGGTGTCCTCCTCGGGCCCGCCCGGCGCCTGCACGACGCCGTCCAGACTCATGAACTCACTCACCACGATGCGCACAGGAGGCTCCCCTAAGCTTCGGTACCGCCGGACCGCCGGACCGCCGGGTGCCGGACAGCAGGTACAGGTAACAGCGTCACAGCGCGTGCTCGCGCCGCGTGCAGGAAGCATCTCACCGACCACTGACAACGCCCCGGCGACAGGCGCCGCGCTTCCGGTCGGCACAGCGGGGCAGGCATCTACCCTCTGCACACGAGATCCCTGCGGGAGGACGGCTGTGGCAACGGACCGGCACGCCCATGCGATGACGCACACCGGCGCCGACGCGGTGCGGCACTACGAGAAGGCGCTGGACGACCTGCTCTTCTTCCGCGAAGAGGTGGCCACGCAGGCCCGGGCCGTGCTCGACGCCGCGCCCCGCTCCCCCATGGGAAACGTCCTCATGGCGTACCTCGGACTGCTGGGCACGGAAGAGAAGGACGCGGCCGGCGCGGCGAAGTCGTTCCGGGAGTTCCGCCGGACCGTGCCCGACACGGAGCTGACACCCCGTGAGCGCATGCACGCCGAGGCCGCCGGCGCGTGGCTCGGCGGCGACATCCACCGGGCCGGCGACGTGCTCGCCGAGCTGGCCGTGACGTATCCGAAAGACGCCCTCGCCCTCGCAGTGGGGCACCAGACCGACTTCTTCACCGGCAACGCCGTACTGCTGCGCGACCGCATCGGCGGCGCGCTGACCGCCTGGGACGCGGACGACCCCCACTACGGCCTGCTGCAGGGCATGTACGCCTTCGGCCTTGAGGAAGCCGGCCACTACGGCCTCGCCGAACGCGTGGCACTGGAAGCCGTGGAACGCAACGCGCGCGACGTGTGGGGCATCCATGCCGTCGTGCACGCCTACGAGATGCAGGGCCGGTACGAGGACGGCATCCGCTACCTCGACGCCCGCAAGGACGACTGGTCCGACGGCAACTACCTCAACGTCCACAACTGGTGGCACTACGCCCTGTACGTCCTGGAGGCGGGACGCACGGACGAGGTCCTGGCCGTCTACGACGCCGCCCTGCACAACGAGAACTCGGCCGGCGCGGCGATGGAACTCCTCGACGCGTCCTCACTGCTGTGGCGGCTGTACCTCGCGGGAGCCGGCACCGGCGACCGCTGGCCCGCCCTCGCCGACGCCTGGGAGCAGCGGCGGGACGGCGCCTACTACGCCTTCAACGACGTCCACGCCGTGATGGCCTACGTCGGAGCGGACCGCCTCGCCGACGCCGAACGGCTCATCCGCGACCGGGAGGCGTGGCTCCGGAACACCGGGACGGGCACGCCCCCGGGCCTGTCCAACGTGCCGATGACGGCCGGGATCGGCCTGCCCGTCTGCCGCGCCCTCGTGGCGTACGGGCAGCGGCGGTACGACGAGGCCGTGGACCTGCTGCTGCCGCTCCGGCACCGCCTCCACGCCTTCGGCGGCAGCCACGCCCAGCGGGACGCCCTCCAGAAGACCTTGGTGGAGGCCGCCCTGCACGCGGGCCGCCTCCACCTGGCCCGCACCCTGCTGAGCGAACGCGTCAGCCTGCGCCCGCAGTGCCCCTACGACCGGGAGGCCCGTGCCCGCCTCGCCGGCCGTGCGGCCGCCGCTGCCGGGCGCTAGCAGCCGCGCACGCGTTCCAGGACCTTGACGCCGAGCTCCAGGGCCCCGTCCGGCGTCGGCACGGACTGCTGCAGGTCGATGAAGCAGCTGTCGGCGCCGGAGTCGCGGACGCCCGCGAGGACCGCCGCGATGTCCTCGCAGGAGGCGTCCGGGCCCGGGTTGTGGCGGATGTGCTGCTGCAGCGCGTCCGGATCACGGCCGGCTTCCTCCGCGGCGCGCCGCGCCGTCTCCCACAGCCCGGCGTGGGCCTCCGGCGGCAGGGTGATGCCGACCCAGCCGTCGGCACGGCGGCCGACGCGGCGCATGGCGGCCGGGGTGAAGCCGCCCAGGAGGACGGGCGGTCCGGGCCGCTGGACGGGGTGCAGGCCGACGTACGAGCGGGGAATGGTCCAGTGGGGGCCTTCATGACCGAAGGTCTCCTCGGTCCAGATGCCGTGGAGGATGTCGAGGATCTCGTCCAGGCGGGCGCCCCGCTTGCTGAAGTCGGCGTTGACGGCGGTGTACTCGTCCCGCATCCAGCCGATGCCCAGCCCGGCGTCCAGCCGGCCGTTGCTGACCCGGTCGATCGACATGAGCGTCCGGGCGAGCAGCAGCGGCGGGTACCAGGGCGCGTTGAGGGTACTGGTGCCGAGGCGCACGCGGCTCGTCGCCGTGGCGGCGACGGTCAGGACGGTGAGCGGGTCCAGGAAGGTCTTGAAGCCGGGCGGGTAGGGGTTGTCGGGGGTGTGTCCCGGATAGAGGTCGCTGGGCGCGACGGGGGTCAGCGCGCGGTCCCCGACCCACAACGAGTCGAACCCGGCGGCCTCGGCGTCCCGCGCGAACCCGGCGATCAGCTCGGCCCGGGCGTGGCTGCCGTACTGAGGAAGAGCGATCCCAATCTTCATGCCCCCATCCTCACCAGCACAACGCGCGAAGCCAAGGCTCACGGCCACCGCCCGGGAACGGACTGGTTGTCAGACCCCGGCGGTAGCTTGCGTACATGAGCACCGAGATCGAATACGTGCGCGGCGACGCGACCCGGCCGCACGGCCCCGGGCCGAAGGTCATTGCCCATGTGTGCAATGACGCGGGCGGATGGGGCGCGGGCTTCGTCGTCGCCGTCTCGCGGCGTTGGCGGCAGCCGGAGGCCACCTTCCGCGCGTGGTACCGCGACCGGGCGACCAGCGGCTTCGCCCTCGGCGCGCTGCGACTCGTCCGGGTCGAGGACGACCTGTGGGTGGCCAACATGATCGGCCAGCACGGCATCCGCACGCGCTCCCGCACCGGCGCGTCCGGTGACGTGCCCGTGCGCTACGAGGCGATAGCCGAGGCCCTGGCGTCGCTCGCGGACGAGGCGGTGGCGCTGGGAGCGTCGGTTCACATGCCCCGGATCGGATGCGGGCTGGCCGGCGGCCGGTGGGAGCGCATCGAGCCGCTCATCACCCGGCACCTGACCGGGCGCGGGGTCGCCGTGACCGTCTACGACCACGACCCGGCGTAGCTGCGGGGCCGGGCCCGTCAGGTGTCCCAGGGAAGGCGTACGGCCTCGATCTCGGCGTTCGCGGCGGGGCCGGCGGGAGATGCTCCGGCGCCTCGCCTCGTGAGCGCCCCGGCCGCGCCCGGCCACCGGGCCACCCGGCCGCAAACTCCGTTGCCCCCTCCCCGGCCGGCGCCCTACGGTCCTGATCATGCTGCCGCCGGTGGAAACAGACGAACAGTGGGATGCGGTCGTACCGGACGAGTCGGTGATGCGGCCCGGGGTGGAGGACCTCTGCGGACGTCTCGGCCTGGCCGGTGCGCCGTTGGTCCGGTTCGCGGAGGGGACGCAGCCGGTCTACGCGGTCGGCGACGAACACGTCCTCAAGCTGTTCCCCGGAGCCGCCGCCCGGGACGGCGTCGCCGAAGGCCGTGTGCTGTCGCACCTGCAGGAGCGGCTGCCCGTCGCGACGCCGCGGGTGCGCGCGTTCGGCCCGTACGAGAACGGCTGGCGGTACGTCCTGATGTCCCGGCTGCCCGGCGAGAACCTGGCAGGTGCCTGGAGCCGCTTGGGGCGGGCCGATCATGAGCGGCTGGTCACCGGGATCGGCGAGGCGCTCGCCGAGCTCCACTCCCTCGATCCCGGCCCCCTCGAAGACGTGCTCGGCCCCGGGGACTGGGGCGCCTTCCTGGACCGCCGGCGCGCGGCCGCCGTGGACCAGCAGCGCGCGCACGGCTTGCCGGAGGCCTGGCTGGAGCAGATCCCGGAGTTCCTGGACTCGGTCCCGCTGCCGCGCGCGCCGCACCGTTGCCTGCTGCACACCGAGGTCATGCGGCAGCACTTCCTCGTCGACCCGGACGGGCCGCACCTGACCGGCCTCTTCGACTTCGAGCCGGCCATGATCGGTGACCGCGCCTACGACTTCGTCGGGGTCGGCCTGTTCGTCACACGGGGCGACCCGGAGCTGCTGGCCCGGCTCACCGGGGCGTACGGCCGTACGTTCGCGCCGGCCGAACTCCTCGCGTACACCTTGCTGCACGTGTACGGCAATCTCCCCTGGTACCTGCGGGAGCTGCGCGTGCCCGCCGAGGCGACACTGCCCTCACTGGCCGAGGCCTGGTTCGGTACGGCCTGATGCCCCGCCGCCGTGCCGTACGGCGGGGCACGCGGGCCGGCCCGTCTCAGGCTCCTCCGTGGAGCGTCAGCAGCCGGAGGTCCAGGTGTGGGAGCCGCCCTTGTCGTTCGCGCCCCCGTTGTAGCCGACTTCCTGACCGGGAGCCAGGCAGAGGGTGAC
Source organism: Streptomyces sp. XH2 (assembly GCF_049725035.1). NCBI lineage: Bacteria > Bacillati > Actinomycetota > Actinomycetes > Kitasatosporales > Streptomycetaceae > Streptomyces > Streptomyces sp. XH2. Next base: position 30,332 of record NZ_JBMMMZ010000027.1, on the reverse strand, counting down.
GCGGCCCGTCAGCTCGCGGCCGTCGTAGATCTTGACGTAGTCCTTGACACCCGGTCCGGAGACGCCGTGGTTCGCCCAGGAGGAGTCCTGGTTGTTCATGTTGCCCTCCCACCAGCGGTCGTCGCCGCTGTGCTCGATCTTCATGCCGTCGAAGTTCGCGTGCGTCCAGACGCAGAAGTAGCCGCTGCGGCACTGCGCCGCCTGGGCGTCGGCCGAAGTGGTCAGGACGGCGCCGGTGGAGATCAGGGCGGCGGCGAGGAGGGCGGTCAGGCGCTTCATGGTCGTGGGTCTCCCGTCGGTGGTGGGGTGTCGAGCAGGGTGGTTGCTGCGGCGAGGGCGTGTTCACGCAGCTGCCGCCAGTCGGCGATCTCCGTACGGTGCCGGTCGCGGACGTCGGCGAGGCTGCGGTGGGTGCGGTCGGCTTCGGGTTCGAGGTTGTTGACGATCACGGACGTCCGGAACCAGCGGGGCTGGTCGCCGTAGAGGCGCTGCTGGGCGGCGGCCAGGCAGCCGTCCGTGTGGGCGCGTACGACATGACCGGTGGGCAGGGTGACGGACAGCTCCGCCGGCCCCGTACCGAAGAGCGCGCCGGAGACCCGCTGTTGTTCGGCGGCCGGCGGCGGGCCCTGCCCGGGACGGGGCGGCGTGAGGCCCTGCCGGGTGAGGCACGCGTCGGTGAGGCGGCCGGTAGCCGCCTTGATCACTTCGTCCGGGGCGGCGGGTCGGGGGCGCGAGGTCGTGCAGCCGGTCAGCACGAGTCCGGCGACGAGCGCGGCGGCGACCAGGGACCGGGCCGCCGAGGTACGAAGGCGCATCAAGGGTGCCGTCCGGCCTCACCGTCCAGGCGGCTCAGTCGTTGCGGGTCTGTGGGGAGTCGACGCATGCGGGTGGTCTCCGGGTGGGTGATCGATCCGGGCAGGGTCACCCTCTCCACCGTTTGCTCAGCCATGCACTCGATGCGCCGTATCACCCGAAAAGGCGACTATAGGCATAGCGTTCACTGTTAATTCATTGCAACGAAGGATGCGGGAATATTGCATTCCCTCCCAAGCCATTGCAACAATTTCACCGCCTCTACCTGCACATATGAACTTTCTGCGCAACGAGCTTGTTGCCGACCTTCCGAACGCAACGTAGCGTTTCCTCCATAAGAAACAACGAGCCGAAGGGAAGCGCGATGCTGAAGTTCAACACCCCCACCCCGGTGACCGCCGTCCTCGACGTCCCCGCGGGGCACATCCGGTTCATCGCCGCCGACCGGGCCGACACCACGGTGGAGATCCTGCCCGCGGACGCGTCCAGGAGCCGCGACGTGAAGGCGGCGGAACGGATCACCGTCGCATACGGCGACGGCATCCTGCGGATCAAGGCCGCGGAGCCGAAGAGCCGGCTCCTCGGCAGCTCCGGATCCGTCGAGGTGACCGTCCAGCTGCCCGCCGGCTCCCGCGTCGAGGCGAAGGCGGCCAGCGCCGAACTCCGGGGCGTCGGACGGCTCGGCGACGTCACCTTCGACAGTGCGCACGGCACGGTCAAGCTCGACGAGACCGCAAGCGCCCGCCTCACTCTCGCGGCCGGCGACATCTCGATCGGCCGCCTGACCGGCCCCGCAGAGATCCGCACCCAGAAGGGCGACCTCGACATCGCCGAGGCCGAGCACGGCACGGTCACGCTGCGCACCGAGCACGGCGGGATCTCGGTCGGCGCCACCCGCGGCGTCTCCGCCTCCCTGGACGCCGGCACCGCCTACGGCCGGATCCACAACACGCTCAGGAACACCGGCGGCGCCGCCGGCCTGCACATCCACGCGACCACCTCCTACGGCAACATCACCGCCCGCAGCCTCTGAAGGAGCACCCGATCACGACCGGCAAAGCCGTCCAGGAACTCGTCGGTTCCGGTTTCGCCGGGGTGCGGATCCCGCGTGTTGTTCAGCACTCGACGAGCAGTTCCCCCAGCCCCCGGATGACGAAGCCCGGTTTCCATTCCGGCTCCGTCACGAGCCGGAGCCGGGGCGCCCGGCGCAGCAACTCGCCGAAGGAGGCGAGGAGCTCCAGCCGGGCGAGCGGCGCACCCAGGCAGTAGTGGATGCCTACGCCGAGGCTGAGGTGGGGGTTGTCGGTACGGGTGACGTCCAGGCGGTCCGGCGCGGGGAAGCGGGCGGGATCGCGGTTGGCAGAGCCGAAGAGCAGGGCCACTTCGCTGCCGCGCGGGATGACGGTGCCGGCGATCTCGATGTCGTCGAGCACCCACCGTTCGAAGAGCTGCAACGGGGTGTCGTAGCGCATGAGTTCCTCGATCGCGCCCGGCAGCAGCCCGGGGTCGGCGCGCAGGGCGGCGAGCTGGGCGGGGTGGCGGAAGAGCGCCCACCAGCTGTTGCCCGTGGTGTTGACGGTGGCCTCGTGTCCGGCGTTGAGCAACAGCACGCAGGTGGAGATCATTTCCTGCTCGGTGAGCCGCTCCCCTTCGTCGTGGGCCAGGACGAGCGCGCTGATCAGGTCGTCGCCGGGGCGGGTGCGGCGTTCGGTGATCAGTTCCCGCAGATAGGCCGAGAATTCGAGGGAGGCGCGCACCGCGTTCCGGGCCGTCTCCTCGTCCGGGTTGAGCTCGTACATCCCGCAGATCGCGGCCGACCAGGGCCGCAGCAGTTTCCGGTCGGCCGCCGGGACGCCCAGCATCTCGGCGATGACGGCCACCGGCAGCGGCTCGGCGACCGCGCCGATCAGGTCGCCGCCGCCCTCGGCGAGCAGGTCGTCCACCAGCTCGCGCGCCACCCGCGCCACGACGGGCGCCAGGTTCTCGACCGTGCGCGGGGTGAACGCCTTCGACACCAGGCGCCGGATGCGGGTGTGGTCCGGGGGTTCGAGGTCCAGCAGTCCGTGGCCGTTGAGGACGTGGAACGGCTCGTGGGCCGAGGGCGGTGCGGTGCGCCCGAACTCCTCGTGGGAGAAGCGGTGGAGGTAGGTGCGCCCGAGCCGCCGGTCACGCAGCAGCGTCCGTACGTCCTCGTAGTGCGGCACCAGCCATTGGCGGCTCGGCCCGAACCAGTGCACACGCCCGGCGGCCCGCAGCCGGGCGTACCCCGGGTACGGGTCGGCGACGAATCGGGGGGACCACGGGTCGAAACCGGCGCTCGCATCCATGTGCGGATGCTAGCGGCGAGGGCGTACGGCCGGGCCGCGGGCCCGCAGCTCTTGCCGGGGCACTGATCGGAATCAGCACGACCCCGGCCAATAGATGATGCGAATGCGTCATTCCGTGTCATACAACGCTCAACCGGAGTACGGAGATGCCACCGTCACATGCGGCGCTCCCGACCCGGGGGCTCCTGTGGATTGCACCACTCGACGAAAGGATCTTTCGTGAGGAAGCGAACCACCACACTCGTCGCAGCCGCCGCGCTCTCCGTGATGGCACTCGCCGGCCAGGCGACCGCAGCGACTTCCGGCAACGTCGCCCCGGCCGCCGAAACCGCCGCGGCCAAGGCGGTGCGGCCGGGCACCACGGCCACGCAGACCGTCTACGCGCCGTTCTCCCTGGAGCGGAACCAGTCGGTGACCTCCAACACGGCCCAGCTGGTCATGCAGTCGGACGGCAACCTCGTCATCTACGACGAGTTCGGCAGAGCCCGCTGGTCCACCGGAACCGTTGGCCAGGGCTGGAGAGCCGTGTTCCAGGAGGACGGCAACTTCGTCGTCTACACCGCCTCGGGCCGCGCCGTCTGGTCGTCCAGGACGGCGGGCCACCCGGGCTCGCGGCTGGCCGTCCAGGACGACGGCAACGTCGTCATCTACGACGGCAGCCAGGCGATCTGGTCCTCCCGTACGAACCACTGAGCCACTTGAACCACTGCGCTGCTTGAGCCAGTGCGTTGCTTGAGCCACTGCGCTGCTTGAGCCACTGCAGAGAGGCCGGGTCCCGGAAGGGGCCCGGCCCGTCCGTACGTCAGGGGCAGCCGGCGGAGACCTGCCGGAAGGTCACGTAGTGGTCGCCGGTGTACCAGACGGTGCGCGCGGTCGTGTCGCGCACGAGCCGTTCCGCGTCCCGGTGGCTGCCCGCCGGGCGCGGGTTGACGTCGTACTCGCGGTAGTGACCGGCGACCGGGAGGGCGTGACTGAGGTTGCGGTAGACGTTGCTGCCGCGGATGACGAGCCCCGGGCCGGCCGTGTAGTCGGTGGGGCGTTCCGCCTGCGGCCAGCCGAGCCCCTTCCAGATCCCGCACGCGTTCTTGACCTGGGACGGGAACCGCTCGACCGGCCACGGCGGGTCCTGGTCCTGGACGCCGGCCTGCCGCGCCACCGCGTGCGCGAGGGTCGTGGGGGCGGGGGCCGGGTGTGCGGACGTGAGGAGGCCGAGGGCCGGCAGGAGCAGGATGCCGGCTGCCGTGCGCCACGGGTCACGGAGTGCGATCACACCGTGGTCAACGGGGCCGGGAACCCGGGGATGCAGGGGATCACCCTGCCGGCGGCCTCCCTTGGGCCGTGTGGCGGACGCCGGCCTCCCGGAGCGGCACCTCACGGGAACCCTCCGGAATAGACCCGGGGACCCCGGAGTTGGCCACAGGCACGGCAACACCGCCGGCACATCACCAGCCCTCGGAGGAAGCTCCATGAAAATCGGCATCATCGGCGCCGGGAACATCGGCGGCAACCTCACCCGCCGGCTCACGGCCCTCGGGCACGACGTGTCCGTGGCCAACTCGCGCGGTCCGCACACCCTCGCCGGGCTCGCCGCGGAGACGGGCGCGACCCCCGTCACCGCCGCCGAAGCGGCGCGCGGCGCGGAGGTCGTCGTGGTGACCGTCCCGCTGAAGGCGGTCCCCGACCTGCCGTCCGGCCTCTTCGACGAGGCCGCGCCGGGCGCCGCCGTCATCGACACCGGCAACTACTACCCGAAGGAGCGCGACGGCCGGATCGCCGCCATCGAGGACGGCCTGCCGGAGAGCCGGTGGACCGAACAGCACCTCGGCCATGCGGTCGTCAAGGCGTTCAACGGCACCTACGCGCAGGACATCGTCGAACGGCCGCTGCCCGCCGGTCACCCGGAGCGGATCGCCGTGCCGGTGGCCGGCGACGACGAGGCGGCCAAGGAGACCGTCCGCCGCCTCATCGACGAGCTCGGCTTCGACACGGTCGACGCGGGCGGCATCGACGAGTCCTGGCGCCAGCAGCCCGCCACGCCCGTCTACGGCCTCCGGGCGGGCGCCGAAGCGGTCGCCAAGGCCCTCGCCGAGGCGTCGCGGGAGCGGTCCGCGGCGTTCACGGCGTAACACAGCCTCTACGGTCAGCCGCTCCCGTACGGCATCAGCTCGTCCAGCAGGTGCCGGCAGGCCGCCGCTTCCTGGTGTCCGGGGAAGCGGGCGGTCACGGCGTACTGCCCGCGCTCGCAGAGGCCGGTCTCCCACATGCCGTCGCGCAGCCGCAGGAAGTGGAAGTCCGGCAGGGGCGTGGCCGGCTCGTGGACGCCTTCGATGCGGTAGAGGCGAGCGGGCACCCCGGCTGCGCGCAGGGTCTCGTGTGCCGCCTGCCGGTCGGAGGCCGCTTCGGTCACTTCGCCGGGGTGTCGGCGCGCTTGAGGTAGCCCTTGTCGACCAGCCACGCCACGCTGAGCTTGGGCTTCGGCGCGTCGGGGACCAGCGCCGGGTCGAGCTGGATCTGCTGCCCGCCGCCGGGCTGCTCGAACCACGCGGCGATGCTGCCCTGCCAGACCGTGAAGGGCTTCGCGACGGTGTAGACGTGGTAGTTGCACGGGTACTTGTCGTCGATGGTCTGCAGGTTGTCCGGCGGCAGGGCGCGCTGCGAGTAGCGGGCTCCGGCCGGGGCGAGGAAGCTACCGCCTTCGTGACCGAAGCGGTCCAGCTTCTGGCCCGCCTTGAGGGGAGTCTTGTTCTTGTCGAGCTTGCCGCCCCGTGTGGCGAAGCCGTCGTTCGGCGGGTAGCTCCAGGTGGGCTTCCCCGTCCAGTACTTGCTGAGGAACTTGTCGGGCTTGAGGCCGCCGGTCCTGTCGTAGCCGCTCAGCAGGGGGCCCACGGGCTTCTGCGCCGGGCCGGGCAGGGTGTTGGCGGCGGGGCCGAGCTGGGGGTTCTTCGCGTCGAACGATCCGGTGCACAGTTTCGCCCGGAGGTCGGCGGCCTTCGTGGCGCCGGCGCTCTGCGGGGCCGCGGCGGACGGTATTCGCTCCCGATCCTCGCCCTGCGCCTGCGGGGCGGCGTAGGCCGGGCCGGTGAGCAGTGCGCCGGCCAGCGCGGCTCCGGAGAGAGCCGCCAGAAGACGCCTTCTGTCGCTCATTCAGTTTCCCCTCTTCGTACGGGACTCGTGGCGGTCATGAGGCGCACCGGTACCGGCGGCCTCATCACTCACTCATGCTGTCCCGGATCGCGAGGGGGAGGGAGACCAAGATCAGCCATGAAACCCTGGACCCCGCCCCGCGCCGTGACGGCGCGGGGCGGGGGTCCCGTGGTCCTCTCCTACTCCTGCGGCCCCTACTCCTGCGGCCCCGTGGCGCTGCGGGCGCCCGCCGAGGCCATGCCGAGCCAGGTGTGGGGGTTGCCCTGCCAGCACCAGCCGAGCTTGGGCGCCTTCTGGCTGATCCAGAGGGCGGGGACCCGGCGGTCGCCGGAGCGCGAACCGCCGAGGGAGAAGCACTTGTTCTTCACGAGGATGCGGGGGAAGAGGGTGACGAGCGCGATGCCCTCCTCGATGGTGAGCAGGGTGCGTCCTCGCCCGGCGATGGTGTCCATGGCCTCGTGGGGCACGGCGCCGCAGAACTCCTCGCCGCGCTCGATGTCGAACAGCAGGTACGCGCCGGCGTCCTGATCGTGCGGAAGCCCGGTTTCCCGGGTGGCGACGAAGCGTTCGAGGGCGCCGGGCTCGAAGGATCGGTCGACGAAGCCGGGGCGGGTCCCGCGGTGCAGGACGGTGCGCGGCATCGTCTCCTCGATGGGCGCCAGGTTCCGGGGGACGACCAGCAGGAAGGGCACGCGGCCTCCCTCAGCGTCGCACGGCTCCCGGCCACCGGCCTCTGCCGCGGCGCCGGCGTGTGCCACGGCGCCGGCGCGCAAGGGTGCGACCAGGGCGCCGAACTCCTCGGGCGCGAGGCCCGCCATCGCCGGGTAGCCGAGGCCGGTCAGGGTGCGGACCTGGCGGTCGAACTCGGCTCCGGCGTCGAATGCCGTCTCGGTCGTGGTCGTGGTCATTGCCGTTGCTGCTGTCACGGGCCCCGTTCCTGCGAGTGTCGCTGTCACTGTCGTCGTTCCTGCCGTCACCGCTGTCGCTCCGCGTCTCGGCGATCTTCTCTCCAGCAAATTTACATCGAGGGTAACTTTACGTTCGGTCACCCTGGAGAGTCAATATAAAAATACCCCCGGGGTAAGATTCGCCCATGAGCATGGGTACGGACATCGACACCGAGGCGAGCGGAGGCCTCACCTCCGGCAAGAGGAGGCCGCACGAGCCGGCGGCGGGCCTGCGCGAGACCAAGAAGCGGGAGACACGTCAGCTGATCTCCGACCACGCGACCAGGCTCTTCCTGCGGCAGGGCTTCGAGGCCACCACCCTGGCGGAGATCGCCGACGCCGCCCGCGTCGCCAAGAAGACCGTCACCAACTACTTCCCACGCAAGGAGGACATGGCGCTGGACCACCAGGACGAGTTCGTCGCCGGCCCGGCGCGTACGGTCTCCGGCCGGGAACCCGGCGAGTCGCCCTTCGCCGCCCTGCGGCGCGCGTTCCTCTCCGCCGTCGCCGCCCAGGACCCCGTCGCCGGATTCGCCGGACCGGAGTTCATCCGCATGATCGTGGAAAGCCCGACCCTCTCGGCCTGCCTGCGCGGACTTCACGACCGGCGCGAGGAGGCCCTCGCCGCGGCCCTCGCCGAGGCCACCGGCGCATCCGCCGGCGACATCACCCCGCGCGCGGCCGCGGCGCTGCTGGGCGGAGTGCACCGCGTCCTCTTCCAGCGCATCCAGGAGCTCACCCTGGCCGGGCGCACCAACCCGGAGATCGCCGCGGTCCTCGAAGGGGAGGCCGTCCGGGCGTTCGACCTGCTCGCCCCGGCCCTCGCCGACTACAGCTGAGGACTGATCGAGTCCACGGCACGGCCGGACACCGACCCAAATATTCGAAGCAGAGGTTCCGGTCCGCGTGATAGACAGGGAACGTACGTGCTGATCCGGATTGAGGACGAAGAAAGGGAGGTGGGGCTGATGACCGCGCTCAAGGCCACTGCGAAGAGCAGCGCCCCGACCGCCCTCGCGTCCCGGGCGACGGCCTGACCCAGGCACCCCGCCTCGCGCGCGGAGCGTGAGCCCGCGAGGCCGGCCCCGCACGATTCCGACCCTGAAACGGATCTCCATCCCGTCATGCGTACCCGTAACCACTGGATCACCCGCGCCGAGACCGGCGCAGACATCCCCGCCGTCCGTGAGATCAACCTCGCGGCCTTCGAGACGCCGCTGGAAGCCGACCTCGTCGACGCCCTGCGCACCGACCCGGCCTGGATCGACGGACTGTCCCTCGTCAGCGCCGGCGAGGACGGCAAGCCCGTCGGCCACGCGCTGCTGACCCGCTGCCACATCGGCGACACCCCGGCCCTGTGCCTGGCCCCCGTCGCCGTACTGCCCGAGTACCAGCACGGCGGCGCGGGCTCGGCCGCCGTCCGAGCGGCGCTCGCGGCAGCCAAGGGCATGGGCGAGCGGTACGTCACCGTCCTCGGACACCCGGCGTACTACCCGCGGTTCGGCTTCGGCCGGGCCTCCGCGCACGGCATCGGCCTGACCATCGACGTCCCGGACGAGGCCATGATGGCCATGCCACTGGACGAGACCCACCCGCTGCCGAGCGGCACCGTCCGCTACGCGGCCCCCTTCGGGATCTGACGTCCCGGCGCCCGCCGTGCGGGGCAGGAGCCCTGCTCCACCCCCCACGGCGGGGCACCCGCCGACACGTATTCGGGCGCAATTACCCGTCAATTCCCATCAAGTACCCGCCAAGTCCGTCAAGCGGCCATCAAGGGGCAATGGCCCGCGCCGAATTGACCGACGGAATTCAGCGGGTAACCTGCACCGGTCAACATCACGTTGGTCTTCGTTCGTGCAGTCGATCACGGGGAACGTCACCCATGTCCACACCGCCTCCGCCCTACCAGAACCAGCCTCCGCAGGGAAATCCGCAGGGATATGCGCAGCCTCAGCACGGCTATCCGCAGCCGTCTCAAGGACCGCAGCACCCCCAGGCACCGCAACGACCGCAAGGGAACAGCCCGTTGCGACGACTGATCAACGTCCTCGTCGTCCTGGCCGTCTTCGGCGGCGGCGCCTGGTACGTGTGGGACTACAACACCAACCCCAACGGCGGCAAGGCCAAAAAGGAGGCCTCACAGGCCGCGCAGGCCGAGGAGAACAAGAAGCACGATCCGCGGATCGGCGACTGCGTCAGGATCGAGGACCCCCAGGGCGAGCCGCTGCCGGTGATCGTCGACTGCGGATCGAGCGAGGCCCAGTACAAGATGGGCGAAAAGCTCTACGGTCCCGACAAGAAGTGCGGTCCGTCATTCGATTACGGCATTCAGTACTCGAGTCGCCGGGCCGCCGATTTCACCATGTGCTTCACCAAGGTCTGACGCCCGCATTTCGCGCGCCGGCCGCAGCGGTGTCCGCGGCGCCGTCGAGTCATCCCTCGTCGTCAGCCCGTGGGTTGACAGCCCGCCGAGCCGCACATCAACCCCCCGCTCAACCCGCGGGCCGACGATCGGCAGGTGGGTTGGGAGGAGCGGGCGATCCGGGCGGTGCGCGACGGGCGGATCCGGATGGACCCGGTGGTGCAGGAGCGGCTGATCGCCGTCGTCACCTCCGGCCTGGCGAACTGAGCCGTCTCCACCCGTGAGTGGAGACGGCTCCACCCCAGGCTGCGCCGAAGGGTTCAACCCGCGCTCCACCCGTCGGCCGATGCGGCGCGGTGCCCGGCGGCGCCAGAGTAAAAGGCATGAAAAGACCACTGCTCACACGGACCTCCCTGGCCGGCGTGCTGGCCTGTACGGCGGTCGCCGGCGCGCTGGTGTCTCCGGCCGGCGCCCAGTCCGCTTCGGGGTCCCTTTCGCTGTCCGCGCGGCCCGAGCTGCGCATGCCCGAGGGTTCGGTCGTGCTGCCGAATCTCGATGATGACGCGCGTCGCTGCACCATGCGCCCGGACGATCTGGACCGGCTGGACGTGGCCGTCGACGAGCGGCTGGCCGCGTGCAATGACGCCGCCGACGACGTGGTCAACGGCGCCGAGGACGCCGAGGACCTCACCCCGCTGACCGTGGCGCCCATGGCCGTGGGCGGGGGTGCCCGGGCCAGGGTCTCCCTGCCGGCCGCCCACAGTCCCTACGCGCGCGTCTTCGCCGTACGCGACGGAAAGTACGTCTCGCTGGGGTCCGACGGGCGGCTCGGCGCGGAGGAGTTGCGGCGCGGGGTGAGGCTGGCCGTGGAGGCCCGTGACATCGTGCGCGATCCGAAGCGCTGGGACGGCCGGATCGAGGTGACGCTGTCCGTGGCGGAGCACGGGGTCACGCGGTCCGCCCGTGCGGACCTGCACGTGGCACCGGTGCTGCTGCAGCACGACCTGCAGCGCGCGCAGCACGTCTTCGCCGCGGCCCCCGGGCCGGGCGAGGGGCAGCCCGTCGAGGTCCCGGCCGCGAAGCGGCCTCCGGGGCAGTGGCAGGAGTTCGCGGGCTCCCTGCGCAAGGCGGCGAAGGAGTCCGGTCTGCCGGACAGCGGGCTGCGTTTCCAGCCCGGCACCTCGCAGTGGTGGCGTGACATCTGGCGGCAGGACATCGCCGAGCCGGGATACGCCACCAGGCCGACGCCCCGCGGCCCGCAGACCCTGCGCATCCTGCTGCGCTCCCCCAACTACTGGACCTCTGCCGACGGCCGTTCCGCGAGCCTGCGCCGGGCGGGCCGGCTTCTCTACCGCGACCTGCGCGGTCCCGGCGTGGGCGTGGTCCAGCAGTACACGCCCACCGCGCAGCGCGGGAAGAACGTCGACGAGCTGCTGAACTTCACGGGCAACTTCGAGTCCCTGCCGCCGTACGCCGGTCATCCGCAGGGCCGGATCCTCTACGGCAGCAGCGCGGAGCGCCGCCCCGACCCGTCGTTCGTGGGCATGCTCACCGCCCAGGGGCAGCAGCCTCCGGTCGTGCTGGACACGTCCTGGCTGCTGGTCGGCCATGTCGACGAGACCGTCCACGTCGTCCGGGCGAACAATGCGCGCGGCTGGACGCTGGCCGTCTCCGATCCCCGCAAGGCCGTGGAGCTGCTCAAGGAGGCCCGGCGGGCCGGTGAGGGCGGGCAGCGCCTCTTCGCCGACACGGTCGCCGACGCCAAGCCGACCGTGGATCAGTTCCTGCGCTACGAGGAGCACGCCGGTGACAACGAGGATGCCGCCCGGCGCATCGACGGGCAGCTGTCAGTGCTGCTGCGGGAAACGGGGCTGAAGCCTCAGGAGATCGTCCGGCTGCCGGTGCTCTACTTCAGGACCGACGTGGGCGAGGGCCTGCCGAAGCGCCACATAGCGCTCTCCCCCGCCCTCGCCAACGGCCTGTCCCTGACCTCGCGCGACTACGCCGCCCCCAGTCCGCACGGGCCGCAGATCGGTGGGCGCGACCTCTTCCGTGCGGAGGCCGAACGGGCGCTGGCCACCGGTGGCGTGCGCGTCCACTGGGTGGAGAACTTCTCCTGGGCCCATCTCGGCGGCGGTGAGGTGCACTGCGCCACGAACGCCCTCCGGGAGGTCGCATGAGGGCCGGGGTCAGGAGGTGCAGGTGTCCAGCATGGTGGTGAGCATCTTCTTCTCGTCGTCGGTGACGGTCAGACCGTAGGTGGACTTCACTGAGGTCCAGGCCCGGCCGTACACGCACCAGGCGGCCTTCGACGGAGGCTGCCACTGGTCCGGGCTCTGGTCGCCCTTGCTGCGGTTCGACGCGGCCGAGACGGTCAGCACCTGGGGGTGCGTGAGGTCGTTGGCGAAGGCCTTGCGCCGGTCGGTGGTCCACTGGTCGGCGCCGGAGCGCCAGGCGTTGGCCAGCGGCACGATGTGATCGATGTCGACCTGGGAGGCGGCGGTGAAGGTCTTGTCGTCGTAGAAGCTCTGCCAGGTGCCGGACACCGCCCGGCACTGGTCGTCGCGCTTCACGTCCCGGCCGTCGCGCTCCAGGGCCGTCTCGCGGGTGTCGCACTTGTTGCCCTGCTGGGCCCAGTGCGGGAACTTGTCGCGGCTGTAGCCGGTCATCGGGCGGGGCTTGGCCACCGTCAGGCCGGAGAGCTCCTTGCGTGCCTCGCCCGCCGACGGGAGGCCCGGCAGGACGTCACGGCCGCCGCCCTTCCCGTTTCCCTGCGAAGGGGCCGCCTGGGAAGGGGATGCGCTCCGGCCCGGCGACTTCGAGCCGTCGGCGTTGCTCCCCTTGCCGTCCCCGCCGCAGCCCGCCAGCGCCAGTCCGGCCGCGCACACCAGCGCCACGCCCGCACCGACCCGCAACTGATGCCCCATCACTACCGCACTCCCCCGCCCATCGCCTGAACGCCCGTTGCCAGGCTTCCCGCCAGGCATTGCCGCAAACGGAACGAAAATGTCATCGATCGCTATATTCAGCAAATCCGGCACTCAGGGTGACGGTGCGTGTACCGGTCCAAGGAGGTCCGTCTTCCAGGGCGGCACGGCCCGGGGCCGCTGGGTACGGTGTCCGGGCGCGAGCGATGGCAGTCGACCCGGTGGCCGAAGAGGTGGGTGGGGATGGCGGACGTGCGCGGCGAGTTGATCCGTGCGGTGCCCGGTTTACTCAGGGAGCACGGGGCACGGGCCGGGGGAAGGACCGCCTTCCAGGATGCCCGGCGTGGGGTGACGTACCGGGAGCTGGAGGTGCGGACGGCGCGGCTGGCCGGTCATCTCGTACGGCTGGGGGTGCGGCGCGGGGAGCGGGTGGCGCTCCTGCTGGGCAACCGGGTGGAGACGGCGGAGGGCCTTCTCGCGGTGCTGCGGGCGGGGGCGGTGGGAGTCCTGCTCGATCCCGGGGCTGCGGAGGAGGAGTTGGCCCATTTCCTCGGAGACAGCGGCGCGGTCGCGGTCGTCGCGGAGGACACGCTGCTGCCCCGGGTCGCCCGGGCGGCAGCCGGGCCGCCGCTGACCGTGGTCGTGGGAACGGGTGCCGCCCCGGCCGCACCGCCCGCGGGCGCGCACCTCTTCGAGCAACTCGCCCGGACGGATCCCGGACGGCCCCCGCGGGACGACCTGGGCCTGGACGAGCCTGCCTGGATCCTCTACACGTCGGGCACCACGGGGCGGAGCAAGGGCGTGGTCTGCAGTCAGCACGCCGGACTGTGGTCGGTGGCGGCGGCCTACGCGCCGCTGTGGGGGCTGGGGCCGCAGGACCGGCTGCTGTGGCCGCTGCCGGTCTCCCACGCCTACGCACTCTCCCTGTGCCTGCTGGGAGTCGTCGCGGTGGGGGCGAGCGCCCACCTCCTGGACCGGGGCGCGAGCGTCGCGGACGCTCTCGCCGACGGTGCGTTCACCGTCCTGGCCGGTGTTCCCGCCACCTACCACCTGCTGATGGAGGCCGTGCGCGAGGGCCGGCGGCCGCGGCCCGGCCTGCGCCTGTGCGCCACCGCGGGCGCGCCCTGTCCCCCGGCGCTGCGCGCGGACGTTGAGGAAGTGCTGGGCGCTCCATTGCTCGACGGCTACGGCAGCACCGAGACCTGCGGGAAGATCGCGGTCGCCCGGCTCGACGGCTCCCGCGACTCCCGGGACGACGGCTCCGCCGGCCCGCCCCTGCCCGGCGTCGAGGTGCGCCTGGCCGATCCCGTGAGCGGTGGTGACGTGGCCGCCACGGAGGAGGGGGAGATCTGGGTCCGGGGCCCGAACCTCATGCTCGGGTACCACCGCCGCCCGGACGACACCGCCCGGGCGTTCAGGGACGGCTGGTTCCGCACGGGAGACCTCGGCCGCCGCACCCGCCACGGCGGTCTGCGGGTCACGGGCCGCGTCAAGGAGCTGATCATCCGTGGCGGCGAGAACATCAACCCGGTCGAGGTCGAGCAGGTGCTGCTCGCCTGCCCCGGAGTCGTGGACGCGGCCGTCATCGGCAGCCCGCACGACGTGCTGGGCGAGGTGCCGGTCGCGTTCGTGGTCCCCGGCGCGCAAGGCGTCGACGCGGACCGGATCCGCGCCGCGTGCCGGGAGCGGCTGTCGGACTTCAAGGTGCCCGACGAGGTGTTCGAAACGAGCGCCGTGCCCCGTACCGCCACCGGCAAGACCGACCGCCCGGCACTGGCACGCCGGCTGACCGAGCGGATGTCGGCGGCCCGCAAGGACGCCGCGGCCGCGCTGGGCCGGCGCCTGCAGGGCCTGGCGCCGTCCGCGCGGTACGACGCCGTCCTGCGCCTCGTTCTCGCGGCGACGGAGGACGCGGGCGGCGCGCCCGTGCAGGACCTGACCCCGGACCGGCCGTTCACCGCCTTGGGGTTCACGTCGCTCCAGGGCGTGCTGCTGCGCGACCGGCTCGGCGCGGCGACCGGGCTGGAGCTGCCGGTCACCCTGGTCTTCGACCACCCGACGCCTGCCGCCGCGGCGGGATTCCTGCAGTCTGCGCTGCTGCCCGGCAGCAGTCCCTTACCTGCATCACTTGCGTCACTTGCGTCACTTGAATCACCCGCACCCTCCGCAACGCCTTCGGCCCGTACCACCGGCAGTGGAGCGCGCACGCCCGCGCAGGAGCCCGTGGCCATCGTCGCCATGGCGTGCCGGTACCCGGGCCCGGGGAAGGACGTCACCTCCCCCGAGGAGCTGTGGCAACTCGTCGCGGACGGGGCCGACGCGACCTCGGACTTCCCCGGGGACCGCGGCTGGGACCTCGAAGCCCTCCATTCCCCCGACCCGGACCGGCTCGGCACCTCCGTCACCCGCCGCGGCGGCTTCCTGCGCCGGGCCGCCGACTTCGACGCCGCGTTCTTCGGCATGTCCCCGCGCGAGGCGCTGGCCACGGACCCGCAGCAGCGGCTGCTGCTGGAGACCACGTGGGAGCTCTGGGAACGGGCGGGCATCGATCCCGCGACCCTGCGCGGCAGCGACACCGGCGTCTTCGTCGGCGTGATGCACGACGATTACGCGGCCCGCTTCCTGCACCACGGCCCGCACGCCCTGGAAGCGCACCTCGCGCTCGGCTCGGCCGGCAGCGTGGCGTCCGGCCGCGTCGCGTACACGCTGGGCCTGCACGGGCCGGCCGTCACGCTGGACACCGCCTGCTCGTCGTCGCTGGTGGCGATGGACCAGGCCGCACGGGCGCTGCGCTCCGGCGCGTGCTCACTGGCCGTCGCCGGGGGCGTCACCGTGATGGCCACGCCGGTGCCGTTCGTCGCGTTCAGCAGGCTGCGCGGCCTGGCGCCGGACGGCCGGTGCAAACCGTTCGCCGCCTCGGCGGACGGCACCGCCTGGGCCGAGGGCGCGGGAGTGGTGCTGCTGGAGCGGCTGTCCGACGCGCGGCGCAACGGCCACCCGGTCCTGGCCCTGCTCCGCGGCTCGGCCGTCGGCTCCGACGGCGCCTCCAACGGGCTGACCGCGCCCAGCGGCCCGGCCCAGCAGCAGGTGATCCGCCGGGCGCTGGCCGACGCCGGGCTGTCCCCGTCCGACATCGACGCCGTCGAGACGCACGGCACCGGCACGGCCCTCGGCGACCCGGTGGAGGCCCGCGCGCTGCAGGCCGTGTACGGGCGGGCGCGGCCCGGTGACCGGCCGTTGTGGCTCGGCGCGCTCAAGTCCAACCTCGGGCACAGCCAGGCCGCCGCCGGGGTCGGCGGCGTCATCAAGACCGTCCAGGCGATGCGCCACGGGCGGCTGCCGCGCATCCTGCACTGCGATGAGCCGTCGCCGCACGTGGACTGGTCGCGGGGCGGGGTACGGCTGCCGGTGCAGGAGGAGGAGTGGCGGCCTGTCCCCGGCATGCCCCGCCGGGCCGGGGTGTCGGCGTTCGGCATCGGCGGGACCAACGCCCACGTCATCCTGGAGGAGGTCCCTCAGGAAGTCGCTCAGGGGGGCACCGAGGAAAGCGCCGGAGCGGAGCTTCGGAAGCAGGGGCTTCAGAAGCCGGAGCTGTCGAAGCACGAGCCGTGGCAGGCGGTGCCGCCGCTCGTGCTGTCGGGCGCCGACCCGCAAGCCCTGCGCGCGCAGGCTCGCCGGACGGCGTCCCTGCTGCGGCGCCGGCCCCGGCTGCGCCCGCTGGACATCGCGTTCTCCCTGGCCACGACCCGGACCGCACTCACGCACCGTGCGGCCGTCCCGGCGGGTGACCGCGGGGCACTGCTGAGCGCGCTGGACGCGCTCGGCGAGGCCGGCGCCGTGGAAGAGCCGGCTTCCCCGGGGCGGCTCGCGCTGCTGTTCACCGGCCAGGGGGCGCAGCGGCCCGGCATGGGGCGGGAGCTGCACGGTGCCTTCCCTGCCTTCGCCACCGCCTTCGACGCGCTCTGCGAACGGTTCGATGCCGAAGAAGCGCAGGAAAGCGAGGAGGCGGAGGACGGCGATCGCGCAGAGGCCGAGGCCAAGTCCAAGGGCTTCGGGCGGCCCCTGCGCGCCGTGCTGTGGGCGGAGGAGGGCTGCGGCGATGCCGCGCTGCTGGAGCGTCCCGACTTCGCGCAGGCGGGTCTGTTCGTCTTCGAAGTGGCGCTGTTCCGGCTGCTGGAGTCGTGGGGCGTACGGCCGGACGTCGTGGCCGGGCACTCCGTGGGCGAGGTGGGGGCAGCGCACGTGGCGGGCGTCCTGTCGGAGGAGGCTGCGGTGACGCTGGTCGCGGCGCGGGGCCGGCTGATGCGCAGGCTGCCGGGGAACGGGGCCATGGTGGCGGTCGACGCCTCCGAGCAGGAAGCCCTGGAGGCACTGGAGACTTCAGGGTCGCTGGAGGTTTCAGCAGGGCCGGGCGGCCGGGTCGCGGTGGCCGCCGTGAACGGTCCGCGGTCGGTGGTCCTCTCCGGGGAGGAGACGGCCGTGCTCGCCGTCGCGGCTCGCTTCGCCGCGCGCGGGCGCCGTACGGTGCGGCTGCGGACCGCTCACGCCTTCCATTCCCCGCTGGTGGAGCCGATGCTGGCCGAGTTCGGGCGCGTGGCGGCCCGGGTGGCGTACCGGCCGCCGCGGCTCCCCGTGATGTCGGCGCTGACCGGACGGCCGGCCACCGGGGACGACCTGCGCTCGGCCGCGTACTGGGTGCGCCACGCCCGTGAAGCGGTACGGTTCGGGGACGTCGTACGGCGGCTCGTGGACGAGGAGCGGGTGACCGCGTTCGCGGAGCTCGGGCCCGACGCGCAGCTCACCGCGGCGGCCTCGGCCGCCTTCGCCGGCGGGGGACGGCTGTTCACGGCCGCCGTGCGATCCGGCGCGCGGGAGCCGGACGCGGTCCTGGCGGCGCTCGGGCGGCTGCACGTGCACGGTCTGCCGGTGGACTGGCAGCGGGTGTACGCGGGCAGCGGCGCCCGGCGGGTGGACCTGCCGACCTACCCCTTCCAGCGGCGGCGCTACTGGCTGTCCGGCCCCACCGCCCCTTCCCCCGCTTCCCCCGCTGCGGAAGGCACCCAGGGCCACCCCCTGCTGACGCATACGACGGCCCTGCCCGGCACGGAACGCCTGCTGTGCACCGGCCTGTTGTCCACCGCGGCCCAGCCGTGGCTGCGTGACCACGTCATCGCCGGGCAACCGCTCGTACCGGCCGCCGTGTTCGCCGAGATGGCGCTCCACGCGGGGGACGCGTGCGGGACGGAGGTGCTGGAGGACTTCGTCCAGCTGGCACCGTTGCCCCTGCCCGGCAGCGGTGCCCGCGTCCAGGTGCAGGTGACCTTGGGGGAGCCGGACGCCTCCGGCCACCGCACCGCCGACGTCCATTCCCGTCCGGAGGAGACGGGAGCTCTGGGCACCTGGACGCACCACGCGACCGGGCGGCTCGGCCGCCCTGCCGGCGAACGTCTCGACGGGGATCCGGGGAAGGCCGCCGGCGCCTGGCCGCCCCCGGGTGCCGTGCCCGTGGAACTCACCGGTGCCTACGAGCGCCTGGCCGCTGCCGGCTACGCCTACGGGCCCGCTTTCCGGGGGGTCACAGCCCTCTGGAAGGGGCCGGACGGCGAGGTGTTCGCCGAGGTACGGCTGCCGGAGGATGCCGGGGACGGCGCCGGGCGGTACGGCATCCATCCGGTCCTGCTGGACTGCGCCCTGCATGCCGCGCTCCTCGCTGAACCGGGCGGCGGCGGGCCCGCCCGGCTGCCGTTCGCCTGGCGGGGCGTGCGCGTGTACGCCGTCGGCGCGACGGCGTTGCGCGTACGGATCCGCGCCTCCGGGGCGGACACCGTCACGGTGGATCTCGCCGACCCCGCGGGGAGGCCGGTGGCCCGGGTGGACTCCCTGACCACGCGGCCGGTGCGGGGGCCGTCCGAAGCCGAAGCCACGGCCGCCGGCCGGACCGGCGAGTTGTACGCCCCGCGGTGGGTCGCCCTGCCCACCGGCAGCGGGCAAGCCCCTGGAATGGTGCAGGCATCGGAAACGACGGCACCGGAAGCGACGGCACCGGCCTTCTCCGTAGCCGCGCCCGACGATCTCGGCCTGCGCTCCGTACTCCCCGGCCCGCCCCCGTACCCACCGGAGACCGTCCCGGCCACGGTCGTCGTCTCCCTCTCCGCCCCGTCCCCCGGCGCCGGTCCGGTCGCGGACACCCACGCCTTGACCGCGCGGGCCCTCGCTCTTCTGCAGGAACGGCTGTCCGCCCCGGCGGCGCCCGGCGCGCGTCTCGTCGTGGTGACGCGGGACGCCACCGCGCGCGTGCCGGATCTGCCCGCTGCCGCCGTATGGGGCCTGGTGCGTTCGGCACAGGCGGAGTACCCCGGGCGGATCGTGCTCGTGGACACCGACGGACGACCCGGGTCCCTTCGGCTGCTGCCCGCGGCCCTCGCCACCGGCGAGCCGCAGCTCGCCCTCGCCGCAGGCGCGGTGAGGGCCCCTCGCCTGACGGCACACGGCGCCGGCACCCGGACGGCCTTGGCCGACGGCACCGTGCTGATCACCGGCGGCACCGGGGCCCTCGGCGGGTTGCTCGCGCGGCACCTGGTCGCCCGGCACGGCGTCCGGCACCTGGTCCTCCTCAGCCGTCATGGCCTGCGGGCCCCGGGCGCGCAGCGGCTGCAGGCCGTGCTCGGCGAGGCGGGCGCCCGCGCGGACGTCCTCGCCTGCGACGCAGCCGACCGTGACCGGCTCACCACCGTGGTCCGGGCGTACGCACCCACGCTGACCGCCGTCGTGCACGCCGCCGGGGTCCTGGACGACGGTGTGCTGGAGGGGCTGACACCCGGGCGGCTGGCGGCGGTGCTGCGGCCGAAGGCGGACGCGGCCTGGCATCTGCACGAGCTGACGCGGCAGTTGCCGCTGGCGCACTTCGTCCTGTTCTCCTCGGCGGCCGGGCTGCTGGGCAACCCGGGCCAGGCCGGCTACGCCGCGGCGAACTCCTTCCTGGACGGCCTCGCGCAGCACCGCGCCGCTCGCGGCCTCCCCGCGCTCTGCCTCGTCTGGGGGCCGTGGGCGGAGGGGGAGGGCATGGCAGCACGCACCAACCACCCCAGCGGCGAGCAGCACGGCAACGGCGTGCTGAGCGCGGTGTCGCCCGCGCAGGGGCTGGCGATGTTCGACGCCGCGCTGGGCAGCGGCGAGCCGGTGCTCGCCCCGCTCCTGCTGAACCGTTCCCGGCCGCCCTCCCCCGCCGGGCCGCCCGTTCCACCGCCGCTGCGAGGGCTGGTGCGCGCGGCCCGCCCCGTCGCCGCACAGTCCGAAGGCGAGAGGCCGGGCGACGGGCCTGCGGACGCGGCCGGTGCGTGGCGCGACAAGCTCGCGGCGCTGCCCGTGCCCGACCGGGCTCCCACCCTCCTGGAGCTGGTCCGCGCGGAGGTCGCCGCCGTACTCGGGCATCCGGAGGCGTCCGCTGTTGCTGACGGACGACCCTTCACGGAGCTGGGTTTCGACTCCCTGACGGGAGTGCTGCTGCGCAACCGGCTGGGCCTGCTGACCGGGCTGCCGCTGCCCGCGACCGTCACGTTCGACCATCCCAGCGCGGCGGAGCTGGCCGGCCGCCTGTACGAGGAGCTCGCCCCGGCCCTGCCGGAAGAGACCACTACCGCAGAGACCACTACCGAAGAGGCCGCCACCGAAGGGACAGCCACCAAAGGGACCGCCACCGAAAGCGCCGTCGCCACAGCGGCACCCGCCGCAGCTCCTGCCGCCCCGCGCGGGGCGGCGCGCCCGCGGCAGACCCTCGCCTCCCTCTACCGGCGGGTGTGCGAGGCGGGTGACGCCGTCGCGGCGATGCGCCTGCTGATGACCGCTTCCCTCGCCGTCCCCGTCTTCGACCGCGCCGCCGGTGCGCAGCACGCGCTCGCGCCGCTCGAACTGGCGGAAGGCGGCGGCAGTCCGCTGCTCGTGTGCCTGCCGGGCTTCTCGCCCGTCATCGGCGCGTCCTGGTACGGGGCGCTGGCCTCCTGCTTCGCCGGTGAGCGGGATGTCGTCGAACTCCGGCACCCCGGGGTCACCGCCGGGGAGGCCGTCCCGCGGGACTGGCAGACCCTCGTGGACCTGCACGCCACCACCGTACGCAGGCGTATCGGCGACCGTCCGTACGTCGTCCTCGGCTATTCGATGGGCGGCTGCCCCGCGCACTCGGTGGCCGCGCGGCTCGCCGCCACGGGCAGGCCGCCGGCCGGCCTCGTCATCGTCGACACCTACCAGGTGACCCCGGAGCGGGAGGCCGAGCCGTGGCTGTCCGGCATGCTCGCCCGCCTCGCTCTGGGCATGGGCGAGGCCTTCGACACCGCCGTGGACGACCTGTCCATGGCCGCCCTGGGCGCCTACACCCGGATGACCCGAGGCTGGCGCCCGGAGCCGGCGGACGTCCCCACGCTGCTGGTCCGCGCCGCGGAACGGCTCCCGGAGTTCCCCGCGGCCTCCTGGCCGTCACCTCACGTCACCGTGACGGTCCCCGGCGACCACTGGAGCATGAACGAGGAGCATGCGCCCACGACGGCGGAGGCGATCCGGAGCCGGCTGAACTCCCCCTGGACGGCCTCCCCTCCCCCGCACCCTTCCGGAACGGTTCACTCCTCCAGGACGATCCGGCCGAGCAGCGACACGGTCAGGCCGAAGTAGTCGGCGTGGACGAGCCGGCGCGCCACAGGGCGCGCGGCCCCGCCGGCCGTGACCGTGCCGGTGGCCGTGGCGCGGTCGGTGAGGTAGGTCTCGTGTTCCTCGATGAGGAGGCGGTAGTCGGTGAACAGGGCCGTGGCCGGCAGGGTGATGTCGCCGGTCCAGGCGAAGCCGGTGCCGCGGGCGGTGCAGGTCAGTTCCAGGGCCGGCGTGGCGGCGGCCCAGTCGAGGTCGCCGGCGCCGCGGCCGCGCTTCTGCACCGTGGCGGCGACGCGGCGGCTGGCCGCCATCGCGGCCTGGCCCGTGCCCGCGAGCGCGCCGAGGGCGTTGGGGGCGGCGGGCCCGGTCAGTTCGAGGTGGATCTGGTTGCCGGTGGCCGCCATGGCGGCGGTGACGGTGCGGTCCGGCAGCAGCTGGACGAACTCGGAGAGGGCGACCTTCGACATGTGCAGGGGGTCGAGGGAGCAGGGCTGGTAGCGGGCGAGGGCCAGGCGCACGTACGGGAAGTAGGCGGGGCTGTCGGCGAGGTCGCCGAGGTCGACGTCGATGTCGCAGGACCAGAGCCCGGTCCGCGGGTCGAAGGCGGGCGGGAAGAGCGCCAGCGGGACGGTCACGGGGGCGTCGCCGACTTGCTCGGCGAGTACGCCGGTGGCGGCGCGTTCGGCGTTGGGGAAGTTGCCCGGCCTCAGGCGGGGCAGGACGGAGTCGTCGGCCCAGACGGGGTCGGTGCCGCAGCGGGTGACCAGTTCGGCGGGCAGCCGGCTGCCGGGGTCGAGGACGACGGCGAGGAGTTCGTCGTCGCCGGAGGAGAACCAGGGGCGCCTGAGGTAGACGCGGACGCCGGCGTGCCGGCGGGTCCGGGTGACGCGGTGGAGGGTGTGGTCGACGGTGCGCTGCCGGCCGAAGGTGGGCACGACGTGGCTGATCACCGGTGGTTCGGGGCGGCGGGTGGAGGGCACGGCCCAGCCGTTGCCGGAGGGCCCCGCGCTGCCGGGCCCCCGGCTGGTGATGAGTTCGGTCCGGTCGGTGATCGCCGGGTGGAAGTACTCCCGGAAGCGGGTGGTCGCGGTCGGGGTGTAGGTGACGTTGCGGTGCCGGGTGTCGCGGAACTCGTGGCGGACGTCGCCGTGCCGGAAGTCGCCGAGCCTGATGTCGTTGTCGAACGGCTCCACGGTGATCTCGCCGACGTGGTCGTGCCCGCTGATCTGCCGGGGCTCCGGTTCGGTGACGTCGTCGTGCCACTCCGTCCACGTGGCGTCGAGGCCGACCCGCCCGGTGCTCTTGGCATGGGTGCGCAGGGCCCCGGTGAGCTGGGCGAAGGTCTGGCCCGCGCTGCGGGAGAACGTCAGGTCGCCCAGCACCGGGGGTTCCAGGGGCCGTTCCACGGCGTGCACGAGGGTGACGTCCACCCACGGGGTGATCATCCAGTTCTCGCCGGCGGCGGCCGCGGCCGTCAGCTCCTCCTTCTTCGGCTGCGGCAGCCGCACGGGGTCGTTCCACAGGGCCGATCCGGTCAGGATCCGCCACGCGCGGAAGAGGTCGAGGTCGGCGGCGTCGACCCGGCAGCTCATGCGGACGGTCGCGGTCTCGCCCTTGGGCAGGAAGACGGTCACGACGCCGCCGGCCCCGGCGGCCGGCGGGCCGTTGCCCTCCTCGATCCTCAGCCGCAGGGGCCGTGCCTGCGGCCAGGGCCCGGTGAACTCGTACGTCTCGTTGGGGCGCGCGCCCGGCAGCCCGCGCAGCGAGACGCCGCGCGCCAGGACGTCGGGCAGGTAGGGCAGGAGGAGCTGGTCGGCGCTGTGGATGACGTACTCGCCCTGTTTGAGGCCGCTGCCGCGGGCCACGGGCAGCTGGGTGAGGGCCGAGGTGTCGTGCGGGTTGTGCTTGACAACGTGGATGGCGTGGGCGGCCTTCAGGTCGCGGGTGACGCGCGGGTTCTCGGCGAGGCGGACGACCGTGTCGAGGTAGGTGCCGTCCTCGCGGGAGGCGGCGGCGAAGTACTCGCTGCGCACGTCGGCGGGTTTGCCGGGGCCGAAGACGCCGTCGTACTGCCCGTGCTGCTCGGCCATGAGCAGGGAGGTCTTGGGCGGGCTGATGTGCCGTTCGTCGAAGGAGCGGTAGCGCCGGTCGGGGCCCTCGAAGGGGTCGCCCGGGCCGTGGTCGGGCACTTCGCCGTTCCTCCGCGCCGCCCATGCGAAGGGCGACATGGGCGCGCCCTGCTCGTCGACGGTGCTGCGGATCACCAGCCGCGGCTCGGACTCGCCCTCCAGGAAAGGCCACTTCGGCACGATCGCGGGCGGCGGTACGGGCTCCCAGCGCGCGTAGGTGACGGGGTCGGTCGCGGTGCCCTCGACGGCCGGGGCCCCGGGGGCGAGGCTGTTGCCGGCGAGGTCGACCAGGCGGGCGCGCAGCCGGTACGTGCGGCGGTAGCGCAGGGCGGGCAGGGTCCCGGGGGTCGGCCGGAACGTGGCGTCCAGCGGGAATCTGTCCGACACCTCGGGGTCGGGCACCCGTGGCTCGTTGTCGGCGCCGATGGTCCGGCCGGGCGGCGGCGCGGCCAGGGCCCAGCCGTGCCAGCCGAACAGGGCCTGGTGGACGAAGAGCTGGTTGGCGCCGGTCTTGTCCCCGGTGACGGCGGTGGCCTTGACCTGTCCCTCGTCAGGGGCCGCCGTGAGGGGCACGGCGGGTTTGCCGGGCGGTCTGATGGCGTAGTCGCCGGTGCGGGCGCACAGCGGGTACCACGTGGTGACGCGGCCCGTGGCGGCGTCGACGACGCCGACGTCGACGCGGTAGCCGCGGACGAGGTGGGCCGCGTCGAGGACGGCCGCTTCGACCGGCCGGCCGTCGGGGCCGACTCCGGCCGTGTGATGGGCGTCGGCCGCCATCTGGTCGGCCAGGAAGGCGTCGCGGCCCTCGTAGAGGACGGTCAGGCCCGCGCCGTGGAGGGCGGGCAGCGCGGTGGGCTCGCCGGAGGCGGCGTGGCCCGGGTCGCTCACGCCGGTGAGCACCTGGTCGACGATGCGGGAGAACTCCACGTACTTCATCGCGGCGCCGTCCACGTCGAGGTCGAGGGTGTGGACCTCGTCGACGCCCAGCTTCAGCATCCGGTGGCCGTGGAGCCCGTCGTCGGCCGCGTACGCCTCGAAGCGCCGGCCCGCGGCGTAGCGCAGCGCGGTCCACGGGCGCAGCTTCTTGTCGGCGTTGAGCTGTTCCTGCGGTGCGGTGAAGGACACCCGGGCCTGCCATTGGTCGGCGAGCCCGGCCGGAGGCGTGACCAGGAGGTCGAGGGCGAGGCCGAAGCGGCGCAGGAGTTCCGGGTAGTCGGCGAGGAGGGCGCAGGCCGCGTGGAAGTCGAGGTCGGGCACCGTGGGCGGCGGAGGGGGCGGCGGAGGCGGAGGGGGCGGCGCGGCGGGGGCGTCCCCGGCCTGCCGGGCCGGTGGTACGGCGGGCTTCGCGGGTGTCGCGCGGTCGTAGAAGCGGTACATCTCGGCGAGGCCGAGCAGGGCCTGGTCGCCCTTGTACTCCGGCCGGGTGCGGTCCATGCACAGCGGCCTGTACGGGTCGGGGGCCGGGGCGGCGTGCGGGTCTCCGCCGCCGGACGTCCCTTGGATCAGCTGGTCGAGCCGCCCGTAGAGGGTGGCGACGTCGCTGGAGAAGGACCGGACGGTCCGGGTGAGGTTGCCGGTGAGGTCCTGTGTCCGCGGGTGGTCCCAGCTCCCCGGAACCTCGGCGGCCAAAGCCTCGGCGGCCGGGGCGCCGGCCGTCGAAGACCCGGTGGCCGAAGACCCGGTGGCCGTCGCGGCCGCGCCGAGCTGCTGTCCAGAGCCGGTGTCCGGGAAAGCCCGCCGGTGGGCCGTGGCGGTCGCCGCCGCCTCGTACAGCGCGGTGATCTGCTCGTGGACGGCCCTGCTGGGGAACGAGCGCAGCGTGGGCGGCCCGGCGGGCGCGGCGGCGAGGGCGCCGGGCGGCGGGCTCACCTTCGTGTCGGGGCCGAACAGCTTCGGCCACAGGGCGCTGTCGGCCGGCGGGTAGCGGTCGGTCTGCGGCTGGGTGGGCACGGTCACGGAGGTCCCGCCGGGGCCCTGGAACTCCACTTGGAGGGCGGCCGCGTAACCGCGCAGGGTCTTCGGCCAGTCGTCCTTGAAGCCGGGGAAGGACTTGAGGGTGTCGCCTCCGGTCAGGCGCGGGCTGACGAGGACGGTCAGCCGGAGCCTTCCGTCGGCTGCGGTCCCGTCGGGCAGTACTGTCCACCGGATCGTCTCGGGCATGGCTCAGCTCACTTCCGCGAAGGCGGTGCAGTACTCGGCGACGGGGTCGCGGCGGGCGCCGGTGACCGGGTCGGTGTAGGGCGCCATCATCTCGGCGAAGGTGACCGGGCGGCCGGCGCCGGCCGCCTCCACGCTGTCCGCGGTCAGCGGGGTGAGGGAGTTCCCGGAGCCCACGAACCGCTTCTCGCACTCGATCGTGACCGACTGCGACCAGAAGCCGATGTGGACGCTGACGGAGATCCGGGCGCGTCCGGAGACCGTGTTCGGCGGCTCGAAGGTGAGCTCCAGGCAGATCTCGATGGAGGCGGAGACGATGCCGAGGATGTCGACCTCGCCCCGGGCCCGGAAGTAGCCCGTCAGCCGGGATTCGCCCGTATCGAGCTCCAGGCGGTAGTAGATGCCCGCCATCACCGACAGGCTGCCGCTCGCGACGCCGAAGTTCATCGACAGCGCGGCGCCGAACTCCAGGGCGCCTTCCAGCACGGCCACCCGCTCCGGGGTCAGCACGATGCCGAAGAAGCCCCCGCCGCCGAGGAGCGAGACGGTGAGCCGGAACGGCGCCTGGCGGGTGCAGAAGAAGAAGCCGATCTCGACCGTGCGGCCGATGAACGGCAGATCGAGGTAGGCGCCCAGGCGGATGTTCTCCAGGCTGAAGACGCCGATGGCGAGGTTGGGCAGCGGCAGGGCGTAGCGGGCGGTGATGCCCGAGGGGGTGACCTGGATGCCCGGCGGGTCGCTGAAGCCGTCGACGGGGATGAGCCGGCGCAGGGTCTGCACGAAGGAGAGGGGGCCGATGAAGTCGATGCTGTCGAGGACGACGTCGATGTCGGGCTTCTTGCCTGCGCGCATGCCGAAGCGGACGTGTTTGAAGGTCAGTTTGAGGACCCGGAAGGGCGGCGGGATCAGCAGGAGGCTGAACTTCTCCAGGCTGCAGGTGATGTCCGCGCCCACGGTCAGGTCGGAGCGCAGCGATCCGCGGACGTCGACGACGATCGAGAAGCGGCCGCCGGGCTCGGGGACGAAGACGGGGTCGGTCGCCGGGAACTGCTGGATCCCGGGGTTCCACTCCAGCCGGGCGTTGACCGTCTCGGGCAGCTTGGCGCCTTGGGCCGCGCGTTGCACGGCGTCGCGGAGCGCGACCGCCTGTCCGGCGCCGGTGGTCCAGGTCGCGACCTGCTGCTGCACGCGGGCCAGCAGGGCGCGCACCCCGGGGTCGGCGTCGGCGGGCAGGGCGTTGAGGAGGTCGGTCAGGGCGGCGCTGAAGGCGTTGAAGGCGTTGTCGACGTCCTGCATCGAGGTGGTGGGCGGTGCGGTGCGCCCGGGGAGCCGCTGCTCGATGAAGTCGCCGACGGTCCTGACGAACGCCTCCGCGGTGTCGGCGACGCGGCGCGCGGCGGCCGGGTAGCGGTCGATCTCGTGGGTGATGAGCTCGCGGACGCGCTGGAGGTCGGAGAGGAAGCCGGTGACGGCGGTGATGGTCTCGGTGAAGAAGTTCGGCACCTTCAGGGGCTTGTCCAGCGTGTCCACGAGCTTGATCACCTGGGCGAGCGGGATCAGGCCGAGCAGCCTGGGGCCGAGCTTGTCGATCAGGTCCAGCGGACGGAAGTACTTGTCCGGCTGGAAGGTGCCGTTCGCGATGAGGTCCAGGGGATCCGTGTGGAGGGCGTCCGCGACGCCGGACACGGGGCCCGTCAGGCGTGACAGCCCCGCCACGGCGATGCTGGGCGCCGAGAGCCCGCCCGAGCGGTCGCTCTGCCGCTGGAAGTCCATCGTGAGCGGATTGCCGGTGGGCGTGAGCAGGCTGAGGAAGACCTGGCCCTTGTTGGGCAGGCGGACGGGGTCGGCGGTCTGCGAGAAGCCGGAGAGGGCGTAGCGCTTGGCGTAGGCCACGGGGACGGTGGCGTCCCCGCCGGCGAGCGCCTTGACCGCGGGCACGGTGGCGTGGGCCCAGCGGAGTTGCGGAAGGAACTGGGCGGCCTTCGAGCGGGCCGGATCGGCCGGGGCGGGGTCGGCGAGGGCGGGCGGGGCCGCCATGCCCCACACCATCTGCGCCACGTCGAGGCTCGTGTCGTCGGCCCGCTGCGTGGGCGCGAGCGCCACGGTCTGCCCGAGCAGGTCGGCGCCGCTGAGGGTGGGGACCTCGACGGCCGCGGCGGGGGTGGCGGCGGTGGGCGGGCTCCGGTCCAGGGCGTTGTACTCGTCCACGGCGCGGGCGAGTTCGCTGCCCGACGCCTTGGATTCGTCGAGGAACTGCAGCGGCGTACGGAATTCCACCATCCGCCCGCTGTGGTCCACCGCCGTGACGGCGAACCGGAACGGGGTCTCTGTCCGCGTCGCGGGGAAGAACTTCTTGCGGTCCGCGGGCGGGACGATGTCGGGCGTCACGACCGTGTCGACGCGCACGCTGCGGAACGGGAACAGCATGTTCGTCAGCGGGGCGGCCGGATCGGAGCTGCCCGGCAGGGGAACCGAGGGGTCGTACGTGCGGAGGGGCTCGCGGACCACGACGAATTCGCGCTGGTCGAGATAGGCGGCGCGGGGGTCGTCGAACTTGCGCTCGGTGACCGTGACGAGGACCGCCTTGTGCCCGAACGGGCACAGGTACCCCTCCCGCATCACCCTGACGTAGTGGTCCCGCCCCATCGACGTGC
This sequence comes from Streptomyces sp. XH2, assembly GCF_049725035.1. Lineage (NCBI taxonomy): Bacteria > Bacillati > Actinomycetota > Actinomycetes > Kitasatosporales > Streptomycetaceae > Streptomyces > Streptomyces sp. XH2. The sequence continues at coordinate 2,235 of NZ_JBMMMZ010000027.1, read as the reverse complement.
GGTTGCGCCACTCCGACAGCGAGATGCCCACGGGACGTTCGGGCCAGGTGCCGAGGCTGTCCAGCCAGCCGCCGACGGCCGAGAGCATCAGCACGGTCACGTCGACGGGCCTGGGCACGTAGGGCTGCCCGCCGGGCCCCCGGAGACCGGCGTTGGAGGTGAGGTCGACGATGTCGTGCCGGTCCTCCGGCCGCAGCGCCTGCCGGAAGGGCGGGGGTTCGACGGGGCCGGGCCCCCGGCCGCCCTCCCGGTCCCACAGGGCACGCACCTTGGTGCCCTCCAGCCTCGTGTGCCACAGCTCGACGCGCTCGCCCGGTCCGGGCTCGGGGATCGCTCCGCGGTGGATCCAGCGGCCCTTCTGGGAGGGCGAGAGGTAGAGCCGGTAGGGCAGTTCGATGCCCGTGGCGGGGTGGTCGGGGTCGGCGAGCGGATCCTGGGGGCCGGCGGCGACCGCCTCCTCGGAGTGGCCGGCCTCTTCGGAGGAGCCGACGTCGGCACCGGCACCGGCACCGGACGGCTCGATCACCGCTCCTGCCGCGGCGGCGGCTTCGCGTGTGGGCTGCAGGCCGTAGCGCGCCGTGAGTTCGGCGGTGGTGCGCAGCAGGCGTACGAGGGCGAGAGTTCTGGCCGTGGAGTCCCGGGCACCTGCGCCCTCGCCGGGACCGCCCTCCGCGGCGGCGGGCCGGATGGTCACGGTGAGGGGCGGCCGCTCGGGTTCCCGGGCCGCGTCGACGACGCGCAGGGGCAGTCTGCCCATGGCGCCGAGCAGCCCGTCCTCGGTGTAGTCGATCGCCTCCTGCGGCCCGACCTCGAAGACCAGCACGCTGCGGCCGCTGATCCGGGAGTCCACCGGCAGGTCCCGGGATTCGCCCGGCACTTGGTCGTTGAACGCGTGCTCCACCACGTGCTGCGGACCGAAGGTGACGACCAGCAGCCCGTCCCGCTGCGGATCCGCGCGGACCAGCCGCCGCCTGCCCGCCGAGTCGTCGAGCCGCAGCCCGGGGAAGCCGAAGGAGAGGTCCATCAGGTCGGTGCCGCGCAGAATGCGGATCGCTGCGGGTGTGCTCATCTCGCCCCCTGTTGCCGTACGCCGGACCGGGTGCTCGCAGGAGCGAGCATCGCGGATCCGGGACGCCGCCGATACCCGTGGGGTACCACCAGTCACTTACCCCGGACGGCCCACCGGGTGTTACGCCGAACGAGTGTCCTTTCGGCGGGCGCGGCGCGCCGCGCCCGCGGGCCGGCACGCCGGCGGTGACAGGGGGCGCCGGCACTTTACGTCGACGGTGACAGGGGGCGCTCGGCGTCCGTGCGTGGTCAGGAGACGTCGATGCTGCGCGCGAAGGCCGTGACGGACAGGTCGCCGTTCGTCACGGTCTTCTCGAACGGGATCGTCAGGAAGCCGCGGGAGGCGGGCGGTGTGATCCGCAGGTAGCCGGCCCGCACCATGAGCGGGGCATCGGCGTGCGCCCACGCCAGCGCGGCCTCAGCGGTACCGCCGGGGCGTATGAGGAGCGTGTTCTTGCCGGGGTCGGGGACGAAGTACGTGCTTCCCCAGGTGGTGTGCGTCGTGACCGCCTTGTGCCGGGCGTCCTCCAGTTGCAGGCCGGGGTAGCCGCGCAGGGCGCACGTGCGGGCGGACGTGTTCGTCAGCACCAGCACGGTCCCCTCGTGGGACATGCCGTTCTGGTGGCCGCCCTTGTCCGACAGCGAGGCCTGCAGGCCGGAGACGTCGCAGGTCGGCGTCCTCCCGGCGGCCGCCGGATCGGCCGCGGCGGTTCCCGCGGCGCCGAGGGCGGCCACCGCCGCTATCGCCGCGGCCGTGGCGGCTGCTGTCAGGGGCGAAGTGTTCCGTAACATCGCGTGCCTCCGGTGTTCATCGGTCGTCTCTCCACCGCTTGCCACATCCGGGGCCGTCCATTCCTCCCCGCACATGCGTGAGGGCGGTGGCGCCCCTTCCTCAGGGGTGCCACCGCCCTCACGGTGCCGTTCGGCTGCTTGTCGTGGATCAGTACGCGGAGTTCACGTTGTCCATCGAGCCGTACTTGTCGGCCGCGTAGTTACAGGCGGCGGTGATGTTGGCGACCGGGTCGTAGATGTCCCAGGACGTGCCCTCGACGTGGTACGCCTTGAACGTCGGGTCGATCATCTGCAGCAGACCCTTCGACGGGACGCCGTTGACGGCGTTGACGTCCCAGTCGTTGATGGCGCGGGGGTTGCCCGTCGACTCACGCA
>NZ_JBMMMZ010000026.1:0-67019 GCF_049725035.1 Streptomyces sp. XH2 | reverse complement strand
CGATCGCATCCGAGTCCTGCGTGTCCAGGCAGATCGGCCACGCGTCGATCCCCGCGAACCGCTTGAAGAGGGCCGCCTTGCCCTCCATCACCGGCAGCGCGGCCTTCGGCCCGATGTTGCCCAGACCGAGAACGGCGGACCCGTCGGTGACCACCGCAACGCTGTTGCGCTTGATGGTCAGACGCCGCGCGTCCTCCGGATTCTCCGCAATCGCCATGCACACCCGCGCCACACCCGGCGTGTAGACCATCGACAGGTCGTCACGGTTACGGATGGGATGCTTCGACGCCATCTCGATCTTGCCGCCGAGGTGCATCAGGAACGTACGGTCCGAGACCTTGCCCAGCACCACACCCTCGATGCTGCGCAGCTGCTCGACGATCTCCTCGGCGTGGGCGGTGGAGGTCGCGGCGATGGTGACGTCGATCCGGAGCTTCTCGTGGCCGGAGGCGGTGACGTCGAGGCCGGTCACGGATCCGCCGGAGGACTCCACGGCCGTGGTGAGCTGGCTGACCGAGGTCCCGCTCGCGGGGACCTCCAGCCGGACCGTCATCGAGTACGAGACGCTTGGCGCCGTTGCCATGGCCGACTTCCTCTGCTTTCCCTGGTTTCGCTGATGCGCGGCTCGATCGTCCCACCTACCCATGAGTAGGGGGTAACCAGGTCCGGGTTCCGGAAATAAAGTTCCGCAAAAGCCGGACGGGCGCCCCTCCCGGAGGAAGGGCGCCCGTCAGAACGCTTGTGACACCGACCCGCCATGCTCGCCTCGCGGCAAGTGGTCGCTCGTAGCGACGAAGGTTGGGCCCGGGGGCTTGGATCGAGCCGGTGCCGTACCCAGGCTAACAAACCGTCCCCGGAAGTCATTCCGCCCCGGCGAATTCATCCCTGAGGACTCCCCCCCTGCGGCAGCCCGGGGAGTCCTCAGGGACGGTTGCGCTCGGTCCCGCAGCAGGTCCGGTCCCGTAGCAGGTTCAGTCCCGCAGCAGGTCCGGCACGCCGTCGGCGTCCGGGTCGTCGCGCTCGCCGGAGAGCACCGTCAGGCGCTGCGTGGCGCGGGTCAGCGCCACATACAGCACGCGCAGGCCCGCCGGCGACTCGTCGGCGATCTCGGCCGGGGAGACGACGACCGTCGCGTCGTACTCCAGGCCCTTCGCCTCCAGGCTGCCCAGCACCACGACCCGGTCGCCGAGGCCGGCCAGCCAGCCGCGCGCCTCGGCGCGCCGCCCCATGGGCACGACCACGCCGACCGTGCCCTCGACGTCCGCCAGCAGGTGCTCCGCCTCGGCCCGGACGGCCGGGCCGAGGGCGGCGCCCGCGACGGCGAAGCGCGGCACGACGCCCGTGGAGCGGACGGCCGCCGGGGACTCCATGCCCGGCATCGCGAGCGCGAGCACCTTGGCCGCGAGCTCGGCGATCTCCGCGGGGTTGCGGTAGTTCACGGTGAGCCGGAAGCGGGTGCGGCGGCGGGCGCCGAGGGCCTCGTCGCGGGCGGCGGCGGCCTCGTCCGGGTCGGACCACGAGGACTGCGCCGGGTCGCCGACGATCGTCCAGGTGGCCGTACGGCCGCGGCGGCCGACCATCCGCCACTGCATGGGCGTGAGGTCCTGGGCCTCGTCCACGATGACGTGGGCGTAGTCGCGGCGCTCCTCGGCCAGGCGCTCGGCGCGCTCGCGGCGCGACTCCGAGCGCTGCGGCATCAGCTCCTCCAGGCCGGTGAGCGCGTCGAGCGGGTCGTACTCGCGCGGCTTCTTCGGCCGGGCCGGGGCGCCGAGGAGCGTCTCCAGCTCGTCCAGCAGGGCCACGTCGTGCACGGACAGCGGGCCGCGGCCGGCGGCGTCCAGGCGGCGCAGCGAGCGGGCCAGCAGCCGGTTCTCGCGCGGGTTGAGCACCCGGCGCGAGAAGCGGGCGAGGCGCTTCTCGTCGGCCATGCACGCCAGCACCTGACGCGGCGTCAACTCCGGCCACCAGGCGTCGAGGAAGGCGAGGAAGTCGTCCTCGGTGGTGATGTCCTCGTCGAAGGCGGAGCGGGCCTCGGCGGCCAGCTCGGGGTCGGTGTAGCGCTTGGGGCCGCCGGCCCTGGACCACAGGGCGTCGAGGATCAGCCGGCGGGCGCGCGGGCGCAGCAGGTTGACGGGCGCGGTGCCGCCGAGGGCGCTGTTGCGGATCCGCTTGAGGTCCTCGGCGCCGAGCTCGATGCGGGCGCCGAAGGCGACGACGCGGAGCCGGTCGGGCGGGCCGGCCGGGGCGCCGCGGCGCCCGTCGCCGTTGCCGTTGCCCTCGGCGAGGGCGCCGTCCAGCGACAGCTGCCCGTCCTCGCCCGCGGGGGCGGTGGCGGACCGTACCGGCACCGTCCCCGGGCCGGAGCCCTCCAGCGCGCCGCGCACCGCCTTGCGGAGCACCTTGAGCATGCGCGAGGAGCCCTTGATGCGGGCCACGGCCGGCTCGTCGTACGTGTCGGCCTCGGCGCCGTCGACCAGCGAGCCGACGGCGCGGATGGCGACCTGCCCCTCCTCGCCGAGGGAGGGCAGCACGCCCTCGGTGTAGGCGACGAGGAGCGGGGTCGGGGAGACGACGAGGATGCCGCCCGCGTAGCGGCGGCGGTCCTGGTAGAGGAGGTAGGCGGCGCGGTGCAGGGCCACGGCGGTCTTGCCGGTGCCGGGGCCGCCCTCGACCTCGGTCACCGACGCGGCGGGCGCGCGGATGACCATGTCCTGCTCGGCCTGGATGGAGGAGACGATGTCGCGCATCGTGTGGCTGCGGGCCTGGCCGAGCGCGGCCATCAGCGCGCCGTCGCCGACGACCGGCAGGGTGTCCCCGCCGAGGGTGGCGGTCAGCTCCGGGCGCAGCAGGTCGTCCTCGACGCCGAGGACGCGGCGGCCCTTGGAGCGGATGACGCGGCGGCGGACGACGCGGCCGGGCGCCACGGGCGTGGCGCGGTAGAAGGGCGCGGCCGCGGGCGCCCGCCAGTCGATGACGAGCGGGGAGTAGTCGGCGTCGAGGACGCCGATGCGGCCGATGTGCAGGGTCTCGGCGATCTCCGCGTGGTCGCCGCGGACGGCGTCGTCGGCGGGCTCGACGGAGGTGTAGGCGCCGTCGGGGCCCTTCTTGCCGTCCTTGCCGAGGAGCAGGTCGATGCGGCCGAAGAGGAAGTCCTCGAACTCGCTGTTGAGCCGGTTGAGGTGCACCCCGGCCCGGAAGACCTGGGCGTCCCGCTCGGCGAGCGCGCCGGGCGTGCCGACCTGCCCGCGCTTGGCGGCGTCGTCCATGAGGAACTCGGCCTCGTGGATCTTCTCCTCCAGGCGCCGGTAGACCCGGTCCAGATGCTGTTGTTCCGTACCGATCTCGCGGTCGCGGACCCCGTCGGGCTCGCTCTGCGGTCCGGTCGCCACCTGCGCGTGCGTGGCGTTCTGCGCGGCCACCCAAGCCCCCTTCTGCTGTGCCTAGGGCAGCCGTCAACCGTACGCGAACACAGGTGCTGAGCGCACCTGTCAGGACATGGTTGTTTTTATTCGGGATTCGGGCCGAATGGGATTCGGTCACACCTTGACGGCGGCGAGGAGCTTGCCGTCGAGGGTGCGCACCTCGAACCGGGAGATGTCATTCCGGTTCAGTGCGGCGCCGCCGTGCGTGTACAGCGGCTCCTTGCTCCACTTGTCGCCCTTGCTATCACCCTCGCCGGCCTTGTCCCCCGACTCGGCCCTGTCCCTCTCGTCCGTCGCGTCCAGGCCGTAGCCGCCCGGCGGGACCCCCCACGTCGTCACCACCTGCCGCTCCCCGTTCTTGCCCACGGCCACGAGATCGCAGGTCAGCGGGCCTCTGACGTGGGCGAGCCGGAGGGCCACATGGGTGCCCCAGGGCTTCTGCTGCAGCGAGACCGTCGCGTCGACCTTCGTCGCCGGATCCACCGCGCCGATCTTCTCGCCGTCCTCGTACATCTGCTTGGCCGCGCTCACGCCGCTGTGGTCCGGCGCCTCCTCGGAGAAGACCGCCGCGCCCACCAGCGGGCCCGCGACGATCAGCGCGGCGGCGGCCGCGACCAGGCACAGGCGGCGGACGCGCTGCGCGCGGCGCCCGGCCGCGACCCGGCCCAGCAGCCGGTCGAGCAGCGCCGGGTCGGGGCGGGGCACGAGCGCCTCCGGGGCGGGCGCGGCCTCCTTCAGCTCGGCGAGGAGCGGCGTCAGACCCATCAGGCCGTCGAGCTCGGCGGCGCACTCCGGGCACCCGGCGAGGTGCTCCTCGAACCTGGCCGCGTCCGCCTCGCCGAGGACGCCGAGCGCGTACGCGCCCACGGCGGTGTGCTGCTCGCGCCGCTCGTACTGCCCGTGGTCCGGTGCCGGCCGGTTCATGCCGTCACTCCTCGTTCTTCGAGCGAGAGCTTCATGGAGCGCAGTGCGTAGAAGACGCGGGACCGCACGGTCCCCGCCGGCACGCCCAGCACCTCGGCCGCCTCGCTCACGGTACGTCCCCTGAAATAGGTCTCGATCAGCGCCTCCCGGTGCGCCTCCGTCAGGTCGCCCAGCGCGTCGGAGATCGTCATCAGGCGCAGCGCCCGGTCGATCTCGTCCGCCGCCGGGATCAGCTCCAGCGGGCCGGGGTCGACCTCGCGCGGGCGCGCCTGCCGGCTGCGGTGGTTGTCGATGACGATGCGCCGGGCGACGGTCACCAGCCAGGGCCGCACGGAGCCGGGGGCCCCGCGCAGCCGGCCGGCGTTGCGCCAGGCGCGCAGCAGCGTCTCCTGGACGACGTCCTCCGCCCGCTGGCGGTCCCCGTCCACCAGACTCAGCACGAAGGCGAGGAGCGGGCCCGCGTGCTCTTCGTAGAGCGCCCGCATCAGTTCCTCGTCGGGGCTCGTCCTGTCAGCCACGGCGGCATCCTTGCGCAAGCCTTCTCCCCGGTCGATAGCGCGCGTCGGTGATCCGGCCGGTACCCGTCAGTAGCCGAAGCTGCCGGTTCCGCCTACGCCCTGGCCCTCATGAGTACGGACCGGGCGCACGGCCTGTTCAGCACGTGGCGAAAAAACCGGGGGCGTCCCCGCCCTACGGATCGAATGGCGTCATCGTTCAGCCGCAGGACCGTGACGCAGACCTCAATTCCCCGCTGAACGGGGGCCGGTGCCGCTCCCGTACGACAGCCCGGGAGACCGGTGCAGGGGGCACCGGCTCCGTACGGGGAGAACGGGGAGGTTCACCATGAACCGCATCGTGGGCAAGCGCCGGACGATCGTCGCCACCGCCACCGCGGCGGCCGTCGCCGCGGGGGTCGGCATCGCCTTCGCGGTGGTACCGGGGGGAGAGGGCGGCGGGGCGGCCGGGGCGGCGCCGGCGCACTCCGGTCACAGCGACGCCGGCGGGGCCGCCGGCTCGCTCGGGCCGGTCAGCAGCCCCAACCGCGAGGGCGCCGCCTTCTTCGCCGGCAGCCTCAACGGCGCCAACGAGGTCCCCGCCGCGGACGGCAAGGCCACCGGCGACAAGGACGGGCAGGCCGTCGCCTTCCTGCGCGTCCAGGGCGACGAGGTGTCCTTCGCCTTCTCCTTCCGCGGCATCGCCACGCCCACCGCGGCCCACCTCCACCAGGGGGAGCGCGGCAAGAACGGCGACGTGCGGATCCCGTTCTTCGCGCAGAAGCTGCCCGACGGCCGGACCAGCGTCACCGGCACGGTGAAGGTCACCGACCGGAAGCTCCTGGACGCCCTCGCGTCCGGGCCCGGCGGCTTCTACTTCAACCTGCACACCGGCGAGTTCCCCGGCGGGGCGGTACGGGGGCAGGTGCACCGGCTGAGCGCGCCGCTCGACATGAACGGCGCCGTGAACGCCCTCCAGGCGTCCGTCGTCGAAGGCCGCCAGATCTACGCGTGCCGCAAGCAGGACGGCGGCGGGTTCGCCTTCGTCCAGGACAACGTCTCCGCCACGCTCGGCGGGAACATCGCCCACTCCTTCGTACGGCCCGGAGGCGACCCGCAGTGGATCGCGCCCGACCGGTCAGCCGTCACCGGCAAGGTCGTCACCAAGACCCCGAACGGGGACGGGAACATCCCCGAGCTCGACCTGCGCGCCACCCGGTCCGGCGCGGGAACGGGCGTCCTCGCCTCCACCACGGAGATCCTGCGGCTCAACACGCGCGGCGGCGTCGCCCCCGCCGGGCCCTGCGACCCGCAGCGGCAGCCGGCGGCGGCCGTGCCGTACCAGGCGGACTACGTCTTCATCGGACGCTGACCGGGGGCCGCCGGGCCGACCGCCGTCAGCGGGTGCCGACCGTGCGGCGGCGGTGCCGGGCCACGCGCTCGCGGTTCCCGCAGACCTCGCTGGAACACCAGCGTCGCCGGCGGCCGCGGGACGTGTCCAGATAGACCAGGGAACACGTCTCGCCCTCGCAGCGGCGCAACTGGCCGCGCGCGGCGGGGTCGGTGAGCAACTCCACCGCGTCGCGCGCGATCTGCCCGAGCAGGGCGCCGCAGTCGGGCGCCCCGACGAGGCTCCGCGACAGGATCCCGTCCGCGCCCCGGGCCGCCTTCAGCGCGGGCGGGGCCGTGACGGCGAGGGCGTTCACCCGCTCCAGGTCGGGGCCGGCGGCGCGGCCGTCGACCTCGGCGTGCACGACGCGGTGCAGCAGGTCGCGGGCCGCGCGGAAACGGCCGAGCCAGGCGGCGTCCACGGCCGCCAGGGAGGTGCCGGGCGGGACGGCTCCGGAGCCCAGGAGCCAGTCGCGCAGGCGCTCGGGGCTGTCGAGCCGCTCGACCGGCTCCTCGCCGGGCCGGCCGCCGCCGACCGTGCCCACCAGATCCAGACAGAGCCGCCCGGCGTCAAACCTCAATCCGTACGAAGCCGCCGCCACCACCCCACCAGAGTGCCTCGCGAGGGGGCGGGGTGTTAACCCCGCGGCTCGGGCGCACGGCGGGTTCGGCACCGCCGAGCATCGCGGCGGTGGGTGGCTCGCCCCCGCTGCGGCGGCACATACACGCCCTTGCAGGAGCCATCGCCGAGCACCGGCAACTCCCTCCCGCCGCAACGGTGATCAACCACCACGGCGCAGACCGGCGGTGCCCGACCAACCGGCAGCACGGCACCGCCGACCACCACCGTCGGGGTTACCCGCCATCGCGGCGGAAGCCAGCTGGCGCCGGCCCTCATCACTGCCGCACCCGGCAAAATCCCCGCCGCAGCGGCGATCAGCCACCGCGGTGGAGCCGCTCGCCGCCGCGGAGGCACGTGCGTACCCCGCACAAGCCCGCGCGCCGCGCGCGCCGCGCTACGCGCGCATCACCGCCTCGTCCCCCGGCGGGAGCCACGCCCCCGCCGGCCGGGTCAGCCAAGAGCCGTTCGCCGCCAAAGACGCCGCCGCCGTCCGCAAGGACGCCAGCGCCGGGTGGCGCAGGCCGCGGCGCCAGACCATCGAGACCGGGGAGAGCGGCACCGGGTCGACGAGGGGGCGCAGGACCATGCCCGGGACGTCGATGAACTCCACGCTCGCCAGCACCGACCACCCCCGCCGCCGCACCACCCGCACGAACTCGCCCTTCCCCTCGATCTCCGGGAAGGGCGCGGCGATCCCGATGCCCCGCCCCTCGAAGAGCCGCTCGGCGAGGTCCGTCCACTCGGCGGTGGCCGGGTTGCCGGCGGCGGCGTACAGCGTCTCCCCCGCGAGGGAACCCAGCGGCACCTCCGGCAGGGCCGCCAGCCGGTGCTCCTCGGGCAGGAGCACGGCCATCCGCTCGTACCGTACGGGGCAGTGCTCCAGCCGCCCCCGCACCGCCGGGCCGAGGCCGGCCACGCGCCCGAAGGAGACGTCCAGCCGCCCCGCGAGGATCTCGCCGGCCGCGCCCGTGAGCCCGCTGTGGAAGCGCGCCACCAGCTCGTGTTCCGGCGCCGCACCGCGTGCGGCGGTCAGCACCCGCCACCCCGTGCCGACCGTGGCCGCGCAGTCCACGATCAGCGGCCGTTCCTCCCGCGCCCAGGCCGCGTCCAGTTCCTCGTGCGCGGCGAGCACCCGCCGCGCGTACGGCAGGAGCCGTTCGCCCTCGGCGGTGAGCGCGACCTGACGCGTCGTCCGGGTGAACAGCACGCTGCCCAGCCGCTGTTCGAGTCGCCGGACGTCCCGGCTCAACGCCTGCTGGGCGGTGAACAGCCGGGCAGCGGCCCGGGTGAAGTGCAGTTCCTCGGCGACCACAGTGAACGCCCGCAGCAGGCGCGGTTCTATGTCGTACGGCACGGACCGCAGTCAACAACAGATGTGCGTGAATGGCGAGCGATCGGGTGTTGGACCGCGTACGCGGGCGACAGCGAAGCTCGGTCCATGCCCCCGCACAGTCCCCTCGCCCCGTACGCCCGTCTCTTCGCCGTCCCCGGCGCCCGCGCCTTCACCGCCTGGAACCTCCTCGCCCGCCTCCCCATGGGCATGTTCGGCGTCAGCGCCGTCCTGATGATCTCCGCCGCCCGCGGCTCGTACGCCCTCGCCGGCGCCGTCACCGCGACCGGTCTCGCCGCGACGGCGGTCGTCGGCCCGCTGACGGCCCGGCTCGTGGACCGCCACGGGCAGGCCCGCGTCACCGTCCCCGCCGCCGCCCTGGCCGCACTGGGCTCCCTGGCCCTGGTCGTGTGCGTGCACACGGACGCCCCCGCCTGGACCCTGTTCGCCTGCTACGCGGCGACCGCGACCACCCCCAACACCGGCGGCATGTCCCGCGCCCGCTGGTCGCACCTCCTGCGCGCCGACCCGGCCGCCCTGCACACCGCCAACGCCTTCGAGCAGGCCGCGGACGAGGCGTGCTTCATGCTCGGGCCGGTCCTCGCGACGTTCCTGTGCACGTCCTTCTTCCCGGAGGCGGGCACGCTCACCGCCGCGCTGACGTTCCTCACCGGCGCCGTGCTCTTCGCGGCCCAGAAGCGCACCGAACCCCCCATAGCCACCGGGCCCGTGCGCCCGCGCTCGCCGCTCCGCGGGAACCCCGGCCTGACCGCGGTCCTGGCCGCCTTCCTCTGCACGGGCGCGCTGTTCGGCTCGCTGGAGGTGGTGACGATCGGCTTCGCCGACGCCGAGGGCCACCGCCCGGCCGCGGGCGCCGTCCTGGCCCTGCAGGCCGCGGGCTCCTGCGCGGCGGGCCTGCTCTACGGGCTGACGCGCCCGGCGGGCCCCGCGGCCGCCCGCTTCCCCCGCTGCCTGGCGGCGATGGCCGCCCTCGCGCTGCTGCCGCTCGCGGCGACGACCACGGGCGGCGGCCTCCCCGCCCTCGCCGTCGCGCTGCTCCTGGCGGGCATGGCCACGGCGCCCACCATGGTCACGGGCATGAACCTCGTCCAGGACCTGACCCCGCCCGGCAGCCTCAACGAGGGCATGACCCTGGCCGTGACCGGCCTCCTCGCCGGCATCGCGGCCGGCTCGGCGGCCGGCGGCTACGCCGTGGAGCACGCGGGGGCCGCGGGCTACGCCGTGCCGGCGGCCGCCGCGGCGACCGCGATGCTCACGGCGACGGCGGGCCGCCGGGCCCTCGCCGCGCGGCCCGCCGCCTGAGGAGCGTGCCGAGGCCCGCGGCCACCAGGACCCCACCGGTCGTCCCGCCCGCCACATAGGCCACGGTCATCCCGGAGCTCCCACCGGCCCCGGAGGCCCCGGAGGAGGCACCGGTCGGCGCGGCGGCGGCCGTGACCTCCAGGTGGGCCACCTTCGTGACCCGCCCGTGGTGGCTGGCCACCGTGACCGCGTACGTCCCGGGCGCGAGCCCCTGCCGGATCCGGGCGGGCGCGAAGTACCGCGGATCGTCCCCGTCACCCGCCTTGCTGTCGTCGCGCCGCAGCAGCACCGGCCGTTCGAACGCCGGCGACGTGGCGGTCAGCCGCTCCTCCTCGCCCGGGTCGGGCGCCCGGTCGCGCCACAGGACGTTGATGGTGCCGCCGGCCGGCACCCGGTGCCCGCGGTCCCGGGCGTCCCCCGGCCCGGACGCCGGCGAAGTGCCGAAGAAGGCGGGCCCGCGCGCCCGGCCGACGTAGTCGCGGTCGCCCGGCCGCGCCGCCCGCACCGTCAGCGGCTTCTCGTCGACGACGCGCCCGCCCGGCCCGTACAGCGTGACCTTGTACGTGCCGTCGCGGATGCCCTGCGGCAGCTCGGCCGACCCGGAGAACAGCCGCGGATTGTTCCAGTCCGTGCTCGACGGGTCGTGCGCCAGCCGCACCTCCTTGCGGAAGGCGGGCGAGCGCACGGTGAAGGACTGCCCGGTCTCGCCGGGGTACAGGTCGTCGTACGCCATCCACAGCCGCTCCCCCGGCCGCAGCACCTCGCCGGGCGAGGCCGCCGTGAAGCTGGGCCGCCGCGAGGGCTTCACCTCGACGCGGTCCTTCGCGACGACCCGGCCGGCGGCCCGGACGGTGAGCGGGTACGTGCCGGGCCCGGTGGTCATCGCGATGGCCGGGCGCGCGTGGTGGGCGTGATGGTGCTGCGCGAGCCGGACGGCGTGCGGGAAGACGGGCGAGGAGACGGTGACGTCGCCCCGCTCGCGGACGCCCTGCACCTCTATGTCGACGAGCTCGCCGGGACGGTTGTCGAAGGCGCTGTTGAGCAGCACGTGTACGGGGCCGCCGTCACGTGCGTGGCTGCCGCCGCCGGCGAACGCTGGGGCGGCGCCTGCGGCGAACCACAGGGCTCCCGTGGCCAGCACTGCGGCCACCGCCGTACGCGTCCGGTTCACCGGGCCACCACCCCCTCGCCATGGAGCGTCACCAAGAAAGAGGGGTGGAGGCGCCGAACGGTTGCCGCGGTACACATGACAAAAGCCCCTGATCTGCGTTTCCGCAGATCAGGGGCTTTTGCCTACATGGGATGAGGGGGCCTGGGGGTCATACCCCCAGAAATACGGCGGACGAACCCGGCTCGCGCACTCGGCGAGCAGGGTCCACCCGTTCGTCCGTGGAGATGGCGGGAATCGAACCCGCGTCCAACGGTGCAGAATCAGGGCTTCTCCGAGCGCAGTCCGCTGCGATTTTCTCGGCCCCGGAGATCACGCGGACAAGTCTCCGACGGGCTCAGTCACTGTTTGATTTCCCACCCACCCCCGTGACCGGGGTCAGTGGTTTAGTTCCCTAGCTGATGCCAGGATCCGGGTCGGGAACAGCCCCGGGCTGACACTTCGCAAGTCGCTACTTAGGCAGCGAGGGCGAAGGAATCGCGCTTGGTGTTGGCGATTATTGGTTGCGACATATGGTTTACGAGATCATTGCCGCTTCCTCGGCTCGCTTCCCCTGCTTCGACATCCGCTGTCGAAGCCGATCATCCCCATGTTGATTTTCAAACTGCGCACCGGGTACCACCCCGAGTGCTACGCCCATCGTACGTGACCGACGGGCGCCCGTGCCAGCGTATTACCGCTGCTAGCCCCGCGCAGCGGACGCCCGCTGCCGGCGGCGCGCCGCAGCGATCGCCCGGTTCGACTCGCGGGTGTCCTGCTTCTCGCGCAGGGTCTGCCGCTTGTCGTACTCCTTCTTGCCCTTGGCCAGGGCGATCTCGACCTTGGCCCGGCCCTCCTTGAAGTAGATGGCGAGGGGCACGATGGTGTGTCCCGTCTCCTGCGACTTGGAGTCGAGCTTGTCGATCTCGGCCCGGTGCAGCAGCAGCTTGCGCTTGCGGCGCGCGCTGTGGTTGGTCCACGTGCCCTGGGTGTACTCGGGGATGTGGGCGTTGTGCAGCCACGCCTCGCCGCCGTCGATCTGCACGAAGCCGTCGACCAGCGAGGAGCGCCCCTGCCGCAGCGACTTGACCTCCGTACCGGTGAGGACCATGCCGCACTCGTACGTGGTCAGGATGTGGTAGTCGTGCCGCGCCTTCTTGTTCTGCGCGACGAGCTTGCGCCCCGTCTCTTTCTTGTCCTTAGCCATAGCGCCGCCATTCTCGCACTAGGACCCACCCCCGAGGCCACTCAATACCGTGCGGGCCCGCTCCTCGGCATCGCCGCGGACCAGCAGGTCGGGGGCGATGCCCCGGCCGTCGACGACGCGGCCGGCCGGGGTGCGGTAGTGGCCGACGGTGAGCTCGGCGACGGAGCCGTCCGCGAGGCGGCTCGGCATCTGCACGGAGCCCTTGCCGAAGGTCCGCGAGCCGACGACGACCGCCCGGCCGCGGTCCTGCAGGGCACCGGCCAGGAGCTCGGCGGCGCTCATCGTGCCGCCGTCGACCAGGACCACGAGCGGCAGGGCGGTGGCCCCTCCGGTGCGGGCCTCCAGGGCGCGCTGGCTGCCCTGCACGTCGTAGGTGGCGACGAGCCCGCCGTCGAGGAAGGCGGAGGCGGCCGTGACCGCCTCGTCGACCAGGCCGCCCGAGTTCCCCCGCAGGTCGAGGAGGATGCCCTCGCCCGGCAGGGCCTCCGCGGCGGCCGCGCGCACCTGCTCGCCGGCGCCCCGCGTGAACGAGCCGACCTTGATCCGTAAGGCCGCGGCCCCCGCGGCGCCGTCCCCGGCGAGGCGCTCGGCCGTCACGCTCTCGGTGGCCAGCCGCTCCCGGTACAGGGTGCGCTCCCAGCTGCGGCCGGCACGCTCGACCCCGATCCGTACGGGCGTGCCCGGGCCCGGCCAGGCGGTGGTGTCGCCGCGGAGGCGGGCGACGACCTCGGTGACGGGCCGGCCGTCGACGGGCGTGCCGTCGACGCTGCGCAGCCGGTCGCCGGAGCGGAGGCCGGCCCGGTCGGCGGGGCTGCCGGGGCGGACGCTGTCGATCTCGGTGCGGTCGCCGGCGGCGCGCCGCGCGGAGAGGCCGACGCCGATGTAGGTGCCGTTCAGGGCGCGCTCCAGGCCCTCGTACTCGCGGGCGCTGTAGACGGCGCTCCAGCGGTCGCCGCTGCGGCCGACGACCTCGGCGGCGGCCTCCGCGGCGGACTTGCCGTCCTCGACGGCCCGTGCCGCGGCGGCCTCGACCTCGGTGCGGTCGACGGGGGCGCCGGCGCCGTCGCCGGGGCGCTCGTCCACCGCGACGGCGCGGTCCGCGGGTCTCGCCGCCGTGCGCGAGGCGACGAGGGTCTCGGGCGCTTTCCGGCCGTCCTGGCCGCCCCGGCCGTCCGGGCTCCACGAGCCGGCCGCGGCGCCGGTGGCCAGCACGCCCGCGAAGACCAGCGTCAGCGCGGCGCCGCGGCGGGCGCGGCGCTGCGGATGGAACATCGACGGGCCGGGCATGCGCGTGAGTCTAGGACACCAGGGCGCGCCGTACGGGGAGTTGACCGTACGGCGCCCTTGGCTCATGTCACACCTTGAGGTACTTGCGGAGCGCCGCGAACGCCGCCAACGCGGGCATCAGCAGGCCGATGGCGAGGACCAGCGGCAGCTTGGCGAGGACCGCGTCCCAGCCGATGAACTGGATGAGGTCGATCTGGTCGACCAGCCAGTTGTTCACGAGGAAGTAGTGGCCGCTGACCAGCAGCACGCACGCCAGGCCCGCGCCGAGCAGGCCCGCGAAGGCGGCCTCCATGATGAACGGGATCTGGATGTAGAAGCTGGACGCACCGACCAGCCGCATGATCCCGGTCTCCCGGCGGCGGCTGAACGCGGAGACGCGGACGGTGTTGACGATCAGCATCAGCGCGACGACGAGCATCAGCGCCATCACGCCGAGCGCGGCGTAGTTCATGCCGTTGACCAGGTTGAAGAGGTTGGACAGGACGTCCTTCTGGTCCTGCACCATCTGCACGCCGGGGCGCTGCGAGAACGCGGTCGAGATGACCTCGAACTTGGTGGGGTCCTTGAGCTTGACGCGGAAGCTTTCCTGCATCTGGTCCGGCGTGACGAAGCCCGCGATCGGCGACTTCTTGTCGAACTGCTCCTTGTAGTGCTTGTACGCCTCGTCGGCCGTCTCGAACTGGACCTTCTGGACGACGCTCATCTTCTCCAGATCGGCGCGGATCTCCTTCTTCTGGTCCTCCGTCGCCGCTCCCTTGGCACAGGAGGGGAAGGACTCCGCGTCGGTCTTGTTGCAGAGGTAGATCGAGACGTTGACCTTGTCGTACCAGTAGCCCTTCATCGTGCTGGCCTGCTCGCGCATGAGCAGGGATCCGCCGAAGAGGGCGAGCGAGAGCGCCACGGAGACGATCACCGCGAAGGTCATCGTGAGATTGCGGCGGAGACCGACGCCGATCTCCGAGAGGACGAACTGGGCGCGCATGGCGTCCTTTCAGGCTTCAGTGCTGGTAGCCGTACACGCCGCGCGACTGGTCGCGTACGAGGCGTCCCTTTTCCAATTCGATGACGCGCTTGCGCATCTGGTCCACGATCTGCTGGTCGTGGGTGGCCATGATGACCGTGGTCCCGGTCCGGTTGATCCGGTCGAGCAGCTTCATGATGCCCACCGAGGTCTGCGGGTCGAGGTTGCCCGTCGGCTCGTCCGCGATCAGCAGCATCGGGCGGTTGACGAACGCCCGGGCGATCGCCACGCGCTGCTGCTCACCGCCCGAGAGCTCGCCCGGCCGGCGGTCCTCCTTGCCGCCCAGCCCCACCAGCTCCAGCACCTGCGGGACGGCCTTCCTGATCTCCCCGCGCGGCTTGCCGATCACCTCCAGCGCGAAGGCGACGTTCTCGCTGACGGTCTTGTTGGGCAGCAGCCGGAAGTCCTGGAAGACCGTGCCCAGCTGGCGGCGCATGTGGGGCACCTTCCAGTTGGACAGCCGGGCCAGGTCCTTGCCCAGGACGTGCACCTGGCCGGTGCTGGCGCGCTCCTCGCGGAGCAGCAGTCTCAGGAAGGTGGACTTGCCCGAACCCGAAGAACCGACCAGGAAGACGAACTCGCCTTTCTCGATCTCGAGCGAGACGTCGCGGAGCGCCGGACGGTTCTGCTTCGGGTAGGACTTGGAGACGTTGTCGAATCGGATCACGAGTGCACCACGCGTCGACCTGGATAGGGGGCACGGAACGCCGCGCAGGCGGCTCCCGTTCGGTGTGCGTGACCATACGCGAACGAGCCGTGCACGCGCAGGCAGCGACCGGGGTCGGCGCGTTTATTACCGTCATGTTCGGGGACAAAACGAGGACAATCGGCCCGCACGCGCCGTTCGCCGGGGAAGCTGGCAGAGTGGTAGGGGGAACCGCCCGGCTCCCTTGCGCGTTGGACGTACCGGAGGAGGAGATCGCATGACATGCGACCGACTGGTGTGCGCCAACTGCGCGGGCCCCGTCAGCGAGGGCCGCTGCCCGGTCTGCCGGGCCAGCAGGGAGCGGCTGCAGCAGCAGGACGGCGTCTTCGCCGGCCTGACGCCGGCGACGCTGATCGCACTGCTGGTGGCGCTGGTGGCGGTGGCCGTGCTCGCACACGGATTCGCCGGGTAGGCGCGCCGTCACGCGTGGTCATGCGCGTGCCCGCCGTAACGACGCACGAGGGCCCGGAGCGCTGAGCGCTCCGGGCCCTTTGCGTACGTGCGCCGGTGTGCGTACGTACGCCGTTGCGTACGCGCCCTAACCGGCGTTCACGCCTGCGGCCGGGGTCAGGCCGCCGCGCCCGCGCCGCGGGTCATGAGGCGGGGCAGGAGCCGGAAGCCGACGCCGCCCGCGATCATCGTGGCGGCACCGATCACCAGGAAGCCGGTCTGCGAAGCACCGGTCTCGGCCAGCTGCTCCTTGGGCTTGTCCTGCTGCACGGGCTTGGCGCCCGCGCTGTCCGTGTCGGTGTTGTTGCCGCAGTTGCTGCTGGTGTCGACGGGGCAGACCTTGCCCTGGTCACCGGAGTCGCTGCCGCCGGTGGAGCCGGAGCCGCCGGTGGCACCCGTGCTGCCGGTGGCGCCCGTGCTGCCGGTGGAACCGGTGCCGCTCTGGTCGCCGCTGGTGGAGCCGTGGTCGTCGCCGGTGGAGCCGGTGGAACCCGTCGAGCCGGTGCTGCCGGTGGAACCGGTGGAGCCCGTGGAACCGGTGCTGCCCGTGGAACCGGTCGAGCCGGTCGAACCCGTGCTGCCCGTGGAGCCCGTGCTGCCGGTGGAACCCGTCGAACCGGTCGAGCCGGTGCTGCCCGTGGAGCCGGTGGAGCCGGTGCTGCCGGTCGAACCGGTGGAACCCGTGCTGCCCGTGGAACCAGTCGAACCCGTGGAGCCCGTGCTGCCCGTGCTGCCCGTCTCGCCATTGGCGCCGGTGGAACCGGTGCTGCCGGTCGAGCCCGTGGAGCCGGTCGAGCCGGTGCTGCCCGTCTCGCCGTTGCCACCGGTGGAGCCCGTGCTGCCGGTGCTGCCGGTCGAGCCGGTGGAGCCCGTGCTGCCGGTGGAACCGGTGGTGCCCGAGCTGCCGGTGGTCTCGCCCGAGCCGCCGATGCTGCCGGTGGAACCCGTAGAGCCGGTGGACCCGGTGGAACCGGTGGACCCGGTCTCGCCCGTGGAGCCCGTGGAACCGGTCGAGCCGGTGGAGCCCGTCGAACCCGTGGAGCCGGTGCTGCCGGTCGAGCCGGTGCTGCCCGTGGTGCCGCCCGAGGTGGGCGGCTGCGGGATCTGGTCCGGGTCGTCGGGCGAGGCGACGGCGTGGACGCCCGCCTTCACACCGACACCCGCGACCTGGACGTTGACGCCGGCGGCCGATGCCGCGCCGGCGGCGGTCAGCGAAGCGCCTGCGGCGACCACTGCGCCGGCGGCTATCCGCGCGACGCGCAGTCGCGTCTTCTTCGTCATATGTTTGCTACCCCCAGTAGCTAACTCGTCAATGGAGCAGCTCCGCACGGGGCGGTGGCGCTACTGGAGGCCTGGCACGGCCGTACGGGCCGGCCGTGTTGATGCGGCGGCACTGTCGTACGGGCCGCGCGCCCCCGCCACACGCGCCCCAGTGCTACGCGTGCCGCCGTCAGCCTTGCCAGTTTTTGACGTAGCGTCAAGCCGGATACGGGGGTGTTGTCCTGCTATGGAGGCCCTTGGGGCTACTTCTCCTGCTGCTTGCGCCAGCGGATGCCGGCCTCCAGGAAGCCGTCGATCTCGCCGTCGAGCACGGACTGCGGGTTGCCGACCTCGAACTCCGTACGGAGGTCCTTGACCATCTGGTACGGGTGCAGGACGTACGAACGCATCTGGTTGCCCCAGGAGCCACCGCTGTCGCCCTTGAGCGCGTCCATCTTCGCCTGCTCCTCCTGGCGGCGGCGCTCGAGGAGCTTGGCCTGGAGGACGTTCATGGCGGTCGCCTTGTTCTGGATCTGCGAGCGCTCGTTCTGGCAGGAGACCACGATGCCGGTCGGGATGTGGGTCAGGCGCACCGCGGAGTCGGTGGTGTTGACGCCCTGGCCGCCGGGGCCGGAGGAGCGGTACACGTCGACGCGCAGCTCGGACTCGTCGATCTCGACGTGGTCGGTCGTCTCGACGACCGGCAGCACCTCGACGCCCGCGAAGGAGGTCTGGCGGCGGCCCTGGTTGTCGAAGGGGGAGATGCGCACCAGGCGGTGCGTGCCCTGCTCGACGGAGAGGGTGCCGTAGGCGTACGGGACCTGGACGGCGAAGGTCGTCGACTTGATGCCGGCCTCTTCGGCGTACGAGGTCTCGTAGATCTCGGTCTTGTAGCCGTGGCGCTCGGCCCAGCGCAGGTACATGCGCTGCAGGCGCTCGGCGAAGTCGGAGGCGTCGACGCCGCCGGCCTCGGCGCGGATGTTGACGAGGGCCTCGCGGGAGTCGTACTCGCCGGAGAGGAGGGTACGGACCTCCATCTCGTCCAGCGCCTTGCGGACGGAGGTGAGCTCCGCCTCGGCCTCGGCGAGGGCGTCGGCGTCGTCCTCGGCCTCGGCGAGCTCGAAGAGCACCCCGAGGTCGTCGATGCGACCGCGGAGGGTCTCGGCCTTGCGCAGCTCCGCCTGGAGGTGCGACAGCTGGCTCGTGATCTTCTGCGCCGCCTCCGGGTCGTCCCACAGAGACGGGGCGGCCGCCTGCTCCTCGAGCACGGCGACGTCGGCCCTCATCCTGTCGAGGTCCAGGACGGCCTCGATCGACCCCATGGTCGAGGAGAGGGACTTCAGCTCTTCGGATACATCAACGACTGCCACGCACCCAGCCTAACGGCTGCGCCGCGCTTCCCGACCCCCAAGGCCCCGGAGGGTGCCTCCTCGCTCCTTCGGCGCCGTACGCCCCACCGCCGCCGCGGCGCCGCCGCAACGGATCCAAGGGTGGCGGCCACCATGACCGGCCCGCCGCGGCGGCGGCGATCAGCCCCGGCGGCACCGACCGCCCCATCCCCGCCGCAGCGGCGATCAGCCACCGCGGCACAGACCGGCGGTGCCGAACCGGCACCAGGGCGGAAGGACCGTCCGGCACCGCCGGACACCACCGCGGGGGCCGAGCGCCATCGCGGCGGCTCCAAGACGACGCGGCCACCATGACCGACCCACCCCGCCGCAGCGGCGATCAGCCACCGCGACGCAGACCAGCGGTGTCGAGCCGGCACCAGGACCGGGCGCCGTCAGCGTTGGGGGTCCGGGTGGTGGATGCCCGGTTTGGCGTCGGCGGTGTCGTGGTCCGTCGTGGCGAACCAGCCGCCCACGCCCGCCGCTGCCGCCAGGGCGACCGCGGCCGCGCCGAGGCGGATGCGGCGGCGGCGCTGTTCGGCCGGGGAGCGGTGGCGGGCGGAGCCGGCGCGGCGCTGGCCGGCGGCGCGGGGCGCGCGGGCCGTGCCGTGGGCGCCGCCGGCGAGCTCGGCGGGCGTGGGCACGCGCATGCTGGTGTGGGTGTCCCGGCTGGAGTCGGGGACGGCGCCCGGCACGAGCGGGACGACGCCCCGCCGGCGCGCGGCGGCGGGCACGCCGCCCCCCTCCGCGGGGGCGGCGGGGCCGTCGTCGGCGGCGTCCGTGCCGTCGTCGGGCTCGTCGATGTCGAGGGGCGGTATCCCGGCGAGCCCGGGCAGCAGCTCCCGCAGGCGCGCGGCGAGCTCGGAGGCGCGCAGCCGGGAGGCGGGCCCCTTGGCGAGGCACTGGACGACGAGCTGCCACAGCTCGTCGGGGATGCCGGGCAGCGGCGCGACGGTCTCGGTGACGTGCCGCCGCAGCACGGCGCCGGGGTGCCCGCCGCCGAAGGGCGTGAAGCCGGCCAGCAGCTCGTACAGGACGGTGGCGAGGGCGTAGACGTCGACGGAGGCCCGCGGCGGCAGCCCCTCGATGATCTCGGGGGCGAGGTAGTCGGGCGTGCCGATGACGCTGCGGGGGCCGGTGCCGCGGCCGCCTTCGCGGGCGGGCCGGGGGGCGTCCACGAGGCGGGCGATGCCGAAGTCGGTGAGCAGCGCGGGGTGCGCGCCGCCGGGGCCGAGCGGGCCCTGCATGTCGAGGAGGACGTTCTCGGGCTTGACGTCGCGGTGGACGATCCCGGCCGCGTGCGCGGCGGCGAGCCCGTCGGCGACGTCGGCGACGATGGCGACCGCGGCCTCGGGCGCGAGCCGCCGCTCGCGGTCGAGCCGGGTGCGCAGGTCCGTGCCCCGGATCAGGTCCATGACCAGGGCGAGGTCGGCGCCGTCGACGACGAGGTCGCGGACCCCGACGACGTGCGGGTGGTCGAGACCGAGGAGCGCGGCGCGCTCCTGGACGAACCGGCCGACGAGCTCCTGGTCGGAGGCGAGATCCTCGCGCAGGAGCTTGATGGCGACCGGGCCCTCGGGCCCCTCGCCGAGCCACACCGTGCCGGCGCTGCCACGGCCGAGGACCTGGTGGGCGGTGTACCGGCTGCCGATCTTCCGTGCCAAGACTGTTCCCCGACTCCTCGTCTCCGACAGGCGCGCTGGCGACCAAGCTACTGCCAACGCTCACCCCGGAGGCGTAAAACGCCCCCCGGGTGTCGACAAATCGATTACCTGGTCATTTGCCCGAGGAGGAGTTCGAGGCGAGCCCGGAGATCCAGTCCTTGACGTCCGTGACCCAGTCCCAGGCCGCGTCCCAGAAGCTCTTGCCGTCGGCGACCCAGTCCTTCAGGGGAGTGAACTCCCAGACGAGCCACGCGCCGATGATCAGGATGACGATCATGAAGAGGCAGCCCTTGAGGCAGCCGAGCCCGGGGATCCGCATCGGGTTCGCACTGCGCTGCCGCGGCGGCCGCGGCTCACGGCGCGGAGCCGGCGGCTCCGGGGCGTACGGCTGGGGCGGCGGCTGCGGCGCCGGGGGCTGCTGGTAGCGCGGCTCCTGGCGGCGCTGCTGTCGGCGGGACGGCGGCGCGGGCTGCGGCTGCTGCGGGGCGTACGACTGGGGCGGCGCCGTGTAGTGCTGCGGGGCCGGCGGCCGGTGCCCCTGGGGCGGCTGAGGGGCGTACTGCTGCCCGTAGCCCTGTTGCTGCCCGTAGCCCTGCTGCTGGTACCCCTGCTGACCGCCGTAGCCCTGGGGCGGCTGCTGCGGCTGAGGCTGCCCGGGCCGCCGCTGGGGGCGGCGGCGCAGCGGGTCCTCGCTCGGGTCGAGGTACTGCACCTGGGTCTGGTCGTTGCGGTCGCGGGCGGCCCGCATCTGGGTCTGCCAGGGGTGCGCGCCGTCGCCCTCCGGGGGCAGCGGCGGTACGGGCGGCATGGCGCGGGTCGGGTCGGCGGAGCCGCCGGGGCCGGAGCCCGCCGGCATGACGCGCGTGGCGTCGGCGTCGGGGCCCGCGCCGGGGCCGTGGCCCGCGGCGGAGGTGTTCGGCAGGAGGCTGGTGGCGGCGTTCGGGTCGTAGGAGCCCGGCGAGCCCGCCGTGGACGGCAGCACCTGGGTGGGGTCGGCGTCGCCGTGGCCGGGGCCGGCGCCCTGGCCGGTGCCGGGCACGACGGCCGGCTCCGGGTCGGGCGCGAGCAGCCCGGCGACCCCGAGGGCGGCCTCGGCCTGCGCCGGGGAGGCGTGCACGCCGACGCCCGCGGCGACGACGCGCAGCGCCCGGGCGAGGTTTTCCGCGCTGGGGCGCTCCTCGGGCCGCTTGCGCAGGCAGCGCTCGATGACCGTCCACAGGGGCTCCGGGACGGTGGTGGGGCGGCGCGGCTCGGAGCTGAGGTGCTGGTGGAGCACTTCGAGGGCGGTCGCGCCGGCGAACGGCGGGCGGCCGGTGACCAGCTCGTAGAGCAGGATGCCGGCGCCGTAGATGTCGACGGCGGAGGTCTGCGGGCGGCCCTCGGCGGACTCGGGCGCGACGTAGGCGGGCGTGCCGACGAACTCGTGGGTACGGGTCAGGCCCGGGGAGTCCGCGAGGCGCGCGATGCCGAAGTCGGTGAGCATCGGGTGCATCTGGCCGCCGTCGCTCCGCAGGAGCACGTTGGCGGGCTTGAGGTCCCGGTGGACGATGCCGTCGGCGTGGCTGGCGGCGAGCGCGTCGGCGATCTGGGCGGTGAGGAGGGCGGCGGCGACCGGCGTGAAGGGGCCGTTGTCGCGCAGGTAGTGGTGCAGGTCCGGGCCGTCGACGAGGTCCATGACCAGGGCGAGCAGGTCGCCTTCGACGACGAGGTCGCGGGTGCGCACGATGTTGGGGTGCGTGAGCCGCAGGAGGACGGAGCGCTCGCGCAGGAAGCGCATCACGACGTCCGCGTCGTTGGCCAGCTCCTCCTTGAGCACCTTGATCGCGACGGTCTCGCCGGGCCGGCCGGACACGGCCGCCTCGGCGCCCGCGGCCTCCCGCTGGCGTGCTCGCCAGACGGTGCCGGTCGCGCCGCGTCCGAGCACCTCCTCGAGCAGGTACTTGCTGCCTACCGGCCGCACGTCATGCGCTCCCTGATCGTCATCGTCGTCATGCTTTGCGATGGCCTCTTTCGTGCCCGGCCTTCCGCCCACTGTAGTGCCGTCCTACGGACCTCCGGTTTGCCATCGGTTTGCCGAATCCGCGGGGCTGGAAGGAAGACGCGGGTCGCGGGCCGTTGGTTGCCGCGCGGCGCGCGGAAGGCGCGCGGGGGATGCGCACGCGGCGCGTGCGAAAGCCTGCGGCGGGAGCTCCGCGGCCGGTTCCGGAGCCGGTGCGGGGCCGGTCCGCGGCCGGTCCGCGGCCCGTTTCCGGCGAGTCCCCGGCGAGCCCCGAGGCGAAAGAAAATCTGTACGACGTGTTCGAAAACGGACCCGTCGCGGATCGATATCGAACCGATCATGAGGTGACCTCGGTGCGATTCGATCACCTTCCGCTTTCTTCCCACCCTCCCGCGGTCGTTCAAGATCACGAATTGGCCGTCGCCGGGCGCGTCGTCCCCGGCAGGTGCGAGGATGCTCGCAGCACGATGCGGAGGGGCGGGGCCGGTGCTTCCGGTACGTTCCGCGCGCCGTGGTGACCTGTACGTGCACCGGGGCAGAAGGGACCGTTGACGGCGATGCAGATCAGGCTGACCGTCCTCGGGCCGCTCAGCGGCCACCACTCCACTGCGCCCGCCGTGCCCGCGGCGACCTGCGCCTGCGACGTGCTGGTGACCGCCCCCGCGGGGACCGCCCTGGCCGGGGTGACCAGCGGCCTCGCCGCCGCCGCGGCGGCGGCCGGCTGCGACCTCGGCACCGGGGCCGTCGTCGTCTACGCCGGGGCCGAGCGGCTCGACCCGCAGCGCACCGCGCTGGGCGAGCCCCCGCTGATCGACGGCGCCGTCCTGTCCCTGTCCGCCCCGGCCGACCCCGAGCGGCACGCCGGCGTGCTCATGTCCGGCGTGCCGGAGGCCGCCGCGCGGCTCCACGTCGTCTCCGGTCCGGACGCGGGCGGCGTGCACCTGCTGCACGGCGGCGAGGTGCACGTGGGGCGCTCCGCGACGGCGGACATCCCGCTGGACGACCCCGACGTCTCCCGGCTGCACTGCGCGGTCGTCCTCCACGACGACGGCACGATCACCGTGCGGGACCTGGGCTCCACGAACGGGACCGTGCTCGCGGGCGAGCCGGTCGGCGCGGAGCCGGTGCGGCTTCCTGCCGGGGAGCTGCTGCGGGTGGGCGAGTCGGTGCTGAGCCTGCACGCCGCGGACGACTCCTCCCCGCGCGTCCTGCCGGCCGCGCCCGACGGCGAGGGCCACCTGCGCGTGGGCGGCAGCGCCCCCGGGGCCTCCCCGGCGGGCGCGGTCGACCCGCCGGTGCGCGGCGCGTGGCTGGGCGCACCGGCGGGTGTGGCGGGCGCGACGGGCCTGCCGGCCGGCACGGGCACCGGCGGCGCGAGCGGCGGAGCGGCCCGCTCCGGCCCCGAGGACCCGGTGACGCACGGCGGCCGCGGCTTCGCCCTGCGGGACGCGGGCGCCGGCGGCCTGTCGGTCCGTGTCCCGGCCCAGCCGGGCCCGGGCGGAACGCCGCCCCAGGAGGGGTCCACGCCTCCGCGCGGGACAGCAAGCGGAACGGGACCGGCGGGCCGTACGGGCCGGGCCGCCGGCCTCGGCGGAACCGTGAACCACGGACAGGCCCCGGACACCGGCGCCGCCCCGTACGGGGCGGGCGCGGCGGGCCGTACGGGACAGCCCGGCGGCGGGCGGTCCGGACAGGACCACGGCACCGGTCCGTACGGGCCGGGGAACGGGGCCGGGACGGCGGGGCGGCCCGGCGGCTTCGGCGGGAGCCTGCCCGGGCAGAATCGCGGCCCCGCACAGGACGGGGACGCCGATCCGTACGCACAGAACCACGCACCCGCACAAGGCAGTGGCGTAGACCCGTACGGACCGGGGAACGGATCCGCCCCGGCGGCGCAGCCCGGCGGCTTCGGCGACAGGCGGTCCGGACAGGGCGCGTACCCGGGCGGACCGGGCGTCGCCGGCCCGGACCGTCGGTACAGACACCCCGGCGGCTCCGCGCAGGCCGTTCCGCCCGGTCAGCCGGACGGCTCCGGGCACTCCGCGACGGGCGGCCCGTACGAGGGCGGTCACGTCAGCAGATCCGCCGACGTCCTTCCCCCCGGCGGAGCCGGTGCGGCCGCCGGCGCCGCCCAGCCCCCCGCCGGCGAAGCCGGCAAGCGGACCCGGGGCCGGGGCATAGGCGCGTGGGCCCGGCGGCTCGCCGGGGGACGTGGCGGCCGGGGCGCCGACGGGGACGCGTGGGGCGGCCCGCAGGACGACGCGGGCGCCGAGGAGCAGGCCCGCGCCGAGGCCGCCGCGCTGCGCGAGCGCTGGCCCGACCCCGCGGAGACGCTGCTGACCGCGCTCGGCCCCGGCCCCCGGCTGTGGGAGCGCGGCCCGGGCCACCCCGACCTGCTGACCGTACGGCTGGGGACGGCCGACCGGCATTCGCCCGGGAGCGGCGCGCTGCTGCCGTCGGTGCCGGTGACGGTCGCGCTGCGCGAGGCCGGTTCGCTGGGGCTCGCGGGCCCGCGGGGGCGGCTGTCGGCGCTGGCCCGCTCCGTGCTGGCGCAGCTGGCGGCGCTGCACGCCCCGGCGTCCCTGGAGTTCGTGCTGATCAGTGCGGACCGGGCGCGCCCGGTCGAGGAGCGCCTGGCGGAGTGGTCGTGGCTGGGCTGGCTGCCGCAGCTGCGCCCGGTGCGCGGGCAGGACTGCCGGCTGCTGGTCGCGTACGACCGCGAGCAGGCCGCGGCGCGCACGGCGGAGCTGGTGCGGCGGCTGGACGAGGGCCCGCTGGGCCCGCACTGGGCGGCGGCGGCCCCGGCTGCGGTGGCGGCCGCGGCGGAGCGTCACTCCGGCCCGTACACGGTGGTGATCGTGGACGGCGACCCCGGTTCGGCGGAGTTGCGGGAGACGGTGTCCCGGCTGGCGGTGGGCGGCCCCGCGGCGGGCATCCACCTCGTGTGCCTGGCGGACGCGCCGGCGACCACGCCGGCGTCGCCGGTGGCGTCGACGCTGGCGACGGCCCGTACGGCGGCCCCGGCGTTCCCGTACTGCGGCGCGGTGGCGCTGCTGAGCGGTGATGTGGCCACGGTGGTGCAGGTGATCCACCGTGCCCCGGTGCAGCACGCCGCGGCGCAGCACGACGCCGCGGCCGAGGCCGAAGCGCCGTCCGGCCCGGCCGTGATCGCGGCCGTGGACGCGGTGTCGCGGGCGTGGGCCGAGCGGTTCGCGCGGGCGCTGGCGCCGCTGCGGGTGGCGGACGGCGTGGCGGGCGGAGCGGCCGCGCGCGTGGCGGCGGCGCTGCCGCGCAGTGCGCGCCTGCTGGACGAGCTGGGGCTGGCCCGGGCCACTCCGGCGTCGCTGACGGCGCGCTGGGCGGCGGCCACGGACCGCGGTTCGCGCCCCGGGGGCCGGGCGGTGGCGGTGCTGGGCGCGGGCCCGCACGGGCCGCTGGCCGTGGACCTGGCGGCGGACGGCCCGCACCTGCTGGTGGAGGGCTGCGCGGGCAGCGGCAAGACGGAGCTGCTGCGCTCGCTGGCCGCGTCGCTGGCGGCGGCGGACCGGCCCGACCGGCTCTCGCTGGTGCTGGTGGACGGGGCGGGCGCGGAGCGCGGCGAGGGGCTGCGGCCGTGTACGGACCTGCCGCACGTGTCGACGTATCTGGCGGCCGCTGACCCGGTGCGGATGCGGGAGTTCGCCCAGGCGCTCACGTCGGAGCTGAAGCGGCGCGCGGAGCTGCTGGGCAGGCTGGACTTCACGGCGTGGCACACGCAGCACGCGGCCGCGTCGGCCGCGCAGATGGTCGCGCCGCGGCGGGCGGCGGACGGCTCGGGCGACCTGGAGTCCGTACCGACGGGGACGCTCAAGCTGCGGACGCAGAAGGACGGTCCGTCGCTCACGGCCCGGACGGCGCTGCCGCGCCTGGTGGTCCTGGTGGACGACTTCGACGCGCTGGTGGCCCCGGCGCTGGGCAGCACGGGCCGCCCGTCGGCGGGTTCGGTGGTGCGGGCGCTGGAGGCCGTGGCCCGCGACGGCGAGCGGCTCGGCGTGCACCTGGTGGCGGCGTCCGGCCGCCCGGACCGTACGGCCGACACGGCGGCGGTCGAGCGGGCCGGGCTGCGCGCGACGCTGGAGATCGCCCCGCCGTCGGTGGACGGTACGCCGGGCGACGGCAGCGGCGCGGGCGAGCCGGCTCCGGGCCGCGGCCGGCTGATGCGGCCGGACGACGACGCGACGACGCCGTTCCAGGCGGGCCGGGTGACGGGCCGCATCCCGCGGACGGCGACGCTGCGCCCGACGGTCGTGGCCATCGACTGGCAGCGGATGGGCGACCCGCCGGCCCGGCGGCAGGTGCGCGAGCTGGGCAACGGTCCGACGGACCTGGCGCTGCTCGCGAGCGCCCTGCAGCGCGCCGCGCAGTCGGCGGGGGCGGAGGCCGCGCCACCGCTGCTCTGACCCGGGCCGCGGCCCGGAAACCGTACGTCCCCGCGCAGGTGACGGTGCATCACAGCCCGGTCACGATCGGTGAATCGTGCCCGATGGTGGTATTGCGGCGGCTCCCGGGCGGGCGTAGGACTGTCGCACGGGAGGCGGGCGCCGATGCGGGGGCCGACGTGCGGCGGCCGCCGGCGGGGAGCTCGTACGGGAGGGGCGGCTATGCGGACTTCGCTTCGTTCGGTGCGCGGGGCGCGCAGCGCTCTGGCGCTCCTCGCGGCCGGGGCCCTGGCCCTGTCGGCCGCGGGATGCGGTGACGGCGGCGACGACGGCCCGCCGGGCGGCGGCAAGGGCGGGTCGGACGCGGTCCGGCAGACGGTGCGGCTCCCGAAGCTCGACGGGCAGAAGCTGAAGGTGACGGCGGTCTGGACGGGCGCCGAGCAGAAGGGCTTCGCGAAGGTCCTGGAGGAGTTCTCGCGGCGGACGGGCGCCGAGGTGGCCTACGTGCCCAGCGGGGACGACATGTCCGCGTTCGTCGGCTCGAAGATCGCGGGCGGCGACCCGCCGGACGTGGCGATGCTGCAGCAGCCGGGAGCGCTGCGGGAGTTCGCGCAGAAGGGCTGGCTCAAGCCGCTCGGCAGCGAGGCGGCGGCCGAGCTGGACAAGAACTTCACCAAGGGCTGGCAGGACCTCGGCTCGTACGAGGGCAAGCGCTACGGCGTCTACTTCAAGGTCAGCAACAAGTCCCTGGTCTGGTACAACACCGGGGTCTTCGAGGGGGCCGGGGCGAAGGAGCCGAAGACCTGGCCGGAGTTCCTGAGCACCGCGCAGCTGATCGCCGACTACGGCATCCCGGCGGTCTCGGTGGGCGGGGCGGACGGCTGGACGCTCACCGACTGGTTCGAGAACGTCTACCTCTCCCAGGCGGGCCCCGAGAAGTACGACCAGCTGGCGCAGCACCGGATCCCGTGGACGGACCCGTCCGTGAAGGACGCCCTGACGGCGCTCGGTCGGCTCTTCGGCGGCAGGGGCCTGCTGGCGGACGGCAACGCGGGCGCGCTGCAGACGCAGTTCCCCACCTCGGTGACGCAGACGTTCACCGGAGGGGAGGAGCCGAAGGCCGCCATGGTCTTCGAGGGCGACTTCGCGGCGGCCAACGTCATCGGGGCGGGGGCGCGGATCGGCAAGGAGGCCAAGGTCTTCCCCTTCCCCGCGGTGGGGGCGAAGGCGCCGGTCGTGACCGGCGGCGACGTGGGGGTGGCGCTGAAGGACGGCCCGGCGGCGCAGGCCCTGCTGACGTTCCTCGCCTCGCCCGACGCGGCGCGGGTGTGGGCCGGGCAGGGCGGCTTCCTGTCCGCCAACAAGAACCTGGACCTCTCCGCCTACCCCGACGACGTGCTCCGGTCCATCGCCGGAGCCGTGGTGGCGGCGGGCGACGGTTTCCGCTTCGACATGTCGGACCTGGCGCCCGCCTCCTTCGGCGGCAAGCCGGGCCAGGGCGAGTGGAAGCACCTCCAGGATTTCCTGAAGGACCCCGGTGACGTGGCGGGCACCCAGCAGAAGCTGGAGTCCGACGCGGCCAAGGCGTTCAAGAGCTGACGGGAGGCCCGCACGATGTCGACCGCGACCGCGGGCGGCGCTGCGGCCTCCGGGCCGCCCCGCCGCCCCACCGCGAAGAAGTCCAAGAGCATGCAAGGCACCCGGCTCTGGGTGGCCGCCCTCTTCCTGCTGCCCGCGCTGGCGCTGCTCGGCGCGCTCGTCGTCTACCCCATCGGCTACTCCGTGTGGCGCAGCCTCTTCGACGCGAGCGGCAACGGGTTCGTGGGCGTGGACAACTACCACGAGGTGTTCACGGACGACCGGATCCGTACGGCGCTGAAGAACAACGTCATCTGGGTGGTCGTGGCGCCGTCCGTGGCCACCGCCCTCGGCCTGGTCTTCGCGGTGCTCACCGAACGGGTGCGCTGGGGCACGGCGTTCAAGCTCGTCGTCTTCATGCCGATGGCGATCTCGATGCTGGCCTCGGGCATCATCTTCCGGCTGGTGTACGAGCAGAACCCCGACCGTGGCGTGGCGAACGCGGTGTGGGTGGGCGTCCACGACACGTTCTCGCCGCCCGCGCCCTTCCCCGGCGCGCACCCCAGGGGCGACGAACTGCTGACGGAGGACCACGGCGCCTTCACGACCAGGGCGGTGGTGAAGGCCGGCAGCGCGACCGTCCTGCCGCTGGTGGGCGCGAAGCCCGCGGACATGAAGGGCGCCAAGGACGCCATCCCCGCGCGGGACGTCGCGGGGAAGGTCACCGGCACGGTGTGGCGGGACTTCACGCGGGGCGGCGGAGGCACGCCGGGGAAGATCGACCAGGGCGAGCAGGCCCTGGAGGGCGTGACGGTGGAGGCGGTCAAGGACGGCCGGACCGTCGCCTCGGCCACCTCGGCCGCCGACGGCACCTTCACCCTGCCCGGCGCGGCGGACGGTGCCCGGCTGCGGCTGCCCGCCTCGAACTTCGCCGCGCCCTACAACGGCGTCGACTGGCTGGGCCCCTCGCTCGTCACCCCGGCCATCATCGCCGCGTACATCTGGATGTGGGCGGGCTTCGCGATGGTGCTGATCGCGGCGGGGCTCGCGAGCGTGCCGCGGGAGCTGCTGGAGGCGGCGCGGGTCGACGGCGCGAACGAGTGGCAGGTCTTCCGCAGGGTGACGGTGCCGCTGCTGGCGCCGGTGCTCGCCGTCGTGCTGATCACGCTGATGATCAACGTGCTGAAGATCTTCGACCTCGTCTACATCATCGCGCCGGGGGCGAGCCTGGACAAGGCCAACGTGCTGGCGCTGCAGCTGTACCAGTCGTCGTTCGGCACGGACGTCAACCAGGGCGTGGGCAGCGCGATCGCGGTCTTCCTGCTGGTGCTCGTCCTGCCGGTGATGTACGTCAACCTCCGGCGGATCCGGCGGGAGCGGCGGCGATGACGGGGGCGCTTACGGGAGTGCGCACGGGAGCGCTTACGGGAGCGCTTACGGAAGTGCTTACGAGAGCGCTTACGGGAGTGCTCACGGGAGCGACGCCGATGACCACGAGGGGGCGGCAGCGATGACCACGGTGGACACGGGCGTACGGGCCGAGCAGTCGCTTCCCGCGCGGATCGCCGCGCGGCTGGGCGGCGGGGCGGTGCGGCTCTTCCTCGTCGCCGTCGGGCTATTCTGGCTGACGCCGACGGTGGGGCTGCTGCTGTCCTCGCTGCGGGACAAGCGGGACATCGCGGCGTCGGGCTGGTGGCAGGTCTTCGCCCACCCGGCGCAGCTGACCACCGACAGCTACAGCAAGCTCTTCCACAACGACACGGTGATGGAGTCCCTCGGCACCACGGCCCTCATCACCGTGCCGGCGACGGTCCTGGTGATCCTCGTCGGCGCCCTCGCCGGCTACGCCTTCGCCTGGCTCGACTTCCCGGGCCGCGACTGGTGGTTCATGGCCGTGGTGGGGCTGCTGGTGGTGCCGGTGCAGGTGGCGCTGATCCCGGTGGCGAAGCTCTTCAACTCCCTCGGCATCTTCGAGAGCACGCCCGGCGTGGTGCTCTTCCACACCGCCTTCGGCCTGCCCTTCGCGGTCTTCCTGCTGCGGAACTTCTTCGCGGAGATCCCCCGCGAGCTGCTGGAGGCCGCCCGGCTGGACGGCGCGGGCGAACTGCGGCTGTTCCTGCGGGTGGTGCTGCCGCTGGGCGGGCCCGCCATCGCCTCGCTGGGGATCTTCCAGTTCCTGTGGGTGTGGAACGACATGCTGATCGCGCTGATCTTCGCGGACAGCGGGCACCCGCCGGTCACGGTCGCCCTGCAGCAGCAGGTGCGGCAGTTCGGCGACAACATCGACATCCTCGCCTCGGGCGCGTTCCTGTCGATGGCGGTGCCGCTCGCGGTGTTCTTCGCCTTCCAGCGGCAGTTCGTGAGCGGGGTGATGGCGGGGGCGGCGAAGTGATCCCCCTAGCGCCGTACGTACAGCGACACCGAGCCGCCACGCACGAAGACCGCCGCCGCCCTCTCCTCCCGGCAGAACGCCGTCAGGGCGGTCACCTTGGCGGACTCCGCCCGCTGTGCGCGGAACCACCGCGTGCCGACGTTGTTGGTGTCCCCCACGACCCACACCCGGCTCCCGGACGGCAGCCGGGCCAGCCGGTCGCGCAGCGCGGCAGCAGTGACCTCCTCGCCGAAGAGCGTGCCGGACGCGGCCGGTGACCTCTTGAGGGTGAGGTCGTGCAGGCCGGCGAAGCCGCGGGGATAGGCGAGGGCCACGCGCCGCTCGTACTGCGGCAGGAACAGCACCGCGTCCCCCGGCCTCGCCAGCCGGCCGGCCGCCGAGGCGACCGGGGCCAGCTCGTCGCCCCGGCTGGTGGGCAGGCGCTCGCGCTCGTGCAGCGGCAGTTGCACGGCGAACGCGGCCAGTACGGCCGCGGCACCGAGCGCCGTCACCGTCCGCCGCCACGGCACGAGGCCCAGGATCCGGTCCGCGCCGGCCGCGGCGAGCAGGGGCACGCCGGCCAGGCAGAACAGCAGATAGCGGTCGAGGAACAGCGGCTGGAACCGGGCGGCGGCGTAGAGCAGGACGGGCGGGACGAGCGCCCACGGCAGGGCGACCGCGGTGAGACCGAGGGCACCGCGGCGGGGCGAGGACGGCGCCGCCCCTCGCCGGCCGGGCACCGGGGCGAGGATTGGGGCAAGGACCGGAGCAAGGGCCGGGGTGAGGACGGCGACCGCGGCCAGGACGAGGACCGCGCCCAGGACGGGCTGCTCCGGACCGGCGAACGCCTTCACCAGCGCCTCGGCCTCGGGGAGCCCCGGGGTGCGGATCCAGGAGACCTGCGCGCTCTGCCCGCGGGAGACGACGACCAGCGGTATCAGCAGCAGGCAGGCGGCCCCCGCGGCACACCCCCAGCGCCGCCAGGTCCGCCACGGCACCCGGGAGAGCAGCAGGGTCACGGCGTGCGCCGCGAGGAGCAGGACCGCGAACTCGTGCAGGAGCGCCGTGCCTGCCACCACCGCGCCGTAGCCGGCCCACCGCCCGTACGAGCCGTGCTCGGCGGCGCGGACCAGCAGCCAGGTGGCGAGCGCGGCGCCCGCCGCGACGAGGGCGTACGAACGGCCCTCCTGCGCGTAGTGGCTGACGAACGGGGTGACGGCGAAGAGCAGCCCGGCCCACAGGCCGACGCGGGGCCGGGCGAGCCGGCAGCCCAGGGCGCCGACGAGCGCGGCGGTGGCGGCGGACGCGGCGACGGACGGCAGGCGCAGTGCCACCTCGTCGGGGCGCACGGCGAGGACGGCGTGCATCAGCAGGTAGTACAGGCCGTGGACGGCGTCGATCGTGCCCAGCACGTGCCGCATCTCCGGCAGGGACCGGCGCGCCACCTGGAACGTGGCGCTCTCGTCCCGCCACATCGTCCCCCGGTCCAGCCCCCACAGCCCGAGGACGAGCATGACGGCCGCGGGGACGGCCACGGCGAGGACGGCCCCGCGCGTGGGACGGGCGCGGACCGGAGGGGGCTGCGCCGCGGTCTTTGGCGCGGCGGCCCCGGGCGGCTCCAGCTCTGTCAGCCCCATCGCTCCGTCCCCTCCCCGGCCCTGACGGACCCGGACACCCGGCCACACCCGGACTTCCCAATGCACCGCTTTATACGCATTCATCGGTAAAACTGTCTTTCGTGACAGTGAACGGGAGCGGAACCCTGCCCGCCGCGCAGGTCGGCGTCATCGTCATCGGGTTCAACGACGCCGCCCACATCCGCGACGCCGTCCGCTCCGCGCTCGCCCAGGGGCCCGCCGTCGCCGAGGTCATCGCCGTCGACGACGCCTCCACGGACGGCACCGCCGCGATCCTCGACGAGCTGGCCGACACCGACCCGCGCCTGCGGGTCGTCCACCGCGCGGCCAACAGCGGCGGCTGCGGCACGCCCCGCAACGACGGCGTACGGGCCGCCACCGCGCCGTACGTGATGTTCCTCGACAGCGACGACACGCTGCCCGAGGGCGCCGTCGACGCCCTCCTCGGCGCGGCCCTGCGCCACCGCGCCCCCGTGGCGGCCGGCCTGTGCGTGCGCCGCGAGCTCCCGCAGCGGCGCGACACCGGCTGGCAGCCCGCCCTCTACCGGCGCCCGGCCGTGTACGCCGGCCCCGAGGCCCGTCCGGCGCTCCTGCGCGACACCCTGTGCGTCAACAAGCTCTACGCGCGGGACTTCCTCACCGAACACGGCATCGTCTTCCCCGAAGGGCGCTTCATCTACGAGGACTTCGTCTTCGCCGCCCGGGTGATGGCGGCCGCGCCGCGCGTGGCGACCGTGCCCGACACCGTCTACATCTGGCACGTGCGGCGCGACGCCGCGGCGCCCTCGATCTCCCTCGACCGCGAGCGCATCGCCAACTGGCAGGCGCGCGTGACCGCGCACCGGAGCAGCGTCGAGGTCTTCCTCGACGCGGGCAGCAAACCGCTGGCCCGCGCCGCACGGGTGAAGTTCCTCGACCACGACCTGCGGATGTACGTCCGCGAACTGCCCGCCCGCAGCGCGGGCTACCGGCACGCCTGGTGGCGTGTCACCCGCGGCTACCTCGCCGGCTTCGACGAGACCGAGCTGAGCGCGGCCCGCCCGCCGGCCCGCTGGATCGCCCGCGTCGTGCTGGCCGCGGAGGCCCCGCGCGACCTGGAGCGGCTGGCCCAGCTCGCCGCCCGGCCGGCCCGGCTCCTGCCGCCCTACGCACAGGACGCGGCCGCCACGCCCATCTGGTCGGCGGACCTGCCCCGGGCGGCCCTGGACGGCGTCCTCGGGCCGGGGGCCGTGCCGCCGCACCACCTGCCGGTGACCGTGGACGCCGAACTGCGCCTCACCGCCCGCGCCCGCGCCCGGCTGCGCCTGCGCGTCCACGACCTCTACGGGCGCCTCGCCACGATCGGGCCGGAGGCCGCGGAGGTCGAACTGCGGCACCGGGACGGCGGGCCCGTGCTGCGCAGGGCCGTGCCGCTGACGGACGAGGGCGCGGCGTGGACCGCGCGCGTCGTCCTGCCCCTGTCCGTGCTCGCAGGGCGCGACCGGCGCGACGGCGCCGCTCCGCCGCAGACGTGGGACGTGCGCGTACGAGTGCAATGCGCGGGCGGGGCCTTCCGCACGACCGTGCGGGCCGTGGGGCGCGGCCTGCACCGCGCGGCCCTGCCGAGCCTCCGCCACGGCCTGCTGCTCGCCCGCCCGTACGCCACCGTGAACGGCTCGCTGGCACTGCGGCTGGCGTCGGGCGCGCGGGGGGCGTGGGCGGTGGCCAGACACGGATGACTCCCGGCCCCGCGCCCCAAAAGGGGCGCGGGGAACTGCGCGCTCAGCCACAAACAACCCGCAGCCTCGCTCCATGCTCAGCACTCCCCCCGTAGGCGACACGGTCAGCGATCGATCTCCTCGAACAACGCCTCCCACCGGTCCAGCACCGCCGGCAACCGCAACGGCGCGACATGCTCCCGCGCAGCGCCCCCGTACCGCTCACGGAGCGCACCGTCCTCCATCAGCTCCCCGAGCGCCGCGGCGAAGGCCCCGACCTCGCCGGGAGGCACCAGCGTGCCCGTCCGTCCGTGGCGGACCAGCTCACGCACGCCGCCCGACAGGTCGAAGCTCACACAGGGCACCCCGGCGGCCGACGCCTCGGCGAGAGCCATGGGGCGGCCCTCGCGCTCGCTGGTGAGGGCGACGACGGACAGTTCGGCGTAGGCCGAGGCCATGTCCCGCACGCTGCCGCGGAAGCGGACGCGGCCTGCGATGCCCAGCCGCTCGGCCCGGGCGCGCAGCTCCGGCTCCAGCGGGCCGTCGCCGAAGAGGTGCAGCTCCCACCCGGGCCGGCCGGCCCCCGCTTCGGCGAAGGCGTCGAGCAGCCGGTCGAGGCGTTTGACCGCTTCCAGCCGGCCGACCGCACCGACGCGCCGCGTGTCCAGGGCGGCGGCCCGCTCCGCAGGGGCGAAGGGCAGCGGATTGGGCAGGACGCCCGCGTTGGGCAGGCGCCGCCGCCGGAACTCGGCGGCATCCGGCTCGCTGAGGAACAGCGCCTTCTCCAGGGCCGGGTAGTGACGCAGGATCAGCTGGAGGTTCTCGGAGGTGCGTGCTTGGTGGAAGGACTCGTGATACTGCCCGATGGCCCTCAGGTGGGACCGCTCGACGGGCTCCAGCCAGGCCGCCGCCCAGGGCGAGCCGATGACGATCATGCCGTCGCGGACGGCCCCGAACCGGCGGGCCAGCCGCTGCCGGGCCCGCTCCCGCTCCTGCCGCTCGGCGCGCGCCGACCGCAGCCGCGCGGGGCTCAGCCGCTCGGCGAAGGAGGCGGCCCGCCAGGCGGGCGGGGCGGGGGCGCGGTAGAGGGTGAGGTGCCGGTAGGCGGGGGCGGCGAGGTAGGTGTGGGGCTCGGGGCTGGGGCGGATGCCGATGAGCTCGACGTGGTGACCGCGCTCCGCGAAGCCCTGGGCGAGAGTGTGCAGGACGCGCTGCGAGCCGCCCATGGAGTCGACGTCGATCCCGACGAGGAAGAGGTTGCGCCGCTTCACCGGGCTTCGCCTCCTGCGAGGGCCCCTGCGAAGAACAGGTCCACCACGGCCTCGCTCGACCGCCCCGTCTCGTAGGGGTTGAAGCGCTCCCGGAAGCGGGCGTAGGCCCCGGCCCACTCCTCCTCGACGGCCTTCAGGTCGCGCAGGGCGGCGATCAGCTCGCCGGTCGTGGTGAGCATCGGGCCGGGGGCGATGTCGGGCAGGTCGTAGTACGTGCCGCGGGCGGTGGCGCGGTAGTGCTCGTAGTCGTCGGTGAAGAACAGGATGGGCCGGCCGAGGTTGACGTAGTCGAACATCAGGGACGAGTAGTCCGTGAGGAGGGCGTCGGAGGCGAGCAGCAGGTCGTTGAGGTCGGGGAACTCCCGGCCGTCGCGGACCGCGTGGCCGAGCTCGCGGGGGACGGTGTACCGCTCGTAGTAGTGCGGGCGGACGACGATCGTCCAGTCCTCGCCGAGGGAGCGCACGAGCTCGGCGAGGTCGGCGCGGACGGAGTCGCCGCTGCCGCGCGCCCCGTCGCGGAACGTGGGGGCGTAGAGCAGGACGCGGCGGCCGTCGGGGATCTGCAGGCGCTCGCGGGTGGCGGCGGCGCGCTCGCGGCGGGCGGGGTCGTCCCGGCGGACGAGGTCGTCGTTGCGGGGCAGGCCGGTGCGCAGGAGCTCGCCCTCGTAGGCGTTGGCCCGGACGAAGGTGCGCTCGAACTCCTCGCTGGGGGCGATGAGGGCGTCCCAGCGGGCGATCGTCTCGCGGTGCCGCCGCTGCCGCTCGGCATTGGCCAGCCGCAGTTCGGGCACGTCGAAGCCCATGTGTTTGAAGGCCTGTCCGTGCCAGGTCTGCAGATAGCGGGTGGCGGGCCGCTTGCCGTAGAGCGTGGGGAAGCCGTGGGAGTCGACCCAGTAGCGGGCGCGGGCGAGGGCGTGGACGTACTCCCAGCTGCCGCGGCGCACGAGCGGCAGCCCTTCGGGGTAGGAGGAGCGGTTGCCTGCGTACGACCAGACGGCGCGCAGCGGCAGGCCGCGCCGCTGCAGCTCCTCGTGGATGGCGCGGGGGCTGTCGGCGTAGCCGCGGCCCTCCAGGGCCTCGAAGACCACGAGGCTGTCGTCCACGGGCAGTCTCTGCAGCTCGTGGTAGGTGAGGGCCTTGACGCGGGGGCCGGTGACGCGGCGGGTGAGCCGCTGGAGGCCGCGGCGGACGGGCTCGGCCCGCCCGGCGGCGGCTTCGGCGCGGCCGAGGGCGCCGGCGCGCTCCCAGGACAGCTCCAGCCGGCCGGCGCCGTGCCCTTCGCAGGCCACGCGCACGGCGTGGGCGGCGAGGGGCCCGCGCTGGGGGATCCTCGCTCGCAGCGGGGTGAGGCCGGCGGGGGCCAGGAGCGGGTCGGAGCGGGTGAGGCCGAGGCGTTCGAGGACGACGACGGGGTGGCGGCGCCCGCGGAATCCCTTGGGGCCGAGGGGGATGCGGCGGGGGTCGAGAACGGCCTCGGCGGTGCGGCGGGCGGGGCCGCCGTCCTCGCCGGGCGCGGCCGGCTCGTAGGCGAAGGGCACGGCGAGCGGCTCTCCGGTGGTGGCGATGCGCAGCTCGGCCGTGACCGGGCCCGGTGCGGTGAGCAGGAGGGCGGGGTCGTAGGTGTGCAGCCGGATCCGCAGCAGGGGGCCGTCGGCGGCGATGTCCGCCACTTCGTGGCGCAGGGGGCCGGCGGCGAAGGGCTGGTCGTCCAGGCGCCAGGAGGTGATGTCGAGGCCCGCGGCCTCCTCGGCGTCGCGCGGCAGGGCGGGGCCCCAGTACATGCGGCCGGCGTCGCGGACGACGTGGCGGGGGGCGAGCCGGGGCCGGTCGAGGGTGCGGGCGCACTCGGCGGCCTCCTCGTACCGCCCGGAGCACAGCAGGAACTGGCAGATCTGCTGTTCGCGGGGCATGGCGGCGAGCGCCTCGGGGGCGATCTCGGCCAGATAGGGGGTGACGGCGGCGGCGAACCCGGCGATCCACTCGGGGTCGCGGAAGGGCAGGTCGCCGAGGTAGAGGCGGAAGTCGTGGCGGAGGAACTTCTCGTCCTTCGCGGGCCGCAGGGCGGCGTTGCCGGACTCCTCCAGGAAGGCGTCGATGAGCCGGGCGGCCTTGATGCGGTCGACGGCGTTGCGCAGCTTGTGGCGGCTGGAGGAGATGGAGAGGGTGGCGGGGTCGGCGGCGAGGCGCCAGGTGTAGACGGGCCAGGGCACGACGGCGAAGGTGCGGGCGAGGGTGAGGGCGCGGGCGGTGAAGAGCTGGTCCTCGTAGTGCATGTCCTCGGGGAAGCGGAGGGCGTGGCGGGCGAGGAAGTCCGCGCGGTAGAGCTTGTTGGTGGAGAGGTGGTCGAGGAAGAACTCGGGGGCGGAGCGGATGCCGTGG
The DNA here is from genome assembly GCF_049725035.1 of Streptomyces sp. XH2. NCBI lineage: Bacteria > Bacillati > Actinomycetota > Actinomycetes > Kitasatosporales > Streptomycetaceae > Streptomyces > Streptomyces sp. XH2. The sequence continues at coordinate 30,035 of NZ_JBMMMZ010000026.1, read as the reverse complement.
ACGACGCGGACGTCCTCGAACAGCTCCGGGTACCACAGGCCGGTGGTGCCGGACTCCTCGAAGAGCCGGGTGACCTCGCCGGTGACGAGGTCGGCGCCGGTCTCCTCGGCGGTGAGCAGCAGGGACTTGCAGGCGTGGTAGGGAAGTTCGTCGTCGCTGTCGAGGAACATGAGGCGGGGGGCGCGGGCCGCGTCGATGCCGGCGTTGCGCGGGGCGCCGCAGCCGCCGCTGTTGACGGGCAGCCGGATGAGCCGGACCCGGGGGTCGGCGGCGGTCAGCCGCTGGGCGGCGGCGAAGGTGCCGTCCGTCGAGCAGTCGTCGACGATGATCACTTCGAGGTTGCGCAGGGACTGGGCGAGGACCGACCGCACGGCACGCGGCAGGCGTTCGGCGTCGTTGTGGACGATCACGACGACACTGACATCGGGGCCGGGGGCGGGATGTGCGGCGGTCACGGTCACCTCGTCTCGGTGCGGTCCGGCGCATCGCGGGCACGGTCGGGCGGCCCGCCATCCGCGCGGACGGATTCGCGATTACCCAAAGCGTAGATGCGGGCACTGACAGTCACCTCCCGTGAGGGGTCCGAGCGGGTGCGCCAGGCGTGCAGGGCGAGGGCCGCGGTCACCCCGGCGATCAGGACGACGTCGCGGAAGGCATGCCTCCGGGCCGTGTCCAGATACGGCCAGGTCACCCCTGCGGCCTCGGGGAGCAACGGCAGCCACAGCCACACCGAGCGCGCCGCCGCGGTGCGCACCACCAGCGACGCGGCGAGCGAGGGGAGGACGACGAGCATGTAGTGCTGGAACGAGGGGCGCGAGACCAGGAACGCCGCGAGCATCAGGAGTGACGCGCACTCCACCAGCCGCAGGGAAGGATCGCCGCCGGCCCGCCACCGGTACCGCGCGCAGAGCAGCACCGCCACCGCCGCGCCGGCCGCTAGGGCGAGCGCGAGGGGCTCCGGCACCCCGAGGCGCGGCAGCACCGACGGCCAGGCGGCGTCGAACGGGCGGGCGTACGCGTCCTGGCCCCGCATCAGGAACGGCAGCGTCCGGGTGAAGAACAGCCCTGGGCGGGGCATCGCGAGCGCCGACGCCAGGGACACCGCGGCGGGAACGCCCACGGCCCAGGCCAGCGCCCGCCACCGCCCGGCCAGCACGAACAGCAGCAGCAGCGGCACGAGCATCGGCTTCAGCGCCAGCGCCGCACCCACCACTCCCCCGGCCGCGCACCAGCGCCCGTCGCGCGCGAGCAGGAGGGCGGCGGGGAAGGCGACGGCCGACAGGACCGTCCAGTTGCCGAGGTAGACGACGCCGTGGAAGGGCTCGAAGACGCCGAGCGCGGCGGTGACGCCCGCCGCGAGCCTGCTGTCGGGCCGCACCCCGAAGACCCGCAGGGCGAGCACCACCCCGGCGAGGACGGACAGCGCGGCGGCCACGGGCACCGCCGTGGCCAGCACGTCCCGGGTGACCAGCGTCTGCGGGAGCGCCGCGAACACCGCGCCCGGCAGGTAGAGGAAGCGCTTGTCCGCGTACGGCGAGCCCCCGTCGAGGAGTGCCTGCGCCGCCCGCACCACCACGGCGTTGTCGATCCCCGGCGTCCGGGGGCCCCGCACCACGCGCACGACGTCCAGCGCGAGGACCAGCAGCGCGGCGAGCAGCACCGGCCACGGGGCCCGCCCGCGCAGCCAGCGGCCGAAGAGGTCGGCGCCCCCGCCCCGCCCGGCGCTCACGGAGCGACCTCGGAGAGGGTGAACCCGGCCGGGCCGTGGACGGTCCGGCGCACGGCCGGATCGTCCCGGTCCAGGCCCGGGCCGCCGTTCTGCTGCAGCACCCAGCGCACGCGGTACTCCTTGAGGATGCCGAGCCGCTCGGCCCGGGAGGTGTCCCGGGCGAAGAAGCGGCGGGTCTCGGCGCGGCGGCGGGCCGCGTCGGGGAGGAAGACGTCGGGATAGGCGGGGGCGACGGTGTACGGCCCGTACGCGGGGAGCATGCGCAGCGCGTAGTAGTTGTCGGTCATCACCGTCTGCCCGGGGAGCACTTCGTACGCCGCCCACGTGAACCGTGGCCAAAGCGCGACGGTGTGGATGTGGCGCAGGACGGGCGGGACGGCCTGGGGCCGCAGGACGTAGCCGAGCACCCCGGCCTGCGTCCAGGCGCCCACCAGGAGGGCGACGGCGGTCAGCGGGGCGAGGGCGGCCCGCGCCCGGCGCCCGCCGCCCACCGCCTCCAGGGCGAGCGCGAGCTGGGCCGGGACGAGCACGGCGGGCAGGATCCTGCCCCACGCCTGGTGCCCGCTCAGCCCTCCGGCGGCGAAGACGGCGAGCCCCAGCACGAAGAAGATCACCAGCGGGTCGCGGCGGTCGCGCCGCGCGCGCAGCACCAGGGCGGCCGCGCCGAGCGCGGTCAGGCAGAACTTCGTCGCGAGGTGGTCGTAGAGCGGCCGGTGGATGTCGTCCAGGCCGCCGCCCGTGCCGAGCAGGGAGTAGAACGCGTAGTACGGCCAGCACGCGGGCACGGCCGCGGCCAGGACGCCCGCCGCGGCCACCCGCAGCCGCACCGCGCGCGCTGGCCACGGCCGGGCGCCCAGGAGCATCGCTACGCAGCCCAGCGCGGCGACGGCGCCGGTGAACTGATGGACGAGCAGGATCCCGGCGAGCAGCAGCCCGAGCCCCAGGAAGACCGCGGTCCCCCGGCCGGCGGCCAGGGCACGCCGCAGCAGCGCCCACAGGTGGAAGGCCGCTCCGAGGGCGAACGTGCTCGGGTAGGCGAGAGTGAGGGAGAGCGACGTGAGGCCCGGGACGCCGCTCCACGCAAAAAGCCTCACTCCGTACAGCAGGAGCAGGCAGAGCACCGCCAGCGGCACCGCCGCCCTGCTGCGGGTGAAGGTCCGGACGAAGGCGTGGACGCCCGTGCCGAGCAGCACGAGGGCCGCGAACGCGCCCAGGCGCAGCACGGTGAAGGTCCCCCAGCCGGTCGCCGATCCGGTGAGGGCGAGCAGGACCGCCCAGGGCGAGTAGTACGGGCTCGGGGTGGCGGCGTCGACCAGGGGGTTGCCGGGGTGGAGCAGGTCGGCGCGCAGCCGTTCGAGGACGGCCGCGTGCATCCCGAGGTCCCCGGCCCAGGGCAGCCGTACGGTCATGAGCAGCAGGAGGACGGCCGTCAGCAGGACGCAGGCCGGGACGGTCCGGTGGAGACCCGCCGCGCGGCCTTGCGGGGCGGCCCCGGGCGGGGCCGCCGGTTCAGCGGGCGCGGCGACCGGCAGCACGGGACGGCCTCGTGCGCAGCCGCCACGGCATGACCACCGATTCGAGCTGGACGGCCAGGTTCATCTTCGACTCCCCGGCAGTGCGGTCCTCGAAGTGGATCGGCACCTCCATGACGGTGTGACCGGCCTTCAGCGCCCGGTACTTCATCTCCACCTGGAAGCTGTAGCCGGCGCTGTCGACGGTCTCCAGGTCGATGGCGGCGAGGGCGGTGGCGGACCACAGGTTGAAGCCGCCGGTGATGTCCCGGACGCGGGTGCCCAGGACGGTGCTGGCGTAGGCGTTGGCCCAGCGGGAGAGCAGCTTGCGGTGGACCTTCCAGGCGTCCGAGAGGGAGCCGCCGGGCACGTACCGGCTGCCGACGACGACGTCCGCACCGGTGGCGAGGGCGACCCCGAGCAGTTCGGGGACCTTCTCCGCGGGGTGGCTGCCGTCGGCGTCCATCTGCACGACGTAGGCGGCGCCCTCGGAGACGGCCCGGGCCATGCCCGCGGCGTAGGCGCGGCCGAGGCCGTCCTTGGTGGTGCGGTGCAGGACGCCCATGCGGGTGCGGCCGGGCTCGTTGTACTTCTCGGCCAGTTGTTCGGCGATCGCGCCGGTGCCGTCGGGGCTGTTGTCGTCGACGACCAGCAGCCGCAGGCCCTCCAGCGGCAGGGCCATGAGCGCCTCGGCCATGGTGGCGAGGTTCGCCGCCTCGTTGTACGTGGGCATGACGACGGTCGTCGCGGTACGGCCCCACTCCGCGGGCAGCGGGGGCGCCGGGGCGGGGGTACGGGGTGCGCTCATGGGCTGGTCCTCGGGGTTCGTCGGGCGGCGGGGAAAACGCCAGGGACATCAGGCAGGAGAAGCGTCGGGCAGGAGGAACGGGGGAAGCGTCAGGCGGCGGAGAAGCGGATGGCCGCGTCGGGGATGACCGTGCCGCACCAGATGCGGGCGCCGTCGCGCAGTTCGTTGTCGGCGCCGACCTCCGCGTGGTCGCCGATCACCACGCCGTCGAGGGCGGTGCGCGGGCCGACCCGGGCGCCCTGGCCGATCATGCTCGCGCGGATCCGGGCGCCGGCCTCGATGCGGGCGCCGTCCAGGACGACGGAGCCGTCGACCTCGGCGCCCGCCGCGACGTACGCGCCGGCGCCGACGACCGTGCCGCCGGTCAGCCGGGCACCGGGCTCGGCGTGGGCGCCGGGCAGCAGCAGGTGCTCGCCCGGCTCCCCGGGGACGGCGGGCGAGCGGACGACGCCCCGGACGAGGTCGGCCGACGCCCGCACGAAGGAGGCGGGGCGGCCGAGGTCGAGCCAGTACGAGGCGTCGACCACGCCGTGCAGCAGCGCGCCGGAGGCCAGCAGGCCGGGGAAGGTCTCGCGTTCGACGGAGACCGGGCGGCCGGTGGGGATGGTGTCGATGACGTCGCGCCGGAAGACGTAGGCGCCGGCGTTGATCTGGTCGGTGACGATCTCCTCGGGGCGGCCGGGCTTCTCGGTGAAGGCCAGGACGCGCCCGTCGGCGTCGGTGGGGACGAGCCCGAAGGCCCTCGGGTCGGCCACCCTGGTGAGGTGCAGGGTGACGTCGGCCCGCGCCCGTTCGTGGCGGTGCAGCAGGCCTCTGATGTCGAGTCCGGTGAGGATGTCGCCGTTGAAGACGAGGACGGGGCCGGCGGGGCCGGTGGTGAGGGCGTCCGCCGCGCTGCGGATGGCGCCGCCGGTGCCGAGCGGCTCCTTCTCGGTGACGTAGGTCAGGCGCAGGCCGTGGGCGGAGCCGTCGCCGAAGTAGGGCTCGAAGACCTCGGCGAGGTAGGAGGTGGCCAGGACGACGTGGCGGACGCCGGCGGCCCGGGCGCGCGCGAGCTGGTGGGCGATGAAGGGCACTCCGGCGGCCGGGACCATCGGCTTCGGCGTGTTGAGGGTGAGCGGCCGGAGCCGGGTTCCCTTGCCGCCGACGAGCAGTACCGCCTCTGTCATGCCACTGTCCTCGCCGTCATCATTGCACTGTGTCAGTTTTTGCGGCAATTTACACTACAATCAGTTCTCTGCGACAAATGTCTGCTTTGCGTGGCGGCCATACCGGGACGACCGTAATGGGAGAGGCCCTTGCGACCCCTGCGACCCCTTCGATCCTTGCGACCGGCGGCGGCACCGGGGCTCGCGGCCCTCGGCCGGGAGTTCGCCAAGTTCGGCACCGTGGGCGGCCTCGGCATCGTCGTCAACCTCGCGGTCTTCAACCTCTGCCGCACGGTCACCGGACTGCCGGTCGTGCGCTGCAGCGTGGTCGCCACCGTGGTCGCCATCGCCTTCAACTACCTGGGGCTGCGTCACTTCGCCTACCGGGACCGCGACAGGAGCCGGCGCAGCCGCCAGGTCGCCCTCTTCGCCGCGTTCAGCGCCGTCGGGCTGGTCATCGAGAACGGGGTGCTCTACGCGGCCACGTACACCTTCGGCTGGGACACCCCGTTCCAGAACAACCTCTTCAAGTTCCTGGGCATCGCCGCCGCCACACTCTTCCGCTTCTGGTCCTACCGCGCGTGGGTGTTCAGGGCCCTGCTCCCGGCCGACACCGGCGACCCCACGGATCACGGCGAGCCCTCGAACAGCACGAGCAACCCCGCCGCGTACCACCCCGAGACCACCGCACCTCCACCGTAGAGACACACCCGCACCCCAAGCGGAGCACGCGCGAGCGGCCTCGCCGCCAACAGCAGCAGAACCGGCAGGAACGGCAGCATGAAGCGTGGCTTGGACAGCGGCGAACCCGGCGTGCCCACTATCAGCACCCACGCCAGCGCGACCGTCGCCACCAGCGGCCACGGCACCCGCCGGTCCCGGGCCAGCGCCCACACCCCGACCGCGCCCAGCACCAGCACCGCGATCACCGCGGCGGTCCGCAGGTCGGCCGTCCGCCCGGCGTGCCGGTACAGCAGCATGTCCTTCAGCACGTGCGCCGTCCCCGCACCGAAGTCGAACGACTGCCCCCACGCGCGCTCGGCCTCGAACCAGCCGTCGACGCGCCCCACCTTGCTCCCCAGGAACAGCCAGCTCGCGACTATCCCCAGCGGGGCCGTCAGCAGGGCCACCCAGGCGCGCCAGGCGCGCCGGGAGCCCCGCTGCCGCACCAGCTCCCACCCGGCCGCCAGCCCCACCGTACCCACCACCACCGACGCGGACGGCCGCACCGCCCCCGCCAGGGCGCACAGCGCCGCCGCCGTCAGCCAGCGGCGCTCCAGCACGGCCGACAGCGTCCAGATCAGGGCCGCGCTGAAGACGGCCTCCGAGTAGGGCACCCACAGCGCGAACGCGTACGGCGAGCACGCCCACAGCGCCACGCACGCGTACCCGGCGCCCGGCCGCCCGCCGACCGCCCGCACCAGCCGGAACACCCCCGCCGCGGCCACGGACGCCGCCGTCCACGACACCACCACCCCGGCCCAGACCACGGGCAGCCCCGTCACCAGGTGCACCGCCCGGATCAGCGCGGGCACCAGCGGGAAGAACGCCAGCCTGCTGAACTTGGGCTCGCCGTCCGGGCCGTACGGGATCTCCCCCGGATAGCCGTGCTGCGCGATGTGCAGGTAGTGGCCGCTGTCCCAGCGGCGCAGCACCGCCTCCGGCGCCCGCCCGAAGTGCCGGCTGACCAGCAGCATGACCGTGAAGCCGACGGCCGCCACCACCAGGTAGAGGGCCACCGCCCGGGCGGCCTGGTACCGGGCGTACGCCGGTGGGCCCGGCCGGGCGCCGGCCTTGGCGGCGGGCCTTTCGGCGACGGCCGGAGCGGAGGCGGAAAGGGCTGCTGAGGAGGGGGACGCGGGGCCCGAGGGGCCGGACGTCAACCGGGAAACGGCCTTCATCCGTCCCTCATAGCACGGCAAAAGGACGGCCCCGGGGGATTTGTCCCCGGGGCCGTCCCTTGTTCACTCCGGCGTCAGCAGTGCGTCATTTCCTCCGCCTGCTCCCCACCGGCGCAGTGCCCGCGCGCCGTCAGGAGTGCGTCCGCAGCAGCGTGCGCATCGTCCGCATGGCGACCGACAGGTTCGCCAGGTCGAAGGCGTCCGAACCGCGGATCTCGTCGAGCGTGGTGCGCGCCCGGCTGAGGATCGCCGCGTTCTTCTCCTCCCAGGAGGCAAAGCGCTGCTCCGGCGTCGAGGCGCCGTTGCCCACCGAGAGGATGTCCGCGGTGAGCGCGGCGTGCGCCGCGTAGAGGTCCTCGCGGATGGAGGCGCGGGCCATGGACTGCCAGCGGTCGGCCCGCGGCAGCTCGATGATCCGGTCCATCAGCTGGGTGATGTGCAGCCGGTCGGCGAGGTCGTAGTAGACCTCGGCGACGTCCAGCGGCTCCTTGCCGGCGCGGTCGGCGACCGCGACGATGTCCAGCGCCGGGAAGACGGAGGAGAAGCCCGCCACGCGCACGGCCAGCTCGTCCGGGACCCCGGCCGCCACCAGCTCGTCGTGGATGGACTGCCACCACTCCATGTCGGCGCCCCTGAGCAGCTTGGGCAGCTCGCTCCAGACCCTGGCCACGCCGTCGTGGAAGAAGTCGATCGTCCCGGCGAGCTCCAGCGGCTGCGGCCGGTTGTTGAGCAGCCAGCGGGTGCCGCGCTCGACCAGGCGCCGCGAGTGCAGCCTGATCTGCGTCTGCACGTCGGCCGCGACCACGTTGTCCAGGCCCTCGACGGCGTCCCACACGGAGCCCAGCTCGAAGATGGCGCGGGCGGCGGTCTGGGCCCGGACGATCTCCTCCAGCGAGGCGCCGGTCTCCTCCCGCAGGCGGTGCAGGAAGGTGGAGCCACCGCTGTTGACGGTGTCGTTGACCAGGACGGTCGTGATGATCTCCCGGCGCAGGGCGTGCCCGTCGACCTGCTCCAGGTAACCGCTGGTCAGCGGCTGCGGGAAGTAGGCGTGCAGCAGCCGCTCCAGGTACGGGTCGTCGGGCAGCTCGGTGGCGAGCAGCTCCTCGGCCGTGGTGATCTTGATGTAGGCGAGGAGGACGGCCAGCTCGGGCTGGGTCATGCCGCGGCCCGCGGAGAGCCGCTCGCGGATCTGCCGGTCGGTGGGCAGGAACTCCAGGGCCCGGTCCAGGTGACCGTCCCGGCCGAGCCGGCGCATGATCCGCTGGTGGGCGTGGAGCAGGCTGGGGGCCTGCGCCACGGCGTTGGCCAGGGCCACGTTCTGCGCGTAGTTGTTGCGCAGGACGAGCTCGCCGACCTCGTCGGTCATCTCGGCGAGGAGCTTGTTGCGCTGCTTGACGGTCATGTCGCCGTCGGTGACGAGCGCGTTGAGCAGGATCTTGATGTTCACCTCGTGGTCGGAGGTGTCCACGCCGGCGCTGTTGTCGATCGCGTCGGTGTTGATCCGGCCGCCGGTGGAGGCGAACTCGATCCGGCCGAGCTGGGTCAGGCCCAGGTTGCCGCCCTCGCCGACGACCTTGACGCGCAGGTCCTGGCCGTCGACGCGGATGGCGTCGTTGGCCTTGTCGCCGACGTCCGCGTGGGACTCGGTGGAGGCCTTGACGTACGTGCCGATGCCGCCGTTCCACAGCAGGTCGACCTGCGAGCGCAGGATGGCCTTCATCAGCTCGGCCGGGGTCATCTTGGTGACGCCCGCCTCGATGCCGAGGGCCGCCCGCACGTGCGCGTTGACCGGGATCGACTTGGCGCTGCGCGGGTGGATGCCACCGCCCGCGGACAGCAGGTCCTTGTTGTAGTCGGCCCAGGACGAGCGGGGCAGCTCGAACAGGCGGCGGCGCTCGGCGTAGGAGACGGCCGCGTCGGGCGTGGGGTCGAGGAAGATGTGCCGGTGGTCGAAGGCGGCGACCAGGCGGATGTGCTCGGAGAGCAGCATGCCGTTGCCGAAGACGTCACCGGACATGTCGCCGACGCCGACGACCGTGAAGTCCTCGGTCTGGGTGTTGTGGCCCAGCTCGCGGAAGTGGCGCTTGACCGACTCCCAGGCGCCGCGGGCGGTGATGCCCATGCCCTTGTGGTCGTAGCCGGCCGAGCCGCCGGAGGCGAAGGCGTCGCCGAGCCAGAAGCCGTAGGACTGGGCGACCTCGTTGGCGATGTCGGAGAACGTCGCGGTGCCCTTGTCGGCGGCGACGACGAGGTAGGTGTCGTCCTCGTCGTGGCGGACGACGTCCTTCGGGGGCACGACCTCGCCGCCGACCATGTTGTCGGTGATGTCGAGGAGGCCGGAGATGAACGTCTTGTACGAGGCGATGCCCTCGGCCAGCCACGCGTCGCGGTCCACGGACGGGTCGGGCAGGCGCTTGCCGACGAAGCCGCCCTTGGCGCCCACCGGCACGATGACGGTGTTCTTCACCATCTGGGCCTTGACCAGGCCGAGGATCTCCGTGCGGAAGTCCTCGCGGCGGTCGGACCAGCGCAGGCCGCCTCGGGCGACCTTGCCGAAGCGCAGGTGCACGCCCTCGACGCGCGGCGAGTACACCCAGATCTCGAAGGCCGGGCGGGGCGCCGGCAGCTCGGGGATGGCCTGCGGGTCGAGCTTGATGGACAGGTACGGGCGCGGCCGGCCCTCCGCGTCGCGCTGGAAGTGGTTGGTGCGCAGCGTGGCCTTGATGACCGTGAGGAAGGCCCGCAGGATGCGGTCCTCGTCCAGGCTCGCGACCTGGTCCAGGGCGCCGTCCAGCTCCTCCATCAGGCCGTCGATGAGCTCGTTGCCGGCGCGCTGGAGCGCGGGCGACATCCGGGCCTCGAAGAGGTTGACCAGCAGGCGGGTGGTGTGGACGTTGTTGCTGAGGGTGTCCTCCATGTACGCCTGGCTGAACGGCCAGGCGGCCTGCCGCAGGTACTTGGCGTAGGCGCGGAGCACCATGGCCTGCCGCCAGTCGAGACCGGCCCGCAGCACCAGGTTGTTGAAGTTGTCGTTCTCCGCGGCGCCGGTCCACACGGCCGCGAAGGCCTCCTGGAAGCGGGCGCGGGCGTCGTCGCCCTCGATCCGCTCGGGCATGCGCAGCCCGAAGTCGTAGATCCAGGCGGTGGTGCGGTCCGAGCAGCGCAGCTCGTACGGGCGCTCGTCGACGACCTCGACGCCGAGGCGGTGGAGCACCGGCAGGACGGCGGAGAGGGAGACCGGCTCGCCGGTGCGGTAGATCTTGAAGCGGCGCTCGCCGGGGGCCGCGCCGACGGGCTCGTAGAGGCTGAGCGCGAAGTCGCGGTCGCCGCCGGCGGCCGTCAGCTTCTCCAGGTGCCCGAGGTCGGCGACGGCGGCGCGGGGGCTGTGGTCGGCCTTGTAGCCCTCGGGGAAGGCCTGGCCGCCGTAGCGGCGCAGCAGCTCGGCGGCGCGCTCCTCGCCGACCTCGGCGGTCAGCGTCTCGGCGAAGCCGTCCGCCCAGGAGCGGGCGGCCTCGACGAGGCGGGCCTCGATGCGGTCCACGTCGGCTTCGGTGAGGTCGGGCAGGGTGGCGCCCGGCGCGACGCGGACGACGAAGTGCAGCCGGGAGAGGACCGACTCGGTGTTCCAGGCGGTGAAGTCGACGCTGGTGCCGCCGAGCTCCTCCTTGAGGATGTCGATCAGGCGCAGCCGCACGCCGGTGGTGTAGCGGTCGCGCGGGAGGTAGACCAGCGCCGAGTAGTAGCGCCCGTACTCCTCCTGGCGCAGGTACAGCCGCAGCCGGCGGCGCTCCTGCAGGTAGAGCACGCTGGTGGCGATGGAGCGCAGCTGGTCGGCGGAGATCTGGAAGAGCTCGTCGCGCGGGTAGGTCTCCAGGATCTGGAGCAGGTCGCGGCCGTCGTGGCTGTCGGGCGTGAAGCCGGCGTCGGCGAGGACCTGCTGGACCTTGCGGCGGATCACCGGCACGCGGCGCACGGACTCGGTGTACGCGGCCGAGGAGAACAGGCCGAGGAAGCGGCGCTCACCGGTCACGTTGCCGTCGGCGTCGAACTTCTTGACGCCCACGTAGTCGAGGTAGGAGGGCCGGTGGACCGTGGCGCGGCTGTTGGCCTTGGTGAGGACGAGCCGCTTGTGCTCGCGGGCCTTGGCGCGGGCGTCGGCGGGCAGCCGGTTGAACGACGGGGACGCCGGACGCGGCAGGTGCGAGTGCGGACCGTGGTGGTCCTCCTCGTGGTGCGAGGGGTCGGAGCGCAGGATGCCGAGGCCGGTGCCGGGGACGGCGCTGAGCACGTCCTCCTCGCCGCCGTCGGTGGCGAGCTTCGTCAGCTCGTACTCGCGGTAGCCGAGGAAGGTGAAGTGGTCGGCGGCCAGCCAGCGCAGCAGCTCGCGGGCCTCGGTGGTCTCCGAGCCGGGGACGTCCGCCGGGGCGGGCTCCTCGGGCAGCGCGTCGGCGATGCGCAGGGCGGCGTCGCGCATCTTGGACCAGTCCTCGACGGCCTCGCGGACGTCGGAGAGGACGCGCACCAGGTCGGCGGCGATCTGCTTGAGGTCGTCGCGGTCGGTCTCGCGGTCGATCTCGACGTGGATCCAGGACTCGGTGACGGCGTCGTGCGGCAGGACGGCGTCCTTGCCGGCGCCGTGGGCGTCGCAGCTGGAGCCGAGGACCTCGAGCAGGCGGCCCGTGACGTCACGCCGCACGACCATCTGCGGGTGGATCACGACGTGGATGCCGCGGCCCTGGCGGGAGAGCTCGTTGGTGACCGAGTCGACCAGGAAGGGCATGTCGTCGGTGACGACCTCGACGACGGAGTGGCTGCACGTCCAGCCGTTCTCCTCGACCGTCGGGGTGTGCGCCCGGACGTTGGCCGTGCCCTGCGGGCGGATCTCGGCGAGGCGGTAGTGGGAGACGGCCGCGCCGAAGACGTCGACCGGGTCGCGACCGGCCAGGTCCTCCGGCGCGGTGTGCAGGTAGTAGCGCTGGAGGTACGCGGTCAGGGTCTCCGGGTCGAGCCCCGCCCCGCTCTTCGGCCCCGGCGGTTGCTGCCCCCCGGCCGGGCTGTTCTCAGCGACGCGGGCCGCCCTCTCCAGCAGCTCTGCCTTGGCTTCGTCCAGCTTGGTCTGCATGTCCTCTGGCTCCTGTCGCGCGCCGTTGCGTGACATAGGTGGTGAAGGCATCACGTCGCGACGCGGGGTCTCCGGTCGTCTTCGACGGTATGCCGGAATGAGGGGTGACAGGGGCGTTCGTGGCCAACTTCATGGAAGGAGTGGTCATCTTCGTGGGACGCGCCCCGCCCGAGCGAACAGCGGCTCCCCGGGTGCCGTGGCACTCCGGGCGCAGGACAGGGGCGCCATCGCCCCTGCTGGATATCGCGCTGATCACCTGGTAAGGCTATCGCCCTTCCCGGGGGAGCCGTCATGAGCCGTTTGTGTACAAAACCCGGGCCCGAACTTTGACACTCTGCACAGCGCGGTCAGCCGGCGAGGCGTTCCGCCTCGGCAACGGCCTCCGCCAGCGTGTCCACGACGGGCACGCCGGCCCCGGCGAGACCCGCCCGGTCGTGCGAACCGCCGGTGTACAGCACGGCGTGCGCCCCCACGTGGGCGGCCGCCACCGCGTCGTCGAGGGCGTCGCCGATGACGACCGTGCGCACGGCGGGTATGCCCTCCAGGCCGGCGAGGTGGCGCGCCATGTGCTCGGCCTTGCTGCCGCCCGAGGGGCCGGTGCGGCCGTCGACCCGGACGAACCTGCGCTCGATGCCGAAGGTGCGCACGAGCGGCAGCAGGTCCTCGTGCCCGTACATCGACATGATCGACTGGGTGCCGCCGCCGTCCTGCCAGCGCTCCAGCAGCGACTCGGCGCCCTCCGCGAGGCCGCAGCGCAGGTGGTGGTCGTGGTAGTGCCGCTGGAAGACCCCGTCCATGTGCTCCCACTCGGCGTCGGTGGGCAGCCGGCCCATCAGCCGCTCGTAGAAGCGCGGGATGGGCACGCAGTACAGCGCGCGGTACCGCTCCAGGGTGATCGGCTCCAGGCCTATCTCCGCGAAGGCGGCGTTCGTCGCCGCCATGACCGCGTCGACGTCGTGGAACAGCGTGCCGTTCCAGTCCCAGACGATGTGCGCCCCGCGCGCCCCGTGCTTCCCCATGCGGAAAACTGTACGGGTCTCCAGTGACAAAGCCGCCGGCCTGCGGCTTTGCGCTACTGGATCAGGTTGGGGATCTCCTGCACGCCGAACCACATGAGGTCGTGGTCCTCGGCGCCGTCGACCGTGAACCGCGCGTTGTCGTCACCGCGGTCCGCGGCGCCCAGCGCGGCGGCGGCCGCCGCGACGTCCTCCTCGGCGTCGCCGGCGTCGACGTGCACGGCGGCGGCCTTCGACAGCGGCACGGCCTCGGAGAGCCGCACCTCGCCGTACGCGGCCTGGTCGAGCCCGCGCTCGGGGTCGGTGACCACGGCGCCCTCGGGCACGTCGACCGCGACGACCACGCGGCGGCGCGGCGCCTCCGGGTCGGCGGCGAGCATGCGCAGCGAGCCCTCGGCGGCGCGGCCCAGGGCCGCGTACTCCAGCTCCTCGACGTCGTCGGAGCGGTACCACTCGCGCAGGGCGGGGGTGACGGCATAGGCGTCCAGCGGGGCCGGGCCCAGTGCTCCCGCCTTGTGCACCTCGGCGAGACCGGGGAGGGTCAAGGGGACGTAGACGCGCATGACCGCCGCTTTCCTTCGATCCTGGGGATTTTCGACTGCGGGATCAGCATACGGGCGAGGGTCCCCCATCGAAGTGCAGGTGAGGCGCGTGCGGGCGGCTCTCCGGCGCCCCGCGTCACGACGCGTGCCGCCCGGCGGCCCCGTCCTCCCCGCGGGTCCCCCGAATAGGTGAAATGCCGACGTGTCCTGCGGCCCGGTCCGCCGTCCTTGATGACCTCCTGCCTCCTGGATAGAAGATCACCAACGGAAGCTACTGCCCGGTAATCCACCGGGCCCGGCGGCACAGGGGGCGATCAGCATGAACAGGACCACCGGCAGCAGGACCGTCGGCAGCAGGACGGCAGGCACCCGGCCCACCGGCGGCAGGACGGCCGCCCGCACGACCAGGCCGGGGGCGGGAACCGCGCCCCCGCGGCGCACCGACGCCCGGCGGCCCCACCCGGCCCCCGCCGCCGCGCGCCGCCGCGAGCGCGAGCGCCTCCCCCGCTACTGGTTCGCCGAACGGCTCCTGCTCACCCTCAGCGGCCAGCGCCCCGTCCACTGGATGCTCGGCCACACCCTGGGCGCCGCGTACGACCAGCTGGCCGCCCTGGCCCCCTACGCGCCCCTGCAGCCCGCCCCGCCGGGCCGCAGCCCCGCCGTCCGGCACTGCGACGAGTTCCGGCCCTCCCCCGGCGTCATCGAGGCCTTCGCCAGGATCGCGGCGGGCGACCGGCTGCTCGCCCTCGCCTTCCGCCTGGAGCACTGCACCGACCAGCGGTGGCGCTGCTCGGCCGTAGAACTCGGCGGCACCCGCCGCTGACATGCGGCGAGGCGGGGCAGGACCCCCGGATCACCCGGAAGGTCCCGCCCCGCCTCGCCACCCGTGCGCGGGTTTACTTCTTACGGCGCCGCCCACCGCTGTTCTTCTGCGCCTTGCGGCGCTCGGCGCGGGTCATGCCGTCCGCGGCGGAGCGGAACTCGCCCGTGTCGTCGCTCGCGTAGTCCGTCTCGATGGTGCCGCCCGCACCGTCCACCGTCGGCGCGGAGAAGTGCAGCCGGTCAGGCCGCTGCGGCTGCGCGAGGCCCTTCGCGCGGATCTCGGGACGGGCGGCGGGGATGGTGTCCTGCACCTTGTCCAGGGACGGCGCGGCCTCCTCGACCGGCACCTCCTCCAGCTGCTGGTCGACCTGGACCTCCAGGTTGAACAGGTAGCCGACGGACTCCTCCTTGATGCCCTCCATCATGGCCTGGAACATGTCGAAGCCCTCGCGCTGGTACTCCACCAGCGGGTCCTTCTGGGCCATCGCCCGCAGGCCGATGCCCTCCTGGAGGTAGTCCATCTCGTAGAGGTGCTCGCGCCACTTGCGGTCGAGCACCGACAGGACCACGCGCCGCTCCAGCTCGCGCATGATGTCGGAGCCCAGCTGCTCCTCACGCGCCGCGTACTGCTCGTGGATGTCGTCCTTGATGGACTCGGCGATGAACTCGGCCGTGATGCCCGCGCGGTCGCCCGCCGCCTCCTCCAGCTCGTCGATGGTGACCTTCACGGGGTAGAGCTGCTTGAAGGCGCTCCACAGCCGCTCCAGGTCCCACTCCTCGGCAAAGCCCTCGACGGTCTCCTGGCGGATGTAGTCGTCGATGGTGTCGTCCATGAAGTGCTGGATCTGCTCCTGCAGGTCCTCGCCCTCCAGGACGCGGCGGCGCTCGCCGTAGATGACCTCGCGCTGGCGGTTGAGCACCTCGTCGTACTTCAGGACGTTCTTGCGCGTCTCGAAGTTCTGCTGCTCGACCTGCGACTGCGCCGAGGCGATGGCCCGGGTGACCATCTTGTTCTCGATCGGCACGTCGTCAGGAACGTTGGCCATGGCCATCACGCGCTCGACCATCTGGGCCTTGAACAGACGCATCAGGTCGTCACCCAGCGACAGGTAGAAGCGGGACTCGCCCGGGTCGCCCTGACGGCCGGAACGGCCGCGGAGCTGGTTGTCGATGCGGCGCGACTCGTGGCGCTCCGTGCCGAGCACGTACAGGCCGCCGAGGTCCTTGACCTCCTCGAACTCGGCCTTGACCGCGGCCTCGGCCCGCTCCAGGGCGCCCGGCAGCGCGGCCGCCCACTCCTCGACGTGCTCCACCGGGTCGAGGCCCATCTGGCGCAGCTCCGCCTCGGCGAGGTCGTCCGGATTGCCGCCCAGCTTGATGTCCGTACCGCGGCCGGCCATGTTCGTGGCGACGGTGACGGCGCCCCTGCGGCCGGCCTGCGCGACGATCGAGGCCTCGCGCTCGTGGTGCTTGGCGTTGAGGACCTCGTGCTGGATGCCGCGCTTGGCGAGCTGCTGCGAGAGGTACTCGGACTTCTCCACGGAAGTGGTGCCGACCAGGATCGGCTGCCCCTTCTCGTGCTTCTCGGCGATGTCCTTGACCACGGCGTCGAACTTGGCGACCTCGGTGCGGTAGATGAGGTCGGACTGGTCCTTGCGGACCATCGGCCGGTTGGTCGGGATCGGCACCACGCCGAGCTTGTAGATCTGGTGGAACTCGGCGGCCTCGGTCATGGCCGTACCGGTCATGCCGGACAGCTTGTTGTAGAGGCGGAAGAAGTTCTGGAGGGTGATCGTGGCGAGCGTCTGGTTCTCGTCCTTGATGTCCACCCCCTCCTTCGCCTCGATGGCCTGGTGCATGCCCTCGTTGTAGCGACGGCCGGCGAGGATACGGCCGGTGTGCTCGTCGACGATCATGACTTCGCCGTCCATGACGACGTAGTCCTTGTCCCTCTTGAACAGTTCCTTCGCCTTGATGGCGTTGTTCAGATAACCGACGAGGGGGGTGTTGACCGACTCGTAGAGGTTGTCGATGCCCAGCCAGTCCTCGACCTTGCTCACGCCGGCCTCGTGGATGGCGACCGTGCGCTTCTTCTCGTCGACCTCGTAGTCGCCGGTCTCCTCGACGCCCTTCTGCGGGTTGGCCGGCTCGCCCTTGCTCAGGCGGGTGACCAGCTTGGCGAAGTCCCCGTACCACTTGGTGGCCTGGTCGGCCGGGCCCGAGATGATCAGCGGCGTACGGGCCTCGTCGACGAGGATCGAGTCGACCTCGTCGACCACGGCGAAGTTGTGCCCGCGCTGGACCAGCTCGTCCTTCGACCACGCCATGTTGTCGCGCAGGTAGTCGAAGCCGAACTCGTTGTTCGTGCCGTACGTGATGTCGCAGTTGTACTGCTCGCGGCGCTGCGCCGGCGTCATGTTCGCCAGGATGCAGCCGACGCTCAGGCCCAGGAACTTGTGCACCCGGCCCATCAGCTCGGAGTCGCGCTCGGCCAGGTAGTCGTTGACGGTGATCAGGTGGACGCCCTCGCCCGAGAGGGCGTTCAGATACGCCGGGAGGGTGCCGACGAGGGTCTTGCCCTCACCGGTCTTCATCTCGGCCACGTACCCCAGGTGCAGGGCGGCACCGCCCATGAGCTGGACGTCGTAGTGCCGCTGACCGAGGACGCGCTTGGCGCCCTCGCGGACGGTCGCGAACGCCTCGGGAAGCAGGTCGTCCAGGCTCTCACCGTCGGCATAGCGCTGCTTGTACTCGTCGGTCAGGGCGCGCAGCTCGGCGTCGGAGAGGTTGAGGAAGTCCTCTTCGATGGAATTGACCTGGTCCGCGATGCGGTGCAGCTTGCGCAGGATCTTGCCTTCTCCTGCACGCATGATCTTGCCGAAGACGGACACGTAGGCTAGCTCCTTGCCGGTCGGGCCTGGCACCGGTTCTCCCCCGCCGTGGGCAGGGGGCGGGTACGCGGGCACGACGGGACAGTCCCCGCCGCAACGGCCATCGTAAGCGAGGACCCCGCCGCGCCGGGAGGTCCGTCATCACCCGGGCCGGGTGTCACCCGCGGTGTCACCCGGCCATGGAACGAGCGAACCGCCCTGGAGGTGCCCCGCCCCGGGTTCCTACACTCCGCCCATGGAGCCCACGAGCCTCACCACCGAGCGCCTGCTGCTGCGCCCCTTCACCACCTCGGACGCGGCCGCGCTGCACGCCGCCTGCCAGGACCCGGACATCCCGCGGTACACGAGCGTGCCCTCCCCGTACACCCCCGAGGACGCCCGGGCCTTCATCGACGGGACCTGCCCGGCCGGCTGGCGCGACGACTCCGTCTACACGTGGGGCGTGTTCACCCGTGAGGAGGGCCGGCTGACCGGTTCCATGAGCCTGGTGCGGCTCCCGCAGCCCTCCCGCGACCACCAGGCCGAGATCGGCTACTGGACCGCCAAGGAGCAGCGCGGCCGCGGGTACACCGCCGAAGCCGCCCGCGAGGTGGCCCGGTGGGCCTTCGAGCGCCTCGGCGTCGAGCGCCTGGAGTGGTACGCGGAGGCCGGCAACGAGGGCTCCCGCGCCGTGGCCCTCAAGGCCGGGTTCACGATGGAGGGCAGCCAGCGATCGAAGATCGCCCACGCGGGCACGCGCCGCGACGCGTGGGTCGGCTCCCTGCTCCCCTCCGACCTCGGACTGCCCTCCGCCGCCCCCTACCTGCCCTTTCCCGGGCGCGGCTGACCGGCTCCGGGGGCGTTGTCAGTGCCCCCGCCTAAGGTGATCGGCATGACAACTGCCGCCGCCGCCAAGGCCCGTAAGCCCGGAGCCCGCACGCCCGAGCACCACCTGTCGGCCGATGACGCCCGCCGCCTGGCCCTGCGCGCCCAGGGCCTGCTCGGCGCCCCGGACCGGCGGGCGGGCACGCGCGGCGTGCTGCGCCGGCTGGGGGCCGTCCAGCTGGACACGATCTCGGTGCTCGCCCGCTCGCACGAGCTGGTGCCGTACGCACGGCTGGGCGCCCTCGGGCGGGACGCGGTCGAGGCGGCCTACTGGTCGGGGGACCACGCCTTCGAGTACTGGTCGCACGCCGCGTGCATCCTGCCCGTCGAGGAGTGGCCGCTGTTCGCCTTCCGGCGCCGGGCCTTCCAGGCCCGCGGCCACCGCTGGCACATCATGGAGGACGCCGAGCGCTCGTGCGCCGCCGTCCGCGACCGGCTGAAGGCCGAGGGCCCGCTGACGGCCACGGAGCTGGGCGGCGCCAAGAACGGCGGGGAGTGGTACGACTGGTCCGAGACGAAGATCGCGGTGGAGTGGCTGCTGGACACCGGCGAAGTGGTCTGCACCCGCCGGCGCGGCTGGAAGCGCGTGTACGACCTGGCCGAGCGCGCCGTCCCGGACGCCCTCTTCCACGACGACCTGGACGACGCCGCGTGTGTCCGGCGCCTGGTGGCGCAGGCCGGTGCCGCGATGGGCGTGGCGACGAGGGCGGACCTCGCCGACTACCACCGCCTCAAGGGCGAGCAGGTGGACGCCGTCATCGAGGAGACCGGCCTGGTGCCGGTCGAGGTGGCGGGCTGGTCGAAGCCGGCGTGGGCCGACCCGGCGGCCCTGGAGGCACCGCCGCGCGGCCGGCACCGCACGACGCTGCTGTCGCCGTTCGACTCGCTGGTGTGGGACCGCCCCCGCACCGAGCGGATCTTCGGCTTCACCCACCGCCTGGAGGCGTACGTGCCGAAGACCAAGCGCATACACGGCTATTTCGCGATGCCGCTGCTGGCGGGCGGCCGGCTGCTGGGCCGCGTGGACCCGGCGCGCGACGGCAGCACGCTGGTGGCCCGGCAGGTCTCCCTCGACGGGCCCAAGGCCGTGGAGCCCATGGCCCGGGCCCTGCGGGAGGCTGCGGAATGGGTGGGCTGCCACGCCGTACGCATCGAGCGCTGCGACGACGCGAAGCTGGCGGCGGAGCTGGTGAAGGCCCTGGCCGCCTGAGCCGGCCGGGGCCTACCTGATCTCCAGGATCTTCTCCCGCATCGCGTACACCACCGCCTCCATCCTGGAGTGCAGCTGCAGCTTCTCCAGGATGTTCCGCACGTGGTTCTTGACGGTGTTCTCGGAGATGAACAACTCCTTGGCGATGTCGCGGTTGTTCATCCCCGTGGCCACCAGCTTGAGGACCTCCAGCTCACGGTCGGTCAGCCGGGGCGCCGGCACCAGCCGCCGCTCGTCCGTGCGCTGGATCATCGACTTGAACTCGGTGAGGAGCTTGGAGGCCATCGAGGGGCTGATCTGCGACTGCCCGTCCGCCACCGCCCGGATCGCCGTCGCGACCTCGTCGGTGGAGATCTCCTTGAGGAGATAGCCGGTGGCCCCGGCCTTGATGGCGTCGTAGAGATCGGCCTCCTCATCGCTGATCGTCAGCATGATGATCTTCGCGCTGGGGGCCACCTCCTTGATGGAGGTGCAGGCCTCGATGCCGCCGCGCTTGGGCATGCGGACGTCCATCAGCACGATGTCGGGCAGCAGGTCCGCGGCCTTGTCCACGGCCTCCGCGCCGTCCCCGGCCTCGCCGACGACCTGGATGTCCTCCTCCTGGGCCAGGACGATCTCCAGGCCCCGGCGGAAGAGCGCGTGGTCGTCCACGACCAGGACCCGGATGGGCTCCTCGCGCGCCGTGCCCCTGTCCGTGCAGGAGCCTTCGTCGTCGTCCTCGCCGGGCTCGAGTACGGGCCCGAACCTGTCCGCCATTGTTCCTCCCCCTGAAGACCCCTGAAGGCCCAGAGCCCCTCGCGGTCGCACTGTGCTGCGTGCTGTGCCGCCCAACCGGTTCCCCGGTGCCGGTGGTTGGCTGCCGGGGTCATGATTTCATGCCGGGACGCCGGGCAGCGCGTTCCCCGGGTTCCTGCCGTCGCACGCCGGTGCCCCGGGAGCGCGGGGGGCGCGCTCCGAGGGCACCTGGCTTCGGGTGGACTACGGCGTCGGACGCGGGAGGCCGGGGCCTCCCGGGTCAGCCGCCCAGCTCCCCGCCCGCACCACCGGGCTCTCCTTCGAAGAGCGGGTCGGCATTGAGGTGGATGACGCCGTAGTCGTAGGCGTGCCGCCGGTAGACGACACTCGGTAGCTTGGTGTCGGAGTCGACGAACAGGTAGAAGTCGTGCCCGACCAACTCCATTTCGTAGAGCGCCTGGTCGAGGCTCATGGGCGCTGCGGAGTGGGTCTTCTCGCGGACCACCACGGGGCCTTCTCCCCGGATCTCCAGGGATCCCATGCGGGTGACCGGCACTCCGTCCGCCGCCTGTTCGGCGGCGAGTTCACCGCTGTCGGTGAGCTCGGCTGCGCCGATGACGGTCGATGCGACATCGCTCGCGGGGATTCGGCCGTTGCCCCGCCGGGTGTGGCGCTTGTCGTTCTCCTTGCGCAGTCGTGCTTCGAGCTTGCTGGTGGCCAGGTCCAGTGCGACGTACGGATCGGTTGCTGCGGCCTCCGCGCGGATCACCGGGCCACGGGAACGCACCGTGATCTCCACCCGGTCGGAGCGGTCGGCCTGCCTGGGGTTGGGCTCCTTGGACACCTCGACGTCGAGGCTGATCACCTTGCCGTCGAGCTTCTGGATCTTGTCCAGCTTCAGCTTCTCGGCCACGTGCTTGCGAAAGCGCTCGGGCACCTCGGTCTTGCGGCCTTTGACGACGATGTCCACGCAGAACTCCGTTCCCGGATCGCTCCGCCGAAGGTGCGGAGCGCATCCCTCTTGCATCAGACTCCGGGGATACCCGGAGCCCCCGACTTGGCGGTTTTCACCTCCTCCTCCCCCATCGGCAAGGTCTGCACCCCATCGACTTCAAGCTTCCGTGAAAGCGCGCAAAGCGCGCCATTCGGAAATGCGAGGCATAGCCCCTGCCATTCCTCACAACCGAACATATCTCGCTCGGACGCCTGTCGGTAGCCCCTACCGGGACGTACCTCCATTCAGGTGTTTGCCTGCCGTTACCATCAGCAACGAATGACATTGCCCTTCAGTTCCGGTTCTTTTCAGCCGAGAGCGGCGGAACTGCGGAGGCGGCCACGACGGCGGCGCCCAGCACGCGCCCGCCCGCGAGCGAGACGGCACGAGCCGCCTCGGCCAGCGAGGCCCCGGTGGTCATCAGGTCGTCTACCAGCACCACCGGCCCTTCGCGCACCAACAGCCTCTCTGTTCCCATACGTACCCCTAGTGCGCCGGCGACATTCGCCCTGCGCTGCCGGGCGCCGAGCCCGGCCTGATCGGCGACGACCCTGCACTGCCGCAGCACGGCCGCCACGGCGACCGGAAACCCGCCCGAGCGGAGGGCCCGCGCGGCACCGAGAGCGAGCCGCCGTCCGGCGTCGTGGCCCCGGGCGGCGACGGCACGGCGGGCGGAGGGGACGGGGACGAGCAGCAAGGGCCTTTCACCGGCCTCCAGGGCCCCTCCCCCGCCCCGCCGGCCACCGTCCGGGCCATGGGCCGCGGAGCGCACCGCACCCGCCAGGGCAGCCCCCAGCGGCCCCGCCAGCCCCAGCGCCCCGCGCTCCTTGTGCGCGAGCAGCGCCGAGCGCACCGGGCCCTCGTACCGCGCGGCGGCGTGGACCGGCGGCAGCCCGGCCGGCTCCGGATCAGGCCTGACGCGCCACGCACCGCCCCCGCCCAGCGCCGCCCGGCACACCTCGCACAGCACGGACCGCGGCCGCCCGCACCCCGCGCACTCGCCCGGCAGTACCAGCCCGGCGATCTCCTGCCACCACCCGTGCACAGATCCACTGTCCCGCCGGGCGCGGCGCCCCGCCACCCCTGTGGAAAACTCCCGGCGCGGCCTCGCGGAACACCCCCGGCACACCCCGGAGGCCCCCGCCCGCGCCGCCCCGGCGCGAACCGCCCGCTGCTCCGGACGGACCGGCCACCCGGACAGAACGGCTACCCCGGATAGACCGGCGCCGAGCCTTCCTTGGTCACCAGCTTCCAGTTGCTGTCCGGCAGCAGCCGGACGATCCCGCCGTCCCGCTCCGCCACCAGTGCCGGCGCCTTGGCCGCGCTCTCCGACGCCGCGACGCCGCGCACTCCCGTGATCCCGGGCAGAGCGGAGGCGTTCGACAGCGAACCGTCCGTGTCGATGTACTGCAGCTGCTGCAGCCCGCCCTGCTCGTTCCCCGCGACCAGCAGCCGGCTCCCGCCCGCCCACGACACCGCGTCGACCTGCTCCAACCGCGGTGCCACCGAGCGCAGTTCCTGCACGGACAGGCTCAGCCGCCCGGCGCTCACGCGCCGCTCGACCCGGCCCAGCTTCAGGCTCGTACGGTCGCCCTTGGTCACCAGCAGCGCGACCCGCACCCCGTCGGCCGCGACCCGCAGCCCGGTGATGCGCCCGTCGAGCCGGGGCACCTGGACCTCCTCGGGGCTGCCCGAGCCGCCCGGCAGCCGCAGCAGCCGCGGCCGGTCCGGGTCCTGGTCGGCGACCCACAGATCGCCGAGCCCGTCCCAACTCGGAGCCGTCAGACCCGACTTCACCCCGCCGCGCGCGGTCACCCGCGGCTCGCCCAGCGAGGCGCCCGCCTCCATGCCGGTGACGTACAGCGCCTGGCCGTTGTTCGCCACGCCCGCGGCGCGCTGCTCCTTCCGGTCCACGGCGACCGAGCGCAACTGCAGGGCGTTGTCGGCCCCGAACGGCCCCGGCACCCGGCGCGGTTCCTCGTCGCCGTCGGCCAGGCTCACCATCCGGTGCTGCGCGTCCACGAAGTACTGCTGGTCGGCGCCGCGGCCGGCCGCCTGGTCGGGGGCGTACTTGCGCGCGTCCTCCCGCGCCAGCGAGCACAGCTGCGAGCCGTTCTCCCGCTGCAGCACGACCTGGGAGACCTTCGCCGACTGGTCCTGAACGGTGTAGAGGAGCTGCGCGGCCATGCGCTGGCACTGCTCCTGGTTGGTGCCCGCGGCCTTCCCGTTGAGACGGATCTTCAGGGCGTTGGAGTCGTCCACGGAGAGCCGACGGTCCACGACCTTGGTGCCGGTCGGGAAGGCCGTCGCGGCCACCGGGTCCAGCCAGTTGGTCGGCCCGTCCAGCACGGCGTTGACCGTGGAGGTGACGGGGTCTATGCGCTTGCGGAGGTAGACGGGGTCGGCGACGAGGATCTCCTGGCCCTTGCGCCCGCCCGGCGTGCCCAGCTCCGCGAAGTAGTACTTGTTGACGGAGCGGTAGATGCGCTGGAAGTCGGCGACGCCGAGCACCAGCCCGGACGGCAGCGCGTCGATGCGCCACTCGCCGCCCTCGCGCGCGACGTGGATCCGCTCCTTGTACGTGGCCTCTTCCGGCTTGTACGCGTGCTTGGGATCGATCCTGGCGACCTGCTTGCCGATCAGGGTGACGACGTAGTCCTGATCCCGGTCGTCGGCGCGCTCCACGTGCACCTGCGGGGGCTCCGCGAGCACCACCGTGTCCCCGCCGGCCGGGTCCCACTCCCGCTGCTTGCCCTTGGCCAGGTACATCCGGGCCGTGCCGTAGTCCGGGTCGTCGCTGGTGGTGGCCTCCAGGAAGCCCGTCACCAGCTCCTGCGGACGCTCGCCCTTGTGCGGCGCCACACCGTAGACCCGCACCTGCGAATCCGCGTCGGCGCGCTGCGACGAGTCGACCGGCCGCACCTCGCCGCTGTCCGGCATCGAGGCGCACCCGGCCAGCAGCGCGCCGCTGACGGCGAGCGCGCCGAACCCGGCGGTCCGCCGGAGCGGGCCGGGCGTCCGCCGACGCCGATTGCGTTCAGCGCCCACGCGCCCGTCCTCCGCGTTCTCCCGCACGTTCCTCCGCGGCACCGGCCGCGGGCTTGCCCCCGTCCCGCGCACTGCCCTGGCCGGCCGCGCGGGCCACCACACGGGCACCGCTGCCCGGCAGCGCCGCCGGGTCCACGGCGGGCACGTTCCGCGCCTGCGGCTGTACGGGCTTCAGGCCGCTGCCCTGCGGCGGCACGCCCCCGGACCGGCCGTTGACGGCCAGCGGCACTCCGGCGTCGTTCAGGCCGCGGTTGCGCCGCGAGTCCTCCGGCTCCAGCGGGATGGGCGAGCCGCGCAGCGTGTCGCCCGCCGTGGCGGGCAGGGTCAGCCGGAACTGCGAGCCGCCGCCCGGCTCGCCCCACGCCTGCAGCCAGCCGCCGTGCAGGCGCGCGTCCTCGACGGCGATCGACAGGCCCAGGCCCGTACCGCCGGTGGTGCGGGCGCGCGCGGGATCGGCGCGCCAGAAGCGGTTGAACACCCGCGTCGCCTCGCCGGGCTTGAGCCCCACGCCGTAGTCCCGTACCGCGACCGCGACCGCACCGCCGGCCGCGGCCAGCCGCACGACCACGTCCCGGCCCTCGCCGTGCTCCACGGCGTTGACCACGAGATTGCGCAGCACGCGCTCCACGCGCCGCGCGTCGGCCTCCGCGGTCACGGGCTGCTCCACGCCCTGGACCAGCAGCCGGCTGCCCTTGCGGTCCGCGAGCGGCAGGGCACCCTCGATCACCCGGTTCACGACGTCGCGCAGGTCGACCGGCTCGGCCTCCAGGGCCGCGGCGCCCGCGTCGAAACGGCTGATCTCCAGCAGGTCGGCCAGCAGCGACTCGAAGCGGTCGACCTGCCCGTACAGCAGCTCCGCCGAACGCGCGGTGACCGGGTCGAAGTCCTCACGGGCCTCGTGGATGACCTCGGCGGCCATGCGGACGGTCGTCAGCGGCGTCCGCAGCTCGTGCGAGACGTCCGAGACGAACCGGCGCTGCATCCGCGACAGCTGCTCCAGCTGCTGGATCTTGACCTGGAGGTTCTGCGCCATCTTGTTGAAGGCTTCACCGAGACGGGCGATGTCGTCCTCGCCGGTGACCTTCATGCGTTCCTGCAGCACGCCCGCCGCGAGCCGCTCGGAGATGCTGGCGGCCATCCGCACGGGCGTGACGATCTGCCGCACCACGAGCCAGGCGATGGCCCCGAGCAGCACCACCACGAACACCCCGGCGGTCGCGAGCGTGCCCCTGACCAGGCCCAGCGACTTCTCCTCCTGGGTGTACGGGAAGAGGTAGTACAGCTGATAGGCCTTGCCGTTGGGGTCGTACATGCGCTTGCCGACGACCAGCGCGGGCTCGCCCTCGTCGGAGGAGTTGTGCTTGACCGACGCGGACTTCCACAGCGCCCCGGTCTTGGTGTCCAGCTGTTTCCGCAGGTCGGCGGGGATGCTGGCCTCGGGGTCGATGTCACCGGAGGCACGCGGGCCGCGCGCGCCGGCGGACGACACGTCGCCGTAGCCCGAATCGCCGTACGCGAGGTCGCCGCCCCCGGAGCTGAGCGCCACCACGTGGTAGACGCCCTGCCCGCCGCTGGACAGCTGCTGCACCTGCGCCGTCAGCCAGGCGCCGGGGTCGGTGCCGCTGCGGCTGCCCGACTGCGCGTCCTGGCCGCGGGTGTCACCCGCGGCGTCGGCGGCGTCCCGCGCGGCCTTGAAACCGCCCTCGGCCTGGCTCAGCGACGCGTGCCGCTTGGCCTCCAGCAGGCCGTTGCGGACCTGCCCGACGACGACCACACCGAGGAGCAGCACGACGCCCATCGACATCAGCAGCGTCGTGGCGACCACGCGCAGCTGGATGTTGCGCCGCCACAGCCGCATCGCGGGCAGCAGCGGCCGCCGCACCCAGCGCACGTACAGCCTCAGCACAGGGTGGACCGGCCCCGCCGCCGCGCCGTCGGACAGCATCTGCCCGGCCCGCCACAGCCGCCGGAAGAGGGATATTCCGCCCGCCGTCTCGACGGGCCGCCCCGCGCCCCGCTCCGGAGCGGCACCGTTGCCGGACATGTCAGCTCGGCCCGGCCTTGTAGCCCACACCACGGACGGTCACCACGATCTCCGGCCGCTCAGGGTCCTTCTCGACCTTGGAGCGCAGCCGCTGGACGTGCACGTTGACGAGGCGGGTGTCGGCCGCGTGGCGGTAACCCCACACCTGCTCCAGGAGCACCTCGCGGGTGAAGACCTGCCACGGCTTGCGGGCGAGCGCGACCAGCAGGTCGAACTCGAGCGGCGTCAGCGCGATCGAGTGGCCGTCGCGCTTGACCGAGTGCCCGGCCACGTCGATGACCAGGTCGCCTATCCCCAGCTGCTCCGGTGCGGGCTCCTCCGACCGGCGCAGGCGGGCGCGGATCCGCGCCACCAGCTCCTTCGGCTTGAACGGCTTGACGATGTAGTCGTCCGCCCCCGACTCCAGGCCGACGACCACGTCGACCGTGTCGCTCTTCGCGGTCAGCATCACGATCGGCACACCGGACTCGGCGCGGATGAGCCGGCACACCTCGATGCCGTCCCTGCCGGGCAGCATCAGGTCGAGCAGCACGAGATCGGGCTTCACCTCACGAAAAGCAGCAAGTGCCTTGTCGCCGTCCGCAACGAACGACGGCTCGAAACCCTCACCACGCAGCACAATGCCGAGCATCTCGGCCAGTGCGGTGTCGTCGTCGACGACAAGGACGCGTCCCTTCATATCGACATCATCCCATTTTCGCATCCGGTCCATAGAGCCGGGTGACGGAGCTCACCTGGCGCGACTGACACACTCCGGTGTGTCCCGTTGACCTGGGACCCCGATCGCGTTCGCCGCCAGGGGTGGACAGTACACGTGCGGATCAGCCCGGCTCACTCCCGGATCCCCGCTGCGGCCCGGCGCAGAGCTCCGCCAGGCCGGACCGGGTCACCGGCGACACCACGCCGTTCTCCGTGACGATCGCGGTCACCAGCTCCGGCGGTGTGACATCGAACGCAGGGTTGTACGCTTGCGCCCCCAGCGGGGCCACCGGCACGCCCGTGCCCGGCTCCGCGCCTGCCCCCGGAGGCACGACCGTAAACTCCGTCACCTCGTGCCCCGCGCGCTGCTCCACCTCGATCGCCGAGCCCGCGGGCGTCGAGAGGTCCACGGTGCTCACCGGGGCCACGACGACGAACGGCACGTGGTGGTAGCGGGCCAGCACCGCCAGCGGATAGCTGCCCACCTTGTTCGCAACGGACCCGTCGGCGGCTATCCGGTCCGCACCGATCAGCACCGCGTCCACCTCGCCCGAGGCGAACAGCGACCCCGCCGCGTTGTCGGTGAGCAGCGTGTACGCCATACCGGCACGGGCCGCCTCGTACGCGGTGAGCCGCGCGCCCTGCAGCAGCGGACGCGTCTCGTCCACCCATAGGCGCCTCAGCCGCCCCACGCGGTGCGCCGCCCCCGCCACGGCGAAGGCCGTGCCCTCGCCGCCGGAGACCAGCGCCCCGGTGTTGCAGTGCGTGAGCACCCGGAAGCCGCCGCCGGGCACGAGCTCCGCCAGCAGGGCCAGCCCGTGCTCCGCCATCCGCGCGCTTGCCTCGGCGTCCTCACGGTGCAGGGCGCGGGCCTCGGCAAGGGTGGCCGCGGCGGCCTGCCCGGGGCCCGGCCGGTCGCCGAGGGCCTTCTCGTACGCCGTCCGGGCGCGCTGCACCCCGTAGGCGAGGTTCACGGCCGTGGGACGCGCGTGCGCGAGCAGCTCGGCGGACTCCGCGACGTCGAAGCCGCGCACGGCCGCCAGCGCCACCCCGTACGCTCCGGCGATCCCCAGCAGCGGAGCTCCGCGCACGGCGAGCGTACGGATCGCGTCGACCAGCGCCGGTACGTCCGTGCACACGAGCTCGACCTCCTCCGCGGGAAGCCTGCGCTGGTCCAGGAGCACGAGCACGGGCCCCTCCGGCCGCTCCTCCCATCTCAGGGAGGGAACGGAGCCGGGCTCGACGGACGCCATGGATGCCGCGAACTGATCAGCCATCTGTCCAGTCTGGCCCGGACGCCCCGGGCAGGGAAAGGTCGCCTGCGGATTCCTCCCCCGTACGAGCTGACGGGCCCCACCGGGCGCCTCTGCGCCCCGCTGGGCGTTGAAGACCCCGTGACACGATTGCTGGCATCCGCTCGCCGCCGCACCGGCGGACGGGCGGGCACCGAGAAGGAGCGAGACGCACATGACTGACTCTCCGGGCCGGACCTCGCCCGGATCCTCCCCGTCCGAAGAGACCGACAAGGCCGCTGAAGCCGCCGAGGCCGCCGAGGCCGCTCAGGAGGGGCGCCCCGCGCAGTGGGCACGGGAACAACCCCCGCCGGGTGACTGGTCGACTTCCGCCCAGGGCCCGCCGCGGCAGCGCCGGGGCACGGGCGAGAGAGCCCGCGCGCAGACGGGCCCGGGACCGGGCCACGGGGACGCGAGCGGCGTACCGGGCCGGCCGGGGCCACAAGCGGGCTGGCAGCAGGCGGGCCGCCCGCAGTGGGGACGGCCGCAGGCGCCCCAGCCCGGTGTGATCCCGCTGCGTCCGTTGCAGGCCGGCGAGATCGTGGAGGGCGCGGTCCGTGCGATGCGCATCCACTGGCGTGCTGTCCTCGGTATTTCGCTGACGGTCGCGGTCGGCACCCAGGCCGTGGCAACGGTGGTCGACCGGCTGTGGGACGCGGGGACACCCGAGCTCGATCCGTTCGGCGGAGCAACGCCGGAGACCCCTCAGGAGCTGGTCGGGGCCATAGGCAACGGCCTGGGCGGGATCGGCGTGGCGTGGCTGCTCAGCCTGGTCGGTTCCATTACGGCGGCGGCCCTCCTGACGGTGATCGTCAGCCGCGCGGTCCTGGGCCGCCCGGTCACCGCCCGGGAGGCGTGGCGGAGCGCGAGGCCTCAGCTGGGCCGGATGGCCGGCCTGATGGTCCTGGTGCCGATGCTGCTGATCGGGGTGTTCGCCGTCGGTATCGTCTGGGGGCTCCTAGCGGCGGCAGCCGGGGCGGAGCAGGCAGGGATGTCGCTGACGGCCCTGGGCGGGCTGGTGGCGATGGTCGTGGCCACCTGGCTGTGGATCCGCTACAGCCTCGCCGCACCGGCACTGATGCTGGAGAAGCAGGGTGTCGCGGCGGCGATGCAGCGGTCGGCGAAGCTGGTGCGTGGGTCGTGGTGGCGCGTCTTCGGCATCCAGCTCATCTCGATCCTGATCACGGCGCTGGTGAGTTTGATGGCGCAGACCGTTGTTCTCGTCTTCGACGTCTTCGTCCACGGAGCCGGAGGACAGTCGGTGGCCGATGCGACCGATTGGGCGTCGCTGATCGAGATCGGTATTGCGGCGGTGGTCAGCTCGGCTCTTACGTTGCCGGTGTCGGCCGGCATGACGGCCCTGCTCTACATGGACCAGCGCATCCGGCGTGAGTCCCTTGACGTCGAGCTCGCGCGGTCGGCGAGCGAGGGCAAGTAAGAGCGTTTGTTCTGCTGGTTGTTCAGCCGCTCGGCTGCTTCCCGGGGAAGGGAAGCAGCCGAGCGCACCGGGGAAATCACGGGAATCATTGTTTCGGGAACGCAAAAAAGCCTCAGGCCCGGGATGAATATCCCAGGCCTGAGGCTGAATAATTGTTCGGCGGCGTCCTACTCTCCCACACGGTCCCCCATGCAGTACCATCGGCGCTGAAAGGCTTAGCT
>NZ_JBMMMZ010000025.1:0-83829 GCF_049725035.1 Streptomyces sp. XH2 | reverse complement strand
CAAGCGCGGGAATTGAATTCCGCAAGCGGAATTCTAAAAGCACATCAATTCGCGCAAGCGCGAATTGCGGGGAGTCCCGCAAGCGGGACTCCTTCGGCTGGCTACGAGAGGCAGGTGCATCACGCGCGGGCCTGTGTAGCTACTGGGAATCCCAGCTGCCATCCCCGCAACGAGAGTGACGGACCGTCGGCCCGACCGGGTGCCGATCCCACCGCAGTGACGGGCTCCGCTGCGCTCCACCCGAACCCCTTTCCCCCACCCTCGGAACCGCTGGATACGTTTACCAATACCCCGTCAGCATACACGCCAACCCGCGCCGATGAAGGAGGTTTCGATGGTGCGCCACTCGAGAGGGCGAACGCGTATCCATACCGATGCATCACTGCTGGTAGCTGTGTAGCATTTGGGTCCAAGCCGCAGCACCCCTGGTTCACTAAAAACGCACTCGCACAATTCAGAGCTGCGCTGCCCTGAATTGCTCAGCCACAGAACGGAAGCCTCGATATGGGTATGCCTGAATTCGGCGTTCGGAGGTACGGGAGCCGAACGGCCGCTAGGCCGGGCGGCGGAACCACTCACCGGCACCAGCCACGCCTCCATGCTTTTGATCGTCACGGCTGGTACCACCCGAGACGCAGCTCCGCTGGTGCCGCCTACGGTCCGCGCTGGTCCCACGGAGCCGCACGCGAAGCCGCCTTAGCCCAGGCCAGGCCACCGCAGCGCAAGAGTCGGCGAACCACCGATGGACGGATCCGCGGCCTCGCCTGCCCTGTCGCAGCCCGCGCCGTTGCATACAGCGGTCGAAGGACGCAGCAGGGGCCGCCGGGGGCGCGCCTCTAAAGATCAGATAGGCGCAACGCTCTGACCTGCGAAAACACGAGCGATGCATGCACCCTGGGTGCATAGATCGTGGTCGCGGGAGCCGAGATGCATGCACGTAGGTGAATAGATCGTTCCTGTCCAGAGACACGCCCGCCGCATGCATGGATCACGTGCATAACATCGCAGATCTGCTATGTTATGCGCCACCAACGATCATGAAGGAGAGCCCGTGGCCCAGCCCTTGAGGCGCAGCGCGGAGGCGCCGGCGGAGGCGTCACGGCTGGCCCCTGCGCCCCCGCCTTCGGATGCCGTCAATGGCATGGAGTCCGCGCGGGACTTGCTCCAGAGGTTCGAGAAGCTCGCCAAAAAGGGCGGGACGTTCACCACGAACCCCGAGGTCAAGCCGTACGTCTTCTACGGTGGCCAGCACCTGAGCGCCTCCCAGGTGATCCAGGAGAACCTGTGGAAGTTCAAGCTTTCCGCCGTGTCGCGCGACGTCCTCGACCACATGGTGACCAACCATGACGATCAAGCGTTGGTGCAGATGACGCAGAGCAGCCTGGCCCTGAAGTTCGGCTGCTCGCAGTCGAAGGTCTCCCGCGCGATCGGGCAGCTGAGCCGTCACAACTTCACCTGGAAGGAGCGGCGCGGGGTGTACCGCCTGCATCCGCTCTACGCTTACCGGTGGGGCAGCGTGAAGCAGCGGCGGCTGGTGCAGTCGCTGAAGAAGACGCTTGTCGACCGAGAGATCGTCATCCCGACTGTGAGGAACGAGGCCACGCGATGAGCAGCACCGTCCCTGGTTTCCACAACCCGGAGATCTTCGAGGTTCTGCCGAACGCGTGCCTGTCGCCGACGGCCCGCGACGTATTCGACGTCCTCACCGCCCGTCAGCAGCCCGGTGGACTGGTCAAGATCCGGCAGCAGGACATCGCCGAACGCCTCGGGTTGACGCAGTCCGTCGTCTCCCGGGCGATCGGGCAGCTGCGGGACAAGGGCATCATCAGTGAGCGGCAGCGCAAGGGCACCGTCCTCATCCACCCGCTGATGGCCGGCTACGAGTCGCTCGCCCACATGGTCAACCACCTCCAGGACCCCGACACGTTCGTGTGGCCGCTGAACTTCCCCACCGGGGACATCCGGCCTCCGCGGGCCCGCGATGCCCGGGTCGGGACCGACTTCGACCCCGACCCAGATGGCGGCGAAGACGCCCCGGCCCCCGAGGCGCGGCCCGCCCTCCGGCTAGCCGGCTGAATAGCCGCCACGCCCCGCGCAGCACCACGGCGCCCTTCCGACCGGAAGCGGCGCCGTCTTTGTTCCCGGACGGTGCGGAGCAGCACGGCGGTAGCACCAGGTAGACCGGATCGTTGTGGAGCAGCAGAACGAACCAGTGCTGTCCGCTGTATGCGGCAAGCAGCAGCCGCCCGCTGCTGCACCGTGTGGCTGGCCTGCTGCACGAGCATCAGCCGTGTGCCACCTGGCCGATGCAGATGCCGCGCGGCACCCGCGACACCGCCTTGCTGCTTTTCGATGACCGCCCCCAGGACCACGAGCAGCATCACGGCGACAACGAGCGGCACCCACCACGCGCAGCTGCTGCTGCACCCGGCGGGAAACAGCACGACCAGGAGTAGCACCAGGCCGCCGCCGAAGGCCCTCGCCTCACAGCTCACAGCCTCCCGGTGCACCCCTCCTACCTGGGCAAACAGGGTGTGTGCCTCACAGCAACAGCCGGGAGCAGCTGTCACAGGATGGTGCCGTGCAGGGCGCGGCGGTCGCCGGACATCGCATAGCGGCGGGCAGCGAGGCCGAACTCGAGGTCCTCGCCGATCGCCTCGCACAGCGGCGCCAGGACGTCGGCGGCGTCGGTGTCGGAGAGGTAGGCCGGGGCGACTTCGAGCATCAGCTCCCCGATCGCGTGGCTGCTGGCGGCGAGGTCGTCGACGACCTGGCGCAGCGCGGCAACGGCCGGGTCTGCGGGCGGACCGGCGGGCGGCGGGGGCGGGGCGGTGCGGACGTCGCGGACGGCTTGGCGGACCACGGAGCGCACCGTGGCGGTGTCGAGGTCCTGGAGGCCTCTGTGGGCGAGCGTGGCGAGGCGGCGGGTGATCAGCTCCGCGACGTCGTCGGCGCGGCCGGAGACGGCGATCAGGGCGCGCTGGGACAGGCCGTAGTCGAGCGCGGCCGCGGCGGCCGGGCCGGTGTCTCGCGTGCGAGACAGCTCGGTGCCGGCGGCGACCGCGCCGTGGATCGCGGCCAGGGCGCGCGCAACGTCCAGGAGCCGGTACGCCTGCGCGCGGCTGATGCCGAACTCCGCGTCGCAATACGACTCCCAGCTGCTGTGCCCGAGCGGCACCCAGACGCGGGCGGCGTGCGCGTCACGGACTCGGGCGGCGAGCACCGCCACGGAGCGCCGGACGTCGTCCATCGCCTCGCGTAGCCCGTCCGTCATCTCCCGGGCGCGGGCCGCGGTCAGCGGTGGCCGCGCCGGTTCGGCGCCGTGCTCCTGGTCCTCGTGCTGCTCGCCCACGACTCCATCGTCCTCCGCGCCAGCGGGCACCACCAGGGCATGCAGGAGCACCGGCGCGATCCCCGCCTCACACCCTCACACCCTCACAGTTCACCTCGTCTACCTGGGGAAATAGGCTGTGAGGCTCATAGACCTCACAGGTCCGCACGGCGTGGGTGGAGGACGGTGGCGGTGGGCCGGGCCGGCAGGAGTCCCTTCTTGCGGAGGGTCTGGGCCCGGACGCTGCACCATCGTGAGCAGAAGTCCCGGGGGCGGCGCAGCGACTTCGGTAGGGCCTGGGCGCATACCCGGCAGTGCCCTGGTTCGATGACGGGTGCCAGGCGCTGCAGGAGCCTGTCGGCCCGGCTTTCTTCCTCGTGATCGCAGGGGACGACGTCGGCCGGGCAGCCGGCGAGCAGTTCGGCGAGGACCGCGCGCAGGCTGGGAAGGTGGCGGCGGCAGGTGCCGAGCAGGTCCAGGTACTCCTCCACGGGCCAGCTGGCGAGGACGGCGGAGCGGGTGAGGTACAGGCCGAGGGTGTCGATGCGGTACCGGTCGGGGGTGTCGAGCAGCAGGTAGCCGAGCAGCTGCCAGGCGGTGCGCTTCTTCAGATGGCCAGGGCGCTTGGTGCTCTTGAAGTCGAGCAGCAGCCCGTCGATCACAAGGTCGGCGTCGGCGCTGATGCCGACTCCCGCGAACGTCGGCCCGCCGATGCAGTCTTGCGGGCTCGTGCGCCTGCGGAGAGCCTCCAGGGGGCCTTCGGCGGCCTGGTAGAGCTGGGCGACGACGTCGGCCACCATGTCTGGGTGCGGGAGCTGCAGGAGCCGGGCAAGGGTGAAGGCTCCAGGATCCTCCAGAGCGGCGATGAACAGCGGCGTGTACGTGAACCCGAACGGATTGCGCCAGAGCACCTGGTACCAGGCTGCGGCAAGCAGCATGCGGGCCAGGTCCTCCTCCTCGTCGTGGGCGCGGTCCATCGGCGTGGCCCGGTTGTCGAGGTCCAGGCTTTGCACGGCTTCGGTCAGACGCGCGGCGAGTTCGTTGCCGACGGCGCGCATGCGCAGGCCCGCGCCGCTGTACGAGGCGCCGGTGGACTCGATGCCGAGAAGGGAGGCTTCGTCGACGGGCGCGGCCGCGGTGAAGGCGAGGCGCAGCCGCTGGTCGATGGCTGTGCCGACGGTGCCGGCCTCGGTGCCGACGCCGGGCGGCGGCATGAGGACGTAGTCGGTCCGGTGCTGGGCGCGGAAGCTCTCGCGTACCGGCTTGGGGCCGGCGGACAGCTCGCGATCCAGGAACCGGCGCAGCGGCGTACGGGGACTGTGCAGTCCGGAGGTCAGGCTCATCCGGGGTGACCGCCTTCGGTACGGGCGCCGTCAGGGCGCAGTGGAGTTGCCACAGACCGGACGCTAGGAAGGCGGACTGACAACGCGTCGCCCACAGGAGGGAGCCCGCGGTACCCGCAGATCAGCGGTTCACCAGATCGTGTAATCCGGGCTCCTGGATACGGAGGCGGAGACATATCGTTGCCCGGTGGATGCCGGTGACTACGGCCGTGGCCGTGATGCGGAACGCCCTGACCCCGGCAGTTGCGATGCCGGGGTCAGGGCGTTGTCACCGGTGGCTATCCGAGCCAGGTGATGGTGAGGACGGACAGCCGGCGCAGGGGCCGGTTCACCCAGTAGGTGAGGGAGAGCTGGCCGACGGAGGCGTGCCGGACGTCCTCGCCCTCGGGGTCGTCGGCGTTCCACTGCCGGAAGCCCCACGGATCGGCCGCGGCGGCGTCCAGGACGTCCCACACCATGTCTTCGACGTGCTGGGGCAGGGTCTCGAGGACCTTTGCGGCCGGGGCGGAGAAGCGGACCTCGTACGGCTGTGGGGTCACCGGCGCCTTCCCCGGAGCTCCGCCATGTCGATGAACTGGCTGTCGTCGTAGCCGGAGGCGACGAACGCGTCGACGGCCGGGGCGGAGGCGAGGCGGCCCTGCCAGTCCTGGACGACCTTGTACAGCCCGCCGAGGGAGAACGTGCGCCGCGATTCCTCGAGGGCGGCCGCCCACTCCCGCTCGAAGGCCGGGACCCAGGTGTCTGCGCGCCGGTCGGCGCGCAACTGGTCGAGGAGTTCGGCTGGCGCCCCGGGTGCGGGGGCGCCGACCGTGGCAGGGGCGTGGTCGGGCTGCGCGCTCATCGGCTGGTCCTCCCGGCGGCGGGTCGTACCGCCACGGTACGCGCGCTGGGTAGCCGTGGATGCGGGCATGGGTAGATCCGTCCTACCGGGTCACGAAACGGGCAACGGCCTGGGCGTGCTGGCGCAGCGGGAGGTCCTGCTTCTCCCACGTGGCGGCGACGTAGGCGAGAAGTCCGGCCGTCGCGCGCTCCGCGTCGCTCGGGTTGCTGGTGAGCAGCCGATCGGCGGCGTAGGAGAGCTCTTCGGCCGGGGCGGGGTAGTCATCGGCGTTGGCGTCCGGGTCGACGTCCAGGGCCAGGAGGTAGCGCACCCCGCCCCGAGTCTGGACGGTGATGGTGTCCTCGCGCGGGGAGTCCGGAGTGGCGACGTAGAAGTCGGGGTGGTTGAGGATCGCCGCGGCGAGGGCCTCAGTGAGCGCCGGCGCGGGCAGGACGTCGTCCGTGGTCGGTTCGGCGTCCTGCAGGGTGAGGTCGAAGCCGTTGCCCGCCAGCGTGGTGAAAGAGACGCGGTCCTGGCCGGGTTCGGCGTGAGCGCCCAGGATGTGCGGGCTGTTGCGCAGCGCGTCAGCGATCCGGACGGGATCGTGATCGGCATCGAGCAGCGGGCTCTTGTCACGGTCGTACACGGGGCTACTCCTGGGTGCCGGGCGCGGTCGGGGTCTGCAGGATGATGTGGCCGAACCCGAACTGCGGTCGGCTGGTGGTGTAGCGGAAGCCGCTCAGGATGGTGCCGAGGGCGGTGTCCATCGCCGATCGGACCACGTCGTAGCGGATGACGGCTTCGTCGTCTGTGCGGTCGGCTTCGACCATGTCGAGTGCCTCGCGGTCGAGCCGGGCGTGGGGCTGCCAGTCGACGACGACCTGGGCGTCGTCGTCGATGTAGATCACGACGCCGCCAGGGTTCTCGTCAGTGAGTTCAGACGGCGTCACGTGCAGGCCGGCGGTGGCGAGGTCAAGGCGCACCTGTTCGAGGAGGAGTTCGGGGGCGACGGGGGGAAGCCCCTTAGCCAGGCGGAGGAGGGTGGCGGCTTCGTCCTCCTGGCGCTGGTAGTCGTCGGCGGCCTGGCGGTTCGCCGCACGTTCGGCATCGTTCTTCGGGTGTGGGTACGGGTAGTAGATGCTCGCCATCAGAGACTCCGAAATTAGTAGTCGAGGTCCAGGTAATCGATGTCGTTGATTTCCACGTCCGACAGTCCCATAGCGCGACCTCCCCCGTCCTGGAAATACACTTCTTTAAAGCCTTCGGCGATGATTTTCCGCATCTCCTGGTCGCTAGCTCCCGCGTCGCGGGCGTCGAAGAGGCGCGCAGCGTACGTCGGGGGGAGGTGGATGGTCAGGCGGCGGAAGCGCCCGTCGTCGGTCGTGCCGACGGGCGCGGTGTAGCCGAAGCGGGCCCTGGTCTCCACGGTGATGCCGGTGGCGGTGGCGGCCTGCTTGCGCCGGCGTTTGCGGACCTGGGGCTGCCAGCGGGCCCGTACGGCGGCGTCGATCTTCGCGGCGATTTCCTTGGGCGGGTGCTTGCGCGTGCCGCGGCGGTAGCGGTTGACGGAGTCGGCGGTGACGCCGAGCTCCGCCGCGACGGCCTTCGTGGTCTTCATCTGCTTGAGCAGGAAGTTGATGCGGCCCTGGAGGGTCTTGGGCGGCTCCCGGGTGAACGCTTCCTGGTCAGCCCGCTCGATGGCGTCTTCGATCTCCCTCATCAGTCAGCTCCCGTCCGTGAGTCGGCTGTGGCCGTAGCGGTGGGGAATCAGGCGGGCTTCGGCAGCCGGGGTGAGGTCGACGACCAGGCGCTCGCCGACACCGCAGGCCGTGGTGGCGTCGGGGGTGAGGTAGCCGAGGGTGCGCAGCTCGCCGACCGCTTTACGGAAGGCGTCGCGGCCCTCGGCGGCCAGGCGCTCGTTGCGGGTGAGGGAGGTCAATTCGCTGATCGTGGGCTCGTCTCCGGGGGTGTAGCCGGTGGCGAGCTCGGCCAGGACACCGCGGGCGCGCCAGGTCAGGCGCATGTCCCGCATCGCCCGCGCGAACAGCACCGGGTCGTGGGCGGGCGGGGCGGTGGGGACGGGCCACTGCGGCGTCGGGGCGCCGGTGGTGTTCATCAGGTACGGCTCCTTCGGTGCGGTTGAGCGTGCGCGCCGGCCTTCCGTTGGGACGGCGCGATGCCGGTGTCGGTGGTCGCGGGCCTACTCGCCCTCGTCGAGAACGGCGTCGCCGCCCTTGATGTGGCGGGCGGGGTTGAGGCCCTTCTCCATCAGGTCCACGGCCCAGGCCATCTCCTGGACGCCCTCCAGCTTCACCAGGCCCGGCGTGGGGCCGAGACGGAAGCCGCCCGGCTGGGGCTTGCCGGATGCCGCGTAGGGCAGGAAGTCGAGCGGCGAGGCGCCGGGCGAGGGGTAGACGACGCAGTCGGAGAGCACGGCGAGCGGGTACAGGCCCGTCATCTTCGCCATGTTCATCAGCTTGCGGTGCATGTTGACCCGCGCCTTGCTGATGACGGCGGCGCGGATGTCGGGGCGCCAGGTGGGCCGCATCATGGCCGGCCACGGTTCGCCGTCCTTGTATCCCTTGCCCTGCGGGTTCTCGAACAGCTTGCCGATGCCGCCCTTGACCGTGCCCTTGATCGCGGCCAGCACGGCAGCCAGCGCCGGGTCGACGTCCTTGTGCCGCTCCATCGCCGCCAGGAACTCCGCGTCGGAGAGGTCCTTGGTGACGCCGAGGTCGGCGAGGGTGTCGACGTAGGCGGTCTTGAGCCGGTCGTGCCACGGGTCCAGGTACGCGCCCGTCTCGCGCCGCAGGTACGCCTCGATCGGCTGCACGTTGTAGCCGAGCTCCTGGGCGTAGGCGACGGTGTGCGTCTGGTACCAGGCCGGTCCCGTCGGGCGCTCGCCGGTCGGCGTGAACGGGCTGGGCAGGCGCGGGTCCAGCTCGATGCCGGACAGGTCGACCAGCCAGGAGCCGGGGATCTTCGGGTTGAAGGGCGGGTTCACGAAGTGCACGGGCTCGGACAGGCCGACGGTGAGCCGCGCGGCGGCGGCGAGGAACGCCGTGTTGAGGTCCAGGCCGATCGCGTAGGGGAGCATGCACTCCTCATCGGTGAGCAGGTCGACCGACCGCGCCCACGTGTACGCCTCCTCGTGCAGGAAGCCGCCCTTCCAGCCGGAGTGGTAGATGGCGGGGTGTTCGGGCTGGCCCTCCGGGGGCGCCGGGTCCATCGGCTCCGTACCCAAGCTGCCGGGGTTGTGGCCGGAGATCCAGTTGCCGGTCTCCTCATCGCGCACCGGCCGGGTCGGCGGGCGCAGCGCGGTCATCAGCTCCAGGCCGCAGACGGCCGTGCCGCCGCGCGGGGTGATGACCCGCTGGGCGTAGATGCTGAGCACGCGGGCGACGTCGGCCGGCTTCATCTCTGACACCCCGGGCCAGGAGCGGGAGTCGAGGGCATCCCAGGGGAGGATCGCGAGCTGCACGCACTGGCGCTGGGAGCCCTGCGCCTTGCGGTAGATGCGGGGCCAGGG
Organism: Streptomyces sp. XH2; assembly: GCF_049725035.1. Lineage (NCBI taxonomy): Bacteria > Bacillati > Actinomycetota > Actinomycetes > Kitasatosporales > Streptomycetaceae > Streptomyces > Streptomyces sp. XH2. Next base: position 74,806 of record NZ_JBMMMZ010000025.1, on the reverse strand, counting down.
ACCGAAGCCGCGCTGGGTGAGCTGCCACTTCGCCTTGGCGATCTGCTTGACGACCGGGTGGTCCTCCGCGAGGCGCAGTCCCCGGCGGTCCTCCAGGCGCTCGGGCAGCCCGAACCGCGTGGCCGCGGCCGCGGTGAGCACGATCAGCGGGTCCTGGTCCTTGCCGTGGCGGTGCAGCTTCGGCGCGCCAAGGCCGGCCTCGCGCAGCGTCCACTCCACCAGCTCCACCACCGTGGTCGCCGGGCAGTCCAGCACGAGGCCGTCCACGCCGTACGCGGAACCGTCGCCGTCCAGCACAGCAAGCGGACCGTGCGGGAACCGCGGATCCAGCGCGGGCTTCGCGGCCTTCTTCGCCGCCGGACGCCGCGACGACGTCACCGGGCGCGCAGCCGGACGGACGAGACGGTCGGGCGCGGACGGGGCGGCAGGAGCTTCCACCGGCGCTGCGGTTTGCGGCTCAGGCGCGGCCGGGCCGGCGAACGTCTCCGGCACCTCCGGCTGAGGTGAGGCGGCCGGAGCCGGCGCGGCGGCGGGAGTGCCGTGCGCGGGGTACTTCGCTGCCCAGCCCTTGAGGAGCCGCTGATATGCCTCCAGGCGCGGCGGCTTCGGCTCGCTGCGGCCGTTCTCCCAGTTTTTGACCGTCTGCGTCGTCGACTTCAGGGCCTGTGCGAGGCGGGCCTGCGTGATGCCGGCGGCCTCCCGTAGCCGGGCGCGCTCCGCCGGGGGCGGCAGCTGCGGTTCCTCGGCCAGCAGCGCATCGACGGACGCGTTCAGCTCTTCCTCAGTTGGCATGTCTATCTCCCTCCACTCCGGACACTAGCACAATTTAACCCTCGTGAGAGTCGAATTTTACCCCTTGCGTTTAACCCATTCTGTTGATGTAGGGTGCGTGGCGTTGCCGGCGTGATCATCAACAACGGACTGAAGGGTTTGGAGAGTTGAGAGACGAGGACGTCGTTCCGGTCACCTTGGCCGAGCGCAAGCACGAGGAGATTCTGGCGGCCGAGATCCTGCCGGCCTGGACCCGGAACGCCGTTGCTCAGGACCGGCCGGTGGTGGTGCTCGTCGCCGGCCCGCCGGGGAGCGGGAAGTCCACCCTGTGCAACCTCTTACTGGCGGTCCTCAACCGGCGGGGCGGCGCGGTACTGATCGGCCGCGACCTCTACAAGGCCGCTCACCCCAAGTACCGCGGCCTGATGCGCAGCGACGACCGCACAGCCGGTGTACGGGTGCGTCCGGACGTCCTGCGGTGGCAGGCGGAGGTCGAGGCATACGTGCGCCGCAAGCGGTTCGACGCGGTGGTGGAAACCCCCCGTGCCGATCCGCAGGAGGCCCGTGTGACGGCCCGCGCCTACCGCGCGGCCGGCTATCGCGTCGAGGTGGTGGCCCTGGCCACGGCGGAGGCCACAGCGCAGCTGAGCGGGATGGACCGCTACCTGACGCAGGTGAGCGAGCAGGGCGCGGGCCGGTATGTCTCCTGGGGCAACTTCGACCAGTGCGTGCGCAATCTGCCCGCCTTCCTGGAGGTCATCGAGGCCGAGCGGCTGGCGGACCAGGTGATGGTGGTGCGGCGTGACCTTCAGGTGCTGTACAGCAACGAACTCGCAGAGGAGGGGTTTTGGCGCAGCTCACCGGCCGCCCCCCAGGCGCTGACCGGGGAGTGGGCCCGGCCGTGGACGGCACCGGAGACCTGGCGCTTTCGCCGCCAGCTGGCCGGCGCGGAGCAGCAGCTGCATCCGCTGGCGCTCGCACCGGAGCGGCGCCTGGCGGTGGCCGGCGGTCTGGAGCGAGCCTTCGCGCTGGCCGAGCCGGTGCGCCGGGTCGCCCAGCCGCTCACGGTGCCGCCCGGAGTCGACTACCACCGCCTGTCCCCCAGCGAGCACGCGTGGATTTTCGACGAGCTGATCGTCCCGATGTACCTGAGCACTGTCACCCCGCAGGACGACCCGGTCACCGTGTACGTGATGGGTCCGCAGGGCGCCGGGAAGAGCTACGCGGCGCGCGTGCTGCGCCGCGCGCTGCGCGCCCGCAGGCCCACCCGGATCGAGGGCGGCACGTTCAAGGCGATGCACCCCGACTACCGCCAGCTTCTTGAACAGGAGCCGCGCACGGCCTCGGTGCGGATCAGAGCCGACTACCGGGCCTGGCAGGAGATGGCCGAGGCGTACGTACGGGCGCGCCGGGGCGATCTGCTGATTGAGATCGCCCCGGACAGCGTCCGTCACTTCACCGACAGCGTGCGCCGCGACCACCGGGCGGGCCGCCGGGTGGAGCTGATCGTCCTCGGGGCGCGCGCCGCGGACAGCCGGCTGGGCACCGCGACCCGGTGCGCCGAGGTGGCCCGCCTGGGCGGCACGCCCCGGTTCACCTCGGCCGCCGCCCACGACGTGACGTTCGGCGTCGTCGCCGATGTGGTCCGCGCGGCCGAACAGTCGCCGTACGTGCACTGCGTCTCGGTCGTCCGCCGGGACCTGACCGCGGTGTACCGCAACGAGCGCACCCCGGGCGGAGCCTGGGCCCGCCCGCCCCGGGGCGGGCATGTCCTGGAGACCGAGCAGCAACGCCGGTACACATCGGCCGAAGCGGCCCAGTTCCTCGCCACCCTTCAGCGCGTGCGGGGCGAGCTGCCGCAGTACCGGTCGGATCTGGTCGCCATCGCCGAGCTGGCCTGGCCGCTGATGCCCGCCCACCTGCAGCCGCGCACCCTCGCCTCCACGATCACCACGGCACCGCTGCCCGTCCTGCGCCAGGGTTCCGGCTACTGGCCGCCCAGCTCCCTGGCACGGGCCGCGTAGCGGGCCGCGATTTCGGCCACCTCCTCCGGCTCGGCGTCCTGGAGAGCCTCCCGGTCGGCGGCGCACACCGCCAGCCCCTCCTTCAGGGACTCCAGGCGCCCGACGTCGGGGACGGTGGCGCGCCGCTCCTTCATGAGCTGTTCCGCGTACCAGGTGCTCACGTCCTGGACGAGCTGTTCGGCGGCCTCGGGGCTCACGTGCTCTGACAACGGGGTGTCCTTCGCGTATCGGGATGTGATGGGGCGTCATTGTCCCTGGCCGAGACGATGCGGCCTGACCCGCCCGCGTTGCCGAAAGCAGCCGCGCCGCACGGCAGGGGCGCATAGGTTGATAGTGGCAATGATCATTCCTGGGGGGACCGACGTGGACCTGCGTGCGCTGTTCAGCTCCAACGACTCGTCCTTCGACGTCGACGAGGCGTTCGCCAACCGGCACCGCCAGTGGGCGATCGTGGCCGCCGCGATCGAGGAGCACCTGCGGCACATCAACGACCCGGCCTTCGACGTGGAGGATCTGGAAGCACCCCGCACCAATCTGGTCGTTTTCCACGGGGTGGGAGGGGTCGGCAAGTCCACGCTGCTGCGCAAGCTGGAAGCGACCCTCACCACGGACGACGCCCGCCCCGCCCAGTGGGGTGCACCGGCCTGGACCGAACGTCTCCTGCCCATCCGGATCGACTTGGCCCGCTCCGCGTCGACCGGCGCCGACTACGAGCGGGTGATCCTGACGGTCCGCCTCGCGCTCGCCGGGGCACTGGGCCGGCCACTGCCCTCCTTCGACCTGGCCCTGCGTCAGTACTGGGAGCATGTCCACCCTGGTGAGCCGCTGGACGAGTACATACGGCGCACCGGGCTGGTGGGCAAGTTCGCCGGCATGCTGCCCCAGCAGATGCAGGCCGCGGTCAGTGAGGCCGTCGGCGCCCTGGAGCTGCCCGGCATGGTCTCCTCTGCGGCCGGGCAGGTCACCGCGGCCCTGGTCAAAGCGCTGCGCGAGCGCCGCGAGCGCGCCCGGGCCCTGGCCGGCGCCTCCCGCACCGCCGCCCTGCTGGAGGCCACCCCCGACCTTGAGGCGCTCTCCTACTACCCGCACCTGCTCGCCTGGGAACTGGGCCGCCTGCCCGCGAAGAAGAAGCTCACGCCGGTCGTCCTGCTGGACACCATGGAGGACACCGCCGACCGTCACCGCGATCTCGAGCGCCTGCTGCAGCGCCTGGTCTGGCTCATGCCCTGCGCCCTCTTCGTCATCGGCGGCCGCTCCCGTCTGCAGTGGGCCGACCCCGCACTGCACGGCCAGCTCGACTGGACCGGCCCCATCGCCTGGCCCGGCCTTCAGGCCCCCTCGCCCCAGCTGGTGCCGCATCCCCGGGCCGCCGCGCCGGGCACCCGGCAGCACCTGATCGGCGACCTCTCCGCCGAGGACTGCGACGCCCACCTCGCCCGCCGCCTGGTCAAGGACGGCCAGCCCCTCATCGGCCCGGACATCCGCTCCGTGATCACCGCCCGCTCCCACGGCCTCCCTCTCCATCTGGACCTCGCGGTCGGCCGTTTCCTGGAGATCCGCCGCACCAGGGAGCCGGTCCCGGCCGACTTCGACCACACCTTCCCCGGCCTCCTAGCCCGTGTCCTGTCCGACCTCACCCCCGAGGAACGCCACGTCCTGCGCAGCGTCTCGCTGCTGGACGCCTTCGACCTCGACCTGGCCACTCAAGCGGCCGGCCTCACCCATCAGGCCCCGGCCCGGCGCCTGATCGACCGGCCGCTCGTCACCGACAACCCCTACGCCCTGTGGCCGTACCACCTGCACGGCGCGATCCGTACCGCGGTGCACGCCGACGAGACCAGCGAGGACCGCTGGACCCCCACCGACTGGCACCAGGCCGCCGCCCGCGCCCTCGCCGCCCTCGGCGAGCAGTGGACGAAGGCCGCCACTCTCGCCCCCAGCCGCATGCTCCTCGTCGCCTGCCTGCGCCAGGGCCTGCGCCTGGCCCGCGACCACCACCTGACCGGTCTGGGCTGGCTCATCGACGCCGCCTTCGCCTACACCGACGACTCCGTCTGGGAACCCCTCACCCTGCCCACCACCGAGGAGACACCGGACGCCCCCGCCGACGCCGTCGCCGAGCTCCTCACCGCGATCACCCGCCGCCAGCGCGAGCACCGCCAGCGCACCGCCGACCGTCTCACCGCCGTCCTGGCCACCGGTCTGCTGCCCGCCGAGCTGACCGAGATGGCCCTGTACTACCGGGCCAAGGCCCACAAGGACCTCAGCCAGAACGACGCCGCCCGCGCCGGCATGCAGCAGGTCGCCGACGCCGGCGGCCGCCTCGCCCCCAAGGCCCGCCGCGGACTTGCCAACCTGGCCCGCCTCGCCGGAGACTTCCCCACCGCCCTGGCCGCCGTGCCCACCCTGGGCTGGGAAGGCCGCCACCACCGCGTCCTCGGCGACATCCACTGGTCCCACGCCAACACCGACCAGGCCATCGCCGCCTTCGAAGCCGGCCGCGCCGAAGCCGAGCAGCACGGCGCCGCCGGCGAACGCGCCATGATGCAGGTCCGCCTCGCCCTCGCCGCTGCCTTCGCCGACCCCGCCCGCGCGGACGACGAGCTCGCCCTCGCCCACCAGCTTCTTGACGGTCTCGACCAGCTCTCCAACACCCTCCTCGCCCAGGTCGTCGCCCTGATCAAGGACGCCGGAACCGGCGGCGTCACCGGCCGCGCCCGGAACCTGCACACCGACATCGAGGCCGCAGGGCTCCCCTTCCTCCACCGCTTCGTGGAACTAGCCCTCGCTTTCCACCACGCCGTCCGCGGCGAGGACCAGGACCTGGCCGCCACCATTGACCGGCTGCGGGCACTCACCGCCACCGGCGACTTCGCCTACTTCACCGACATCGCCCACTACATGGCCGGCCTGCCCCTGCCCGGCCCCACCGCCACGCGCTGGATCGACGGCCCCGACGCCGTACGCGCGCGGTGGGAGAACCTCGTCCACGCCCGCCGGGCTCACCTGAACACGCCGTCCTAGCCGCACTCGCGTCTGGGCTTTGGGGTTCTCAGGGCCGGATTCCCCTGGTCAGGGACAGGGCACGGTTGCGATCCACGGGCGGGGCGAGGTGGGACAGCCACAGCCGGAGCCGCAGCGGTGGGTGGGACCGCAGTGCCCAGAACCCGAAGAACAGACGCCGGACCGGCGGGATAAGGCGGGCGTCCCCCAGTTCCTGCCGCCAGGACGCGAGGGCCATCTCGCGGCCGCAGCGGCGGGCCGCGGCCCGGTCACAGGCCAGCTCGGACCACCACAAATACGCCACCCACAGCACACCCAGCCCCGCCAGCGCAGCAGCGGCCCTCTCCAGCGGGAGCAGGCCCGTGCACAGCACCATGAGCACCACCCCGACGACGGCGCCGGCGGTCCTGGTGTGGGAATCATGCCGCCGCAGATGGGCGAGCTCGTGCTCCAGGGTGTACGGCATCACGGCATTGCGCTCGGGCCACAGCCAGATATGCCCCAAGGTGACATGCCCGCGCCGTCCAAAGCGGACAGAGGACGCCGCGTTCCACGTGCCGATCCGCCCGCCGGCAACCGAGAGCGAGATCCGCTCCATGCCGCTCTCCCCGGCGAACGCCTCCACCCGTTCCTCGACCCGGCGCATCTGGCTGATCAGGAACTCGACGTCCTTGTCTCGGGCACCGTCCTTCTCCGCCGCCACGCCGGGGTCGCGATAGGTGCGCCAGGTCATGTCCTGCCCGGCCGCGCCCGCCCACACCATGTTGCCCAGCCCCGATAGCCCGGACCACGCCCGCAGTACGCCAGCCACGACCGCAAGCATGATCACGCCAGCGGCGCGCGGTTCCGACCACCAGCGCCATGCCGCCAACACACACCCCAGCGCCACCGTCACGCCCTCCACGCAGTACCGGTCCAGCAGCGTCTTCATGTTCATGACGGATCACGGTAGCTGCGGCCGCCCCGCCGCACTGCAGAAAGGCCCGGCGAGAGTCGCTCTCGCCGGGCCTTTCGTTGATCTTGGTCGCGCAGCGTGCTTACGCGGTACCGGGGTCCCTGCCCACCAGCGCCGTCAGCAGCTCGACGATCTGCGCCTGATTACGGTCGATCTTCTCGTTAAGGTCGCGCACCTGGCCAGCGAGCTCGCCGACCTTCTCGTCCAGCTTCTCGTCGAGCTTGCCGAGCTTCTCGTCGAGGTTGCCCACCTTCTGGTCGAGGTTGCCCACCTGGAGCCGCAGGGCAGTCAGGTCGGACTTGACGATCCCGAACTCGCGGTCCGTCTTCTCCTGAACCTGCTCAAAGCGGCGCGTGAGAGCGGCGATCTCACTCTGGGCGATGGGGTCCTCGGCCACGCGGGGCTCTCCTGCCAGATCATGAAAAGAGGTGGTCATCAGGGCGCCCACGATATCGCGCCCGTCAGGGACCGAGCCATGGCCTGTAGAACCGGACCGGCGCATCAGACGGGCTTGGTGGCCGCCCATCCGGTCCCGTGCACCCTCGACGTCACTTGAGCCTCACAGACAGTGCACAGCCGGCCGCGCGCCGTCTCCGTGCGACATAGCTCTGGCACGGTGGAAGCACCCAGGCAAAGGAAGGGGCACAGCCATGGCTGACCTGAACGCAGCACCACAGCCGCCTGTACGGCATCCCGAGGCAGAGGCCGACGCTCAGGCCCTCGCCGGACTCCTGGCGTCCTGGGATACCAACGCGCCACAGCCCCGAAGCCACGAGGACTACCTCACCTTCGCGCGGGCCGCCCTCCAGGTCTTCGCACCCGGCACGGAATAGGCCACCGGCTCGGCTATCAACACCGGCTTGGGAGGGTGGCCCCCCGATGGGGGAGTCCACCTCCCAAGCCCTGGTTACCCCAGCGCTGAGGCCGTATACGGCGTCACGAGCGCCGCTGCGGCGCGCACCGTGTCGGATAGGCAGGCGTGGACCTTCAGCTCGGGGCGGGCGTGCCGGAGCTGTTCGACGACGTCGAGACGGCGGACATACTGCGGGTCCGCGCCGACCACCATCGTGGCGCCGCGCGCAGCGTGGGCGCCCAGTTCGTACAGGGCGATCGGCTGGATGCTCTCCGCACAGAACCAGAACATGACCACGTTGGCCCGGGCCAGGTGCTCATACTCCCAGGCGATCTGCTCCCGGGCGGCCACATCGTCGCCCTCGGGGAAGTCCGCTCGCCGGGGGTTGAGAATCGTGGCCGCGACGCCGACGGCGCGCAGCTGGAGGGCCGCTCGGGTCTGCCAGTCTGGGCAGCCGGTGATGCCGCCGGCCAGGAACACCGCGGGCCCGCTGCCGTCGTACGGATCGGGCGAGCGAACGTACTGGTGGTCGGCGGAGTGCTGGTGGTGGCCGGCCACTGCGTCGAGGAGGTCGCGGACCATGGCCTGCCCGTGTGCGTCGCCGGTGAGGTAGGCGCGCAGGACCGGGGTCAGACGCCAGGAGGCGAGGTCGGGGTGCGCCCGCAGCATCTGCGCGACGGCCTCGCCGTTGATCACACCGCCCGAGGCGAGCCCGTCCAGGCCGTCATCGGTGCTGGCACCCAGCGAGAGAATCCGCGCGCGGTGCTCCTCCGTCGGGTCGGGCGTCCACTGCCCGGAGAGGTAGTCGGTGGCGAGGGCGCCGGCCAGGCGCTGCAGCTCGGTCATGCCCGTGATCCTCCCGGCGAACCAGGGGGCTGAACAAGAGGGGTAGGCGCCGGAAGACGCCCCCTGTGGCGGCGGTCCGCCGCCCGTCGAACGTTTTTCGGTCACATGTCTATCGCATGGCTGAATCTGGTGCCATCCTGATCGCCCGCGGGCAGCGTGATCTTCCGTCTCCCCCAGGCGAGGGCACCCCCGTGGTCGGCCCCGCCTGCGGGCAGCCCCCTCCGGGCGGGGCCGCGTCGCACCTCCCGGCTCCCCACGGGAGGCCCGACGCGCGCCCCGAGAATGTGGTTGTGGTGGGGCAGTGCGCACGACCGTGTTCAGCGTGTGCGGGGTGGTGTCATCCGGGCGTGGAGCAGGGTGGCGCGGGTGAGTTCGGTGCCGTTCTTGTGTTTCTCGTTGAACAGGGCGGTCAGCCCCTTGGGGGCTTTGTAGTGCTTGCGCAGGTTGATGGTGGCGCCGAGGTCGTCCAGGAGCTGGTCGACGACAGTGGCGGCTTCGCTGGGCCGGTCGCCCCAGCCGTCGCCCCACCACAGGTGCTGGGTCGGTGTGCACGGCGCGGGGTGGACGTGGCCGTCGCTGGTGGTGACCCACAGGGTGTGGTGCAGGACGACCGAGGCGAGTTCCGCGCCGCCGGCTGGGAGGGACAGCGGCGCGTAGAAACGCCACACCTGTTTTCCGTCGCGGCCGGGGGTGCGCAGGACGGGCATGTCGGTGAGCGGGTCGATGAAGAATGCCTCCGCCCTGTCGTCCTGGGCGAGGACGGCGTGGGCGGCGGTCGGGTCGCACATCGTCAGCCGGTGGGTCCACCGGTCGCTGATGGTGCCCGGCCGGACGGGGATCTCGGTGACGGCTCCGAAGGGCAGAAGGTCCGGGTCGCGGCCGACGGCGACCTCGAGCGCGGCGACGGCGTCGGGGTGGGTGTGCAGGGCGAGCTTGTACCAGCCGGTCCGCAGGGCCTGGCGCTCCCCGTCGCACGGCAGCGGGTGGTGGCTGGTGTCGGGCACGGCGCCGGCGACGACCGGGTTCGGCATCTCGCCGTGGATGTCCTTGCAGAACATCTCGATCTCGTGGCTCGTGTGGTCGATCCGGTTGTTGCGGATGCTGTTGGCCATGTCCGTCACGGCCGCCCTCGAGGTGACGTCGAAAACCTGGTTGGCCCCGGCCCGGCGCAGGATCCTCTCGTTGCTGTTGGCCGGGACCTCGACCACGGCCGCCTGGGCGCCCGGCTCCCACTGACGGATCACACGGGGCAGGCGCAGCAGGTCGGGCCACCAGGGCAGCACCTGGCCGACGAGGGCCGCGACGTCGCCCCAGCTGGCCTCGTACTCGATGCCGGGGTGCGCGATGTCGGCCGCCACCAGCGCCGGCCCCCAGATGCCCACGTCCCCGTACAGAGCGCAGACGCTGACCACGCTGTCCTTGTTACCGCTGCCGACGATGGCGGAGGCGACGTCGGCGGCGGCCTGGGAATCGTCGCAGTGCACGATGCGGATCACACCGAGGTCGGTGCGCCAGTCCAGCGCGGGGCCGCGCAGGGTGTCCCGGTAGCCGAGCCAGCTGCCCGGGGCCGGGCCCTCAGGCAGCGGGCGCAGCAGCACGGCGCCGCGGTGGGCGAACTCTGCGGTCCTAGCCGCCCAGGAGTAGACCTCGGTGCCGTCCCACACGTCTTCGGAATCCTGCCTGCCGAACGGGCTGCGCGGCTTCTGCGTGGGCGCCGGGAACTTGTCATACTTCCGCCCCAGTCGCCACATTCCGAACGCGTTCACGCCCAGCAACTGCTGCACTTCCGCCCTGGTCAGATAGCTGCTGCTCACGCCCATACCGCTGCTCCTCACCGTCCCGCAACGGGGCCGATGCGGCCCCCCGGGGCAGATCATGGGACGGCCGGACGGGCAGCGTGGCGGATCCGCCGGGACCTGCCCGGTTCCCCACCCCGCATTGGCCGAGATGCGCCCCCCGGGTCACAGCTCAGCGTGCTCTCCCGAGCGTTGGCTCGATCTCGCTCCGTATCACGGGTCGGCGATGGTGTGGACGACGGTGAAGCCCTCGGAGTTGCGCGGCCCTCGTGAGGGTCCGCGTTGGAGTCGTGAAAGAGAGGAGGCGAGGCCGCCGCTTCGGTTGTTCAGCGCCGACGACCGCTAGGGGAGACGGCCCGGGGTGGCCAGTCAGAGCCTGCGGTGCCGGTGAGATGCGCCGCCGCGTTCACGCAGTGTCGTCCCGGCCTCCAGGAGGAGGCGGTGGATGCTGCCGTACGACCTGTCCGTGGCGTCGGCCAGCTCTCGCACGGAGGCGCCCTCTTCATAGAGCTTGCGCAGCCGGGCACCGACCTGGCGGCGGGTCTCGACGTCGAGGTGCTTGCCTCTCTCCAACGGCATCCCTGCCAGCTGAGCCTGGCGAGGCGGGGTCCGGCCGGTCGCGGGTCGGCCCACGCCGCGCAGGGGCGTATCCGCCTCGACCAGCAGGTTGCGTACGTACGGGGCGGAGTGGCCGGTGGCACGGGCCAGGCCCTGGATGGTGGCGCCGGCCTCGTAGAGGCGGCGCAGTTCGGCGCCGACCAGGCGGCGGGTACTGGCGGCGTAGTGGCGTGGGCCGTGCGTCATGAGTAGGGGGTTCGTCCGTCTCGCTGATGCCGGCCCCGGACGGAACCGGTATCAAATAGCATCACACGCCGCAAGACGGTCAGATCTTGCTCGCCGACCCGTCACAGGCCGTGCCCGGCGGACGTCTCGTCCCGCGAGTGGCCGGAGGTGAGAAGGATCTTGAACAGCGCCGGGCCCCGGCGATCACCCACGTCGCCGGGGCCCGCCGAGCTGTCGGGCGTCAGTCGAGGTCGACCAGCGGCGGCAGCTCGCTGAGGTGAGTGCCACGTAGGCCGGGGCTTACCCGTCGGTGGCTTTGGGGTGGCTGGTGGAGGCGTGGTCGATCCAGACCGTGCGGCGCTGGACGTCGAGCAGGTACCAGATGCGCCCACCGGCGGTGACCTCGATCTGCCAGCGGTCCATCGCCTCGCCGCGGTGTGTGCCCCGGGCGAGCTCGCCCTTGAGCCGGTGGTGGCGTGCGGTGCGTGTTGCCGGGGCCGGGTCCGTGCGCATGACCAGCCAGGCGGCGCGGGTGTTGCCTGGGGCCTGGGTGCCCAGCTGCTCCCATCCTTTTGCGGCGTCGCCGTTGGCGAAGCGGACGTCCCACTCGTTCTTGGCTGGCGGTGGGGCGGCGCGGTCTCCGCGCTTTGGGCTCACGCGGCGGCGCCCGGCTCGGGCACGGGGCCGAGGTCCTCGCCGGAGTCGGTGGTCAGCGCGGCGTACAGCTCGGGGTCGGCGTGCACCTCGGCGGTGTGCCGCCACTCGGTGATCAGCTGGGCGACGGCGGCGGTGTTGTCCAGCTCGACCGCTGCTTGCAGGGCCTCGACCAGCTCGACGGAGAACTCGCGCACGTCGTGCGCGGCCAGGTAGCGCACCCACGGGAACGTCGCCGGCAGCACGTCCAGGACCAGGGTGCGGCCCTGGGAGGTGCGCATCATCTCCACGAACAGGCGGCTGGCCGCGCCCATGACCTCGTGGTCCTGCTCAGCGCGTGCGGCCGTGGTCAGCACCAGGTCCTCGTCGTCCCGCCGCCGGAGCAGTATCCGCCGCGTGCCGCGCAGGGCGGCCAGCGTCACCTTGGGCTTGTTGAGCAGCTCCGACAGGTTCATTTCCAGCACGCTCATGACTTGAAGTTTAGTTGACAAGTTCGGCTCGTGCAGGCGATCACGGGCAATGTGACGACAGCGCCGGGGCGGTCGACCGACCGCAGCTCGTTGTCCTCCAGATACGCGCATCCCTCGGGCCGTCCTGCCAGCACTCCGAGGGCGGCCCTGATGAGCGGCTCGCGCCCGTTGCGCCGTACCACCGTGCCAGTGCGCCGCTTTGCCTTCTCCTTTCGGGCGCCGTTCTTCCTCGCCGCGTCCCGGGCCGCGACCAGGCCTGGCGCGCCAGGTCGACGCCTGATACCTCACCGCCGCTCACACCTGCCCCCAGGTGGAGTAGCCGAGGTCCAGGTGCCCGAGCCGGGAGCGGTGGTGCGCCTGGTCGACCAGATGGTTGCTGAACAGGCGCCTGGCCGACGGCTCGCCGTAGCGGTCGATGTGGTCGAACACCACCTGGTGGTCCTTGAGCGCCTGTACCCGCCAGTTGCGTACCTGCTCGGGGGTGAGGTCCTCGAGGACGAGCTCCTGGTCGTCGTCGACGTCGGCGGGCTCCGGCTGCGGAGCGGGGACGATGGCGGCCGGGCGCGGCGTGGGCAGCACGACGGGTGCCGTCGGCGCGGCCGGGACGTCGTTGGCCGGCTGGGCGGCCGCAGCTTCGGCGCGATGGGCCTTGGCGGCGGCCTGCTGCTGGCGGACCTGTGCCCACCGGTGCTCGCGGATCCACGCCTGAGCGGTCACCGTCTCGTGCAGCTGCCGGGCGGCGGCCGCCCGGCGCTCTGCCTCGGAGGCGCCAGGCATTGCGGCGTCGACGGCGGCCGCGACCGTGTGGCGCTGGGCGCGGCGGTCGGCCTGCCGGTCCTCGCAACGCGGGCAGTCCTGGCCGGAGTCGAGCAGGATCCGGTCGTCGCACCGCTTGTCGCCGCACTGCTGGCGCTGGGGCAGGGCCCGGGCCAGCAGCCATCCCACCGGGTCGGTGATCGGAGCACGAGCGCGCAGCTGCTCGTCCAGGCGCCGGACGAGCCGCTCCGCGAGGACCTGCGGGGCGTCCGTACGGCCCGCAAAGCCCTCCACCCGCTTGAGCTCGCTGCGGGCGGCGGCCTCCACCAGGCGGCGGGCGGCCGGACGCTCCAGCCGCGCCCACACCAGGTCGACCGGGGCCAGAGCGACCCGCACCTCCTCCGGCGGCAGAGGCACCCTCCCCCGCTGCTGCCTGCCCTGACCCGCGCCGTTCACGATCCGCACCGGAGCACCGGCCACCGGTCCGCGGCCGCCGTTCTTGCCTTCGCCGACCGGGGACTTCTCCCGCTGTTCCCCGCGAAGCGGGCCGTCCTCGCGCACGCACGCGCGGTCCGGCAGACCACCGGACCCACCACGGCCTTCGCCGGAAAAGCCACCAGAGAGCTGCAGAGGAACGACGGGAGTAACCAGGTGAGGGTGGTCAGTGTGAAGGGCTGCCGCAACGTCGGGCTCTGCAACAGCAGCCTCATCCGTCACCGGCAGGCCGTTGACCTGGGGTTCCGTCTCCATCTCCGGCGTCTCAACAGGCCCTGCCGCAACGTCGGGGTCTGAAAACCCGGGCTCCACGGCTTCCGCGCGGTCCTCCTGGACGTCGTCGGCGACCGTACGGCCGTGGGCGGCGGCGACCGCCGGCACCATCAGCCGAGACCGGTTCGGCATGCCCGAGGCCGTCCGCAGACGTACCCGCAGCACCAGCTCCCGGTCCTCCAGGCGCTCCAGCACCCGCTCCCCCGCCGACGCCGTGCAGCCCAGCAGCCGGGCCATCGTCGCCGCCGCCCGGCCGCGCTTGGTGTCCACCGTCCCGCCGCACTGCCGCACCCGCCCGCACTCCCGCGCCTCCAGCACCAGCAGCAGCAGCGCCAGCCGATCCGTCGCCGCTCCGCGACCGGTACGCGTACCGATCAGCCCGGCCGGGATCACCCGGCCATCCCGCAGCGTCCAGCCCGGCGCCATCACGGCCTCCAGCAGCCGCAGCAGCGTCGCGTACTCCTTCTTCGCGAGGTTCAGCGGGTGCCCGGCCACGTCCTGCGCCGCCCACAACGGCAGCACCTTGCACTTCAGGCCGTCGTCCTGGCCGTAGTCGCCCTCTGCGGTCTCCACGGAGACCACGCCCGAGCGGCGCAGCACCGGCACCACGTTGGAAGCCGTGTACGACGCGGAGAGCCCGAGCCACCGGCCCAGCTCGGAGGTGCGGATCTCCACCACACCGGTCTCCGACGGCGTCCGCGACGCCAGTACCAGCACCGCCAGTCGCACCGCGTCCGGTGCACCATCCAGGCCGTCCAGGTCGAGCAGTGTGCGCACCGCGCCTCCCAGACGGGCGCGGGCGTCCCGACCGAGCGACAGCGGATGGCCCGCCGCCCGCTCGGGGACCGGCCCGGCCGGGACGAACGACTCCGTACGGAGGCGCGCGAACGCGGCGGCCGGTGCCGCCACGGCGCTCATCGGCCCACCGTTCCGTCAGGAGCGGTGGGCACCACCAGAGCCGAAGCCGTCTGCATCGTCATCGGGCCGGTGTACACGCCAAAGCGGACACCACCCTGAGCAGCGGGAACACGCGATTCGTCATCCATCCGCCGACCCTGCACCGGGCGGCCTGTGGACAGAGCCCAGCGTCCGGCGACCGCGCTGTGGACAGCGGCGAGATGAGCACGGCCGGACAGCAGCGCACCCCCGGCGATCGCCAGGAGGGCAACCGGGGGCCGTGTGACACTCCGACCCCAGGAATCTTCGTGATTAATGCCGCGAACAGAACAAACAGGGTGTGCGAATCCCGACACGCGGGAAGCGCGGGGGTCTCGAACCGGGGTGAAACGGACAGAGCCAAGCTGACAGGGGACACCGCTCTCGGGCACTATGAGAAACGACCTGCTCTCCATATAGCTGGACCGGCCAGAGCCCTCGGGCCCGGCCGAACCAGATGTGCGGATGTGTCAGGCGCCGCCCCTTTCGTGAGAAGAGGGCGGACACCGATCGGGCGGGGGGAGATTTCTCCTCCCCTCCCGGTCCTGCTGAACCGCGAAGCCCCTGTGGTGGGGGCCTGCGGGTGATGCGGATCGGTACTGCTACGGCTGTGGTGGCCTTGGTTAGTGGCCGGTGGTGCAGGTGGCCCTGGTAAGGGGCCGGGTTTGAAATGGGCGGCTCGGTGAGCCGCAGCTCAGGACCGGCGGTAACCGGGATCTGAGCAGCCGACGCGGGTGGTTAATCCGGTCGGTAGACGGGCCGCGCGAGGCCAGCGGGTGGTTAGTCCGCTTCTCGGCGCGCGCGGCCGATGACCACTAGGTCATCCCGACCCCCCTTCGGAGGCTGGCGTCGGCATGCCCTCATCCGCCTTCGCGGCCTCCGGATACCGCTCCGCAAGCCGGTTGAGCAGGTGTAGGTAGACCGCGCGCTGCGGACGTCGGGGATGGGTCTGGCCCAACTCCCAACGGGCTACGGCAAGGCGCTTCACGCCCACGGCCTCCGCGACCTCCTGCTGCGTGAGGCCGGCCGCGAGGCGCAGCTTCGCGCGCACGGGCGGCGGCGGCAGGACGTCGTCCAGCAGGGCGTCGACCCGCTTCAAGCGGTCCGGGTCGGACATAGCGCAGCCTCTCAAGATCGATGATTCCCTGAAAGATACACGATGCGATCTCCGGATGGGAGAAGCCGTCACCGTGAACTGCGTTGGGTTCGCTGCCCGGTAGGGTCCGTGCCCGTGGTGTCCCGCCTTGCCCTCTTCGATCTGGACGGCACGCTGGCCGACCGGCAGTCGGCGCTCAGCGATGCCGTGACTGGCCTGTGCCGGGCCCATGCCCTTGCTCCGGACGCCGAACAGTGGCTGCGCGCCGAGCTGGCCGACCGCGCGCATGCCACCGACTTCGCCCGGCTGCGAGCGGCCTTCGGCCTGGAGGTGTCCGCGGAGCAGCTGTGGCAGGAGTACGTCGGCCTCATGGCGGCCGCCAGCACCTGCCGTCCTGAAGTCCTCGAGGGACTGGCCCGTCTGCGAGCGTCTGGATGGACGATCGGCATCGTCACCAACGGGGCCAGCGACATCCAGCGCGCGAAACTGACCGCGACCGGCCTCGCCGACCTGGTCGACGGCATCGCGGTCTCCGGCGACCTGGAGATCCGCAAGCCGGACCCGCACCTCTTCGAACTCGCGGCCTCCCGCTGCAGCGTGAACCTCGCGGACGGCGGATGGATGGTCGGCGACAAGCCCGGGGACGTCGTCGGCGGACACCGGGCCGGCCTGCACACCATCTGGCTGCGCGGCCACCACTGGACGGACGGACTCCCCGCTGCGCACCACATCGTCGACGACGTCACCGACGCCATCGCCATCCTGCTCAACGAGACGGAGTAGCACTGTGGACCAGCCGACCGTTGGCATCCTCCACCCCGGCAGCATGGGCGCCGCCGTGGCAGCATGCGCCGCCACCAACGCGGCCTCGATCGTGTGGTGTGAGGCCGCGCGCAGCGCCGCGTCCGCGGCGCGCGCCGCGCAGTTCGGCCTGACGTCTGTGGCCACGCTGTCGGAACTGGCGGATCGAAGCGACATCGTCATCAGCCTCTGCCCGCCAGCCGCCGCAGAGGACGTGGCCCGCGACGTTGCCGGGCACGGCTTCGCTGGGGTGTACGTCGAAGCGAACGCGATCAGCCCCGAGCGGGCGCAGCGGATCGCTGCACTGCTCGAGCCGGACGCGACCGTCGTGGACGGCGGCGTTGTCGGCTCCCCGCCCATCGGCGGCAAGACGCCGATCCTGTACCTGTCCGGCCCGGTCCCGGCGACCGAGCGCATCGAGGCATTGTTCGCGGGCACCGCCGTCCGGACGGCGGTGCTGGGCACGAAGGTCGGGAAGGCGTCCGCGCTGAAGCTGGCGTACGCGTCCTTCCAGAAGACCAGCCGAGTGCTGGTAGCGCTCGCGGTCGGGATGGCGCGCGAGCACGGCGTCGACCAGGAGCTCCTCGAGGTCGCCTCGAAGCGCACCGACTCGTACCTCTCCGAGCCGCAGTACGTCGCCAAGACCGCCGCGCGCGCTTGGCGCTGGGGTCCGGAGCTGGAGGAAGCCGCCGACGCGCTCGCGGCCGCCGGCCTCCCGCCGGAGATGCTGCACGCGGCTGCGTCCACGCTGGCACGGTGGCACGACGCCAAGGACGACAGCGAGATCACGCTCACCGACGCCCTGGACCGACTCGCCCAGCCGTAACCCGCGCTCATGCCGTCGCCGCTCCCGCCCGCTGTGTCAGCAACTGGTCGATGAGGCGCGCCGCCTCCTGCGGCGACGCCGCCGTGGTGTCCAGGGTCAGGTCCCAGACCGTCGCCGGATGCCCGTCCAGGTCCTCGCGGGTCGCGTCCCACGCCGTCAGCCGTGCCGTGGTGTCGCTGTCTCCCCGACCGGCGGATCGCTCCGCAGTCGTCTCGCGAGAGCACCACAGCAGCACGACCACCCAGCTCGCCGGGTAGCCGTCGGTCAAGGCCCGGACGCCGTCCACCTGCCCGAGATGCACCACCGGCACCCCGGCGGCGAAGGCGTCGTCCAGGCCGGGCGCGTCGATGACGTAGGTGTTGCCGTACCGGCTGTTCGCGTAGACGACGGCACCCGCCGCCTCCAGCTCGCTCAGCTGCTCCACCGTGCCCATCCGGTACCCGGTGGACTTGCCCGTCCCGACCTTGAGCCGCGCGAACTGCGCGTACGTCGGGCTCAGCTCGGTGAGCGCCGTGGTGACGGTGTCCTTGCCCGCCGCTGGCGGACCGTAGAGGACGACTCCCTGCTTGCTGGTCATGCGTACATCGCCCCCATCGCCTGCCGGGCCTGGTCCGCAAGCGTCACCGCGGTGCCCAGGCGATTGTCGACAACCAGGTGCGGCACCGCAGGCCGCAGGTCCAGATCGATCGTGGCCATGTACTCGTCCCACCGGGCGAGCTTCCAGGCGTCCCGGGCCGCGGAGCGGAAGGTGATGTACTCCCGCATCGATTCTTCATCGCAGCGCACCCACACGGGGAACACGTCGACACCCATGGACGTGGCTCGGTTGGTCAGGCGCTGCATCCAGGCCGCGTCCGTCATCTCAGCGATGAGAGGCGCGGTCAGCACCGTGCTGATGCCGCACTTGATGTTCGCCATGGCGGACTGCATGAGGCAGTCGTACTCCACCGATCGGACACGATCCCTGTAAAGCTCCGTGTGCCGGTCGTTCGGGTCGCCGCCCAGCGCCACCAAGAGCCGCTCCACCAACGGCCGGGTGAGCGGGTCCTTGTCGAGCAGCGGCCAACCGGTGAGTTGCACGAAGAACCGGGCGAGCTCTGTCTTACCGCTGCCGGCGAATCCGCCGACCAGGATCAGGACCGGACGGTGCGGGTCGCCCCCGGTGTGCCGACGCTTCCACGCGTCGATGATGCGCTGCTGCAGAGCGAAGTGGCCAGCGTCCTCAGTACCCGGCGAGATGCGGTGGATCGCCCGTTCGACGGCCAGCACGTGCGCACCGTTGAGGCGGTCGTCCATCGGCGTGAGCTGGAAAGACGTCTCCTCACCCGGCAGGGCGGCCCGGAAGCCGAGGTCGGGCTCGGTCGCGCGATAGAGGAGGCAGTAAGCGCGTCGGTAGTGTGGGCCGGGGTAGACCTCACCCTGCTCGTGCTGCCATAAGGTCTGGGGATTCGCCGCCGGGATGCCCTTCAGTTTGGCCCTCTCGGCAACTTCACGGAGGCGCTCACCAGCCTTCTCCAAGGTCAAGCCATGAGCCTCTCGCTGCTCCCGCAGACGGTCTGGCCTCCACCCCGCTCGGTGCTTTCCCACCCTGGTCCCCTCGGTTGTCGTCATGGCCCGTGAGCCTAGGCCGCAGCCGTCAAATCCCATGTGTACGTAGATGTTGAAAGTCCGTGAACGTCGATGCGCATGAGCTTCGACAAGGCGCTGTGATGTTGAGATCAGCCTCCCGCGAGTGTGATGGGCCCCACAAGACGGTTACCGAGCGCCTGGTACGGCGAGTGGGAGGTGGGAGTCAATGTCGACCGCTATCCGTGGAGGGGCGTGTACGGCGAAGCTCTGCCAGCACGCGCTCCGTGTCACCGTCGTAGGTGATGTGTGGCTCAGCGGTCGTCGGCGGGTGGAAGCGGCCCGCGAACCTGAGCAGGTCCTCCTCGCTGAACTCGATGCTGTTCGCGTCGATCAGGGACTGGGCGTTGCGTTCCTGGATGCGCTCCCAGCGCACCTCGTGTGGAACCGGCAGGTAGACCAGTACAGGAACGCCGCCGGCCTCCATTACGGTTGCCGCCCACTGGCCGCGCTCTTCCGGGGTCCAGAATCCGTGGTCGACCACGACGTCTCGTCCGGCCGCCAGGAGCTCCTGGAGCTCCAGAGCGATGTCCTTGAGCACGGGGGCTTCCCGGACGCGGAACTGGCCGCGGGGGAAGTCCCTGCCGTAGTGACCGTAGCGGCGGAACATCTCTTCATCAGGGCAGAGGCGCACCATCCCGGCCTGCTCGAGGGCGCGGGCCAGAGTCGTCTTGCCGGCGCCCGGCATTCCGGTCATCAGGATGGCGCGCGGCGCCGGCCCTTGCCGTCCGGCCGGGGCTTCGGAGATGCGGCTGATCTCGAATCGTCCTTCCAGAGTCAGGGTGTCGGTGCGCTGCGCGTGCAGGCGCACACCGAGGCGGCGCTCAAGGCCGTCGACGAAGGCGTCATCCAGGGGAACGGTGCCGCACGCGGTCACCGCAAGACCTCCGAGGTGGTCCTGCGGGTGCGACCGGGGGCGCCCAGGTCCACGCCGTACTCCAACAGCTCGCCGTCGGCGTCCAGGAAGCGCGCGGTCAGCACCAAGATCGCCGCGATGGTGTCGGCCTCCAGCTCCAGGAGCTTGAGGTCGGGCGCTGTTGCGATGCGAGCCGTCTCCTCATCCACGCGCTTCACGACGTGCCGTCCGGTAGCCCGAGCAATCAAGTCGATCGACAGCCCGCCCTTGAGTCGCTCGCTCCGGGCCAACTCTGGGAGCACCTTGGCGAACTCGGCGGGGATCCAAGACGTCGAGTGGGAGACGATGCCATGCGCGTCTCGGTAGACACGGCTGCGGCGAATCACGTCGTCACCAGGCGGAATGCCCAGCACATGAGCGACGTCCTCGGGAGCCTCGACTATGCCGGCGGTGTGGCCGGACGACTTCTCGCCGACGCCCCACGACGACTGCGTCTTGCTGCTGCGATCGTGACGCTCCGCCCCGGAGGACAGCGAGATGGGGCGTGCCATCACCTCAGTGCCGACGCCCGGGATGCCCTGCACGAGCTTCTCTTCGCGCAGCAACCGCATCGCCCGGTCCGCGGTGGCCGTGCTGACCTCCCATTGGGTGGCCAGCGTCTTGATGCTGGGCAGGAGGTCGCCCGGCGAGAGTTCCCCGGAGCTGATCAGGTCGCGGTAGTGGCCCGCGATGCGCGCGTACGGCGGCCGATTGTCGGCTCGGGGTGGCCCGGTCATGTGCCTTCGCCTCCTTCGACTCCATCTGGTTCCCTCACTATACCGCTTGACACCTGAGGGTACCTGAGGCAACCTGATGTATGTAAGGCGTCGGTGCCCCTCTGGGAGCACCGAGTAAGCACCACCGCAAAACAGCAGGTAGTCACCGCCTCTTCGGGGCGGCGGCAGTGGGGTGAGCCGAGCTCCCCCGGCCTAGACGCCTGTACCGAATAGCTCCACGTGATCCATCTCGAACGGCGCTGCTGCGCTGTCTGTCCGCCAGGACCAACCGCCGAAAGGCCGGCCTGGCGCGGCAGAGAAGGCAGCACCCGCACCCGATCCCACGTCAGGAGGATTCGATGCCCCGCAAGCGTCCCGGCCGCGTCCGGACCAAGAACACCAACCGCCGCGAGGCGCTCAAGCTCAGCAGCATGGCGCCGGAGGACTACAACGTCCGTCCGGACGAAGTGAAGTCGATCGCCTGCCCCGACTGCCGCACCTGGCGCCGGATCATGGGCGACACAGTCCTCAAGATCCGTGAGCACTGCATCTCCGACAAGGTCGCGGAGGGCGAGAAGCACACCCTCTGCCCCGGCAGCGACCAGCTGGTGGAAATCGACATCGACGTCCGGCGCTGGCAGGCCCGTCAGAACCGGCTGCTGCGCGACGCGATGCCGCAGGAGAACCGGCGCGCGGCGCAGCAGTTCTACAAGCCGCTCCCGGCCCCGGCCGCCCCGGTCTCCCGGATCAAGGCGGAGGTCACGCTGGAGACGGCCCGCCAGTCCTACCTCGCCCACCGCAAGGGCTGCACGCGGTGCGTCGGCGGCCAGCACTGCACGGACGGCGGCGTCCTCGCCCGCCGCTATGTCCTCGCCCTCCAGGAGGAGCCCGCCCGCCGTGAGGCTCGCGCGGAGCAGGAGCGTCAGGAGCGGCGCGCCGCACGGAAGCAGTCGGCGCCGGCCATCCGCAAGGCGCAGTGGACCGAGCGCGGCGGCAAGGCGGTGGAGACCGCGAACAACCAGTGCCGACAGCACCCGCAGGGCACGGTCTCCGAGTTCCGCGGCCCCGAGGTCCCGACCGCGCCGCTGCGCATCAGCGCCTGACTTACACCCGCGACGATCGACCACGGCCCCGGCCGCCCCCGTTGCACGCGTGGCGGCCGGGGCCGTGGCTGCTCATACGAACAGTGGGATTGCTACGGCCTTCATCTGCGCGGCAGCCACCGCACAAACCGGACTGCCGTCCCTGCAAGACCCTCAACAAGCTCTTCGAGACCAACAGGAGCGACCACATGCTGGGTGAAACCTTCAAGGTCACCGCCGACGAACTGAAGAACATCTTCAACGTGCGGCTGGCCCCCTACCTCCCCGCCAACCTGGAGAAGGTGGAGCCCCACCCCTCCGGCTGGGGCAACAGCTACACCTTCAAGCCCTTCACCGGCAGGGAGGCCCGCCCCGAGGAGCCGGAGTGCTACTGGGAGGACCCGAAGCTGGCGTATCGGCACGTCGACAAGGAGGCCGGGCGCCCGGAGGCCGGCGAGGACGAATACGACCTCCGAGAGAAGGCCCGCTTCTTCCTGTCGGAGGTCTACCGCCAGGCCCGCATCGAGTGGCGCAACGCCGCCCACGTCACGGAGCTGAAGGCCGTGGTCAAGGACACCGGTGACCGGTGGAAGGCCCACAGCCAGGCGAAGCACGCCGTGGAGGCCGCCTTCGCTTACCTCCGTGCCCCGGAGGCCGCCAAGGAGTGGACCGCCGCCATCTCCCGCCTTGTCGATGCCCAGGACGCCTACCTGGCCGCGGCCATCGCCTTCGACGTCCGCGCTCAGGAGATCG
The DNA here is from genome assembly GCF_049725035.1 of Streptomyces sp. XH2. Classification (NCBI taxonomy): domain Bacteria; kingdom Bacillati; phylum Actinomycetota; class Actinomycetes; order Kitasatosporales; family Streptomycetaceae; genus Streptomyces; species Streptomyces sp. XH2. The sequence goes on along the minus strand of NZ_JBMMMZ010000025.1, from coordinate 52,396 downwards.
CGGACGTCCATAGCCGGAACTTCCACGAATACATGCTGGGCTGCGACGAAGCCCTGGTGGCCGCCGGATACCCGGAGGCCAAGGACTGGCACATCGCGTCCGACGACTACTACGGCAAGAACTACCGCGGGGAGTACGACCCCCACACCATCGCAGGCCAGGCCCAGACCCTGATCAAGGAACACGACGCCCACGTCGCCAAGGTGAGCCGCCTGTCCGGGGCGACCGTCGGCCACTGACTCCGGACGAGCGATCACGGTCGCTCCCACCTCTCGGCCGGGTGGGGGCGACCGTGGCTGCTCGTACTGGCAGCCGAGAAAAGCGACAGCCCCAGGGATTAGGGCCCTGGGGCTGTCCAGGACCTGAGTGGAGGACCTGATGCGCACCAGGATCGCACAGCACGACGGCGACTCCGACCCGAACATGGACGAGGCGCTGCGCCGCGTCCGCGAGGGGCGGTGAGCGGAATGGACTGGCGTCACAACGCGGTCTGCCGCGAAGAAGACCCCGAGCTGTTCTTCCCCATCAGCAGCACCGGCCCGGCCCTGCTCCAGATCGAGGAGGCCAAGACGGTCTGCCGCCGCTGCCCCGTCATGGAGCAGTGCCTGCGGTGGGCCCTGGAGTCCGGCCAGGAGCACGGCGTCTGGGGCGGCCTGTCCGAGGACGAACGGCGCGCGATGAAGCGCCGCGCCGCCCGCAACCGGGCCCGTCACGCGAAGGAAGGTGCGGCATGACCGACGCCGAACGGCAGCGCCTGCGAGACGAACTGCACGAGGTGAACCGGCGCAGCGAGGAGGCTCGGCGTGCCCGCGGATGATCTGTTTCAGCGGTACATGAAGGCCTTCGAGACCTCCAGCGAACACACCGCCGACTGCCTGGCCTGTCAGGCCGACGACGAATGCGCGGTCGGGGCGCCGCTCTACGAGCGCTTCGCCCGTCTTCAGGACGCCTACCGCCAGCGCCAGGCGCAGCAGCGTCGGCGCTGAACTCACCTCTGCAGGCGGCGCGCGGAAGGTCACCCCGGTGCCCGGGGCGAGATCACCACGTGCCGCCTGCCTCACCGCACACCCACATCCGTCAGGAGCTGCAGTGGACAGCATCCGCTTCTCCCAGACCCACGGCGATCCCCTCTCGTGGAGCGCCGCCGAGTGTGAGACCTCCCAGATCCTCGCCTCCTTCAACCCGAACCCGACTACGCCGCCTAGCGCGCCTGCCGTGCTGCTCGTCCCGGTGCGCGGAGGCGGGCGGGTTGCCGTCCAGGTGCACCGCACCGTCGCGGACGGCCTGCTCGTGCACCGCGCGGTCGGCCTGCCCGGCTGGCGGCTGACCCACCACTCCGGTCGGAACATCGCTGGCTTCGAGTACCGGTGGCAGGCCCTGCTGGCAGCCGTCTATCTCGAACGCGTTGCCGACTGGAGGTACAGCCCGTCCGCCCTGCGCGCGGACACCGCCGCCCTGATCGCCGACGTCGACGCGGGGGTGCGGAAGGCCGGCGGCGTGCTGCTGGTGACCCCGGGTGGAGTGGCCGACCGGGTGCTGAGCGCCCGCCGCGTACCGACGGCCGTGCCGTCCCCCTCCCCCGCCTGACTGACGGTTGCCTGATCCGCCCGCACCGGCCCTGCGTCGGGGCGGGCGGTGAAGGGGAGCCGGACAGCCCGGCTACAGAAGGAGGGGCACGCATGTTCAAGAAGTTGCGCGCGCGGCAGATCAGGCTTCAGGCAAGGCAGCGGCACAGCCGCCTGATGGGCGTGGCCGAGGACTTGGTCCGGGAGGCGGGGGTGAAGCAGGTGCCGGAGAAGGTCAGCCCCGTGGAGGTGGCCTGCTTGGCGTTTGCTCGGTACCAGCTGCGTATCGACGAGGCCGAGGCCGCCGACTACCTGGCCGCCGCCCTGGTCGCCCGCGGCTACAGCACTGACCACTGGCCCGCCGCCTCGGCCTGACCTTCTGCTCTCGCCAGGCAGGTCCGCCAAGGCCATTCCTTCCCGCCCCACACAGCACATGCCCCGGCCGGGCGCCCGCACGACGGGCGGCTGGCTTTTCCGTACGCCCCGACCCGGGACAGTCCCGGAGCCGACTCGACCGCAGGAGGACCACATGCCCGGCACCATCCCGCTGAAGCACCCCCTGGACCCCGGCCTGCCCCACCGTCAGGAGGCCACCGAGCCGGCACCCCCTGCTCCCGCCCCGGCGGTCGCCGACCTGAGCGCGTACCACCACCCGCACTTCGTGCGAGCTGAGCCCGGCCGGCACGAGGGCTGGACCGTCTACACCTTCGCGCCGTTCACCGGTCGCGAGCCCGAGCCCGAGATGCCCCGGGCCGTCTACGAGGACAAGACGGTGACCTGGGAGCAGCGCTGTGCGCTGAGCAGCCAGTACGAGGCGGCGCGGATCACTTGGTCCAAGGCCCGCTTCCGCCTGCAGGCCCATCCGCTCCTGCGTCAGGCCGCGCCCCTGTGGGAGGCGTGGACGCAGGCGGAGACCGATCTGCAGACCGTCTTCAAGGCGTTTTGGCAGACCTCGGACGGCTCGTGGCGCGCGCAGCTGCTGCGCCTGACCGATGCCGAGCAGGCCGCGAAGCAGGCCGCCGCAGCGTGGGACGAGATCGCCGCGAAGCTTGCGAAGGTCGCCGATGAGCACGTTCGCGCCGCCGGGGAGTGGGAGGCGCTCGAGCTCAAGGATGTCGCCAAGGAGATCGGCCTGGACGCCACGCAGTGGTGGATTGACCACATCTCCGAGTACGAGTCCACCTCGTATTACCGCCGGCGGGAGACACCGCTCGTGGACCACGTCACCGGTGAGATCGGCAAGCAGCGCGAGCGGCTCCGGGAGGTCGCCGAGCTCGCCGGCGACTCCGGCCTGGACCACCGCACGCTCGACTGAGCCCGCCGCGGGCGCTGTGGGCCCCGTTTCGGCTCCATCGGCAGCCGTTTCGGGAGCAGCCGCCCGCGTTTCGGGAGCGGCCCCCGTCGTTTCGCGCACACCCTGAACGCCCCATTCCGGAGGCCCCCATGACGCTCACCGAGTGGCCGCGCACCGCGGCCGAACCCGACCCCGTTTCGGCTCCACCGGCCGCCGTTTCGGACACGCACGAGCCGGTTTCGTGGACACCCGACGTCGTTTCGGAGACGCCGGAGGGCGTTTCGGAGACGGAAAACGGAAGCGGAGCCGAATCCTCCGAGGGGAAGCTGACCGCCTCCCAGAAGTGGACGACTGCAGGGATCGTGGCCGCCGCGCTCGTCCTGGCGGGCATCGGCCTGTACCTCAGCTTCGGGCACGTCGCGGTCTTCGCCTTCGAGCGACTGCACTTCAACAGCCTGGGCAAGGGACAACTGTTCGCAGGCGGCGTCGACACCGGCATCATGGTGATGATCGCCGTCGACCTGCTGATGGCCTGGCTCAAGCGCCCCATCAGCTGGGTCCGCTACCCCGTATGGCTGCTCACCGCCGCCACGGTGGTCCTCAACGCCGCCTCCGCCGCCCCACGCGGCCCCTGGGAAACGCTCGACTACATCGCCGCCGGCGCGCACGGCACCGTCCCGGTCCTTTTCATCATGGTGGTGGAGGTCGGCCGCGACGCCATCGACCGCGTCGTCCGCCCTGACCTGGAGCGCGACTCCATCCCGCTGGTCCGCTGGCTGCTCGCCCCCGTAGCGACAGCCCGGATCTACCGCCGGATGCGGCTGTGGGGCGTGGCCTCCTACCCGGAGATGGTCCGCCGGGACCAAGAGCTCATCGCCTACGAGCAGTGGCTCAAGCGCAAGCACGGCGGCGACCTCGCCCAGGCCACCGAGGACGAACTGCTGCCCATGAAGATGGCCCCCTACGGCTACACCGTCGCCCAGGCCCTGGCCATGCCCGACGAGCAGGAGCGTGCAGCTCAGGAGCGTGAGGAGGAGGCCGAGCGCCGGCGCCTGGACGCTCAGACCCGCAGCGAGGTCGCCAAGGCCGAGGCCGAGGCCGACCGCCTGCGGGCCAAGGGCAAGGTCGAAAAGGTGCGCGCCGAAGTCGACGGCCAGACCGGCCAGGCTCGCGCCCACGCCCGCGCCCAGGTCAGCGCCGCAGAGCGGGCCGCCGCCCTGGAGCGGGAGGCTTTGGACCAGGCCGTGATGGCCGAGGCCCGGGCCCGGCAGGCAGAGGCGGAGCGCAAGGAGGCCCAGGACCGTGAGGTGAAGGCCGCCGCGGACCTGGAGGCAGCTGAGCTGGAGCGCCAGGCGGCGCAGAAGCGGAAGGAGGCCGCGGATGCCGACCGGGTCGCCGCGGCGGAAGCCCTGGCGGTCGACACGAAGACCATCGCCGAAGCCCGCAGGGCTGCTGCCGAAGCCAACCGGCGTGCTGCCGAAACGGAGAAGGCTGCTGCCGAAACGCGCCGGGTCGCTGCCGAAAAGGACCGTAAGGCGGAGGAGGAGGAAGCACGCCGAGAGGCTGCTCTCGCCGAGAAGCTGGCTTCCCGTGAAGCTGCTGCCGAAGCTGAGCGGCGCGCTGCCGAAACGCGCCTGGCCGCTGCCGAAATCGAGCGGCGCGCGGTCGAAATCGAGGACGAGGCCAAGCTGACCTCGCGGCAGCGCGCGGTCCGCAAGGTCGCCCGCATGGCGCTCGCGGCCGGCGTCGTGCCCGACGGCCTGGCGTACGACGACATCCACCACGAACTGTGCGAGCGGATCTCGATCGCAGACGTCCAGCGTGCGTTCGACGTGTCGTCCACGGACACCGCGTCCAAGTATCGCCAGGAGGCCGTCGCGCTGCTCGCCGACGGCTACCGCCCCTGATCACACCGTCCGGCACACATCAGTGAGGGCCAGCCCACCGGTAATGGGCTGGCCCTCGCTGCGACTGCCGGAAGCAGTCCCAGCCCCCTGAGTACAGCAGATCCGAGCCCCACGGAGGACCCCGTGAGTACCGAAGACACGCCCTTCTTCGACGACCCGAACGAGGCGCTGCGTGAGATCGCGAAGAACCCCGCCGCCTACGCGCGCTACCTCGCGGACTTCCACCGGGTCGTGCTGGACATGGCGGCCAAGCTCGAGGTCCTCCAGCGCGAGACCCGCGTGCACTGCCGCGGGACTCGCGTGGAGGGCGACAAGATGGGCCAGGCATTTCTGCGTTCCTTCCCGGTGGAAAAGTCCCTGAATGACGTCATCAAGAACCTCAAGAGCGTCACTTCGGGACTGGAAAAGAGCGCCCATAAGCGCCACGCCCATGATGAAAAGGTGGCGGAGGTTAAGAAGCAGCGAAAGGAAAAGAAACTGCTCAAGGTACGGAAGAATAATCCGCCGCTCCAGGCCGCTCCGCAGAACCCGCAGCAGCCGGGTGCGCAGGGCGCGAATATGGGCTATGGTGGTGCCACGTCGATTTACAACCTGGACCGCAGGGAGTCGGCGTGAGTGCAGGTCGCCCGCTCACGAAAGCTGAGCGGAAGAAATTCAACCGTGCGGAACACGAGCGGAAAATCAGGCAGGATCTGATCGCCCAGCACGGAAATGACCTCGGCACTTTCTACTACTGGCTCCGGATCATGAACATCCGGGGCACCCAGGCTTACCGCGACGGAGACACGGCCTTCATCCGTGACGTCGCGCTCGCTCTGGAGAACGTCTACCGCCGCCACGCCGGCTAGCCCACCGAGTCCCGCACGAAGGGCCGTCCCCGACCCCCGGGGGCGGCCCTTCGGCGGTCCCAACGCGTGCCGCGCGTGTCGCGTGTCACGCGTGCCGCGCACGCGTGTACGCGAGGCCGGTGCCGACTGTCAAGCCTAGGAGGAGGGGTCGCGTGTCCGACGACACCGGCAACAACGTGGTCCACCTCCCCGCCCGGGGCAGCGATTCCGGCGGCATGCCGGACGCTCCCGACGGCGGGGATCTCTTTTATTCCGAACCGCCCCACAGTAGTCCGGGCAGTGTTGTCCCTCCGGAATCCCCGGCGGAGACGACAATGGAACTCCCCCCGGTTCGCGGGCCGATTTCCCCGGAAACGGCTCTGCGGGAAACGGGAATCCCCGGCCCCTCGGATTCCGACGAATACGAGGAAGGTGAATACGTACAGTCTCGTTCTCTCGCTGACCGTCTCGGTGACTGGCTGGAATTCCGGCTGGACGTCGCGCGGGACCGGCACGCCGGAGAAGCGTCGTTCCGTGAGGCAGAAATTGCGCGCAAGGCGGCGCTTCTGGAAGCCCGCACCGCACAGGAAACCGCAATGATGGAGCAGAACGGCAAGCTCCGCACCGCGATGATGAAGGCGAAATCCGACAAGGCAGCGGCACGCGGCAAGGCCGACGCGGCGCGATCCTCCGCCTCCGGCATGGGCGCCGACAAGGGCCGCTCGAAGGCCGGCGGCGCGGGCGGCTCCCGCGGGGGCGGCAGCTCCGGCGGTTCCGGCCGGAACGGCAGCGGCCGGGGATCAGGGACGAACGGGTCTGCCACAGGCCCGGGGCGCGGCTCGGGCAGCGGCAACTCCCCCAAGGGCACCGGGAAGGGCCCTGACCGCTCCGCTAGCGGCCGTAAAGGCGGCTCGAAGGGCAATGAGTCGTCCGGCGGCTCCCGAGGGCGTCAGAACGCCTCTGGCGGTTCCGGTTCAGGCAAGGCCGGTACCGGCAAGGGGAGTTCGGACGGCTCCGGCAAGAAGGGCTCGGGCAGCTCCGGGTCCGGCAACGGCGGCTCGAAGGGCGGCGGCGGCAAGCCGCCGCGCTCCTCCGCCTCCAGCCCGGCCCAGGAGCGGGCCCGCGGCCGCCAGGAACGGGCCGCGGCCCGGCAGGCGGCACGCCAGCAGCGGCGCAGCGCCGCCCAGGCGGCCGGCCTCGCGGACCGCAGCAAGGACCGCGACCAGGCCCGCGCGGATAAGCAGGCCGGACGGGAGGAACGCCGCAGGTCCAAGGCTGAACGGGCTGCTGCGAAGCAAGCCAAGCGGGACGCGGCGAAAGCCGCCGTCACCGGCCGCACCACCCTGGGCGCGGCCGTGGCGGAGGAAGCCCAGCGTCGCTGGGACAAGCGCCGCGCGGACGCGAAAGACAAGGCCGCCAAGGACGGCGACGGCGGCAAGGGCGCCGACGCCACCACCGAGAAGGGCCCCAAGGGCGGCCCTGAAGCGGCCGCTGACGGCCCGAAAGGCAAGGCGGCGGAGGACGACAAGCAGAGCGGCGAGAAACCGTCCGACGACTCCAGCGACAAGGACGCGAAGGACAGCACCAGCACGGGTGACGTCCCCAAGCCTGACGACGTCAAGGGCCCGCCGGGCGCTGACGCCAGCGGCGACGGGCGCTCTTTCAAGGAACGGTTCAAGGACTTCTTCGCCAAGGGCGGCGAGGGCACCGCCCCGCCCGAGGCGGAGGAGCCGTCCCAGAGGGCGAAGCCGGAAGACCTCGGGTTCACCGTCGACAGTCCCGGCCGCCCGAGCCATCCCCCGAGGACCGAGCCGGCTGAGGAAGAGATCCCGGACGCGGTCATCGTCGACGACCCGTCCGACCCCTTCGGGGCGCACGTCACCAGCCCGGCGAGCCTCCCCCGCGCCCCGGAACCCCACACCCAGCGTCCCGGCACCACCCGACCCCCCGAACAGGAGGACCCCATGGCATCGGAGGTCAGCAAGACCGTGTCCGGCCAGGCCGGCACGCCGGCCCGGCACCGTACCGACATCACCTTCGACGAGTACCTGATGGAGATCGCGAACATCGCGATCTCCGCCGCACACGACAGTGAACGCGCCGAGCACCTGGCCGATTCGCTCCGCAAGGTCGCCGACGCCCTGCGCGACATGGCGGTCGACCTGGTCGGCGACCACAACATCGCCACCGAGGTCGTCGACCAGATCACGAACCTCGCCGATGGCGCGATGTGCATGAAGCAGCTGGCCGAGCGGTGCGCCACCGAGTGCGAGATCGCCTCCGAAGCCGCCCGGATCGCCGCCATGGCGGTCGGCCGCACGTACGGCCAGGACATCCAGGCCATGGACGACGCGGGCCTGGCCCACGCCTCCGCCGCCGCCCACCACGACTAGAGAGGTCCTGCTGATGAGCAGCACTCCCGCCCCTCGCCCCGGCACCTTTGTTGCCCCGACGGACAGCGACAACCGCTACAAGGCCGTCCAGCACAAGCTCAAGACCCTGGGCACGGCCATGGACCTGGCCGCGAACGATCTCGAGCTGCTGCTGCGCGGCATGCGCATGAACGCGCAGCGCACGGAGGGCCTGGCGGTAGACATCGCCAACGCCGAACTGGACCGCAAGTTCATCGAGATGACCCACCAGGTGGCCGTCGCCCTGGGCGGCGCCGCCGGAGAGGTCCACAAGCTCCACGAGACCGCCCAAGACGTCTCCGGCCTCGCCCACGATGCGCAGCGTACGCACGCGCGGCTGTACGAGGCGCTGGACGACATCCGCTCCAGCCGCCCCGAGCGCACCCCCAAGCCGGGCTTCTTCGCCCACTGACCCACCCCCGGCCCCAGCGCGGGGCGGCCCCGCCAGCACGGCGCGGGCCGCCCAGCGCGCTTCTTACCGAAGGAGACACGCCGTGTCCGTGCCGCGCAGCGTCGCACTGGAGCGCACCCTGTACACCCTGGCCGCCCCGGTCCTCGCCGCGGCCCCGAACCTTGTGCCCGACAGCCCCGCCAACACCGTCGTGCAGCTGGCGGGCGCCGCCGGCATCAGCGGCTGGATCCTGGCTGCCAAGAGCGACAAGCCCGGCACGGGGCGCAAGATCCTGCGCTGGTCGCCGCTCGTGTTCGCTGCCGCCGTCGACGTCGCCGCCAGGCACACGCCCGGCTGGGGCCCCTACTGCCTGGACGCCCTGCTCGCCGCAGGATGGGCCGCGGCCGGCCTGCTGCTGATGCCGTTCTCCCGGCACACCCGCCGCCACCACCGGCCCGCCCTCGCCGCCCCGGCTCCCCCGCCGCAGCTGCAGCCCGTTCCCGAGCCGTCCCCGGCGCAGCCGGACGACGGAGCCGACCCGTTCACCCGCCAGGTCCGCCGGCTGTGGGAGAACCGCGGCATGCCCGGCCGCACCGTCGTCGTGACGGCCACCCCGCACCCCGGCGTGCCGAACGACCTGTCGCTGCTGCTGCGCGCCTGCGAAGCCGGACGGCCCATCACCGGGCTCAAGGAGGAGGACATCGCCGCCGCGTTCGGCGTGGACGCCGCCGACGTGACCATCAAGGAGGTCGTCCGGCAGTACGGACGCGAGGGCGGGCCCGCCTGGAAAGAAGTCCACGTCACCCCCGATGCGGCGGAGCGGCGCCGCAAGGCCCCCACCGCCCACGAGTGGTGGGCCGACCGGATCGGCAGCGGGCCCGTGCCCGAGTCGCAGTTCGTCAAGGAGGTCCGCGACAACGAGCGCAAGGTCACCCACTACATCGCCCAGGTCCCCGACGAACTGGGCGAGCCGCGCATCAACCTGCACGCGCTCGCGGCCGCGCTGAAGACCAAGTACGACGAAGGCCGGCTGTTCGTCACCGTCGACGGCAGCCAGGTCCTGGTCTCCCTGTGGGACAGCTCGCCGCTCGCTCAGGTCTTCCCCGCAACGAGGGAGCTGCTCACCCCGGATGCGGACGGGCGCTGGGTGACCGGCTACCTCGGCAACGGCCAGCCCGCCCGCAACCGCGTCTACACCGACCGGGGCGCCGCCCACGGCCTGTTCGTCGCCCCCTCCGGCGGCGGCAAGACCCAGCTGATGGCCCTGCACGTCGCAGCCGACGCGTTGTGGGGGGCCGTGGTCATGCTGGCCACGGAGGCACCGGACGAGAAGACGGCCGCCCTGGGCAAGCACACCGCCCGCTACGGCGTCGGCGCCCTCTACATGCTCCGGCTCCTGCGGGCCCTGGATGCGCTGATGGAGATCCGCGGCCAGATGCCGTGGGAGGACGGACAGGTCCACGAATGGGATCCCAGCCTGCCGGGCTGCCCCTACCGGATGCTGTCCGCCTACCTGGACGAGTTCCTCTCCGCCGCCCGCGACGGCCTCTACGGCGCGGAGATCATGGACCTCGCGGAACGGGTATCGGTCAAGGGCCGCAAGTACGGCATCGGCCTCAAGGTCGCTGGCCAGTCCATCTACGTGCAGGACGGGTTCACCCAGCTGCTGTGCGAGAACCTCCGCGAGAACTGCATCCCGGTCGTGCTGAAGGTCGCGCCGAAGAAGGTCACCGACATGTTCAAGGCCCTCGGCATCCCGCCCGAGTACATCCCCGACCCGCTCCCCCGCTCCTTCTCCCCCGCCGAGGCAGGCCGGATCGAGCGGGTCATGCGCGGCGAGCCCGAGCCACCCGCCAACTCCAACACCGGCGGCGCGGGATGGATCGTCGAAGCCAAGCAGCCCGACGTCCTGCGCACCCTGTTCATGGACTTCAAGGCCGGCATCGACGGCTACTTCCCCGACACCATCGCCACCCTGACCGATCACGAGATCCGAGAGCTCGAAGCGCGGGACCTCTGGTTCGACTGGACCGAGCCGCCCCGGCCCGGCGAGTTCGGACCCGAGCCCAGCGACGACGAGGACGGCGACGGCGCACCCCGCAAGGGCGGCGGCAAGCGCCGCGACGGCACCCAGTCCGCCGCCCGCCGCGACGCGGTCACCTCACCCCGGCAGGCGCTGGAAGCCATCAAGAACCTCTCCGGCGTCTGACCCGCCCCCGCCATCACCCGCAGGGCCCGGCCACGCTGGCCGGGCCCTGCCCGCACCTGTAGGGAAACCCCGCTCGTGGCCGTATCTGTCTCCGCCGTCTTCCTGCTCGGCATCGTCGTCTTCGTCCTGATCCGAAGCGGCTCCGTACGCATCTGGCCCGCCCTGGCCTGCGCCGGGTTCGGCTTCCTCCTCGCCTCCACCGGCGTCGCCCCCACCATCAGGGACGCCATCAGCACGGTCGCCGGGTGGATCGCCAGCATCTGACGACCCCCCTCCCCCAGCGCCCTCCCGGCCACGACGGCCAGGAGGGCGCCTTCGTCTGCGAAAGGAACCCCGGCCGATGACCCCGTACGACACGGCCCGCCTCCACGGCACCCAGCCCGACCTCTACGAGACCTACCATCAGCCCGCACTGCCTGCTGTCCCCGTGTCTGCCGCGGTCGAGCCGTACAGCGAGCGCGGACCGATGGTGTGGGTGCCCGGACCCGACGGCAACTTCGTCGGCGTCCCGCGCGACATGCTCCCGGCCGGCTACCTGCACTCCACCGTCATGCCCGCCCCGCCCCAGCGGGACCTGACCCCGCAGCCGCTCATCGACCCCCGCGCCCAGATCGTCCTGGCCGGCGGTGTCGCCGCCGGGGCAGCCGGAGCCGGCATCGGCTGGGGCATCGGGCAGGCCGCCGCCGGCATCGCCGCCGTCAGCGGCAGCAGCGCCCTGGTCGTCATCCTCGCCCTGCTGCTCCTCGCCAAGGCCGCCAGCCGCCGTGGCAGCGCCACGACGTATGTGCACAACGAGACCACCGTGATCAACACCAACCGGTGGTTCGGCAAGTCCTCCACCCACTGCTGACCCGGGCCACCCGGCTCGCACTCGCACCCGCCCGCACGGGCGGGGAGCCGAGTACGGGCCAGGCCGCCCGCCCGTCCACCAGCGATCGAAGGAGAAGCCGGCCATGACCGACAACCGCCACAACCCGAAGCCCCAAACCGTCAAACTGCCACGGCGCACCACCGTGGCCACGTGGTGGACCACCGCCTGGAGCGAGGGCGGCGTCCTCTACCGGCGGTGGGAAGAAATCCTGCTCGCCCGCCGTGCCGGATGGCACGAGATGGCCAACTGGATCAAAGCGGTGCTCGGCCTCGCCGGGGTCTGCGCTGTCCTGGTCCTCCTGGACGCCGCGGCCGACGTCATCGACAACGCGGTCACCCGCCTGCTGACCGCCGCCCCGGCCGTCCAAGTCGGCACCGACACCTCCTCCGGCGTGTGGGGCGTGATCGACAACCCGGTCCGCTCCTACATCGCGCAACGGTCGACCGGTCTCGCCATCAGCGGCTCCACCCTCTACACCGCCTGGGAGATCGCCGGACTCCTCGGCCTCATCGGCGGCTTCTTCCGCAGCACCGGCGCCCGCATCACCTGGATCACCTGGGGCGCAGCCAGCATCGCCATGGTCTGGTCCGCCTCCCCCGCCGCCAACCGCACCGTCGCCACGGGCATCGCCGCCCTCGCCTGGACCCTCGCCTCCGTGCTCGCCCTGCGCGGCCTGAGCCTGCGCCCGGTCGTCGTCAACCACATCTACAACGCCGGCCACGAGATCCGGCCCGAGATCCACATCCCGGCCCCGGCCGACCCACCCGCCGACGACACCCTCGACAACGTCCGCCCACTGCAGAAGCGCTGATCCCGGTCGCTCCGCCTGGCCCTCGCCCACCCACTTCGGTGCGCGAGGACCGGACAGGCCGACCAGCCGCCCAGCCCGCGCCCGCTGACCAACACCGTCATCGGGTGCGCTGCTTGCTGCCCACCAACATCTGGAGGAACCGCTCGTGCTTCTTATCCGCCTGCGCCGCCGGATCGGCCGGCCCTGTCCGGTCCGCCCGACGGTACGCACTCGAACTGCCGCGCTGATCGCGGTCGTACCCGCCGCCGCGGCCCTGCCGTTCGCCGTCCTCAAGGCAGGCCACTGGCAGCTGTCCGCGGACCGGCACCGCCTCGAGTTCACCGCGCGGCCCCGCCAGGGCTGCCCGCGCTGCCACGGAGACGGCGGCTGGTGGGTCGGCGGCGCCAACCCGGAGATGGAGGCGTGCCCGTGCTGGTCCGACCGGCCCGAGCTCCGCATCCGGCTCCTGCCCCTCAGCCCGTGCCCCGACGAACCGCCTTTTTAAGACGCCGTACCCGGGCGCCCGAGCCTGCGGCCGCCCGGCTTCGTCTACGACAAGGAGAAACCCGGCCCATGACCACCACGGCCCCCGACACCGACAAGAACCTGGACGCCGCCTGCGCTGCGGTTGTCCAGGAGATCTCGCGCACGGACAGCAAGAGCTCCTTATTGCTGGCCTTCAACGGCGCGGTCCTCGCTGGACTCGCTTCCGTCAGCGACAAGGACCTGCCGCCAGCAACCAAGGTCTTCGGCGCACTGGCCATCATCACCCTGGGCGCCTCCGCTGCCCTGCTGCTCCTGGTCGTCCGCCCCCGGCTGCGCGGCAACGACCAGACGTCCTTCCCGTACTGGGCCAGCCTGGACGAACACGAGATCCGCGCCTGCATGGAAGACGACACCCGTGCCGCGCGCATCCGGTCCCTCTCGATCCTCGCCATGCAGAAGTTCACCCAGCTGCGCCGAGCCGTCGACCTCAGTCTCGCCGCCCTGACCCTGCTCGCGCTGGCCGCCGCCGGCCTCGCGCGGTGACCACGACGACCGCTTGTCCCTCGCACCCTCGACCCGAAGGAGAACGCGTATGACCAGGCTGCTGTATCCGGACCTGCCGAAGCACGCCCTGTGGGTGCTGATCGGCGCCTCCGGGGCTGGGAAGAGCACCCTGGCCAGCACCTGGCCCGCCACCCAGGTCCTCTCACTCGACGCCCTGCGCGGCACGGTCAGCGACGACCCCGGCAGCCAGCAGGCGACCGCCGACGCTGTCGACGTCCTGCACCTGATCCTGGCCCGGCGGATGGCCAGGAAGTGCACCACGATCGTGGACGCGACGAACGTCGAGCGATCGGCCAGGGCACCCCTGGTCGCGGCCGCCCAGCAGCACGGCATGCCCGCCATCGCGGTCATCGTCGCGACGCCGGCCTCCGTGTGCGTGGAGCGGCAGAGCCCGCGCCCGACCAACCGGCGCGTGCCCGACACCACGGTCCTCGCACAGCACAAGGCGATGGTCCATTCCCACCCGCGCCTTGCTGGTGAGGGCTTCAACCATGTGGTGTTCGCCGACAGCCTCTACCGCCTGGAGCCGCACCTGCAGCGCCTGAGCCAGGCACGGAACGCCGAGCTCGGACTGGACGGCAGGGAGGGCCTGGGCAACCTGCTGATGGCGCGCCGCTTCTTCGGCCCGGAGATCCTCCCGCTGTGGCGCTGGAAACCGGGCTCCACCGTGGCCGGCGGGGACCGCGTCGCGGAGATCCGCCTCGGGCAGCAATACCTCACCCTCGCCCTCCGCGAGAACACCGACGGCGAGGGCGACGTCGGCTTCGACGTCATGGTCCCCTGCCCGGTCGACCCGGAATGCCGCGGCTACGCCTGGGCGCCGGCCTACAGCATCAGCTGCCTCCACCGCGCACTCACCGGTGAGCTGGACAACAACGAGGACATCGTCTGCACCCTCCACGGCAGATTCCCGCACAACACCGACCCGGAAGCCGACGACCACGCCCAGGCCGTCGACCTCGAGGGCCGCGCCGACCTCGAAGCGCAGGCGATGGAAGCGGCCCGCGGATGACCACCGAGCCCACCGACATCGCTTCCGGCTGGGACCAGGCCACCTACCGGTGCGGCCGGTGCGGTGCCGAGAACACCGTCACCACGGAAGCGGCCTACCTCCAGGCCGTCGGCGTGCACACCGACGCGCACGCCGTATGGGACGGCCTGACCCCCACCGAGCGGGACGGCCTCGCCTCGGTACTCCGCACGGTCCTGTCCGCACCGGACCTCGGCATCGAATTCCTCGCCCTCGCCCAAAGACTGGCCCGCACAGGAGGCAACGCGTGAGTACTCCTGCCCACCCGCACCCGCTCACCCCGGCCGACCTGCCAGCCGGGGACCAGTGGTGGCACAGCTGCCCGGACTGCCACCTGCCGATCCAGGGCGGAAGCACCGGTCTCGCCGCTCATCGCCGTACCGCCCATCACCACCGCGACGACCCCCGCCCCCCGATCACCATCCAGCTCGACTTCTGACAAGGAGATCCTCATGGCCGTCCAGACCAGGACCGACACCTTCGCCGCGCTCCGCGACTGCTTCGCCACCGACCTCGCCGCCCTCATCGGCGACCAGTCGCAGCGCGGTGCCACCCCGAACGACTTCATCGACCTGGTCGAAGAAGTCCGCGACGTCCTCGGTTCGTCCAGCCTGGGCCACTGGCAGGACGCCAGCGAGGAACTGGACTCCGCCGTCAGCTACCTCACCGACGCACTGACCAGCCCGGACGGCGACCAGCGCTCGCTTCTGGCCTGGGCGCGCACCCACCTGCGCGACGGCATCGCGACGGCCAGCTGATTTGCCCGAGATGAGCGCACTCTGTGCCGCCCCGGACGCGCACTGCCGGGCCGGGGCGGTCGCAGTGGCCCCTCAACCACCGGCAGCACGAGAGGAGATGGACGTCATGCCCTTGCCCTACTTCGAGGTCGACGTCCCGATACACCGCACCGATCAACCCGGCCTGAGAGGCGTGCACGTCTTCACCGGCCGCGCCGACAGCCGCAGCGCGGCCGTACGGATCGCACACGAGGTCTACGACGCGGCACGCGCAGCCCAGGACGCCGGACTCGAGATCCCCCACGGACGGCCGGACGGCTGGTGCGCCTGCGGCTACCGGCCCGGCTGGGAACCCGACTGGCCCGCCGCGACGGCCGGCCGCTGGAACAACCCGTACAGCTGGACCCGCGCCGACGACGGCGACGTCGAGCTGTAGCTCTGCCCCGGGACAGGCGCCAAGGCGTGGAAACCAACCGCCTGTCCCGGGCCCACCCAACCCGTACGAGACGAGAGGGAGACCCTCAGTATGGACTCCGTCCCACTCAATCGGGGCAGGATCGGCTCGCACGCACTCCTGCTGGCCACCGCCGTCGTTCCGTTGGCCAGTTGGGCGGTGCACGCCATCGCGCTGCACAAGCAACTCGCTGCCACGCGGAAGGACCCGCTGACCGGCCTGCTACGCCGCGACGCCTACACCGCCCGCGCCTGCCGGATCCTCGCCTGCCACGGCGACACCACGGCCGTGGTCATCGTCGACGTCGACCACTTCAAGCGGATCAACGACACGGCCGGGCACCCGGCCGGGGACGCCGTACTCGCTGCGTTCGGCGCCCGGCTCACAGCCTGGGCGGGCCCGCTCGCCGCCGTCGGCCGTCTCGGAGGCGATGAGTTCGCCGTGGTCCTGAACCTGCCCGCCGTCGCCCCGCACCCGCACCGCCCGAGCCGCCCGCCGTGCCGGTCCCACTCCTGGACTGGCACGAGGGCAGGCACTTCGCCTGGCCCGAGCGGTGCGTGCTGTGCCGGAAGACCACTCCGCTGAGGTCCCACGCCGGAGAGGCCGTGCACAAGACGTGCGCGGAGCTCTGGAACGCGTGAAATCCCGGCGAGACCCGGTTCGTCTCCGACCCGCCCAAGAGCGGCAAGAGCAAGGACCACGCCTGAACTTCCCCTCCAGACGGAGGCCCCCATGAGCAGCACCGAACGCGACGTCGACCACGCCCTCGCCTACCCCGAGCCGCCCGCCTCCCCGCTGTGGCACCGCCACGGCGCGCAGGCCCGCCCGATCACCCCCGAACAGCAGCGGCGCAACCGCGAGCTGCTGGACATCGCCCAGCGCACCACCCGACCCCGCTCCCCTCGCCCCGCCGAGACCCTGGCGGAGGCCAGCTGATGGACACCAAGCACTGCGCCGTCGACGGCTGGGTCGACGCGATCCCCGTCCCCGGCCCGCACGGCACCGCCTCCTTCGACCTGGTCGTCCGGCCCGCCGACATCGACGCGCTCGCCGACGACGCCCCCGACACGGTCGTCACCTGCACCAGCGACAACCCCCAGATCACCCACGAGCTGCTGAAAGGCATACAGCCCGGCGACCTGCTCCGCGCGACCGGCACCCTGGTCCAGCCGCCGGCGCCCGGCGAGCCCGCCCGGCTCACCGTCGACGCCCTGGAGGTCCTGGACACCGCGCCGGTCCCGGTCCTGCGGGAGATGGTGCTCGACAGGTACGGCGACTACGTCGTCATCTTTGACGCCGACACCGACGCAGTGCCCGTCTTCACCGCGCACGGGGCGTGGGTCGGCCGGGCGGACAACCCCGACGCCATCGCCACCCTCATCGACATCCACGAGCGCGTGAACGGCGGCGACGCCTGATGACCGCCACCACCGCGCAGGCCCGGACCGTCCTGGAACGGTTCCCCGCCGGAGGCCCCCGCGGCTCCTGGCCGGCCGAAGAGTACGCCGCCGCCCAGCGCGCCCAGGGCACCAACGCACAGGTCGTGATGGACCTACCCAGCGACCAGTTCCTCGTGGTCACCGACACCACCACCCAGTAGCACCACCCCAGAGCGCCGCGCCTCGCCCTTCCCGGCCGGGCGCGGCGCTCCGTGTGTTCCCGCCCCTCACCACCGAGCAGGAGGCTCTCCCTTGCGCCCGATCTGTCTGACCTCGTTCGGCTACCTGCACCTGCCCACCGGCCCGGACGGCTCCCCCGTGCCGCCCGCCGCCGACCGGATCGAAGACGTCCGTGACCGGCTCCGCGACCCGGCCGCCGCCCGCGACATCCTCGACCTCGACGGCCTCAACCCCCGCGTCCAGGACGTCGTCCTGAAGACCCCCGGCGCCCGCGAGCTGCTCGCCAACCTCGCCGACTACGCCGACTTGCCCGCCGGCCCCAGCCGCATCGCCATCGGTTGTGCGGGAGGTAGGCACAGGGCCAGCGGTCTTACCGAACTCCTTGCCCGAGCACTCCGGGACCGCGGCCGCGAGGTCGTAGTCGAGCACCTGCACGTCCACCTGCCGCGCGTCCTCGAGACGCCCGCCGGCCCTCGCACCGCCAACACCGAGCAGGAGACCGCCCGATGATCCGTCGCTTCCGCCGCTGCGGCCACGGCCCCGAAGCCCTCTCCCCCGAGGACCAGGCCGACATCGACCAGTTCCGCGCGATGCTCACCGCCCTGCGCAACCCGCAGCCCTGGACTCCCGGCGGCGCCCAGGACATCGCCGTGCGCGTTGGGCCGTTCATCGAGCGCGCGCACACCCGGCCCGGCGACGACCACGGCCCCGACATGATCGCTGTCGCCCTGGTCCACCCCGGCACCCCGCACGCCGGCGCCTACCTTCACAGCCGCCAGCTCGGCTACACCGAACGCGGCTGGCTGCGCTGCAAGACGAGCGCGATCCTCGGCTTCTGGCAGCCCGGCTACGTGATGCTCACCCACGCCGCCGCCGGACTACCCCTGCCTGACGACATCGGCATGGAACCCGCGCACTACGCCCTCTACATCGAGGCCCGCAAGCGCGACGACAGCCGCGACGGCTTCACCCTGCTGCGCCTCGGCCCGTACACCCAGACCCGCCATGCCGAGCAGGACTACGACCGGCTCACCGCCGCGCTGGACGGGCAGGAGACCACCCTCATGCCCGGCTACCGCATCGACGCTCGGTACTCGCCGCTCGACGTCAGCGACCACCAGCTGTTCGCCGACCCGTACGAGGTTGACGCCGTGGCACTCCTGGACGCCGCCGTCGCGGGGGTGAGCGCATGACCGCCACCCTGTACGAGATCGAGACCAGCGAGGGCGACGACGGCACCATGCACCCCGTCGAACAGCTCTGGAACCCCTGCGCCGACGACGCGGCTGACAGCGGCTTCCTCGCCCATCGCGGTCTGTACGTCACAGGGATCGACGACGCCACCGATGATCACCTCTATCCGGTCGGCTTCATCGTCCTCGGACACCAGGAGTGGGCCGACATCATCGAGGCCGCCGCCGCATACATGGCCCGCGTCCACGGCTGGCGCAACCTCCACCTCTACCCCGGCGATGACCCCTCGGAGCTCATTCCCCGCATCCCGCGCGCCGTCCACACCCACGGCGTCTTCTTACGGCACCCGCACCCGGACCACGGCTGCGGGTGCGAGTGGGATGACACCTGGCGCATGGTCTGGGCGCCGGCCACCGAACCCGGCGCCGTGCCGATCACCGCCCTGCGGCACCCCGCCGCTCTGGCGACCGCCGCCAGCATCCCCAACCCCGATGAAGGCGCGCCCGCGACCTGGGCGACCTGACAGCCGAAGGCCCGGTTCCCCCGCAGGTGATCGCGGGGGAACCGGGCCTTCTTGCGTTTCAGGGGCCGCTCAGGCCACTTTCACGCGTGAAAGTCAGCGCTGAGGGAAGCCCAGCGCCGTCGCCACCTTCGCGTAGTCCTGCGACGGCCGGGAGTTCGGCGACAGGATCGGCACCGCGCACTCGTTGCGGTAGATCTTCGTGGCGACACCCGACCAATGCACCGGCGGAAGCAGTATGTCGCCGTACTCCTCCTTGAGCTCGTTGAACGTCTCCCAGTGCTCCTCGGTGCCGAAGGAAGCAGTGGGGGCGGCACAGGCCATCACGTACTTCATCTGAGGCCGGATGCCGCGCCGCTGGTACATGCGGCGCTCACTGATCTCCTTGAGCTTCTTCTCCAGCCGGACCAGCGCATCGGCCTCCTTGTAGGTGCACAACACCGGCGGGATCACCGCGCCCTCGGTCTCTTCGTCCAGGAGCACGAGCGCCGTGACCGTCAGACGGCCGTAGGTGGCCGGCGGGTCGATGAGGACCACGTCGACCTCGAACTCCTCCGCCAGGTCGTCCAGGCCGTCCTTGAGCCAGAAGACGTTCCCATCCTCAGCATTGAGGATCCGCTCCGCGTCGTCGATGTCCGGGTGGTCAAGGTCGCCGGGAGCGATCCAGACGTTCGGGATCTCCGTGAAGCAGTCGTCGCCGTCGCCGTCCGGGTCGATGCGGTACCGGGCCTGGACGATGATGTCCTTGAGCTGCGCCTTGTCCGCCATCACGTCGGTGAGGCTCTTCTGCCCCGGCTTGAACACGCGGCGGCCCAGCACCCGGGTGGCGTTGCACTGCGGGTCCAGGTCAATGACGAGGACGCGGTAGCCGCGCAGGCCCAGCTGCACGGCGAGTGCCGTGGTCGTGGAGGTCTTGGCCGTACCGCCGGCCTTGAGAGCGAAGATGAACACCTTGTAGGCGCGCGCGACGTTTTGCGCCCTGGTCTTCGCGAGTGTGCTGGTCATCTGGTCTCCGTGGAGGCTGAGCCGTCCTGTCGTGGGCGCGCGGTCACTGTTTCACGCGTGAAAGTCGCTCAACCTGCTGCTGTTCCCACTCGCTGAGCTGGTACGAGGCGCGGCTGGCGGCGAGAAACTGAACGTGCGCGACATCGCGAGCGTCCCACTCCCGGTCCAGCTGAGCGGCGCGCACTTCGTCAGCGGCCAGACCGATCGCGAAGGCGGCGCGGAGCATCAGGCCGGGCTCCTCGGACGCGGCGACGGCAGCGAAGTATTCGGTGGGTCGCTTCTTGCTGGACGGCCCCTTCTTGAGCTCCACCAGCCACCCATGGGCCTTGGCCGCGGCCTGCTTCCACTCGTTCGGGTTGAGCACCACGGTGACGAGCCGGGCGCTCGACTCCGCTCCCTTCGCGTACCGGTCCTCAGCGAGCAGCAGTCGGCATGCCAGGTCCCGCAGATCCGCAGCGGCCTTCCGGAGGGCCTTGGGGTCGACGGCCGTGGGCTCCGGGGCTGCGGGCCTCGAAGTCTCCGTGTTCTCAAGCACTGCGACGGCAGCCGGCGCAGCGGCCTTCTCGCCCTGCGGAGCCTCGCCGCTCCCGCCGGAGGTCGTCACTGGCTTCGCGGGCTCACCAGCAGCGCCCTGGACCTCCCCGGCCTCGGCGTTGCTCTCCTCGCGTGGCTCCGGAAGGGGGACAGGCGCAGCGGGCGACTTTCCCGCGTGAAACTGCTTCTGCCCCTCCAGAGCCAGCCTGTTCTTCGCCGCTTCCACGGACAGCTTCTCGTCTTGCATCAGCCGCCAGCCGCGAAGCTGCAGGGCGTGGGCCTCTTCCGACTCCTTCGAGCCGGCGGCGTCCTTGAGGAGGGAGAGCGAGTAGCCGGCGCGCATCGACAGGTCGCCGACGTGGATCGCCTGCTGGACCTCCTGGGGGAGCTTGAGCAGCGCGAGGTACTTCGACACTGTCCCGCCGGTGTACCCGGCGCGCTCCACGACTTCGTCGAAGCTGAGGGTCCGGTCCTCGTCTTCGTGAACGCGCTGCCTCAGCAGGTCGATCGCCAGGGCCTGCTCGATCGGGGACAGACCGTCGCGGCTGTTGTTCTCGGAGACCAGCTCTTCCTCTACGCGGCGGTCCCGGGCGAGGTCATCGCGGAGAACCGCAGGCATGACGCGCCCGGTCGCGAGTGCGGCGGCGTGCCGCCGATGGCCGGGACCGAGGATGAACTGCCGCTCGGGGTGCTTCACCCTGGACGCCCACTGCGGGTAGCACTCCAGGAAGACCTTGGTGTGCATCACGATGCCCGGCGTGTGGACGCCGCGCTCCCGCACATCCGCGATCATCGCGTCCATGTCGCGCAGCTCAAGCCGCATGTTCATCGGGTTGGGCGAGATGGTCTCCGGATCCAGCTCCAGCAGCTCACCGTCCTCAGGCGGCAGCGCGTGGATGTCTCCGCTGCCACCGGTCAGACCAGCCTTCTCGCGGTCGGCCCTTAGCGTGCTGCTACTGCCGCCTTCGCCTTTCTTCTTGCGCTTCGGCCGAGGCAGCGGCGTCGTCATTCGTATCCTCCGAGATGGTGCAACCTGTTCGACGGAACCCTAGCGTCCGGGCGCCCGGGGCTCAGTCAGACCCCTCTGGTTTCACGCGTGAAAGTAGCAGCGACCGTTCATTTCGTCGCCAGATGGGGGGCTGCGGCCGGGCGCCGTGCCTCTCCCTTTCCCGGGTGCCCACTGCAGACGTGAATTGCCGAGGCTGGGGCGGTGGTTCTCCGAGAGGTCGGAGAGCCGGTTGTGCCGGGGTGGACTCCGCCCACCCTAGATGTGGTGTTTCAGGACGTTGGTTACACGAAGTCCTCGAAGCTGAGCTGCTGCGGGATGTCGACGAGCGGTTCGGGCGGCTGGTCGAAGACGAGCCGGTAGTCGCTCCCGGCGGTCCGGCTGATGGGCGGTCGGCCGCCGAGCGCGGCGTGCGGCCGGTCGTGGTTGTAGTAGTTCACGAACTCGGCGAGCGCGACGCGGCGGTCGTGCTCGGACGTGTAGTCGCGCACATACGCCCACTCGCGGGCGAGCGTCCCGTTGTACCGCTCCACCTTCCCGTTCGTGCGCGGTGTGTACGGCCTGGTCCGCTTGTGCTTCGTGCCGGTCGCGGTGAGGGCGTTGGCCCAGGTCGTGGACCGGTAGCACGAGCCGTTGTCGGTGAGGCAGCGGCTGATCGGGGTGATGCCGTGGGCGGCGAAGAAGGCGACGGCGCGGTGCCAGAACGCGACCGCGGTGACGGCCTTCTCGTCTTCCAGGGCCTCGGTGTAGGCGAGTCGGGAGTGGTCGTCGAGTGCCGAGTGCAGGTAGGTGTATCCGACCTTGCCCGTGCCTGGTCCCGTGCGTTTGGAGGCGCGTGCGGCGTCGGTGCCGACGCCGTGCATGCGCCAGCCGCCGCCGTCCGGGATGCGGCCAAGTTTCTTGATGTCGACGTGGACCAGGTCGCCGGGCCGCTCGTGTTCATAGCGGATGACCTCACGGAGCTGCTCGCCCGTGGGCGGGTCCAGGTCGCGGAGCCGGTTCAGCCCCCGGCGCACGAGGACGCGGTGGATGGTGGCCGGCGCCACGGTGACGCCGTGGAGGCGGTGCAGATCGGCGGCGAGGCGGGCGGGCCCGTGTTTGGTCTGCCGTCGCAGCGCCTCCACGAGGTCCGCGATGTCCTCTGGGGTGCGGTGGGGGCTGTGGTCGGGGCGGGAGGAGTGGTCGGCAAGGCCGTCCTCACCGTGGGCTCGCCAGCGGGCGTACCACTTGGCCGCGCAGCGGCGGGAGATGCCGGCTTCGGCGGCGACGTGGGCGATCGGTCGTCCGGCGTCGACTCGCAGGCACAGCCGCAGGCGGCCCTCCGGGGTTAGCGGGGCGTTGCGGTGCCCGGCCATGGTCCCCCGTGCCGGCTGGACTTGCCGGGCTGGGCTATGCCGGGGCCTTCGCGGCCACCGTCGTGCTGAACCATGTGCACCTCACCGTTCACCACTGGGCCATCTGACAGTCCATGGTGAACGGTGCCACTGACAACGGCCCGTGGACGCAGGTCACGTGGATGCGATGCGCTCCACGCAGCAGTTTCGGTGTGGTCAGGCGAAGTCAGGCGGAAGTGCGTCAGGGATCTGGGCCATGGCATCGGTGATGAACTTCGCCGGCAGGACCCGGGACTGATCGGGCTCCAGCTCGGCGATCCGCTGACGAAGCCGATCAATCTCCGGCTGCACCACCGCGAGAGCGGCATAAGCCATCTCATGGCAGATGGACGGACCCAAGGTGACGTTGACGCCATCGCTCTGGTCGATTGGGACGTGACCGAGGACGCGTGCGACGTGATCAAGCAGTGTCTCGTTCAAGAGATCCTCCTGTCCGATGGATGCAATGTCCCTGCTCAAGGTGGCTAGCCACCTCTATTTTACGGACATGATGGACCGGTGGCTAGCCACCATGAAATGCTGAGATCCATGCCCAGCCAGCACCGGAACCCCGCCGCGGTCTACCGTCCGGACCCCGAGCTCCACCAGCGCGCCAAGACCGCCGTCGCCGACGTCGGCTCCGACATGAACGCGCACATCATCGGCTTCCTGCGCTGGCTCGTCGGCGACACCAACGACCTCCCCGCTCGCCCGGCTTCAGCGGATTGCGAGGAGGTCAGCAGGAAGGCGGGCCCGGCCGCCCGTTGATCGCGGCCGTGGCACCAACCTCATGAGACGGCACACCTAGAGAGGCGTCGGCGGCGAGGGCGGAGGTTCCATCCCGGGGCCACCCGTCCGGCTGATGCCCTGCAACGGGGCGGGGCGGTCAGAAGCAGCAGGGCAACCGGCGACCTGGAGAACCTGGACGGGCTAGGTGAGGGGTCTAGGTCAGCTGCTGGTCTGCGGGGGAGCGGCCGGCACCGACCGCAGCCCAGTCTCCATCGAGGCGCTTGACGAGCTGCCGCAGCGAGAGAAGCCTGGCGCAAGTCCGCGCAACTTGCTTGGTACAGGAGGCGATTGTGGACCTACAGTTCATGGGCATAGACCCGGACACACCGAATGGCGGGTCCCCGCAGGTGTGGCTGGAGACGGAGAAGGCCGAGATCCTCGTCCAGGGCTGGCGTCCCGACGATGAGACGTGCACCAAGATCAGTGAGACGGAGTGGGTGCAGGGCCACCCCATCGGTGTGCCCGACCATGAGGCCGTGGTGCGCATTCCCGTCCGGATGATCCCGATTTTGAGGAAGGCGTGCGATGCAGCAGAACGTGCCGGACTTCACCGCCCTGCTGAGGAGTGCTGAGCGTTCGGCGGCGCACCTGGAGATGCGCGACTCCTACATGGACGACCCGGTGTTCACCGCCTGGCGCGACGGGCGGACCGGCGAGCTGCCGGAGGAGTACCAGGAGTGGTCGGGTCTGGTGAAGGAGACCGTGGGCCGGGGCGTGACCTTGCGCCGGGCACGCATCGTCTCCGAGCCGGTCACCGACTACATCCGGTGGGAGCACGCCATCACCACTGAGCACAACATCGCGGCCGGCGAGCAGGTCCGCTGGCTCCCGCGTCGTCTCGCCTCGGATATCGCGCTGCCCGGGAACGACCTGTGGCTGATCGACGACCGCCGGGTGATGTTCCACTGGTTCACCGGGGACGGCGACTGGGCCGGGCACGAGTTCAACGATGACCCCGCCGTGGTGAAGATGGTCACCACCGCCTTCGAAACCGTGTGGGAGCGTGCCATCCCGCACGAGCAGTACACCGTCTGAGCAATATCCTCCGACCGCACCCGGCAGCCAGCCATGTCCTCGTCCTCCAGCGTCGTTGAAGCGCGTCAGGCTCTCGCACGCCGCCTTTCCGACATCCGTAAGGACGCCGGTCTCAGCGGGGACCAGCTGTCTGCCCAGTGCGGCTGGCACCCCGCCAAGACCAGCCGCATCCAGAGCGGGAAGTCCACCCCGTCCGAGGCCGACATCAAGGCGTGGTGTGCCACGTGTGGGGCCGAAGGTCAGGTCCCCGACCTGATAGCCGAGGCCCGAGCGGTGCAGACGATGTACACCGAGTGGCGCCGCATGGAGCGCACCGGACTGCGTGCCGCGCAGGAGTCCGTGAACAGCCTCTACGAGCGCACCGGCCTCTTCCGCGTCTACGCGAGCCGCGTGATGCCCGGCATGGTGCAGACCCGCGCGTACACCGCGGCCGTGCTGCGCTCCATCCAGCGCGAGCGCGTGGCTGTCGATGACGTCGAAGAGGCCGTCGAGGCCCGCGTGGAACGGCAGCAGAAGCTGTTCTCCGGCCGGCACCGGTTCGGGCTGCTCATCGAGGAGTACGTGCTGCACGCGGCGGTGTGCGATGCGGAGACGATGGTGGGCCAGCTCGGGCACCTGATCAGCGTGAGCGCCCACCCGTTCGTCAGCCTCGGCGTCATTCCCACCGCATGCGACCGCCCCCACCTGCCGGTTGAGGACTTCTACATGTTCGACGAGGCCGAGGTTGCGGTCGAGCTGACCTCCGGCTACCTGCGCATCACCCAGCCCCGAGAGATTGCCGGTTACACCCAGATGTTCACCGACCTGGCCAGCATGGCCGTCCACGGCGCGCAGGCCCGGCAACTGATCACCGCAGCGATCAACGCTCTCGGGTGAGTTTCCGCAATCAGCCGCAATTTCATTGAGGGTTCCCGCCAGCTCTTCCTACCGTCATGGAAGCCGCCGGCTCCCAGCTTCCGGCACGACTCCCCGCATCCGGCGGCACCCACGCCGGCAGCCCTCCCGTGCTTCCCCCTCGTGCGATCAGAGCTGCCCTCCCGCTTGGAGGTCACCCGCCATGAACCCTCGCATGTCTTCCCGCCCGTCGCTCCCCGCATGGCTGCACGAGGGAGCGCACATCTTCGACTCCGTTGCGGAGACGGAGGCGATCGTGCAGTTCATCGGGGAGTGGGAGGACCCCAACACACGGCGCCGCATCCCGCAGGCGATCTTCCTGCGCCCCGTGAGCGGCGGCCGGGAATGGGTCGTGGAGAACCCGAAGGCGCTGAAGAAGGCGGGCGGCCGGTGAGCGGCTTCACGCCAACGAGGGCGAGCTGATCGATGTCGATCATCCGCTGCGCGCCGTCCTGGTCCTGCTCGTCGGGGCTGCCATCCCTCCAGATGCATGCTCGTCTCCTCCCATCACGTCCTCGGCGCCGGACTCGCATCGGTGGTGCTACGACGTGGTGAACGCCCGCGCCGGGATCATCGACCACCGTTACGGGGCGCCCTGATCCTCTCCTTTTGGTGATCGGCCTCGCGGGACCGGCTGTCGTGCTCCACGACCAGGCCGGCCGCCACCATGAGGAGCGGGGTGCCGGTCCGGCGCCGGCGGCCAGCCGGACTCCTCGCCGACTGGCTGACCTCCGGCCTCTCCCCTACTCGTTCGTGAAGGGGTATGAATGTCTGTGATGCCTGAACCTCCGGTGACCGGCGAGCGACTGGGCCCGCTGATCCGCATGCTGCGTCTGCGCGCGGGATGGACGGAAGACGACCTCGCGCGTGCCCTCGTCGCCGACTCCGGCCGGACCACGATCACCCGGACCGAGGTGTGGCGGTGGGAGGTGGAGTACGAGGGCCGCACGACGGGCCCCTTCTGGCTCCCGCACCTCGCTCACGTCCTGAACGTCCCGCTCACCCGCTTAAAAGCCGCGCGGGCGGCCTCGAAGGCGGCTCGCCGGATCGGCCACATCGCCACCGCCACCCCCACCGAGGTTCTGTCCTCCCTCCTCCCACCCGGCGAACCCCTCGCCCCGTGCGGCACACATGCCGGGCGCCGGATCGGCCTGGACGACGCGGAGGCGCTCCTGCGACGCGTGCACGGCCTGCGCCTGGCCGATGATGTCCTCGCCGGGGGCGACCTGGTCGAGACGTGCGTGCGCGAGCTGCGGCAGGCCGTGAACCTCTTCAACCAGACCTCCCACACCGAAGTGGTGGGGCAGCGCCTGCTGGTCGCCGTCGCCGAGATGGCACAGCTCGCGGGCTGGGTGGCCACCGACACCGGCGGTCGGGTCGACCCCGAACCGCTCTTCCGGCTCGGTGCCTCGGCCGCCCGCCAGGCCGAGGACGGCGCCCTGGCCGCCCACCTGCTCGGCTCCTGGGGCTACTGGACGGCGAACACCGGCAACCCCCGCCGGGGCCTGGAACTCGTACGCGCCGCCGAGGCCGCGGCCGGCACCGATGCTCCGCTCGTGGCGCGGTCGCTGACGGCGGCCCGGCTGGCCTGGACAAGTGCGCTGGCCGGCGACGCCCAAGGAGCCTTGCGCGCGATGGGGGAGGCGATGGAGCAGATCACCGACGCCGGCCCGGGCGAGGCTGCCGACCGGCTGTGGCTGTACTGGGTGGACATGCCCGAGCAGGAGGTCATGGAGGCCCGGGTGGCCACCCAGCTCCACCGCCCCCTGCGGGCCGTCCCGCTGCTGCGCCGCGCGCTGAGCGGCTACGACCCGACCCACGTCCGCGAGTACGCCCTGTACCTGTCCTGGCTGGTCACCGCGCTCCTGGACGCGAACGAGGCGGAAGAAGCAGCCGCCCAGGCGCATCGCATGTTCGAGATGGCGGCCTCGGTCCCCTCGGCGCGCGCGGCCGAACGCGGCGACGTAGTCCTCGCCGCCCTGCGGCATCACCGCCGAGTGCCGGAAATCGCCGAAGTCCTCGCCCTGTGGGACGCTCCGCCCGCGTGACGGCCGCCCCCGTTTTGGCAGACGGCTTGGCACACATCCCGGCACTGCCCCCGTCCGCCTGATAGCGGTTCACTCGATACCAGGCCGAGGGCAGCAGCCCCGCTGACCAGCAGGGATCTTGCTCTACGGCGCAACGTGCACCTGTCCGACATCGAGGGCCGCCGTCACACAGCACCACCAGAGGGCGGCTCACCAGCCACACGGAGGCACAGATGAACGAGCAGCCCATCCGCGGGTTCGACCCGCAGATCAGTGAGCACGACGTGGACGAGCTCACCCTCGGCGACAAGACCTTCAACAACGCCGATGGCTCGCAGTACTGGGAGTCCGAGACCACCTGACCTCGGCCTCTTCAGGCACATCGATCGTCACCTCCGGGGCCCAAGCGCACACGGCTTGGGCCCCGGCCCATGCCCTGGAAGGAGCGCGATGAGCAGCACGTTCGAGGTGATGTGGACCGCTGGCAACGGGCCCGGCACGGCCGTACGGTCCGGCGGCGGGGCCACGGTACGTACGGTCGTCGACGGTCCGGTGCGGCTGACGGTCGTGGGGGAGTGCGGCGCCACTGAGGAGCAGCTGCACGCGGCCTTGGGCGCGGTCGCCGCCGGCCAGTGGGTGCAGCTGACGAGGTGGCCGGGCTCGTACTGGGTCATCGGGGACCGGCCCGGCGAGCGGCTGGTTGCCGGGGATCTCGCTGGCCTGCGCGCCGTGTTCTACACGGTCACCGGAGACACCGCCCGGTGGGCGAGCCGGGCTCGGGACTTGGCTGACGGATCGCCGGATCTGCCGCTGCTGGCCGCACGCCTGGTGGCCACCGACCACTGGCCCGACCGCAGCCTCTACCCCGGCGTGCGCGCCGTGCCTGGGGGCCAGGCGCTGCTGCTGACCCGCGGCCTGGTGCGGCTGATCGACGTCACGGCCGTGCCCTGTCGGCGGTCCCTCGATGAGGGCGCCCCCGTCTTCGGGCAGGCCCTCACCGACGCGGTGGCCCTGCGCATGCGCAGCGGGCCGGGGCCGGTCGGCGCGGACCTGTCCGGTGGGCTCGACTCCTCCACCGCCGTCCTGCTTGCCGCGCCCCTGGGCGAGGTCCGCGCGGTGACCTACAGCGACCCCTACACCAGCAGCGAGGACACGGCCTTCGCCATCCGCGTCGCCGAGCACGCGGGCGTACGCCACCAGGTCGTCGCCGGCGGCCCGGCGCAGCTGTGCTTTGACTTCGCCGAGGGCGTCCCGGCCGGCGACGAGCCGTGCCTGAGCGTGGCGAACTCGGCGATGGAAGCCGCGTACCTCGCCCCGGTCGCCGGGCTGCGCTGGCACCTGACCGGGCACGGCGGCGACGTCGTCCTGAGCATCGGTTCGGCGCGCTTCGTCGGCCTGCTGCAGGCCGGTCACCGCCGCGAGGCGCACCGGAAGGCCGTCGCCTGGGCGCGGGCCCAGAGCACTGCGCCCGGCCCCGTGTGGCAGCAGGTCAAGGACGCGTCCGCCGGGTACCCCTCCGCGCTCGCCCATGCCGCCGACCAGGTAGCTTCCGGGCGCCTCCCGGCGCCCGGCCGGGTGAGGGCCTGGTCGTGGGTGCAACTGGGCGCTGCGGCATCCTGGCTGACTGCCGGCGGGCGCGAAGCTGTGGCGGATCTGCTGCGGCAGGCCGCGCACCGGGCTATGGACCGGCCGGCGGTCGAGTTCGCCCAGTGGGATGCGCTGCACTTCACAGGCGCCTGCTCCCGGGCCGCCGCCCCGCTGGACACCTCCCGCCAGATACGCCCCGAGCACCCGTTCCTCGACAACGAGGTCGTGCGGGCCGCGTTCGCCGTCGATCCCTTCGACCGTCCCCGCGTCTTCAAGCCGCTGCTTGCCGCTGCGCTTCCCGACCTGCCACCGTGGCTGACCGGCCGCCAGTCGAAGGGCAACTTCACCCCGTGGCGAATCGCCGGCCTGGCCCGGCACCTGCCCCGCCTCCGGGACTTCATCCGCACCTCCCCACTGGTCACCGAGGGGCTCATCGACGCGGGCGCGGCCATGCGGTCGCTGGATGTTCTGGCCCGGGGCGAGGACTCGATGGGGCTGGCCGACCTCCACATGCTCCTCGTGGCCTGCCACTGGCTCGCCCACCCGCCCACACCCGCGCCCGCCGCCGGACACACGGAAGGGGCGACACGGTGCTGACCACACCCGAAGGGGTCCATCACGCCTCGTGCTGCGAGGGCACGGCGATCCTCGACACCCGCTCCGACCGGTGGGTGATGCTCGATCCGGACGCCTCCCGCATCTGGCAAACACTCCTCGCGCGCGGCACCACCGACGGCCTCGCCCACGAGATAGTCACATGGTGCGGGGCGGACGAAGCCACCGTCGCTCCTGCGGTCGCGTCGACCGTCGAGCACCTGGTGGCCCGCGGGCTGCTCACCGACACCGCCCTGAGCCAGTCGGCACCCGCGCTCGAGGACCTGGCGCAGCAGCCGGCGCCGCCCGCCGTGGCCGTCCCGGAGCAGGTTCCCCTCCGATTCCGTCTGGTGGCGCTGGTGGCGCTCGCCCTGGCGCTCGTCGTCCTGCGGCTGCCGTTGCGCACTCGCATACGGCTGGTACGGGCCACTTCCCATCTGCCCTACGCCTCGCCGAAGACCCTGGGCATGCTGCACGCGGCCGTGCTGTCGGTGCGGCCGCCGTGGTGGCGCGGGCGGCTCGCGTGCATGGAGACCAGCCTGACGGTGGTCGTGGCCGCCGCGCTGGTGGGACGCCGGGCTCGGTGGGTGCTGGGCGCCCGGTTCCTGCCGCACGCCGCGCACGCGTGGGCGGAGGTCCCCGGCGGGGCATCGGGCCGTGACGGGCAAGACGCTGCAGACCGCCCGTGGATGGCGGTGCTGATCACCTGACCCCCATTCACTCGCAAGGGTGAATTAACTCTTTCGAGGTTGACGCACTGGAGGGGTGGCCTGCGAAGACGGTCCCGGGCCGGGACAAATCACCCTTGCCGACGCGGAGAATTTACGAGCGTCATAGGCACGTGACACACCCCTCCACCGTCCCGGGCACGGCCCCGGTGATGCACCTCAAACCCGGCCGGCACCACGACGCCTCCACCAACCTCAGCACCCGGCAAATCGCCCGCCGCCTGCCGCAGGCCCTGCGGCAGGCAGTCCGCCTCGGCTGGCACACCGACCGGCACGCCATGCTGCGCCTCCTGCTCGCCCAGCTCGCCGCGGCCGTGCTGACCGCCTTCGCTCTCGCAGCCACCGCCCGCGTCCTGGCCATCGCCTTCTCCAGCCGCACGGACATCCCCACCGGGCTGCGCCACGCCGCGGTGCCCCTGATCGTGGTCGCGGTGGCGGGCGCCGGCCGGTACGTGGCCGACGCCTTCGCCCGCGCGGCCGCGGCGCAGCTGGGCCCGAAGGCGGTCCGTGAAGCCGACCTCGCGGTGATCGATGCGGCCACGAGTGCCGAGCTCGTCGCCTACGAGGACCCGGCCTTCATGGACGCCTACCGGGCCAGTAGCGAAGGCGCCCAGGCCGCCAAGGACCTCATCACCGGCGCGCAGATCCTCACCTCCGCCATGGCCCAGCTCGTTGCCGCCGTCGGCGTGGTCACGGTGCTCCACCCCCTGCTGCTTCCCCTGCTCGTCCTGGCCGTCCTGCCCCGGGCGTGGGGAGCGGTGCGCGCAGCGAGGACCGAGCACGCGGCCCACCATCGCTCCGTCTCCGACCGCCGGCTGCGGCAGACCTTCCGCGACCACATCACCGACCGCAACACCGCCCCCGAGGTCCGCGCGGGCACCATGGCCCCCTACCTCACCGACCAGTACCGGGTGATCTCCACCCGCCTGGAAGCCGAACAGGCCACCGCGGCCCGTCAGGCCCTCTTCGTCAAGGGCGCGGGCGACTCCCTCGCGCAAGCCGCGATGCTGCTCGCCTGGGGCATGCTGGTGGCCTTGATCGCCACCGGCCGGATCAGCCCGGCCTCCGCCGGCGCAGCTGCCGTGGGCATGCGGACATGCGGCGCCGCCCTCGGCTCGGCCGTCACTGCCGGAGCCGGCCTCTTCAAGCTGTCGCTGCTCCTGGACGACTGGGCGCGCTTTTTGAGCGTCGCCAAGGACTGGGCGAACCAGCGTGGCGCAGCCGCCGTACCCGCAGACGGTCCGCGCACCATCACCGCATCGGCGGTGGCGTTCGTCTACCCCGGCGCTGCCACACCTGCTCTGCAGGACGTCACGCTGACCATCAGCCGGGGCGAGGTCGTGGCTCTGGTCGGCGAGAACGGTTCCGGCAAGACGACCCTCGCCAAGCTCCTCACCGGCCTGTTCCTGCCCACCAGCGGCACTATCGCCTGGGACGGCACCGACCTCGCCGACGCCGACACGACCGCGGTGATGCGCACCGTCTCGCTCGTGCCCCAGGACTACACCCGCTGGCCGCTCGCCGCCCGGGAGAACATCACCCTCGGCCAGCCCCAACCCACCGGCGACGCAGCGGTACACACCGCCGCCCAGGCCGCCGGAGCCGACAAGGTCATCGCTGCCCTCCCCGACGGCCTGGACACTTCACTGGCCCGCTCCTGGTGGGGAGGACACGACCTGTCCGGCGGCCAGTGGCAGCGCATCGCCATCGCCCGCGCCTTCCACCGCGACACCGCCGTCCTCGTCATGGACGAACCCACCGCCGCCCTCGATGCCCGAGCCGAACACCAGGTCTTCTCCCGGCTCCGGGGCCTTGCTGGCGGCCGCGCCGCTCTCTTCATCACCCACCGCCTGGCCAACACGCGCCTCGCCGACCGCATCGTCGTCCTCGACCAGGGCCGCGTCACCGAGACGGGCACCTTCGACGAGCTCATCGCCCTGGGCGGCCTGTTCTTCGAGCTCTACAAGCTTCAGGAAGGCGCAGACGATTGACGCCGTTGCCGCGGACCCGGTTGCCCAAGTAGCTCCCGACAGCGCCCGATGGTCCATAGCCGAGGGTGGCCACGAGCGGAGACCGTCGGGTAGGGGGCATCCTTACGCCTCGGCCAGGGCCGAGGCGTTGGCGCCTTCTTCTAGGACGGTGTCGGGCTGGGTGCGCCGGGTAGTGCGAGGTCGCCCAGGACCCGGTGGAAGCCCAGCATGCTGCCGATCGCTGCTTCGACGGATTCCGCGTCCAGCCGGTGGTCGGGGCTGGTGTGTTGCGCGCTGCAGGTGTAGGTGACGCTGCCATCGGTGACGGTCAGGGTGGCGTTGGTGCGGGCGTGGCACTGGGGGCACTCCAGCGGGATGCGGCTGAGTCCGGCGTCCCAGGTGAGTGTGATGGTGCCGCGGACATGGAGCTCCTGCCGTGAAGGCCGGATGCTGTGGCCCTGCTCGTCGGTGGCCAGGGTGTCGATGAGCATTTGGAAGCGGTCGAGGGCGGCGTGGGCCGGAGTGCCGTCGGTGGTGTCGTGAGCGTCGAGGACGGCCTCGGCCGGCTGCAGGGCCCCGATCAGCCGCCCTTTGGACAGGGTCGTCTCACCGGCGAGCTGGCGGTAGCCGTGAATGTGCCGGGCGGTGAAGAGCCCGGCGCGGAACAGTCCTGTGACGACGGTCTGCTCATGCGAGGTGGGCCACCAGATGCCGGCCCGGTAGTCGTCCAGCAGGTCGCTCGAGGCTTGGAGCAGGGACGACACGGCGTCGCTGGTCACGTCAGAAGTCTCCCTCGTCAGGGTCCTGGTACCGGGATCTCGCTGCGGCGGCGGCTTGCAGGGCAGCGCGCCGGTCGGCGATGGTGACAGCAGAACCGGTAGTACTGCTGTCACGAAGGTGGTGCCGGAGAACATCGAGAGTCGCGTGCTGGACGGCCGCGAAGACGGGGCCGCCGTGGGCGTCCAGGAGGTGAGCCCGCTCGGCAGCGCCGCAGGATTCCACCGCTGGGCATTCCCGCAGCGCGCTCACCGGGCATTCACGCAGACTCTGTGACAAAGCCTCCAGCGGTGCCCCGATGATCTCCGGGCCTTCCCGGCCGGCCGTGGCTGCCCACTGGGAGATCGAGGCGGCCAGCAGCACCACGGCCTGCGTACGCAGCGGCTCTCCACTCATCCCGGGGGAGGCGTCGGCGTGCCACAGCACCATCTGGTCGGCCGCGCTGACGGCGTATTCCCACGTGGTTCTTGGCGTCCGCGCTTGGCTCTTCCTCTCGCTCATGTCCGCACTCTCTCGTGACTTCGATCCGATGACCAGAGGCAGCCGAATGCTGCTACATCTCCTATTGGCCGTCCCAAGAACTGGCGTAGGGATGCGGTTATCCCCTCCGGTCCTCGTGCTGTCGGCCGGGTCCGAGCCGGCGTCGCCGTTGTCGGACGGGGACGTCCGCGACCACGGCGATCTGATCATTGCCCTGGGCTCGGGTGAGGTGCTCGAGCAGTGCTGCGGTCGTACCCGTGATCGGGGCGAGGAGCTGCGCGGAGTACGCGTCCAGGGTGGAGAGCGCCTCCACAAGGGTGTCGATCGCGTCCACGGCGTCCTCGACAGCGACGGCGCTCCAGCCCGTGGGGTGCGCGGCCTCGGCGAGACGGCAGGCCGCCTCCGCCACGGCATCGGCGTATTCCTCGACACCCGGTGCGGCACCGGCGGAGAGATCTATCGCCTGCTCCACGAGGGGCGGTTCGGGGACGGGGGCGATAAGAGTGCGGAGTCCTCGGCCGAGGGCGCGACGCGGCTGCGCTGTGGTCACGTCAGGAGTCTGCCGTACGGTCCAGCAAGGGCCGGGGCCGAGGTCCTCCCACGCGATCGAGCGCGTGCACGGCGCGTCTTCGGCATTGGTGCACAGTGGCGCGGTGACGGTGCGGTCCGCGACGTCCAGGAGCACCGGGATACACGTCCAACCGCTGACCGATCAGCCCGCCCACCCGATGTCCCGGACCTCGATCGCTCCGGCATGCGGCATGTACTGGATCCAGCACCGCCGTCCGAACGCCTCCCGGATCTCCTCCACGGAGCCGGGATCGCGGACGTCGGGCCAGGCTCGCGGATCCATCCGGGCGACCTCCACGAGCGCCATGACTTCCCATCGGGCCTCGTCGCTGGGCAGCTGCGCCATGACCTCGACTGCGAGCTCCTCCACCACCACGCCGTACCGCACCCGCACACCCCCCATGTGATCGGCTCGGCAGCAGGGTACGAAGGAACCGCCGATCACGTTCCGGCCTGTGGATAACTTCGACCCAGGATGCGCGGGAGACCACAACGGCGCGGGTAATTCGCCGTTCGCGGGCGCCTCATGGGCCGGTGAAGATGTCGTGTCCGCCGATGCGCCGCCAGACGATGTGCTGCGCGCCTCGTATCCGCTCCGTCCCGTACGACCAGGTTGCACGACCCCCTCCGGACCACGTGAGCTCGTAGACGCCCGGCGCGCAGCGGACGCGTTTGATGCGAAGGCCCGCGCGGAAGCGGCCGGTGCGGAGGTCGGGGACGAAGGCGCGAGCGACGACGCGGCGGAAGGTACGGCGCTGTTCGGGGGTGAGGCGACCAAGATCGGCGGTGAAGCGGGGCAGGGCCTCGTACGTAGGCACAGCGAACTCCTCCAGAAATGCACGAAGCCCCCGGCCGGCGGCCGGGGGCGGGGGTGGCTGTTCGTGTGAAGGCGTCGGTGACGCGGTGCGCTCAGTAGTGGTGGGTGGTCGCGGAAGTCGCGCGCGGTTGTGCGCTCGATGGCGGTGGAGCCGGTTGCAGTGCGATTCCGGGGCGGGTGGGGCTCATGTTCTCGGGGTGCAGCATTCGCGCGTCCGGGGTCAGATCTCGTAGAGGGCGCGCATCACGTCCGCCCACTGCTGGGGCCGGACGGTCTCGCAGCCGGGGCAGCGGCGGTCTGTGATCCAGACACGGGCCGGGTGGCCCTGCTGGCCGGAGGGGCGGGTGCGGCCGTACTCGATCCGGAGCGGTCGGCGGCACAGCGGGCAGAGGTCTTTGTGAATGGGTTGGTAGCTCATGGGCGGGAGGGTGCACAGGGCGGCGGCTTACCGTCTCGGGCTGCCGTGGCGGCCTGTCCGGCGGGTGCTCCGGTGAGGCTTCGGCCACTACCACTTCCCCACCAGCGGGAAGTAGGGGAGCGGCAATCCAGCACCTGGTAGTGGTGACGGTTCCGGGCAACGTCCATCGAGTGGACCGCACGATGTCCCGTACCGCACCGAGTGCGCGCCGTCCGACGATGCACGGCACTCTCGCGCGCACCCAGTGCGCATTCGGTGCGGGCAGTGCGGTGCGCCGAGTGCACCGCGAAGCGCACCGGCGATGCGCCGTCGGGTACCCGGTGCGCATCGAGTGCGTCGCGTCCTCGGCACTGGTGCGGGCGTGCGGTCACGGTGGGTAAGGCGGTGCGGGAGGTTGGTGCCCCTTGACCAGCCCCTGGACCGCACCGCACCGACCCCTTGACCAGGGTCGTCAGTGCGGGTGAATCCCCTTGACAACCCCCGCTAGGCGCCCACATTGTCCCGTTGTGTGTGCGCGATGCGGCGCACCGAGAGGAGAGATCTCCCTCCGCACCCCGGCTCGCGCATTGTCACTCTGTGTCAACTGGGGCGGGAGAGTGGCGCGCACCCCGGCACCGGGCGGCGCACCGCGCGGAGGGAGTGCACCGCATCATGCGCGCCGGGGGAGAGCGCCGCGTCGGGGTGCGCGTCGGGGGTGGGGGAGTGCGGTGCATCGTGCACGCGCATCGCATCGGTGCGCACCGCACCGCGCACCGATGCGATGCCAGGTCGCGCGTCATGGTGCGCGTGGCGCGCGGCTGTCGCCGTACGGCGGTCCTACGCTCCGCCCGTGGGACAGACTCCGGCGCAGAGAGGCGCCAAGGCGGCTGGCGGGCAGCAGTCGAAGAAGAAGCGGTACGGCAAGGCGCAACGCGAGGCGGTCAAGCGGGCGCAGGCGGCGAAGAAGTCCGGCGGCAAGCCGGCCGTGAAGAAGGCCGTGGCGAAGAAGGCGGTATCGCTGCCGCGTGGTGCGGTCCGCGCCGCGTATGCGGGCACCTGCCCGGCCTGCTCCAAGGGCTACGGCAAGGGTGAGGTCATCACGAAGGTGACCGAGGGCTGGGGGCACCCGGGGTGCGCGCCTCGCCGGATGTCGGCGGCCGAGCTGGCGTTCGCGCGGAACAAGGCCGCGATCGAGAGCGGGGAGACGTTCCGCTCCCGCAAGCCCTCGGACTGGCGGCTGGGTTCCTCCCCGTCCAGCACCCGCCCCGCCCGGTGAGGACGGCGGGCTACGGATCCCTCGCGCCCGCGCGGGGATGTTCCCGGTCACGGACAAACCAGTCGTGCAAGGGGTGGTCAAGGGGCATAACGGACAGCGCTAGCAGGGGTGAACAGACCGCGGTCAAGGGGCGATCTCGCAGGGTGGCGCCCGTCCCGCACGCGTACGGATGCGCGCGGGACGGACAAACAGCCACCCCATCCCGGCCCCGGCCGGGAGAAAGCGAGGCCCACCGTGCCCCCGCCCGACCCCACCGCCCCTTCTCCGCGCCGCGCCCGTCCCAGATCCTGGAGCTGCGCACGCCGCCGCGACGTCGCCGCCTGCCCCGGCCACGCTCACCACGCCCGGTCCAGGGCAAGCCTTGGTGAGCCCCTGCTGCTGGCGCTTGCGTTCCCACTGCCGATGCCACTTCCGTGCCCGGCACCCACCAGGCTCGCATTTCCCCTGCTCACCCCGGCTTTCCGGGGATGCGGCGGATCGTCACAACCCTCTTCTCCGCTCCTGGACCTGAACGGACTAGTGGCGGAGGAGAGCATCGGGCCCGGGAACCCAGAGCCCTCACCGGCCGGGGGCCGGCGCCTGGCCGCTGACGGGTCGTGGACGTCGGGAGGGCGGATCTGATGGCGAGCCAGCGCAAGGCGAACCCGGCGGGGTCGTCGAACGATCTGCGCGCTGATGTGCTGCGCGTCCTGGGGGTGCTGAAGGTCGCCACCGCCGATCAGATCCAGCGGCTGTCCTCTCCGCACCTGACCTACCGGCATACCCTCAAGCCGACGGCGGCCAAGCGGAAGGAAGCGCGCACCGCCTCCCACCGGAGCGCGGCGAACGACCTGCGCAGGCACGGCCTGGTCCTGGGCGGCGGCCGCACCCGGGACGGGGAAGAGGTGCGCATCCTCACCCCGGCCGGTCTGGCCGCCGCCGGGGTCGAGCTGGACCGCGTGCCGGAGGAGATGGGCGGCATACCCAAGGGCGTGGGCCGTTCTGGGGCGTCACATCCCATGACGGTCACCGAGACGGTCATCGCGATGATCCGCCCCAAGCCTAGCCTCGCCCTGGTCGCGGGAGAGCCGGCCGACGCGGTTGCCGCCGCCCGGGCCGCCGTCGATGCCCCGGACGGTGTCGGCACCATCGCCTCTTACTTCACCGAGGTCGCGCTCCCGGCGAAGGGCACCTGGAAGAACCCCGGCCTGGGTAGCGTCCGGGCCGACATCGTCCTGACCGCGCCGGAGGCCGGGGTGCCGCTGCTGTTCATCGAGGCCGACAACTGCTTCGAGGACGCCGCCCTCATCGCCGCGAAGTTCGACAAGTACGCCCGCTTTTTCCAGAGGAAGGAGACGGACGCCGACGGTATCGCCAAGCCCTTGTGGCGCACCCGCTGGTCCGCACCCGAGTCGGAGCCGTACGAACGCGTGCACCCGCCGGTCCTGCTCGTCTTCCACCAGGTCGGCCCGCGCCCCGCCACCGGCCAGATGAAGAAGGTCGCCGCACTCACCCGCCAGCACTGGCAAGGCACCTTCCACCGCGGGGACGGCTTCCACTCCTACGACGGCCGCATCCCCATCGTGGCGACCACGCTGGAGTGGCTGCGCGAATACGGCCCGGCCGGCCCCGCGTTCTGGCGCTTCGGCCGCGAGGGCCGTCAGCCGCTGCTGGAGGCGATCGGCAACCCCCGCCGGGACGCCGCCCTCGCCCGCCGCCGGGATGCCGCCCGAGCGGAGGAACGGCGCCGCGCGGAGAAGGAGGCCGCGGAGCGGGAGGGCCGCCGTCCCGTGTGCGCGGACTGCGGGCAGAAGTTCACCGACGCCCGGTGGAAGGCGGTCGACTCCCGGGGCTGGAGCCAGCCCCGCGCATCCCATCCGCACCTGTGCGACGCATGCCAGAGCCGGACCATCGTGGCCGAGAAGCAGGCCGAAGCCGACGAGCGCGAGCGCCAGGAGCACGAGCGGCGGCGCCAGGAGGCGGAGGTGGAGGCGGAGCAGGCCGCGCAGAAGTCCGGCGGCTGGCTGTCCCGCTTCCGCACCTGACCCGGGCAAGCCGAAGGCGACCCTCCCCGCCCGTTCCCTTTGGCGTTCCAGGGGTCGCGCAACCGGGCGGCAGGTTCTGCCCCCTTCTGCTCCCGCCTTGCCGCTGGGTATGCCGGGCACCGACGACAGCTGCTGGTTGCCATGCCGGTGTCGCGTTGCGGTCGTTGCAGCGCGGGGTTCGGCGTGAGGGCCGGCCGGTCGGGAGGCAGGGGACCGGCCGGAGCCTGGTGGTGCGGCGGCCGGGTTCTGTGCGTGTGCACCCGGGTTCGCATGGAAGCGGCCGCCGCTGTCTGGTTCAACGACGCCGCCCTGGGCACTGTCACGCCCTCGTGGTGTGTTCACGCTCGCGAGCGGAAGCCGGTAGCGCCATTGTGTTGGCCGGGGGCGTGGTGGCCGTGTGCATACTGCTGGGCATGGAGTCTTCCCTCGCCACCCGGATACATCTGCTGGTCACCTTTGTGCTGGTGACGGGCGCGGTGGTGGGCGGAGCCTGCTTCGGTCTTCTCGCAGGCGGGCGCCTGGGGGCGGTGGTTGCTGCGGGTGCGGCCGGCCTGGGTGCGGGGATCGGGTCGTTCCTGGCTCGCCGCCAGGTGGTGTCCTTCTTCCGGGCTGAGGCCGTGCTGGCCGACGGGTACGCGGAGGGCATCGCCGACGCGGCCTTGATGAGCATCGCGACGTACCACGCGGCCGTCTTCCCTCTGGTCCCCGACGGGGTGAGCGAGGAAGAGCGGGACGCCCGCCGCACTCTCGCCTACCGGGTCTGTGCGTATGACGGCCTGCCTCTGCGGGTGCGGGTTGCGGCGGCCGGGGCTCTGGAGGCCATCGACCACGGACTGGACGCCGAGCAGGCTCAGGCCGCAGTGAAGGATCTGACCCTGGCGGTCTACGAACACCGCACCGTCCGCTGACCTCTGCCTCTCCAAGGCCAGGCGTTCGTGGCCGAGCGCCCGGCGGCGGGCCTGTGCCTCCGGAGAGAGTGTGCCGGGCTGCGGGATGCCGGCGCCTCCCGCAGGCTGGTGGCATGCCGAGAGGGCACGCGTTGTGGTCAGGTGCGATCGGGTTCGGACTGGTGTCCGTGCCCGTCCAGCTGGTGCCCGCGATCAGCGAGCACGGCCTAGAGCTCCACGAGGTGCACGATGCCGACGCCGGCCGGGTGCGCCGCCGGCGCGAGTGCAGTGTGTGCGGAGAAGACGTGCCCTACGAGCACGTCGCCCGGGGGATCGAGAAGGACGGCAAGCAGGCGGTCCTGACCGAGGAGGACATGGCCGAGCTGCCCCTGCCCAGCAAGAAACTCTTCGACGTCCTGGCCTTCGTCGACGCCACCGAGATCGACGTGCTCCAGATGGACCGCGCCTACCTCCTCGCCCCGGCCAGCGCCGCCGCGAACAAGCCCTACGTCCTCCTTCGCGACACGCTCCGGCAGACCGACCGCGTCGCCATCGGCAAGATCACCATCCGCACCCGGGAGTCCCTCGCCCTGCTGCGGGTCCACGGAGACCTGATGGCGGTCCACACGATGCTCTGGCCCGATGAGATCCGCGACCCGGAAGGCCTCGCACCACCCGCATCGGTGAAGGTACGCGCACAGGAGATCGAGATGGCCTCCAGCCTCATGGAGCTTCTCTGCACTTCACTCGGCGGGGCGACTGGAGGGGTTAGTTCTGACTTGGACGGGGTCGGGGCAGGCCCAGGTCGACTGGGGCCCGCCGTGTGAGCCGTGCAGCTTCGGCTTGCTTGCTGCGGACGAAGGTCAAGGTCAGATCGATGCCCTCGATCTCACCCAGCCACTGCTCTTCCTCAGCCTTTTTGCGTCGAAGGATGAGGTCCTTCTCGATCTCGGCGAGCCGGGGCAGCATCTTCGGGTTGACCTGGAGCATCGGGCATCGGATGCAAGCGTGCTCATGTTGGCAGGGCGATCCGTAGGGGCGTGCGCAGTTGCCCAGCTCGACCTTGCGCTTGTCGAAGTGTTCCTCGAACTCGGCCCATTCCTTGGGGGTGACATCGCCGTACTCGCCCTCGGGCCGGAGCGATCGGCGGTGATCGAGAAACTCTTGGTAGTGCTTGACAAGGTCCTCCGCGAACACCGCGACGTAGCCCTGTGTGGTTTGCAGATTCAGATGGCCGAGCAGGGCGGCGCCGATGTGGATGGGGAGGCCGCCGTTGACGATCTCGGTTGCGAAGAGCCGGCGGAAGTCGTGCGGGGTGAACTTTGTCGCGGCGAACGCTTTGTTCGTCTTGCCGATCTCCTCGCAAGTCCGCTTGAGCATGCCCTGAATGGTGCCTTGTGCCAGGACCCCGCGGACGGCTCCGTGCTGCCGCTGGAGTAGGAATGGCATGGGCTCTGACCAGGTCCTTTCGTGACCGTCGTAGCGGGTAACGAGGGGGATGGCCTGCCCGTGGGGGGTCTGGCGACGGACGATCTGAGCGATGGCGTGGAAGAGCTCGGCGGACATCGGGATGACACGCTCGCGCTCACTCTTGGAAGGGGCGACGACCAAGAGGGCAATGACCTCGCCGTTGGGTCGCTGGTATTGACGGATGCTGAGGTGAGTCAGCTCGCAGAGCTCCTCGATCCGGATGCCGCTGTGCCGCAGGACCTCGATCACTGCCCACTCCCAGAAGGCCGAGTCTTCGGCCATGGTGAGGTGGATCGTCTCACCGGTGCCGTGGTCGATGACCCTGATGGGCGGCTCGCCGTGGATCCTGGCCAGGCGCCGGTCCTGTGTGGAGTCGGTGCGGCTGTAGCGGCGCCCCTGGTGGACGAAAGAGGCACCCATCGGGACCGGGGTGGCAGCTTCGAGCAGACTGACCAGGTGCCCGTGACGGGCTTCGACGTGCTGGACGAGCACGGGAAGCAGCGGCTGGCGGACCCGGGTCCGGTCGGCCATCTGCCGGACGACTTCCCGCCGGCGTTTGCCGAAGCCCTTGAGGTCTCGCGGCTGGATCGGGCAGGGAACCACCCACTGAGCCCATCGTTCAGGCTCGCCGATGGCCCAGCTGTGGAGATCGATATATAGGCCGCGAACGGCCAGCAGCACGCTGGCGGTGTCCTTGCGAAGCTTTGTTCTGTCTCTCGTCCGGTACTGGATCTCGGCCCGCCACTGGTCATAGACCTCTTGGCTGAGCGCAAGGTCTTTCTGCTCGGGGTTGATGCGCTCGATCGTTGCCCAGAACACGCTGGCCAGGTTGCGGGCAAGCCCCTCGATGGTGATGTAGTCGGTGTCCGAGCGTCGGCGAGCCAGGTAGTCGATCAGGAGCTGGCGGACACCAGCGTTCTTGATGTTGTAACGGTCGACGAGCCCTTCAACGGTGAGCTGTCCTCCGTAGATGAATGTCCGCATTGTCGGGGGGACATCCGGCGGGAAGTGCCCCATTCGGTGCAGCACCTCCCAGGTGCCAAGGGCAGCGACACGGGAGGTGTTGCTCTTGGCCCCGTGGGTCAGACCGAGCCGTCTGTTCTCCAGTGCGTAGTGCAGCAGTGCAGCTGGCGTCAGGTGTTCCAGGGCGATGCCTTGTGTGGTGAGCGCGCACGCGAGGTCGAACTTCGCGCGGTGCTGGTGGACCGCAGCCAGCTGTGCCTGGGAGTCGGCAGTCTTGAAGAACTCGTCCAGCTGCGGGTCTCTCTGCATCACGCGGAACGGCTCGGCATAGTCGTTGAACTTGTTCGCTCTGAAGCCCGGCAGCGAAGGCTGGATGATCCGCAGCCCGAACGCCATCTTCAGTGCAGCCAACAGGTTGTAACTGTCCAGGCGCCGACCGGGCCGGGCCAAGACATTGATGGGAGTGGCGTCCTCACCATTGAAATCACTGGCCTCCCAGCGTTCCTGCCAGGTTTCGCCAGGAAGTGCCACCAGGTGACCGAACAACACCCGAACACCCGCCCGCCGCTTCTCAGCCACCGCCTTGGACCGGTTCGGCAGGGTGTCCATGCACAGATCGCACAGCTCAGTGATGCCGACCCTCGACAGGTCACCGAACGGAGCCGGCGGGTTCTCCGGTCGCGGTGCTGGAGCCGCCTTGATTGTGGCAAGGGTGAACCGGCTCGGCTGTTGCGGCCGGGGTTCCTCACGGTAGTTCTGACGCCTGTTGCGGACCGTGTAGACCTCGACTGTGGTGCGGCTAGCCACCGAACACCGCCTTGAAGTCGTCGGGGTCGTATCCCGGAGCAAAGCTCCGCTCGACGCGGGGCCGGTTGTAGTGCTGCTGCAAGGCGTCGAAGAGGTCCTCGACGCGGGCATTGAGGTAGCGGCCGGTCGTCGCCAGGTCGGTGTGCCGCAGGATCGCGCGGACCTGGGCGAGGGTGAGATTGGGATCGTTGGCCATCCGGTTCGCGGCTGTGTGCCGCAGGTCGTGCAGGGTCCAGTTCGTTTTGAGTTTCTCGTTCGCCCTCTGAAGGACCCGCCTCATCGCCCAGTAGCTCAGCGGCTTGTCGGGGCCCCGGCGGGTGCGGAAGACCGGCTCGTGAGCCGCCGGCAGGCCGACCTGGTCGAGATAGGCGGCCAGGATGACCAGGGCCTGCGGACTTGCCGGGACTGGTTCGCGGTCGTCGGTTCCCTTGGTCACCACGTAGAACTGCTGGCCGGCCCAGTCGATGTCACCGGGCGTGACCCCGAGGAG
Organism: Streptomyces sp. XH2; assembly: GCF_049725035.1. Lineage (NCBI taxonomy): Bacteria > Bacillati > Actinomycetota > Actinomycetes > Kitasatosporales > Streptomycetaceae > Streptomyces > Streptomyces sp. XH2. The sequence continues at coordinate 9,027 of NZ_JBMMMZ010000025.1, read as the reverse complement.
TTCGCCGGCCCGGGAGCCGCTGGAGACGTAGAGCAGGACGGCGGCCCGGTCCCGGTCGTGCGTCATGGCCGCGAAAAGCTCGTCCCACATCGCGTCCGGGATCGCTCGCGGGTCCGTCTGACGGACCCGCTGACGCAACCGGGCCCGTCGGAACACCGGGACAGCCGTGTCGGGATCCCGGTGAGCCAGAGCCCGCCGACGCGCCAGCGATTCCGGCACCGGGTTCACCAGCGGGCCGCGGTTGTGGCGCCGGTGGAAGGCGTAGAAGCTGCTGACCACCGTGAGGCTGTGGTTGATCGTCGCCGGCGCGTAACCGGCCTTGAGGTAGCGCTTGCCGGTGCGGGCGTTGACCGAGCCGGGCGGCGGGGTGTCCGGGTTCTTCCGGCGACGCTGTGGGTTCGCGGCGACACGGAGCCAACCCACCAGGGCGGATGCCTCGGCCTCGGTGGCCCGGTCCCACGGCACTCCGAGGAACCACAGCAGCCGGTACCAGCGCAGCACGTCGTACGCGTAGCTCCGGCCTGTCAGCGGTCGGTTGTCGTCAAGCGCGAGCTCCCGCAGGTACGGAACGACAGGCTCGACAGGGTTACCGAGGGCATCGAGAACGGCGTACCGCGGGTGCACGGTCTCCAGCTCGATGACGGAGCCGACGCGGGGCACAATGGCCCGCCCCTCGATCAGATCGCGGCAAAGGTCCTGCACAAGTCTCCTTGGGGGTTCGTATCAACCCGCTCAACGAGCCAGGGAAGGTGCAGTTAACACACCGGATGTCGAAGGACTTCGACCTCGACGCCCTCGAGGACTCCTACCAGGTGGCCCTGAGGGAGCTGGTGCTCTCGAAGGTCGAGGACAGGCCCGCGAAGGAGCCGGTGGCGACGGCGGCCGCGCCGTCGAACGTCGTGGACCTGATGGCTGCGCTGCAGGCGTCCATCGACCGCGCTGACGAGGGCAGCAAGGAGACCGGGGCACCGGCGGCTGCGAAGACCAGGGCGAAGAAAGCGCCGACGAAGAAGACGACTGCCAAGAAGGCTGCGGCGAAGAAGACGACAGGCGGGCGGAAGCGCCGGACCGGCTGAAAGCCGAGGGGCCCCTGACGCGGGACTCCCCCGGCGTCTACGTGGCGAGCAGGTTGGCGCCGCATGCGTCGCATGCCTGCGCGCCCGGTTGGCGCAGTGCCTCCCGTGCCTGGTCGGTGGTGAGATCGGCAGCGCCGCCCGTGACGAAGCATGACGCGTGGTGAAGGACACTGCGGCGTGGGCCGGTGTCGTTGTACGGACGGCGGAGGTACGTGATCTTCCAGCGGTCGGTGTCGTCCCCGCGTACCTCCGGCCAACGAGACAACGGCTCCCTGATGACCGTACTCGCACGTGACCGCGGTGAGGCCGGAGGAGCGGAGGGACGGTGGCCGGTGCGTGCGCGGGCGATGGCGGCGGGATGCCGCCGTACCGGCACGCGCTTGTACGCCTCCGCCTCCTCGGCGACGGGGGCGACGTGGGTGGCGGGGACGGAGACGATGATGTCGGCGGGTTCGGCGGTGTCCTTGCCGCGGACGATGGCATGCGCCCAGAGGGTCAGCGACACCTCGTAGAACCACAGACCGTTGGCGGCTTGCCAGCGGCGCAGGAGACGCCCGAGGAGCTCCTGCCCGTCGTAGAGCCGGATCCAGATCTGCGGTGTGGGCGTCCGTTCCGGCACCTCGCCCTGGAACTGCCCGTCCATGACCTGGACCTACGCCGCGCCGTCGGCCGCGGCCTCGTCGCCGCCGGCATCCTCGTGCACGCGCTTGAGAGCCATCCGCGCCTCGACCAGCTTCCCCTTCTCCACCGTGTCCCAGAAGAGGTGCGTGCCGACGGCGATCGACAGCTCCCGTGCACGGGCCCGCAGCGCAGCCACCTGTTCCTGCTGCTCCTCGGTCCAGCCGGGGCTGTCGGGCCGGCTGCTGGGGGACCAGTGCCCGTCCGGCCTGCTCCACCCGGGCAGCGGGACGACCGACCACGGCAGCGTCCGCCCGAGCGCGGCAAGATCGGCGGTCACCCGGTGCAGTTCGAGCTGCGCCTGGCGGAGCGAAGCGGGGAAGTCATAGGTATCAGCCATTGCGGCTCAATCCTACCCCCGCATCGCATGTGTGTTCTATTTAGTGGATGAGGTGGCCGAGGCCGACTGTCGCGGTGCCGGCAGGGTGGCGGGGACGGGGTCACGGTTGAGGCCCGGGGCGAGGGGCCTCGCCTGATGGGTCTTGCGGTGCCAAATCGTGACGGGTTGATGTCTGTGGGGCGCCAGAGTCGCCTCACTTCACACGCACTTGTGCCTTATCACGCCTTTATCCACAAGAGCGCGTCTCGTTTGCGAAAAATATCCACAGGTCTCCTGATTTACGTTCGGTGTCCGCTTCTGGGTGTGAGGTGCCTGGACGCACACCGAAAGGGCACGACCATGGCGCAGACGAAGTTCGACAAGCAGGTGGAGGAGACCGCCGACTCCCTCGTGCGCGGGATCGGCCGGGTCCTGGTCGGCCGGGACCTGGACGGCGTGAAGCGGACCGACGCCACGTTCTGGCGCGCGGGTACCCGAGTCCTGCCGAAGGTGGAGGGCAAGGTCCGGCGCCGCTCCTACAAGCCCGGGTGGCGGCGCCTGTCCTTCCGTCTCGCCCTCGGTGCGGGCGTCGCGGAGGCCGGCTACCTGTCCACCCGGGACCTGGACGCCACCCGGGAAGCCGTCCAGGAGCTGTGGGAGAACCGGGACCAGGCGCTCGCCGCGCTGGAGCCTGGCGGGATCGGCGCGGCCTCCGTCCTCACCGTGGGCACCGCGGCGTACATGGTCCTCACCCGCGAGCGCCGCGAGCTGATGCGCGAGTGGGTCCATCCGCTGCACGAAGCCATCCACCGGCCGCTCGGATACGCGGAGCAGACCGACCCGCGCCGCTACCTCCGCATCCCGAAGAACTTCTCCGACGACGACGCGGAGATACGCATCGACCTGCCCACCGGCCTCGGCTTCTCCCGCGACGTCGTCGCCGACCTCACCACCCAGAAGCTCGCCCTTCAGGGCGTGACGTTCGACTGGCACCCGGAGGGCCGCAAGCCGTACGTGCGGGTGAAGAAGACCCGCAAACCCCCGGCGAAAGCCCTCTTCAAGGACCCCAAGGTCCGCGAGCTGGTGGCCAAGGCCCCGGAGTCCGCGCCCATCATCGGGCTCGGGTCCGGGGGCCGGATCGTCTCCGTCGACCTGGACGCCGACTCCCCGCACATCCTGGTCAACGCCTCCACCGGCGGCGGCAAGTCGGCCACCCTGCGCTGCATCGCCTGCCAGATGCTCCACCACAGCTCGCTCGTGTTCGTCCTCGACACCAAGCGCATCTCCCACCCGTGGGCCCACGGCATCGACGGCGTCACCTACTGCCGCGACATCGCCGACATCCACGACCAGCTCATCGAGCTCGGCCAGCTGGGCCGGCTGCGCACCCGGATCGCCGACGAACTCGGCATCGACGCCGACCCGAAAGCCATCGGCCCACGGGTGCTGATCCTCCTCGAAGAGATCAACGCCACCATGAAGCAGCTGGCCCGCTACTGGGAAAAGACCCGCGAGTCCGGAGACCCGAAGGTCTCCCCGGCCGTCGACGCGCTCAACGAGATCCTCTACATGGGCCGCCAGCTGCGCATGCACGTGCTCCTGGTCGCCCAGTCCGCCACCGCCCGCGCCCTGGGAGGCCCGGAGGTCCGCGAGCAGTTCGCCACCCGCATCCTCGCCCGCTACAGCGTCAACGCCTGGCGGATGCTCGCCCCCGAGGTCCACCCGGCGCCGAAGTCCACCAAGCACCACGGCCGCGCCCAGGTCGTCATCGGCGGCTCCGCCCGCGAGACGCAGGTGCTGTTCTTCACCGAGACCGAAGCCCGCGAGTGGGCCACCACCGGCAAGAAGGCCGCCGACGGCCCGCAGCCGGCAGCCCTCCCCACGCAGCCGGGCCCGGTGCAGCTGCAGAAGCCGCCGACCCCCGAAACCCAGCCCGCCGCCGCGCCCGCTGACTTCCACACCCACGCCTGGAGCACCACGGCGGCCGCGCCTGGCCCGGCCCCGACTCCGGCCGCCGACCGCGGCCTCCTCGCCGACGCCTGGAGCTTCAAGCCCCCGGCCGCCGGTCCCGGCGACGCGCCCCCAGCGGCGACGTCGCCGGCGGCCCCGGCCCCGGTCGACGACGACCAGGCGGTCGGGCTGCGCGAGGCCCACGAACACCACCTGCCGGACATCACCCTCGCCGCCCTGCGCTACGCCCGCGCCAACGACCCCACCTTCCCCGGCTCGGTCGACAAGCGCGGCGCCGAACTCCTCTACCGCCTCGGCGACCTCAAGCGCTGGGCCCGCAACCGGCCCCGCGCCGCATCCGGCACCACCGACCTCACCTGACCACCCCGGCCCGCCCAGAACCCGCGAAACCGGCCCTGTCCGGATCGGCCGACACGATCCCCATGGCCCTGGGGAACACCCGGTTCACCAGGCACAGCACAGAAAAGGAACACCGCACCATGACGAACACGACCGCGCTCCCGAAGATGCTGCGCCTCACCGACCCCGGCCTGCGCGAGCAGCTGGAGGCCCTGCCCGACTCCACCGCCCTCATCGGCATCAGCACCAACGGCACCGCCATCGCCGTCGACATCGACACCGCACCCCACATCCTGGTCTGCACCGGCACCGGCGGCAGCACGACCATCCTGCGCACCCTCACCGCCCAGTTCCTCCACCAGGGCGCCCACGCCCTGATCCTGGACCCCAAGCTGCTCCCCCACCTGTGGGCCAAGGACCTGCCCACGGTGACGCACCGCGGCAACGTCGCCGGCATCCACGACGCCCTGGTCGGCCTCGCCGCCGAACTGCAGCGCCGCATCAACTTCGACGGCGACCTCGACGACGTGCCGCGCCTGATGGTCGTCCTCGACCAGGCTGACACCACTCTGCGGCAGCTCACCCGCTACTGGGAGACCTTCCGGCAGAAGGACGACCCCAAGCAGTCCCCGGCCGTCGCCGCGCTCGAGGACGTCCTGTACGCGGGACGCCAGGCCCGCATCCACGTCCTCTACAACGGCCGGGCCGTCGACGGTGGCCTCGCCCCCGCCGCCCGCGAGCAGTTCGCCACCGTGATCCTCGCGCGGGTCACCGCCGACACCTGGCAGCGGCTTGCCCCGATAGCCGGCCCCGCCCCGAAGAGCAGCGCGCACCCGGGCCGTGCCCACGTCATCCAGGAGGGCACCGCCCACCCCACGCAGGTGCTCCTCATGACCGACGCCGAAGCCGCCGACTGGCTCGCCGCCACGGCGGCCGGGGAGAACTGACCCCGAGTCGCACACCCCACGGGCTCCCGGGGGATCGAGCCTGATATCCCCGGGTTCGGCTCCGGCGCCTGTCCGCACCGCTGGGCGGTACCGCCCGCTTCGCCCGGGCCCGCCTTGTATCGGCTCGCTACATGCGGCTGAGCCATCTCATCGAGCACGTCCCGGCCGTCACGTAGCCGGCAGAGGGGGAGCGGCCGAAGGTCCCAGGACCTACACGCACGCCAGTGCGATGTCGCTGCTCAGAGCCACGGCATCGCACTCAAGTGCGTGTAGGTCCTGGGACATGATGTTGTTGACCCCGGGCAGCGAAGGGCCCCGGGCGCCAGCGCGCCCGGGGACCTGTCCGTCGGCCTCACACCACCCCAACTCCAGTGCGAGGGCGGCGGCGCGACCTGGTGCGTTCACCAGTCGTCGGGTGCGCTGCCCACCCACGCGATCGGCTGTCCCTCGCTGTTGCGGCCCCAGTGTGGTTCCTTCATTGAGGTCTCGTGCCCGTCGGGCAGGACGCAGATCCGTCCCCAGCGGCCGTGCTTGCCCGGGCAGATCCCGGCGAGCCGGGCCGCGTCGCCGTCGCGCACGGCCTGGTCGTAGCGGTCCTGGAAAGGCTGGAGGCGGGCGCGCAGTTCCATGCCAAGCTGCGTTTCCGCCGCCTCGACCTGTGCCCTCGCCTCCTGCACCTGCGGGGCGGACAGCACGAACGAGATGACGTCCTCCGCCTCCGCGAAGGCGCTGCTGCGGACGTGCCGTCGCACGGCTTCCTGCACCTGCCGCTCTTCATCGCCAGTGGTCATCGCGCTGCTCCCTCCTGGGCGGCCCATTCCAGTCCGAGGTCGGCCAGCGCCCGGAGCTTGTCGGCGGTCAGCTTGGCCCGGCGGCTCTTGCTGTTGCTGAGGAACACCCCGAGCTTCACCTCGGACCCGTCCGGCAACGCCTCCACGTGGGCCCGGGGGACCGTCACAGAGCCCGTGCGGGCCTTGTACTGAGCCAGGGCCGCAACGCCCCTCTCGAAGGCGCTCACGGGCGCCGTGGACGGCTCCGCGGGCACGTACGGCTCCACCGGGACTGTGGGCAGCGGGGTGACGCCGATGGTCTCCAGGCGCTCGCGCTGACCCTTCGTCAGGGCCGCCCACACCTCGGGCTTCCGCTGCCGGGCCAGCCACTTCCCGACGTCCATGCCGTGGACTGTGATCCCGGGCAGGACTTCCGCCGGGCCGTCCTCGTCGCGCACCAGCTCGCGGAGCGCGGCGAAGTGCCGCTGCCACTCCGCCGGCCACACCGGGTTCCAGTCCTCGTCCACGGCCTGCAACGCCGCCTCCCACTCCGGGCGTTCGGCCAGCGCTCCCGGCCGCCGCAGGTTGGACAGCCACTGCCCCACCGGCTTCCCCAGCGCCGCCGCCGACCGGGGCGCACACAGCGTCCAGTGCTCCTCGAAGTACACCCGCGCCGCCGCCAGGTTCTCCTGGAACCGCTCATCGGCGACCGACCAGACCATCCCCAGCTTCTCCAGCCGCGCCGCGCGCTTGCCGGTCATCTGCCCGGCCCCGAACGCCCGCCGCTGCTCCGCGACCCAGGTCCCGAGCGGAAACGCGCCCTCCTTGTGCTCGTACGGCACGCGGGCGTGCCCCTCACGCTCGGTGAACTCCTTGAGCTTCGCCCAGCCGCGCGCCCAGTCCTGCCGCTCCGTGTCGATCACGTTGAAGCTCACCCAGTCCGCGACCATCACCGGATCACGCGGAGCCGCAAAGCGCAGCAGCAGACGGGATTCCGCCTCGCCATCCCCCGGAGCCTCGCCGATATTCACCGACGGCTGCGCCACGTCCTTCTGCGGCTCCTGCGGAATCGCCAGCAATTCCACGGCCTCTTCGTCGTGAGCGCGTAGTCCTTCGAGGACTTTCACCAAAGGTCGGTACGACCCGGAGGTGAACATGTCCTCCGGCTGCTCTCCTGGCTGGAGGAATACCGGGACGATCAGTGACGCCAGTTTCCCCTGTCCGGGCTTCTGCCGCAGGGCCCGGCCGATCGCCTGCACGATGTCGTGCGGCGCGCCCTTGGGGTCCAGCAGAGCCACGGAGTCCACGGCCCGGATGTCCACGCCCTCCCCGAGGACGCGGCAGTTGGACAGGACGGCGCGCCGCGTGGTGGTGCCGAAGTCGCCCAGGACCTCCCGCCGGCGCTCGGGGACGTGCTCCCCGCACAGCCAGTCCGCCCAGACCTTCGCCGGGTACGTCTCCGGCTGGTCCGCGTGCAGCTTCGCCGCGACCCGCTGAAGGCCCTCCGCGTACGCCTGGGCCTCTATGGTCCGGTGGTGGAAAGTGATGCAGGTCTGGAGCCCGTGCTGCGCCATAGTGTGCAGCAGCGCGGCCTGGAGCGCGCCGAGGCGCTGCCCGCGGACTTCCTCGGTGTGCCGTTCCTCGCCCATCAGGCGCTCGGGCGTGACGACCGGGTCCTGGAGCTCCAGGACGATGATCTGGTACCGCGCGAGCAGTTGGCGCGACACGGCCGATGCCAGGCTGAGCTTGTAGAGCACGGGCCCGAAGACGGCTTCGTCGTCCATGCTCGCCGCCATCTCCTCCGGCAGCGCGTCACGGACACCTTCGGCGACCTCCCAGTGCGGGGGCCGCTCCTGCCAGATCCTCGGCGTCGCGGTCAGGTACAGCCGACGGTGCGCCGGGATCTTCGTCTGGTCGTGGATGTCCGCCCACGCCTTACCCATCGACCCAGACGTCCTGTGCGCCTCATCGACCACCGCGAGGTCCATCGGGGTCAGCCGCTGCCCGTAGACGCCCGCGAACGCTTCCACGAGGACGGGAAGAGACGCGTAGGTCGCGTAGATGGTCACAGGCCCCGTGCCATGCCACATCGCCAGGCGCACTGGGTTTGTGGTGGACCGCACCTGCATGTTCCACAGCTCCGGGTCGTCCAGGGGGCCGCACACCGTGATGGCCGGCCCCTTGTGCCCGGCGTTGTGCCACGCCTTCACCGTCTGCGCCAGGAGGTCCAGGGTGGGCACCAGGACGAGAACGCGGCCCTTGGGAACAATCCGCTTCGCGGACGCCGCTGCGATGATGGTCTTGCCCGTTCCGCACGCGGCGTGCACCTGCCCGCGCAGGCCATTGAAAGGAATGCCGCCCGGCGGGATATCGAGACCGCGCACAATGGCGGCTACGGCCTCAATCTGGTGTTCACGCAGTTTCACGGCCATTCCCGTGCTCTCCTTTTCGCGGAATGTGGCGCGCAATAAGAAAGAAAGCCCGGCGCGGTGTGTGGCGGGCCGGGTGTGGTGGTGTCTGACCCCAGACTCTACACAGCCATCACCCGTGATGCATCACCCAGGCAGCAGGTTCGCTCTGTAGGCTGATACTTGGCTGAATCTCGCCCCGCGCTCACGGTTCATAGGGTATGCTGACAGGGTATTGGTGAACGTGTCCAGCCGTTCGAGAATGGGGGAGGGGTTCGGGTGGAGCGCAGCGGAGCCCGTCACTGCGGTGGAGTCGGCACCCAATCGGGCCGACGGTCCGTCACTCTCGTTGTGGGGATGGTGGCTGGGTTTCCCAGTAGCTACACAGGCCAGCGCGTGATGCACCTGCCTCTCGTAGCCAGCCGAAGGAGTCCCGCTTGCGGGACTCCCCGCAATTCGCGCTTGCGCGAATTGATGTGCTTTTAGAATTCCGCTTGCGGAATTCAATTCCCGCGCTTG
>NZ_JBMMMZ010000024.1:72765-92813 GCF_049725035.1 Streptomyces sp. XH2 | reverse complement strand
TCTTCGGGATCAGCCCGCGCGAGGCCGTGGCGATGGACCCGCAGCAGCGGCTGCTGCTGGAGACCACGTGGGAGACGTTCGAGCGGGCCGGCATCGACGCCGAGTCGGTGCGGGGCAGCCGCACCGGAGTCTTCGTCGGCTCCGGCTACCAGGACTACGCCGCCCAGGCCTTCAACGCGGTCGACGACTCCGAGGGCTTCTTCGGCACCGGCAACTCCGCGAGCATCATGTCCGGCCGCATCGCCTACACCCTCGGCCTGGAAGGGCCCGCAGTCACCGTCGACACGGCCTGCTCGTCGTCGCTCGTGGCGCTGCACTGGGCGGTCCAGGCGCTGCGCAACGGCGAGTGCACGATGGCCCTGGCCGGTGGCGTCATGGTGATGTCCACCCCGCGGGCCTTCGTGGAGTTCAGCCGCCAGCGCGGCCTGGCCGCCGACGGCCGCTGCAAGGCGTTCGGCGCCGGTGCCGACGGCACCGGCTGGGCCGAGGGCGTCGGCATGCTCCTGGTGGAGCGGCTCTCCGACGCCCGCCGCAACGGGCACCAGGTGCTGGCCGTCGTCCGCGGCAGCGCCATCAACCAGGACGGCGCCTCCAACGGCCTCACCGCCCCCAACGGGCCCGCACAGCAGCGGGTCATCCGCCAGGCGCTCACCGCCGCCGGCCTCACCGCCGCCGACATCGACGCCGTCGAGGCGCACGGCACGGGCACCAGGCTCGGCGACCCGATCGAGGCGCAGGCGCTGCTCGCCACGTACGGTCAGGAGCGGCCGGAGGGGCAGCCGTTGTGGCTGGGTTCGCTGAAGTCCAACATCGGCCACTCGCAGGCCGCAGCCGGTGTCGGTGGCATCATCAAGATGGTCATGGCGATGCAGCACGGTGTGCTGCCGCAGACCCTGCACGTGGACGAGCCGACGCCGCACGTGGACTGGTCGGCCGGTGACGTCCGGCTGCTGACCGAGGCCATGGACTGGCCCGCGTCGGACCGCCCGCGCCGCGCCGCGATCTCGTCGTTCGGCGTCAGCGGCACCAACGCCCACACCATCATCGAGCAGGCCCCGGCCCTCGACGAGGAGCCCGCGGAGGCCCCGCCCGCGGCCCTGGTGCCGTGGGTGCTCTCCGCCAAGAGCAGCGCGGCACTGCGGGATCAGGCGCGACGGCTGCTGTCCTTCGTGGAGGACGGCATGTCACCCGCCGATGTCGGCTTCTCGCTCGCCACCACCCGCAGCGCCCTGCGCCACAGGGCAGCGGTCATCGGCGAGACCTGTGACGACTTCCGGCGCGGACTGGGCTACCTGGCCGCCGGAATGCCGTCGCCCGGCGTCGTCCAGGGCCGGCCGGGAGGCAAGGCCGGGTTCCTGTTCTCGGGTCAGGGTTCGCAGCGGATCGGGATGGGCCGTGAGCTGTACGAGGCGTTCCCGGTCTTCGCCGATGCATACGACGAGGTGTGTGCGCGTCTGGACGCGCCTGTTGACGTCGATGCGGAGTCTTTGCACCAGACGGGGTCCACGCAGCCTGCTCTCTTCGCGATCGAGGTGGCGCTGTTCAGGCTCCTCGAATCCTGGGGTGTGCGGCCGGATTACGTGGCCGGTCACTCCGTGGGCGAGATCGCAGCCGCGCACGTGGCGGGTGTGCTGTCGCTCGACGACGCCGCGAAGCTGGTGTCGGCGCGTGCCGCGCTGATGCAGGCGCTGCCCACCGGTGGTGCGATGGTCGCCGTCCAGGCGACCGAGGACGAGGTGCTGCCGCACCTGACCGACGGTGTCGGCATCGCGGCGATCAACGGGCCGCAATCCGTGGTGATCTCCGGCGTCGAAGGTGCTGTGCTGGCGATCGCTGAAACCTTCAAGCAGCAGGGCCGCAAGACGTCCCGCCTGAAGGTGAGCCACGCGTTCCACTCGCCGCTCATGGACCCGATGCTGGACGAGTTCGCCGACGTCGTCCGCGGCCTGTCCTTCAGCGAGCCGCGGATCCCGGTGGTCTCCAACCTCACGGGCCGCCTGGCGGAGCCGTACACCGCCGAGTACTGGGTCCGGCACGTCCGCGAGGCCGTCCGCTTCGCCGACGGCCTGCACACCCTGCACGACCTGGGCGTCACCGCCTTCGTGGAGATCGGCCCCGGCGGTGTCCTGAGCGGCATGGCGCAGGGGAGCGTGGACGAGGCCGTCACCGTGCCCGTCCTGCGGGCCGACCGCCCCGAGCGGCAGGCCCTCGTCACGGCCCTGGCGCATCTGCACACGCACGGCGTCACCGTGGACTGGAGCGCGTTCTTCGCCGGTGCGCGGAAGACCGGCCTGCCGACGTACGCGTTCCAGCACGAGCGGTACTGGCTGGACGCGCCGGAGACCGCAGCCGCTGCCGCGGTCGCGGACCCGGTGGACGCGGAGTTCTGGGAGACCGTGGAGCGCGAGGACCTGCAGGCCCTCGCCGGCACCCTCGACATCCGTGCCGACGAAGCGTTCAGCGACGTGCTGCCGAGGCTGTCGTCGTGGCGGCGGCAGCGCAAGGAGCAGTCCACCGTGGACGGCTGGCGCTACGGCGTCACTTGGAAAGGGATCCCCGACCCCGCCCCGGAGAGCCCGGCCCGGAACGGTGTATGGCTGGTTCCGGTCAGCGCTGCACAACTCGGCGACGACTGGGTCACCGCCTGCCTGCGCGGGCTGACCGACCGCGGCCTGGCGCCGCTGCCGGTCCCGGTCGGGCCGGCCACCGACCGCGAGGACCTGGCCGCGCAGCTCGCCGGCGCGGCCGGTGACGAGACCGTGGCGGGAGTCCTGTCCCTGCTCGCCCTCGACAGCGAGCCCGCCCCCGCGGCCGCCGCGCTCACCACCGGCGTTGCGCTGTCCGTCCTGCTCGTCCAGGCCCTGGGCGACGCGGGCGTCGGCGCCCCGCTGTGGTGCGCGACCCGGAACGCGATGGGCACGAGCCCCGCCGACGCGACGGCGGACCCGTACCAGTCCCTGGTCTGGGGCCTGGGCCGGGTGGCGGCGCTGGAGCACGCGCAGCGCTGGGGCGGTCTGGTCGACCTGCCGGAGACGGTCGACGACCGGGTCGCCGGCCGCCTCGCCGCGGTGCTCGGCCAGTCGGCCGAGGACCAGGTCGCGATCCGCGACCGCGGGGTGTTCGCGCGGCGCCTGTCGCGTCTGCCCGCGGCCCGCAGCGGCCGTACGTGGTCGCCGCGCGGCACGGTGCTGATCACCGGTGGTACGGGTGCGCTGGGCGGGCACGTGGCCCGCTGGCTCGCCGGCGCCGGTGCCGGGCACCTGGTGCTCACCAGCCGCCGCGGCCTCGATGCCCCCGGTGCGGCCGGGCTCAAGGCCGAACTGGAGGAGCTGGGTGCCCGTGTGACCGTCGCGGCCTGTGACGTGGCCGACCGCGAGGCGCTGGCCGCGCTGCTCGCCCAGCACCCGGTGAACGCCGTTGTCCACACGGCCGGCACCGCAGAGGCGGGCATGCTCGCCGACACGAACCTCGGCGACTTCGCGGCCACGGTCGCCGCGAAGGCCCTCGGGGCCGTGCACCTCCACGAACTGCTCGGCGACCAGGAGCTGGACGCCTTCGTCCTCTTCTCCTCCATCTCCGGCGTGTGGGGAGGCGGCGGGCAGGCCGCGTACTCGGCCGCGAACGCCTTCCTCGACGGCCTGGCCCAGCACCGGCGGGCCCGGGGCCTCGCCGCGACCGCGATCGCCTGGGGCCCGTGGGGCGAGGGCGGCATGGTCGCCGACGCCGGCGACGAGGAGCGGCTGCGGCAGCGCGGCCTGACGGTGCTGCGGCCGGACCGGGCGATCTCCGCGCTGCACGGTGCGCTGAGCGCCGGGGACGCGGCGGTCACCGTGGCGGACGTGGACTGGGAGCGGTTCGTCGTCCCGTTCACCGTCAGCAGGCCGAGCGTGCTGCTGAGCGAGCTGCCCGAGGTCAGGAACGCCCTGGCCGAGGAGCCCGCCCAGCCCGCCGCGGAAGCGTCCGTGCTGAAGGAGAAGCTGTCCGCACTGTCCGAGGGCGAGCAGCACCGCCTGCTCGTGGACACCGTGTGCGCGCACGCGGCGGCCGTCCTCGGCCACAGCGGATCCTCCGCGGTGGAACCGGACCTGGCGTTCCGGGACCTCGGCTTCGACTCCCTCACGGCGGTCGAGCTGCGCAACCTGCTCACCGCCGACACCGGCCTGACCCTGCCCGCGACGCTGGTCTTCGACCACCCGACGCCCGAGGCCATCGCCCGGTACCTGCGGACCGAACTCGCCGGCGAGGCGGGCGAGGACGAGGTGTCGGTCTTCAGCGAACTGGACCGGCTGGAGTCGGCGATCGGGGCGGCCGCCTCCGCCGAGGAGACGGTCCGCGCAGGGGTGCGGAGGCGGCTGCAGGAGCTGCTGTCCCTGGTCAGTTCCACCGGGGAACAAGGGGCGGAATCCGCTGACGCACAGCGGCAACTGCAGGACGCGACGATCGACGACATCTTCGATCTGATCGATCAAGATCTAGAAAATTCCTAGTTCTTGGCGCTCTACCTTTAACGACAGCCGAGGACGGATGGGGCGGATGAGCAGCAACGAAGACAGGCTTCTCGAGTATCTCAAGCGCGTCACCGGGGACCTTCGCCAGGTCCGCGAACGCCTTCGCGAGGTCGAGGAGAAGGACCAGGAACCCATCGCGATCGTCGGCATGGCGTGCCGGTATCCGGGCGGGGTGCGGTCGCCGGAGGACCTGTGGAAGCTGGTGGCCTCCGGCGGCGACGCGGTCGGGGAGTTCCCGGCCGACCGCGGCTGGGACGTGGAGGACGTCTACGACCCGGACCCGGAGGCACCGGGGAAGACATACGCGCGGCACGGCGGATTCCTGTACGAGGCGGGGGAGTTCGATCCCGGGTTCTTCGGGATCAGCCCGCGCGAGGCCGTGGCGATGGACCCGCAGCAGCGGCTGCTGCTGGAGACCACGTGGGAGACGTTCGAGCGGGCCGGCATCGACGCCGAGTCGGTGCGGGGCAGCCGCACCGGGGTCTTCGTCGGCTCCGGCTACCAGGACTACGTCAACCTCCTGCTCGGCGTGGCCGGCGACGCCTCCGACGGCCACGTCGGGACCGGCAACTCCGCCAGCGTGATGTCCGGCCGCATCTCCTACACCTTCGGCCTGGAGGGGCCGGCGGTCACCGTCGACACGGCCTGCTCGTCGTCGCTCGTGGCACTGCACTGGGCGATCCAGGCCCTGCGCAGCGGCGAGTGCTCGCTGGCGCTGGCCGGCGGTGTGCAGGTGATGACCACGCCCACCGCGTTCGTGGAGTTCAGCCGCCAGCGCGGCCTGGCCCCGGACGGGCGGTGCAAGCCGTTCGCTGCCGGCGCGGACGGCACCGGCTGGGCCGAGGGCGTGGGCATGCTCCTGGTGGAGCGGCTCTCCGACGCCCGCCGCAACGGGCACCAAGTCCTGGCTGTCGTACGGGGCAGCGCCGTCAACCAGGACGGCGCCTCCAACGGCCTCACCGCCCCGAACGGGCCCGCGCAGCAGCGGGTCATCCGCCAGGCCCTGGCCTCGGCCGGCCTGTCCCCGGCCCAGGTCGACGCGGTGGAGGCGCACGGCACGGGCACCAGGCTGGGTGACCCGATCGAGGCGCAGGCGCTGCTGGCGACGTACGGCCGGGAGCGGCCGGAGGGCCGGCCGTTGTGGCTGGGCTCGCTGAAGTCGAACATCGGTCACTCGCAGGCCGCAGCCGGTGTCGGTGGCATCATCAAGATGGTCATGGCGATGCGGCACGGCGTCCTCCCGCGGACCCTGCACGTGGACGAGCCGACGCCGCACGTGGACTGGTCGGCCGGTGACGTCCGGCTGCTGACCGAGGCCAGGGACTGGCCGGAGACCGACCACCCGCGCCGCGCCGCCGTGTCGTCCTTCGGCGTCAGCGGCACCAACGCCCACACCATCATCGAGCAGGCCCCGGCCCTCGACGAGGAGCCCGCAGGGGCGCCCGCCGCCGGCCCGCTGGCGTGGGTGCTCTCCGCCAAGAGCGATGCGGCGCTGCAGGCCCAGGCGGCCCGGCTGCTGCCCTTCGTACGGGATGCCGCGGGGGACGAGGCGCGGCCCGAGGACATCGGGCTGTCGCTGGCCACGACCCGGGCGGCGCTGCGCCACCGGGCCGCGGTCGTGGGGGAGAGCCGCGAGGAACTGCTGCTCGGGCTGGAGGACCTGGCCGCCGGGTCCCCCTCGCCCCGCGTCGTGCTGGGCCGCCCCGCCGGCGGCAAGACCGGGTTCCTGTTCTCCGGCCAGGGCTCGCAGCGGATCGGCATGGGCCGAGAGCTGTACGAGGCGTTCCCGGTCTTCGCCGCCGCGTACGACGAGGTGTGCGCACGGCTGGACGCGCCCGTCGACGTCGATGCGGAAACGCTTCACCAGACCGGGTGCACCCAGCCCGCCCTCTTCGCGATAGAGGTGGCCCTGTACCGCCTCCTCGAATCCTGGGGAATCCGGCCGGACTTCGTGGTCGGCCACTCCGTGGGCGAGATCGCGGCCGCGCACGTGGCCGGCGCGCTGTCGCTCGACGACGCCGCGAAGCTGGTGTCCGCCCGCGCCGCGCTGATGCAGGCGCTGCCGGCAGGCGGGGCGATGGTCGCCGTCCAGGCCACCGAGGACGAAGTCCTGCCGCACCTCACCGACGGCGTGAGCCTCGCCGCGATCAACGGCCCCTCGTCGGTGGTGGTTTCCGGTGACGAGACGGCAGCCCTGGCGATCGCCGAAGCCTTCAAGCAGCAGGGCCGCAAGACGTCCCGCCTGAAGGTCAGCCACGCCTTCCACTCGCCGCTCATGGACCCCATGCTGGAGGAGTTCGCGCAGGTCGTGCGCGGGCTGACCTTCGAGAAGCCGCAGCTCCCTGTCGTCTCCAACGTCACGGGCGAGCTCGTCGAGGCGTACACGGCCGAGTACTGGGTCCGGCACGTCCGCGAGGCCGTCCGCTTCGCCGACGGCGTGCGGACCCTCAGCGACCTGGGCGTGACCACCTTCGTGGAGATCGGCCCCGGCGGCGTCCTGAGCGGCATGGCGCAGGGCTGCGTGGACGGCGCCGTCACGGTGCCGGTGCTGCGCGCGGACCGCCCCGAGCGGCAGGCCCTCGTCACGGCCCTCGCGGACCTGCACACCCACGGTGTCGCGGTGGACTGGAGCGTCTTCTTCGCCGGTGCGCGGAAGACCGGCCTGCCGACGTACGCGTTCCAGCACGAGCGGTACTGGGTGAAGACGCCGGAGACAGCCGCTGCTGGCGCGGCCGCGGATCCGGTGGACGCGGAGTTCTGGGAGACCGTGGAGCGCGAGGACCTGCAGGCCCTCGCCGAGACCCTGGACATCGGCGCCGAGGACGCGTTCAGCGACGTGCTGCCGAGGCTGTCGTCGTGGCGGCGGCAGCGCAAGGAGCAGTCCGCCGTCGACGACCGGCGCTACCGCGAGACGTGGAAGCGCCTGGGCGAGCTCGCTCCGGCCGGCCCCGGCGGCACCTGGCTGCTGGCCGTGCCGGACGAGGAGACCGAGCAGATCGCCGCGGTCCGCACCGCGCTCACCGCCCACGGCGCCGAGCTGAGGACCCTGGTCGTCGGCGCGGCGAGCGACCGCGCCGGGCTGGCCGGGGAACTGGCCGGGCTCGGACCGGTCGACGGCGTGCTGTCCCTGCTCCTCACCGGCGACCCCGTGCTGCCCACCCTGCTGCTCGTCCAGGCCCTGGGCGACGCCGGCGTCGACGCCCCGCTGTGGTGCCTCACCTCGGGCGCGGTGGCCGTGAGCGGCGCCGACTCCGTACGCGACGCACGGCACACCCAGGTCTGGGGCCTGGGCCGGACCGCCGCCCTCGAACTGCCCCGCCGCTGGGGCGGCCTGATCGACCTGCCGGAGACCGTCGACGAGCAGGCCGCCGCACGCCTCGCCGAAGTGCTGGGACAGGTACGGGCCGGCCGCTGGGAGGAGGACCAGCTCGCCGTCCGCGCCTCCGGCGTCTTCGCCCGGCGCCTCGCCCACGCGCCGGCCCGCCCGGCCACCGGCCGCTGGCAGCCCCGCGGCACCGTCCTGATCACCGGCGGCACCGGCGCGCTGGGCGGCCACGTCGCCCGCTGGCTGGCGCGCAACGGCGCCGAGCACCTCGTGCTCGCCGGCCGCCGGGGCGCGGACGCCCCGGGCGCCGCCGCCCTGCGGACCGAACTGGAGGCCCTCGGCGCCCGCGTCACGCTCGCCGCGTGCGACGTGGCCGACCGCGACGCCGTCGCGGCCCTGCTCGCCGAGCACACCCTCACCGCCGTCGTGCACACCGCCGGAGTCGCCGACGCCGGCATGGTGGACGACACCACCCCGGCCGCCTTCGCCGCCGCGCTCGCCGCGAAGGCCGGCGGCGCGGCCCACCTGGACGAGCTGCTGGGCGACCAGGAGCTCGACGCCTTCGTCCTCTTCTCCTCCATCTCCGGCGTCTGGGGCAGCGGCGGCCAGGCCGCCTACGCGGCCGGCAACGCCTTCCTGGACGGCCTCGCGCGGCAGCGCCGCGACCGCGGCCTCACCGCGACCGCCGTCTCCTGGGGCCCCTGGGCCGACGGAGGCATGGTCGAGGACGGGGACGACGAGGAGCGGCTGCGCCGCCGCGGCCTCCTCGCGATGACGCCCGCATCGGCGATCACCGCCCTGCAGCACGCCCTGGACCGCGACGAGACCCTGCTGACCGTCGCCGACGTGGACTGGCCGCGCTTCATCGTGCCGTTCACCCTCGGCCGCCCCAGCCCGCTCCTCGGCGACCTCCCCGAGGTGCGCGCCACGCTCGCGGAGGACACCGCCGAGCCGGGCCCCGGCACCGGCGCGCTCGCCCGGAGCCTGGCCGGAATGCCGCACGACGACCGGGAACGCGCCCTCGTGGACCTCGTGCGCACGCACGCCGCCGCCGTCCTCGGCCACCGCGGGGCGGGCGCGGTCGAAGCCGACCGGCCCTTCCGGGACCTCGGCTTCGACTCCCTGACCGCCGTGGAGCTCCGCAACCGCGTCAACGAGGCGACCGGCCTCGCCCTGCCCACGACCCTGGTCTTCGACCACCCCACGGCCGCGGACCTCGCCGCCCACCTGCTCGCCGAACTCACCGGCGGCCAGGACCCGCAGGCCACGGCCTCGGCCGCCGCCGCGGTCCTGGACGAGCCGATCGCCATCGTCGGGATGGCCTGCCGCTACCCCGGCGGCGTGCGCTCCCCCGAGGACCTGTGGGAGCTGGTCGCCTCCGGCCGCGACGCGATCTCCCGCTTCCCCGGCAACCGCGGCTGGGACGTCGAGGCGCTCTACCACCCCGACCCCGACCACCAGGGCACCACGTACACCACCCACGGCGGATTCCTGCACGACGCGGACGAGTTCGACCCCGCCGTCTTCGGGATCAGCCCGCGCGAGGCCGTCGCCATGGACCCGCAGCAGCGCCTGCTGCTGGAGACCGCCTGGGAGGCCTTCGAACGCGCCGGGATCGCCCCGCACGCGGTGCGTTCCACCGACACGGGCGTGTTCGTCGGCTCCGGCTACCAGGACTACACCGCCCGCCCGCTCAAGGTGCCCGACGGCGTCGAGGGCTACATCCCCAGCGGCAACGCGGCCAGCGTGATCACCGGCCGGCTCTCGTACACCTTCGGCCTGCAGGGCCCGTCGGTGACCGTCGACACCGCGTGCTCGTCCTCGCTGACCGCCCTCCACCTCGCCGTGCAGGCGCTGCGCAACGGCGAGTGCTCGATGGCGCTGGCCGGCGGCGTGATGGTGATGGCCGGCCCGTCCGCGTTCACGATGTCGAGCCGGCAGCGCGCGCTGTCCGCCGACGGGCGCTGCAAGGCGTTCTCCTCGTCCGCCGACGGCACCGGCTTCGCCGAGGGCGTGGGCCTGGTCCTGGTCGAGCGGCTGTCCGACGCGCGCCGCAACGGGCACGAGGTCCTGGCCGTCGTCCGCGGCAGCGCGGTCAACCAGGACGGCGCCTCCAACGGCCTGACCGCCCCCAGCGGCAAGGCCCAGCAGCAGGTGATCCGGCAGGCCCTGGCCAACGCCCGGCTCGCCCCGGGCGACGTCGACGCCGTGGAGGCCCACGGCACCGGCACCCGGCTCGGCGACCCCATCGAGGCACAGGCGCTGCTGGCCACCTACGGCAAGGAGCGCGACGGTGACCGGCCGCTGTGGCTGGGCTCGCTGAAGTCCAACATCGGCCACTCCCAGGCGGCCGCGGGCGTCGGCGGCGTCATCAAGATGGTGATGGCCATCCGCAACGGCGTCCTGCCGCAGACCCTGCACGTCGAGGAGCCGACCCCGGACGTCGACTGGTCCGCCGGCACCGTGCGCCTGCTGACCGAGCAGACCGCCTGGCCCGACCAGGGCAGGCCCCGGCGCGCGGCCGTCTCCTCGTTCGGCATGAGCGGCACCAACGTGCACACCATCATCGAGCAGGCCCCGGAGAGCGCGGCCCCCGCCGAGGGCGAGCAGGCCCCCGGCACCCCGGACAGCACCACCGCCCGGGCCGCGGACGTCTTCCCGTGGGCGCTGTCCGCGAAGACCGAGCGCTCCCTGCGCGAGCAGGCCCGCCGGCTGCTGAACCACCTCGACCGCACCGAAGGGCTCTCCCTGCCCGGCGTCGGCCGCGCCCTCGTCACCACGCGGACGCAGCTGGAGCAGCGGGCCGTGGTCGTCGGCCGCGACCGGCACGAGCTGCGGGCCGGGCTCGCGGCGCTCGCCGACGGCGAACCCGCGGACAGCGTGGTCCAGGGCTCCACCACGGCCTCGGGCAAGGTCGCCTTCGTCTTCCCCGGCCACGGCTCGCAGTGGACGGACATGGCCCGGGAACTGCTGGAGACCTCCCCGGTCTTCGCCGAGCAGGCGCGGGCCTGCGCCGAGGCGTTCGCCCCCTACCTCGACTGGCCGCTGCTCGACGTCCTGCGCGCCGAGCCGGGCGCGCCGGGCATGGCCGAAGTGGAGGTCGCCCAGCCCGCGCTGTTCACGGTGATGGTGTCGCTGGCCGCACTGTGGCGCTCCCACGGCGTGACGCCCGCCGCCGTCGTCGGGCACTCGCAGGGCGAGGTCGCCGCCGCGTACGTCGCGGGGGCCCTGACCCTGGACGACGCGGCCCGGATCGTGGCCCTGCGCAGCCGCACGCTGACCAAGCTGATGGGCAAGGGCGCGATGCTGGCGGTCGCCATGCCCGCCGACCGGGCCCGCGCGAGGCTGGAGAAGTACGGTGACCGGCTGTCGGTCGCCGCCGTCAACGGGCCCGCCGCCCTGACCGTCTCCGGGGAGCCCGGCGCGGTCGACGAACTCCTCGCGGAACTCGAAGCCGAAGGCGTCCGGGTGCGCAAGGTCCGCGGCGCCACCGGCGCCGGCCACTCCGCCCAGGTCGAGAGCCTGCGCGCCGAGCTGCTGGAACTGATGGCCCCGGTCGCGCCGCGCGCGGCGGACGTCCCCTTCTACTCCACGGTGACCGGCACGGTGCTGGACACCGCCGGCCTGGACGCCGAGTACTGGTACCGCAACGCCCGCCGCACAGTGGAGTTCGAGCGGACCGTACGCACGCTCCTGGAGGACGGGCACGGCGTGTTCGTCGAGTGCAGCCCGCACCCGCTGCTGACCGGCGCCGTGCAGGAGATCGCGGAGGAGGCCGGTGCCGACGCCGTGACCGGCGCCTCGCTGCGCAGGGACCAGGGCGGCATGGACCGCTTCCTGCGCTCGGTGTCCGAACTGCACGTCAACGGCGTGCACGTGGACTGGACGGTCCCCTTCGCCGGGCATCCCGAAGGCCGCGTGGACCTGCCGACGTACGCGTTCCAGCGGCAGCGGTACTGGCTGGAGGGCGCGGACCCGGCCCCCGCGGGCGCCGACCCCGTCGAGGCCCGGTTCTGGGAGCTGGTGGAGAACACGGACCTGCCCGGGCTCACCGGCGAGCTCGGGGCGGACGACGCCGCCCTCATCGGCCCGGCCCTGCCCGTGCTGTCCGCGTGGCGCCGGCGCAGCCGCGAGAAGTCCACGGTGGACGCCTGGCGCTACCGCGTCTCCTTCCGGCAGCTGACCGACCACCCGGCCCCCGGCCTCGACGGCCTGTGGCTCGCCGTCCTCCCCGCCGGCCTGGCCGACGAGGAGTGGGCGCCCTGCGTCGTCGGCGTGCTCGGCGCCCACGGCGCCAAGGTGCGGGTCGTCGAACTCCCCGTCGACTGCGACCGCGCGGACACCGCGAACCGGCTCGCCGAGGAACTCGGCACCGAACAGCCCGCCGGAGTCCTCTCGATGCTCGGCCTCGCCCCCGGACAGCACCCGGACCACCCGACGCTGTCCGCGGGCCTCGGCGCCACCGTCACCCTGGTGCAGGCGCTCGGCGACCTGGACGTCCAGGCACCCCTGTGGTGCGCGACCCGCGGCGCCGTGTCCACCGGCGCGTCCGACCCGCTGCGCGACGCAGGCCAGGCACAGCTGTGGGGCCTGGGCATCGTCGCCGCGCTGGAACTGCCCCGGCGCTGGGGCGGTCTCGTCGACCTGCCCGAGGAGCTGGACGAGCACGCCCTGCGCCGCCTGGCCGGAGTGCTGGCCCAGCACGACGAGGACCAGCTCGCCGTACGCGCCGACGGCGTCTTCGGCCGCCGCATGCTCCGCGCACGGCCCGCCGACGCCGAGCCCGCCACGCCGTGGCGGCCCCGCGGCACCGTCCTGGTCACCGGCGGGACCGGCGGCGTGGGCCGGCACCTCGCCCGCTGGCTGGCCGGCGCGGGCGCCCAGCACCTCGTGCTCACCAGCAGGAGCGGGCCCGACGCCCCCGGCGCGCAGGAACTGCACGCCGAGCTGACCGCTCTCGGCGCCGAAGTCACCATCGCCGCCTGCGACATCGCCGACCGCGACGCGGTCGCGCGGCTCCTCGCCGGCATCGAGGACCGGCACCCGCTCACCGCGGTGCTGCACGCCGCCGGCACGGCACGGTCGTCCGTGCTGACGCACGCGGGCCTCGACGAGTTCGCCGAGGCCGCGGCTTCCAAGGTCACCGGCGCCGCCCACCTCGACGAACTGCTCGACGGCCGCGAGCTGGACGCGTTCGTGCTGTTCGCCTCCGGCGCCGGCGTCTGGGGCAGCGGCGGGCAGGCCTCGTACGCCTCCGCCAACGCCTTCCTCGACGCCCTGGCCCTGCGGCGGCGGGCCCGCGGCCTGACCGCGACCTCGCTCGCCTGGGGCGGCTGGGCCGGCGGCGGCATGGTCGACGACGCCGTCCAGGAGCGCGGCGAGAAGCGGGGCCTGGGCTTCATGGCCCCCGAGCTCGCGATCTCCGCCCTGCACCAGGCCGTCGAGCACGACGAGGCGGCCCTGACCGTCGCCCCGATCGACTGGGAGAAGTTCCTGCCCGCCTTCACCGTGGGACGGCCCAGCCCCCTGCTGGCCGACCTGCCGGACGTGCAAAGGCTCCTGGAGGCCGAACAGGCCGCCGACGAGGAGACCGGTGCCGACGCGGGCCTGGCCGCCGAACTCGCCGGGCTCGCCCCCGCCGAGCAGGAGGAGCGGCTGCTGGAGCACATCCGCTCCCAGAGCGCCGTGGTCCTCGGCCACGCGTCCGCCGAGGACGTGCCGCCCACCGCACAGTTCCTGGAGCTGGGCTTCGACTCGCTCACCGCGATCGACCTGCGCCGGCGCCTGTCGGCGGCCACCGGGCTCAAGCTGCCCGCCGGACTGGCCTTCGACCACCCCACGCCCGCGAAGCTCGCCAAGCACCTGCTCACGCAGCTGTCCGGGGCCGCTCGCGGCGCAGCGGAGGAACGTCCCGCCGACATGCTGGTGCAGCTCTACCAGCACGCGAGCGAGAACGGGACGGCCGCCGAGGCCATGGGGATGCTGATGGAGGCGGCCCGCTTCCGGCCCTCCTTCGAGCGGCCCGAGGAACTGGTCCGCCCGCCCGCCCCGGTGCGGTTCTCGCAGGGAGACGGCCCCTTCGCGCTGATGTGCTTCTCGCCGTACGTCGTACCGGCCGGGGCGCACCAGTACGCGCGGTTCGCCGCACCGCTGCGCGACCGCCTGGACATGTGGGCACTGACCCACCCCGGCTACGAGCAGGGCGAACCCGTCCCGTCCGACGTGGACGCCGTGCTCCGCCTGCACGCGCGGACCGTACGGGAGTGCGCCGGCGGCAAGCCCGTCGTCCTGCTCGGCTACTCCTCGGGCGGCTGGATCGCCCACGGCGTGGCCGCACACCTGGAGGCCATGGGCGAGCGGCCCGCGGCCGTGGTGATGGTCGACAGCTTCAGCCGCGAGATCCCCTTCGACCACCAGGTGCTCAACGCCATGGCCCAAGCGCAGTCGCAGCGCCTGGACTTCATGAGGTCCGGCGGCGAACAGCTCACCGCCATGGGCCGCTACATGCACCTGTTCGACGACTGGGCCGCGCCGGAGATCTCCGCGCCGACCCTGCTCGTACGGGCGAGCGAGCCCATGCTGCCCGGCGCCGCGGACGGCGACGGACGCGCGGCACCGCCCGAGCACGTCGGCACGACCGTCGAAGTGCCCGGAAACCACTACTCGATGATGGAGGACCACGCCGCCACCACCGCCGCGGCGGTGGAGTCCTGGCTGGCGGACGTCGCCACGGATCCGTCCGGCCCCGCCGTCCCTCCCGACGCAACGACCGCATGACCGGCCCGCGGCCACCGCGAGCCCACAGGACCAGACAGACCAGATGTGGGAGACAGACATGACGAAGGCGCTCTACGAGATCGGTGAGACCCCGCCGCTCGGTGAGGTCCCGCCGCAGATGTACGCCTCGGTGATCCGCCAGGACCGCTTCGGAGAGCCGAAGCAGGCGTTCCGCACCGAGGTCGTCGACACCCCCGCCGTGGGCCGGGGCCAGGTGCTGGTCTACGTGATGGCCGCCGGCATCAACTACAACAACGTGTGGTCCTCGCTGGGCACGCCGGTCGACGTCATCGGGATGCGGCAGCGGCAGGGCCAGCCCGAGGACTTCCACATCGGCGGCTCGGAGGCCTCCGGCGTGGTCTGGGCCGTCGGCGAAGGCGTCCGCAACGTCAAGGTGGGCGACCACGTGCTCGTCACCAGCGGCCAGTGGGACGAGACCGCCGAGGACATCCGGATGGGCAGGGACCCCCTGGTCTCGGAGAGCATCAAGGCCTGGGGATACGAGACCAACTACGGCTCCTTCGCACAGTTCTGCCGCGTCGACGAGTACCAGTGCCACCCCAAGCCCGCGCACCTGTCGTGGGAGAAGTCGGCGGCCTTCCTGCTCACCGGCCCCACCGCCTACCGGCAGCTCCTGGGCTGGCAGGGCAACACCGTCCGCCCCGGCGACCCCGTCCTCATCTGGGGCGGGGCGGGCGGCCTCGGCTCGATGGCCATCCAGATCGTCAGGCTGGCCGGCGGCATCCCGATCGCCGTGGTCTCCGACGAGGACCGCGCCGCGTACTGCCGCAACCTCGGGGCGGAAGGCACCATCAACCGCCGCGACTTCGACCACTGGGGCCGGCTGCCCGACGTCGGGGACGCCGAAGGTTCGGCGAAGTTCCTGCGCGGCGCCCGCGGCATCGGCAAGCAGATCTGGGAGATCCTCGGCGAGCGCAAGTCCCCGCGGATCGTGCTGGAGCACAGCGGCCAGGACACCCTGCCGACCTCGATGTACCTGTGCGACAACGCCGGCATGGTGGTGATCTGCGGCGGCACCTCCGGCTACAACGGCGACGTCGACCTGCGCCACCTGTGGATGCGCTCCAAGCGCCTCCAGGGCTCGCACTACGCCAACACCCGCGAGTGCCGCGAGGTCATCAGCCTCGTCGGCGCCGGCAGGCTCGACCCCTGCCTGTCCGCCTGCGAGGGCTTCGAGGACATCGGGCGCATGCACCAGATGATGCACGACAACGTGCACCCCTCCGGGAACATGGCCGTCCTCGTGAACGCCGCCCGGCGCGGCGAGACGACCCTCGAACTCCCCGCGGCCTGACCGTCCCCGCCGCTCACCCCTCCCCCTCCACTCAGCAAGCGCAAGGAGAGTCATGTCCCAGCCCACCGCCGGCGCGCCCGCCGTGCCCAAGGCCCGCAGCTGCCCGTTCCTGCCGCCGGACGGCCTCGCCGACGTCCGGGCGGAGGCCCCGGTGACCCGGGCCACCTTCACCAGCGGCCACGAGGCGTGGCTGGTGACCGGCTACGAGCAGGTGCGCGCCCTGCTGCGCGACCCGTCGTTCAGCGTCCAGGTGCCCCACGCGCTGCACACGCAGGACGGCGTCGTCACCCAGAAGCCCGGCCGCGGCAGCCTGCTGTGGCAGGACGAGCCGGAGCACACCGCGGACCGCAAGCTGCTCGCCAAGGAGTTCACCGTCCGGCGCATGCAGGCGCTCCGGCCGAACATCCAGCGCATCGTCGACGAGCACCTCGACGCCATCGAGGCCCAGGGCGGCCCGGTCGACCTCGTGAAGACCTTCGCCAACCCGGTGCCCTCCATGGTGATCTCCGACCTCTTCGGCGTCCCCGTCGAGCGGCGGGCGGAGTTCCAGGAGATCGCCGAGGCGATGATGCGCGTCGACCAGGACGTCGCCGCCACCGAGGCGGCCGGCATGCGCCTGGGCGGGCTGCTCTACCAGCTCGTCCAGGAGCGCCGGGCCAACCCGGGCGACGACCTGATCTCGGCGCTGATCACCACCGAGGACACCGACGGCGTCGTCGACGACATGTTCCTCATGAACGCGGCCGGCACCCTGCTGATCGCGGCCCACGACACCACCGCGTGCATGATCGGTCTCGGTGCCGCGCTGCTGCTCGACCGCCCCGACCAGCTGGCCCTGCTCCGCGAGGACCCGTCGCTGGTCGGCAACGCGGTCGAGGAGCTGCTGCGCTACCTCACCATCGGCCAGTTCGGCGGCGAGCGCGTCGCCACCGAGGACGTGGAGCTCGGCGGCGTCCGCATCGCCAAGGGCGAGCAGGTCGTCGCGCACGTCCTGGCCGCCGACTTCGACCCCGCCTTCGTGGACGAGCCGGAGCGCTTCGACATCACCCGCCGCCCCGCGCCGCACCTGGCCTTCGGCTTCGGCGCGCACCAGTGCATAGGCCAGCAGCTCGCCCGGATCGAGCTCCAGATCGTCTTCGAGACCCTGTTCCGCCGCTTCCCGACCCTGCGCCTGGCCAAGCCGGTCGAGGAGCTCCGCTTCCGCAACGACATGGTCTTCTACGGCGTGCACGAGCTGCCCGTCACTTGGTGACCCCCGTGCCACGGTGACCCCCCACAGGTGAGCAGCGCCCGCGGCCCCGCGGGCGCTGCTCACCACGTTCCGGCACCGCACCGCGCCGGTCCGGGAGGGGCAAGTCCTCATGAACACTAGGGGTTGCCCTACTGCAGGGCGCATAGCCTCCGGACATGGAGATTCCGCATGTCGGCCGGTGTGCCGCCACGACTCTCGCCGCCACGGCAGCGGCCCTGGCGCTGACCGCCCCGGCGGCCCTCGCCGCACCGCTGCGGCCCGCCTTCCCGGCGGTCGTGCAGCAGGCGGCCCAGCACGCCGTTCCGTTCACCGAGGCAGCCGTCACGGACCACGGCGACGGTTCGTACAGCGTGTCCTGGAACGCGCCCGGTGTGCGGTCGGTGACGGTGTACGCCGCCGGCCGGCCGGTCGCGCAGGGCGGCGCCCGGGAGACCGTCACCGTGCGCGGCCTGCCGGCGGCCGACCGCCAGTGGTTCCGCCTCGTCCCCGGCCGGGGGGAGGCGCTGACGCTGGCGGACCGCTCGCTGCACCTGGAGGGCGCCCCCAACTTCCGGGACGTGGGCGGCTACCGGACCGCCGGCGGGAAGTGGGTGCGGATGGGGGTGCTGTACCGCAGCGGCGAGCTGGCGAAGCTGACCGGCGCCGACGTCGCCAGGCTCGGACGGCTCGGCATCCGCACCGACTACGACCTGCGCTCGCCGGGGGAGCGGGCGAAGGCCCCGGACCGCATCCCGGAGGGCACCCGGTTCGTGGCCGCGGACGTGAACGGCGGGGACGTGACGGAGGTGCCCACGAGCCCGGAGCAGGCGGTGGAGCTGATGACCGCCGGCAGCCGTGCGTACGTCTCCTCGGAGCCGGCGCGCACCGCCTACGGCGCGCTGTTCCGCGACGCGGCCGACCCGGGCGCGCAGGCGCTCGTATACCACTGCACGGCCGGCAAGGACCGCACCGGCTGGGCGAGCGCGGCCCTGCTGACCGCGCTCGGCGTCGACCGCGACACCGTCATGCGCGACTACCTGGCCACCAATGAATACCGGGCGAAGGAGGTCGAGGAGATCCTCGACCAACTGCCGCCCCGCGACGCGGCCGTCCTCAAGCCCGTCTTCGAAGCGCGTCCCGGCTACCTGAACGCATCCTTCGGCGAAGTGGAGGACCGGTACGGAACTTTCGACAATTACCTGAGGAAGGGACTGGGGCTGGACGACCGGGTGCTGACCGGACTGCGCAATGCCCTGCTGACGGACTGAACTGTGTTTCCTGCGGCCGTTCCTGAAGTTAATTCCGTATCAATTTCCGTAACGACGAATGACGGCATTGCCGATCGTTTGAAAGGCGCGACATGACCGAGACCGAAATCCGCCCCACCGGGTCGCCGGCCCCGTCCTTCCCCCTGGACCGGAAGTGCCCGTACCAGCCGCCGCAGGACTACGCGGACTGGCGGGGCGACAGCCCGCTGAGCCGGGTCACGCTCGTCGACGGGCGGGAGGCGTGGCTGGTGACCGGGCACGCCGAGGGACGGGCGCTGCTCGCCGACCCCCGGCTGTCCTCCGACTGGGGCCACCCGGAGTTCCCCGTCGTCGTCCAGCGCACCGAGGACCGCGGCGGGCTCGCGTTTCCGCTGATCGGCGTCGACGACCCGCTGCACGCCCGGCAGCGGCGCATGCTGATCCCCAGCTTCGGCGTCAAGCGCATGAACGCCATCCGCCCGATGATCCAGAGCCTCGTGGACCGGCTCCTGGACGACATGCTGGCCAAGGGGCCCGTCGCGGACCTGGTGTCGGCCTTCGCCCTGCCCGTGCCCTCGATGGCGATCTGCGAGCTGCTCGGCGTCCCGTACGGCGACCACGACTTCTTCGAGGAGCGCTCCCGCGACTTCGTGGGCGCCGCGACGTCGGCCGAGGCCGACGCGGCCTTCGCCGCCCTGTACGGGTACCTGCACGAGCTGGTGGCGAAGAAGCAGGCCGACCCCGGTGACGGCCTGCTGGACGAGCTGATCGCGCGCCAGCTGGAGGAGGGCGCGCTGGACCACAACGAGGTGGTCATGATCGCGCTGGTCCTGCTGGTGGCCGGCCACGAGACCAGCGTCAACGCGATCGCCCTCGGCGCCCTGACGCTCCTGCAGCACCCCGAGCAGCTGGACGTGCTGCTGCGCGACCCCGCCGCGATCTCGGGCGTGGTCGAGGAGCTGCTGCGGTTCACCTCCGTCTCCGACTTCATGGTCCGGATGGTGAAGGAGGACATCGAGATCGGCGGCGAGAGCCTCAAGGCCGGGGACGCGCTGGTCGTCTCCATCTCGCTGATGAACCGCGACGCCAAGGCGTACGAGGACCCCGACACCTTCGACATCCGGCGCAGCGCCAAGCACCACGTCGGCTTCGGCCACGGCATCCACCAGTGCCTCGGGCAGAACCTCGCCCGTGCCGAGATCGAGATCGCCCTGGGCACGCTCTTCGCCCGCATCCCGGGCCTGCGGCTGGCCGTCCCCCTGGACGAGGTGCCCATCAAGGCCGGCCACGACGCCCAGGGTCCGATCGAGCTCCCCGTCACCTGGTGAGTGCGCGGGCGGAGGGAACGGTGGGAACGGAAGCAGGGGAGGACAAGCGCGCCATGCGCATCACCATCGACCGCGACCGGTGCATCGGCTCCGGCCAGTGCGTCATGACCGCACCCGGCGTCTTCACACAGGACGACGACGCGCTGGTCGCCCTGGTGCCGGGGCACGAGGACGGGTCCGGGGACCCGCGCGTGCGCGACGTGCCGATGGCCTGTCCGGTGCAGGCGATCGCCGTCGACGAGGACTGAGCGGCACCGGCCGGGAGCCGTGGGGGGGCGGGCGGGGTGTGGGGGGGGGGGCCCCCCCCCCGGTGGGTG
>NZ_JBMMMZ010000024.1:0-72755 GCF_049725035.1 Streptomyces sp. XH2 | reverse complement strand
GGCGGCCGCGCGCGGGGCGGGGGGGGGCCGGGCCGGGGGGGGGGGGCCGGGGCCCCCACGGCTGTCTGTTCCGGGAAGCCCCGGCCGGCCGGGGCTTCCCGTGCGAGAGTATGCGCAGGTGTTTTTTTACACGTGCGTGACAGCCGGGTAATCAGCCGTTCATGGAGGGCGGAAATGCGCCCCGGGGTGGCGTGAAGACGGCGGATGCGCTGGCGCGACTTCGACCGTACCGAACCCCCGCAGTGGCCTTCGGGCGGTACCGAACCTTTGCCGCGGAGCCGCAGTCTTAAGCCCGCACCGCCGGGCGGTCGTTGACCGCCGGTCCGGTTTCTCACTAGCCTCCCCATTGATTTCACCCTCCAAGAAGTTTCCTGAAGGGGATTCCTCCCTTGTTGAATGCAGCACCTGCAGCACCGGGCCTGTGCATGGCGAGCCTTGATAAGTCCCTGACGATTCAGCAGGCGAATCAGGAGTTCTTCCGGCAGTTCAACGGTTCGTCCGAGGAAATATGCGGCCGCAGTTTCCGTGACGTGGTGCACCCGAGCGTCCAGCAGCCGCTGATGCGCCAGTTCTCCCACCTGCTGGAGGGAAAGCACCAGCGCTTCGTCACCCCCGTCATCGCCGTGGGGCCGGGTGAGGAGTCCGCGTTCACCGTCCCCCTCACCGCGGTCGCGGTGCGCGGCGGCCTGCCCGACACGACCGCGATCCTGGTCATGATGCCCACGGCCCGGGACGCCGAAGGGACGCGCGTGGTGACCAACCGCAAGAAGATCCTCTCCGCGATGGACGCGCGCATCCTCGAAGGCATCGCCGCCGGCGTCTCCACCGTCCCCCTCGCCTCGCGCCTCTACCTGAGCCGGCAGGGCGTCGAGTACCACGTGACCTGCCTGCTGCGGAAGCTGAAGGTGCCCAACCGCGCCGCGCTGGTCTCCCGCGCCTACTCCATGGGCGTGCTCAAGGTCGGCACCTGGCCGCCGGAGGTCGTGGACGACTTCGTGAAGTGAACGGTCCCGGGGCCCCTGGGCCGGTGCCCGTTCGGCTCCCGCAGTGACAATTCGGCCATAAACTTCCGGTTCTGACTCAAAGGCAGGTGGAAATGTTCACTTCCGTTTTCTACTGTCATGTCGACTGGATCTTGCAGGCCGGCCCCTCCCCAGGGCCGGCCGCCGACGCGCCGATCGTCCCCTGAGGTCGCGTCAGGCTTCATGAAAGGAACACTGTGGCGGTCATCCCCGAGACACGTCATGAGTCTTCCCGGACCCTCGTCGGCCGCTCCGCCGAACTCAACAGCGTGCTGCGCCGGGCGGGCCGGGCCCGTGCCGGAGCCGCACAGGCCGTGCTCGTCCGGGGCCCGGCCGGAATCGGCAGGAGCAGCCTGCTCACCGCGGCCGCCGTCCATCTGCGCGCCGACGGCTTCACCGTCCGCACCCTCACCGGCAGCACGGAACCGGGCCGTGCCGCCGTCCCCCCGGTCCTCCCCGCCGGGCCCGACGCCACGGACCCCGCGGCGCCCTCCGACCCGTACGCCGACCGGCGCCGCTTCCACGGCCACCTCGTCCGCCGGCTGGCCGCGGGCCCGCTCGCCATCGTCGTCGACGACGCCCAGTGGTGCGACGAAGCGGCCCTGCGCCGCCTCGACTTCGCCCTGCGCCGCGTCGCCGCACAACCCCTCCTCGTGCTCTTCGCCCAGCGCACGGAGAGCGACGGCCCCGGCACCGCCGTCCTCGCCGAACTGCTCGCCCAGGACCGCTGCACGCTGCTGGAACTGGGGCCGATGAACGAGTCCGGCACCGGCCGGATGATCGACCGGGCGCTGGGCGGGCCCGTGGACCCGCTCTTCGCACGGCGCTGCGCGGAGATCTGCGGCGGCAACCCGCAGCTCCTCGGGCGGCTCCTCACCGGACTGCGCACCGCCGGGATCCGCCCCGACCGCGGCGGCCTGCGCCGGCTGCGCACGGTCTACGGCGGCATCCTGGCCTCGCTGATACCCGACTTCCTGGCCGTCCAGCCCGGTCCCGTACGCCAGGTCGCCACGGCCCTGGCCGTCCTCGGCCGTGCCGACACCGACCTGCTGGGCGCGCTCGCGGGCACCCCGGCCCGGCGCGCGGAGACCGCCCTGGCCGTGCTGCGCCGGTTCGAGGCCGCCGCTCCCGGGTCGCGGGGGGCGGTGATGCGCGACCCCCTCCGCCGGGCCGTCCTGGCGGGCCTGCCCGCCGGTGCCGTGAGCGAACTGCGGGCCCGCGCCGCCAGGCTGCTCAACGACGCCGGCCGCCCGGCCGCCGAGGTCGTCGCCCAGCTCCTCTTCCTGGACCGCATCGACGAACCCTGGATGCTCGCCGTCCTCCGCGACGCCATCGCCGCCTCACCCGGCCGGGCCGCCGACCCGGACGTGGTCGGCTGCCTGCGGCGCGCCCTGACGGCACGGCTCACCGCCGCCGAACGCAAGGACGTCCACCGCGAACTGGCGAAGGCCTGCGCCCCCACCGCACCGGCCGCCGCCCTGTGGCACCTCCACAAGGCCCTCGCCGCCACCGACGACGCCCGCGAGAAGGCCGCCATCGCCACGGACTACGGCCTCTCCGCCGTCGGCACCCGCCAGGCGACCGACGCCGTGCGCACCCTCGGCGACGTCCTCGACGACCTCGACGCCTGCCTGGGCGCGGACCCCGGGCCCGCCGACCGCGAACTGCGCACCACCGTCGCCTCGGCCCTCCTGGTCACCGCCGTCAACGACACGTCGGCCGTGTCCCTCGCCCGCGAACGGGCCCTCACCTGGACCATGCCCCGCGGCGACAGCCCCGCCGAGCGCCAGCTGCTCGCCGCCATGAGCGTCATGACCTGCCTGGAGGGCCGCCCGGCCGGAGAAGCGGCCGCACTCGCCCGCAAGGCCCTGCGCGTGGAAGAGGCCGCCCCGGCAGGCTGGTGGGTCCTCGGCCCCTCCACCGTCCTCAGCCAGGCCGACGCCGCCGACGAGGCACTGGCCGGCCTGGAGCGCTCCTGCTCGGGAGGCCCCGCCCGCCAGGCCGCGCGCGTACGCGTCCCGGCACTCGCCGGCCGCTCCCTCATCCTCCACAACGCCGGCGACATCACCGGCGCCCTGCGGCAGGCCCGGGCCGCCCTCGCCCTCGCCGAACGCTCCGGTCAGGGCGATCCCGCGCCCCTCGCGCACATAGCCCTGGGCAGTGCCCTGCTCTCCGCCGGCCGGACCGCCGAAGCGGGCCTCGTGCTGGACCGCCTCGTGCGCACCGACGCCGCGCTCGAACGCCGCCTCTACGAGTGGCACCACTACCTCTACGTCCGGGGAAGGGCCCTGCGCGAACACGGCGACCTGGAAGGCGCCGTGGCGGTGTGGCGCAGGTGCGGCCGCAGCCTGGCCGAAGCCGGGGTCGCCAACCCGCTCCTGGCCCCCTGGTGGCTGCCCGCCACCACCACCCTCGCCCACCTCGGCCGGACCGCCGAGGCCGCCGCGATCGTCGAAGAGGCCCGGCCCGGCCTGCAGCGCTGGGGCACCCCCCGGGCCCTGGGCCTGGGCATGCTCGCCACCGCCTGCGTCGCCGAGGGCCGGGCCCGGCTGCGGCTGCTCGGCGACGCCGTGGACGCCCTGGCCTCCTCCCCGGCCCGCCTGGAGCTCGCCAAGGCCGAATACCAGCTCGGCCACGAACTGCTGCGCCACGGCGACGCCGACGGCGCCCGCCGCCACCTGCGCCGCGTCATCGAACGGGCCACCCACTGCGGATACCACCAGCTCGCCGCCATCGCGCGCCGGCTGCTGGTCACCGCGGGCGGCAGGATGCCGCAGCTCGCCGCCAACCCCCTCGACTCCCTCACCAGCAGCGAACGCCGCGTGGCCGCCCTCGCCCGCGACGGAGTCAGCAACAAGAAGATCGCCGAGACCCTGTTCATCACCACCCGCACCGTCGAGATGCACCTCACCAACGTCTACCGGAAGCTCGACGTACGGGGCCGCTCCGAACTCCCCGGCGGCCTCCGCCCCTCCGGACTCCTGGCGACGGGCCGGTGACCGGGACGACGGCCATGCCACCGACCAGCGCCTCCCGGCCCGGCAACCACAGCACACCCGGGAACACCCCCGCAGATCCCTCACCGCTCGCCGGGCGCGAACACGAAGAAGCCCTGCTCACCGCCGCGCTCCTGAACCTGCGCCGGGGCCGGCCCGCCGTCGCCGAGGTGCACGGCCCGCCCGGCATCGGCCGCAGCGCACTGCTGGACCGCGCGGCCGCCCTGGCCGCGCGGGCCGGCATACGGGTCACCGCCGCCCAAGCCTGCGCGGAGGAGTCCGGCCGGCCCCACAGCCTGGCCGCCCGGCTGCACGGCGCCCTGGCCCGCAGCGGCCACGCCGCCGCCCCGCCGCCGCACCGGCAACCACAGGACCTGGAACGGGCCGCCCTGTGCCGCGTCTTCCTCACCGCCGCCCGCACCGAACCGCTGCTCGTCGTCGTCGACGACGTCCAGTGGGCCGACCAGGCGTCCCTGCGCTGGCTGCAGGCCCTCGCCCGCCGGCTCGCCGGCACCCCCCTGATGCTGCTCACCGCCCACAGCGACGCCGCCCCCGCGGAACCCGGCGACCGCATCACCCCCTGCCCGCTGGACGGCGGACACACCATCGCCCGGCACGTCCTCACCCTCGGACCGCTGCCCGACCCGGTCGTCGGCCGGCTCCTCGCCGAGGCCTGGCCCACCCCGGCCGACCCCGCGTTCCAGGAGGCGGCGACGCGGGCCGCCGACGGCAACCCCGGCCTGCTGCGCTCGGTCATCAGCCGGTTCGCCCGCCACGGACGGACCCCCACCGGCGACAACCTGCCCCACCTCGCCGACTGCACCGCCGAAGCCGTACGCCGCCGCACCCGGCGCACCCTCACCGTGTTGCCCGAGGACCTCCACGACATCCTGCGCGTGATCGCGGCCGCCGGTCCCGACTGCACCCACCCCATGATCACCGCACTCACCGGGACACCCGCCCCCCGCGCCCTCGCCCGGCTCTCCGGAACCGGCCTGCTCCTCCCCGGCGACCGGCCCGCCTTCCGGCACCCGGCCGCGGCAGAGACCGTCCTGGCCGCCCTCACCGTCCAGAGCCGCGAGGAACTCCACGCCCGCGCGGCCGCATGGGCCTACCGGACCGCCGCCCCCGACGGCGCGGTCGCCCGCATGCTGCTGAGCGCACGGCCCGCCGGCGCCGCCTGGGCCGTCGGACTCCTGCGCGGCGAGGCCGCCCGGCACCGCGCCACCGGCCGGCCGGCCGACGCCGCCCGGCTGCTCCGGTGCGCCCTGCGCGAACCCGTGCCGCCCGCCCAGCGCGTCCACCTGCTGACCGAACTCGCGGCGGCCGTCCTGCCCACCGACCCGGAGACCGCCGACCGGCACCTGCGCCAGGCCCTGCTCGTCCCCGCCGGCACCACCGCGGGACCCGCCTGGGTGAGCGCCGCCGAACTCCTCGTCGCCCGCGGCGACATGGCCGCCGCCCAGCCGCTGATCGCCCGCGCCGCCGGGCGCGCCGCACCGGACGGGGACGAGGCGACCGCGCTGCGCGCCCTGTACTGGGTCGCCGAGCAGAGCGAGCCGGAAGGCGCCCACGAGCTGGACGGCCGCCAGGCCCCGCCCCTGCCCCGGCGGCCCGCCACGGCGGCGGAAGCCGCGGCCGCGGCCTGGCGCACCGCCTTGCGCGGCCACGACATCGGCCTCGCCCGCGACCTGGCCCGCACCGCCCTCGCCCCGGCCGCCCGCCGCACCGTGCCGCTCCTCCTCCAACTGGCCGCCTGCCACGTCCTGGTGCTCAGCGGCGACCTCGACGAGGCCCGCACCGCCCTCGACGCCGTGCTCCTGCGCGCCCGGCACGCCGACGTGCCCCCGGTGGCCGGGCTGGTCCTGCTCGTCACCGGCCTCGCCGAACTCGCCCGGGGACGGCCCGACGCCGCGGCGGACGCCCTGGACCGGGCCCGGGAGATCATGCCCGGCCGCGGCCGGATCCCGTTCCTCACCCCCGGGCTGATCGCCCTCGCGGCCCTCGTACGGCTGGAACAGGGCGAACCGGACGCGGCCGAGCGGCTCCTCGCCGCGGCCCAGCCCTACGGCACCGCGGCCGGACTCTCCGGCGCCCTCCTGCTCTACGCCCGGGGCCGCACCCACCTGGCGCGCGGCCACCGGGAACAGGCCCTGACCGACCTGCAGGAGTGCGGGCGCAGACTGCTCGCCCGGCAGGTGACCAACCCCGCGTTCCTGCCCTGGCGCCGGATCGCCGCCTCCGCCTGCGACCCGTCGGCGGACGTCACCGTGGCCGCCGCCCTCCTCGCCGAGGAGCAGCGCCTCGCCCGCGCCTGGGGCGCCCCCGCGACCCCGGCGGGCGCCGTGGCGGACGGCCCGCGCGCGCCGGCGGAACCCGCCGGCCGGCGCGCGCCGGCCGGCTCCCCGGGGGACGGCGCCCCCTCCGCGCGGCGCATCGCGCCCGGTGACGGGCCGTCCGCCGCCCGGCCGGAGGACCGGCGGCCCCCGCCCGGGACCCCCGCCGGCCCGCTGCCCCGGCAGCAACTGACCGGCGCGGAGCTGCGGGTGGCCGAACTGGCCGCCGACGGCCTGCCCAACCGGGCCATCGCGGCCCGGCTGTCGGTCACCCCGCGCACCGTCGAACTGCACCTGACCAAGACCTACCGCAAGCTGGGCATCCGGGGCCGGGCCGCACTGGCCGCCGCGCTGGAGCACCGACCGAAGGCGACACCATGACACCTCTTCGCGGCCGGGAACGCGAACTCGACCTGATCACCGCGGCGATGGAGTCCGCCCACCGCGGTGACAGCCGTCTGCTGGCCGTCACCGGCGGCCTCGGCAGCGGCAAGACCGCCCTGCTGCGCAGGCTGCCCGCGCTCGCCGAACGCCGCGGCCTGCGCGCCCTGACCGCCGGCTGCGCGCCCCAGGAACAGGACTTCCCCTTCGGCGTCGTCAGCCAGCTCCTCGCCCCGTTCCCCGGCTGCGGGCCCCTCGACCTCGTCCCCGGCCCCGAACGGTTCGCGGAGCTGCTCTCCTTCGTCACCGACCACAGCACGGACCAGCCCCTGCTGCTCCTCGTGGACGACCTCCAGTGGGCCGACCCCGCCTCCCTGCACTGGCTCGGCGAGCTCACCAAGCGCCTGCCGGGCCGGCGCCTCGCCGTGGTCGTCAGCGTGCGCGAGGGCGAGCCGGGCGCGGACGCGCCGGCGGTGCAGGCATGCGTCGAACGCGCCACCCGCCTCGTCCACCTGGCCCCGCTGCCCGTCGAGACCGTCGCGGACCTCGTCGCCGACCACCTCGGGCACCCCGGGGAG
The DNA here is from genome assembly GCF_049725035.1 of Streptomyces sp. XH2. Lineage (NCBI taxonomy): Bacteria > Bacillati > Actinomycetota > Actinomycetes > Kitasatosporales > Streptomycetaceae > Streptomyces > Streptomyces sp. XH2. Next base: position 65,442 of record NZ_JBMMMZ010000024.1, on the reverse strand, counting down.
TCCGGGCAGGTCACCGCCTGCCACGAGGCCTCGGGCGGCAACCCCCTGTTCCTCGCCGCGGCCCTGACCGGCCTGGCCCCGGACGACCCGGCGGCCGGCCACACCCCCGCCACGCCCGCACACCGGCTCGTCGCCCTGCACGAACGCCTCGCCGTCGCCCTCCGCTCCCAGCCCGAACCGGTGCGCAGGCTCGCCCGGGCCCTGGCCGTCCTCGGCCAGGAACCCGGTCAGGAGACGGACCTCGAACTCGCGGGCCGGCTCGCCGAGCTCGACGCCGCCGGCAGCGAGGAGGCCGTACGCTCCCTGCGCCGCCTCGGCCTGCTCACCGACGGCGACGCGCCGCGCTTCGCCCATCCCGCCGTACGGGAGGCCGCCGAGGAGTCGATGACACCCGCGGAACAGGAGGACGTCCACCTGCGCGCCGCCCAGCTGCTGCACAACGGCGGCCACCCCGCCGAGCGGGCCGCCGCCCAGCTCCTCGCCGTCACCACGTGCCACGACGGCTGGACCGTCGAGGTGCTGCGGTCCGCCGCGACCGCCGCACGCCGGCGCGGAGCGCTCCGGGAAGCGTCCCGCTACCTGCGCCACGCCCTTCTCGGCAGCTCCTCCTCCGGCACGGACCGCGCCGCCCTGCTCCTCGACCTGGCCGCGTCGGAGCGCGACATCGACCCCCAGGCGGCCCTGCGCCACCTCTCCCAGGCGTTCCTGCTGCTCCCCACCACCGCGGGACGCGCCCTCGCCGCCGCCCGCACCCCGCCCTTCCTGCTCGGCAGCTGCCCACCGCCGGTCATCGACACCGTCGCCAAGGTGGCCGCCGAGCTGGGCGACCCGGACGCCCTCACCGGCGCCGAACGCCAGGCCGCCCTGCGGCTGGAGGCCCGGCTGCGGCACGTCGCCGTCGCCGGACCGGGGGAGATGGGGGAGTGCGCGGCGCGCTTGCGCGCCCTGGGCGACACGCCCCCGATGGGCACCGCCGCCGAACGCGAACTCGTCACCGTCCTGCTGCACGGCGCCACCGTCACCCAGCGGATGACCGCCGCGGAAGTCGCGCACCAGGCCGACCGCGTCCTCCAGCACGAACCGGCGGCCCCCGGCCACGTCCACACCGCACTGCCGCACCTGTGCGGCGTCCTGGCGGCCGCCGAGTCGCTCGACGCCATCGGCCCCTGGCTGACGATCGCGCGGGAGCGCGCACGCCGGGACGGCGCCCCCGTGCCCCGGGCCGTCATCGCCGCCGAACTCGCCCACGTCCTGCTGACCCGGGGACGGATCCAGGAGGCCAGGGCCCACGCCGAGGAGGCCCTCGCCCACGGCATCATGGAGTGGGCCACGCTGTCCGCCATGACCGCCCTCGTCATGGTCGCCGTCCAGAGCCGCGACACCAAGCTGGCCCGGCGCCTGCTCGGCCACCGCCGCGAGGCCGCCGACCACGACTACCGGCCCTCGCCGCTCCAGCTCCTGAGGGGCTCCGTCGCCGCCACCGGGGGAGACCCGGCCACGGCCCTGGAATACGTCCTCGACTGGGGCCGCTCGGCCGAACGCGCCGAATGGCGCAACCCCGCCCTCGTCCCCTGGCGCACCTGGGCGGCCGGACTGCACCACCGGCTCGGCCAGACCCGGCAGGCCCACGACCTCGCCGACGAGGAGTACGAACGGGCCCTCGCCTGGGGCACCCCCGTCACCATCGGCCGCGCCCAGCGCGTCAGGGGCGCGATCACGGAGGGGGAGCAGGGCGTCGAGCTGCTGCGCGAGTCCGCCGGCCTCCTGCAGCGGTCGGTGAACACCATGGAAGCGGCACGGACCGAACTGCTCCTCGGCCGGCGGCTGCTGGCCGCCGGCCGCTGCGCCGAGGCCCAGGACCGGCTGGGCCGCGCCCGCGACCAGGCCCTCGCCTGCGGCGTGCCGTGGATCGCCGACCGGGCGTGCCGGGAGCTCGCCGCCCCGGCCGGCTCCCGGCAGCCGGTGGCCGTCTCCGCGCTCACCCGGGCCGAACGCAGGGTCGCCGGGCTCGCCGCCCACGGAGTGCCCAACAAGCACATCGCCGAACGGCTGGAGGTCAGTTCACGCGCCGTGGAGAAGCACCTCACCAGCGCCTACCGCAAGCTCCAGGTCGCCGGACGGTCCGAACTGGCCGCGTTCTCCGCCCTGCTGCCCGGCCCGGCGGACGCCTGAGCGGCACGCGCGGGCCGGTGTCCGCACCCGGGGGCGGACCGTACCGTAACGCCCCCTTCCGTACCCCGGGTAACCGAACCTCCCGGACCCGGCGTCCACAGGGTTAGCCGGCCCGGTCCGGAATCCGTTGACAGCCTTCGCCCGGTCTCCATACCGTCCATTCCGCCCCTGGTCGTGCCGCTCTGTCCGGCCGGCCCTCCGGGTTCATCTTCCTCTCCCCGAAGCTCAGGAGAAAACAGCGTGGTAGCACACCAGCCCCTGTCGCGCCGCCGCATGCTCGGCCTGGCGGCCTTGGGCGCCGCCGCACTCGCCGGCCAGACCACGATCACCGCCGCCCCGCGGGCCGCCGCCGCCACCGCGGCCGGCGGCTCCGGCGGCACGTTCGTCCCCGCCGTCGTGGTCGGCACCGGCTACGGCGCGGCCGTCTCCGCGCTGCGCCTCGGCGAGGCAGGGGTCCCCACGCTGATGCTGGAGATGGGCCAGCTGTGGAACCAGCCCGGCCCCGACGGCAACGTCTTCAGCGGCATGCTCAAGCCCGACAAGCGCTCCAGCTGGTTCAAGACCCGCACCGAGGCCCCCCTCGGCTCCTTCCTGTGGCTCGACCTCGCCAACCGGGACATCGACCCCTACGCGGGCGTCCTGGACCGCGTGAACTTCGACCAGATGTCCGTGTACGTGGGCCGCGGCGTCGGCGGCGGCTCGCTCGTCAACGGCGGCATGGCGGTCACCCCCCGGCGCTCGTACTTCGAGGAGGTGCTGCCCCAGGTCGACGCCGCCGAGATGTACGCCAAGTACTTCCCGCGCGCCAACTCGACGCTGAGGGTCGGCAGCATCGACAAGGACTGGTTCGAGCAGACCGACTGGTACAAGTTCGCCCGCGTCTCCCGTGAGCAGGCCTCGAAGGCGGGCCTGAGCACCACCTTCGTGCCCAACGTCTACGACTGGGACTACATGCGGCGCGAGGCGGACGGCACGGTGCCCAAGTCCGCGCTGGCCGCCGAGGTCATCTACGGCAACAACCACGGCAAGGTCTCCCTCGACAAGAGCTACCTCGCGGCCGCCCTCGGCACCGGCAAGGTCACCATCGAGACCCTCCACCAGGTCAAGACGATCCGTCAGCAGAAGGACGGCACGTACCTGCTGACCGTCGAGCAGAAGGACGCCGACGGGAAGCTGCTCGCGACCAAGGAGATCTCCTGCCGCCACCTCTTCCTCGGCGCCGGCAGCCTCGGCTCCACCGAACTGCTGCTGCGCGCCCGGGAGACCGGCACCCTGCCCAACCTCAGCTCCGAGATCGGCGGCGGCTGGGGCCCCAACGGCAACATCATGACCGCCCGCGCCAACCACATGTGGAACCCCACGGGCACCAAGCAGTCCTCCATCCCCGCCCTCGGCATCGACGACTGGGACAACAAGGACGCCCCCGTCTTCGCCGAGATCGCCCCCATGCCGGCGGGCGTCGAGACCTGGGTCAGCCTCTACCTGGCCATCACCAAGAACCCCGAGCGCGGCACCTTCGTCTACGACGCGGCCAAGGACCGGGCCGACCTGCGCTGGACCCGCGAGCAGAACGCGCCCGCCGTCGCCGCCGCGAAGTCGCTGTTCGACCGCATCAACAAGGCCAACACCACGATCTACCGGTACGACCTCTTCGGCAAGCAGCTCAAGGCCTTCGCCGACGACTTCTGCTACCACCCGCTCGGCGGCTGCGTGCTCGGCAAGGCCACCGACAACTACGGCCGCGTCGCCGGCTACAAGAACCTCTACGTGACGGACGGCTCGCTCATCCCCGGCAGCATCGGCGTCAACCCCTTCGTCACCATCACCGCGCTGGCGGAGCGCAACGTCGAGCGCGTCATCAGGGAGGACGTCGCGAAGTCCTGACGGACCGCGGGCGGGGGCCGCTGCCGGGGCCCCCGCCCGTACCCGGCCCTTCCGCGGGCCGCCGCCCGGCGAGCGAGACCGCACGAGACCGCAAAGGAACGCTTCCGTGAACACCCCGCTCCCCGACGACAACGGCCTCTGGATCCGCAGGTTCCACCCGCGTCCCGACAGCCGCGTCCGACTGGTCTGCCTGCCCCACGCGGGCGGCTCCGCCAGCTTCTACTTCCCCGTCTCCCGGGCCATGCCCGACACCGTCGACGTGCTGTGCGTGCAGTACCCCGGCCGCCAGGACCGCCGCACCGAACCGCTCCTGGACTCCGTCCAGGCACTCGCCGACAAGGTCTACGAGGCCCTCCTGCCCTGGACCGACCGGCCGATCGCCCTCTTCGGCCACAGCATGGGCGCCTCCCTCGGCTACGAGATCGCCCGCCGCCTGGAGCAGGAGCGGGACATCGTGCCCGCCGCCCTCTTCGCCTCCGGCCGCCGCGCCCCCTCCGCGCACCGCGACGAGACCGTCCACCTGCGCGACGACGACGGCCTCGTCGCCGAGATGCGCGGCCTCAGCGGCACCAATCCGGAGCTGCTGGGCGACGAGGAGGTCCTGCGCATGATCCTCCCGGCCATCCGCGCCGACTACCGCGCCGCCGAAACGTACCGGTGGAACCCCGGGCCGGCCCTGCGCTGCCCCGTGACCACCTTCGTCGGCGACGACGACCCGAAGGTCACCGTCGAGGAGGCCGCCGCCTGGTCCGGCCACACCGAAGGCCCCTTCACCCAGAAGGTCTTCCCCGGCGGCCACTTCTTCCTCGCCCAGCACCAGACGGAAATCGTCCGCCTCATGGCCGCACAACTGGAGGCACCGGCGAGGGCGTGAGCAGCGCTCAACGCACCAGCGGCGAAGCCCGGGACACGAACGCCTCTATGGCCGCCTTGGCCCGGGCGTCCCGCAGGTCCCGCCCGGCCTGGTCCTGCGCTTGGGACACCTCCCGTGTATAGGGATCAGCTTCTGAGCTTGGCGAGGGTGGCCTTCGCGTCCTTGACGAGGACCGGCTGGAGCTGGTCGGCGTCGTAGCCGGGGGCCGACTCGTCGGCGGTGGCCGAGCTCTGCGTGAGCTTGGCCGTGTACTCCGTTCCGCCGTCCAGGACGCTGAGGGTGGTCATCCGGATGGTGTCGATGTCCACGGACACCAGGTAGGCGCGGTCGCCGAGGCCCGTGACCTTCTTGACGGTGGCCTTGCTCTTGGCGAGGTAGCCGGCGCTCTCGGCCTCGGCGATGAACTCGGGCGTGCGGTCGGCCTCCTTGTGGAGGGTCACCATGGTGCTCAGCGTGACCATGCCCGCCCCGGTCTTCTTCGGCTCCAGGTCCAGGTAGCACTCGCTGCGGTCCATCGCCTCGTGCCGGAGCACCGACCCCGGCTTGTCCTCGTCGTGCTTGACGGTGAAGAGCGAGCCGATCGCCTCGGTGGACGCGTCCTGGCACAGGTCCGTGCTGACCTTGTAGGCCCGGGTGTCCGTGGTCGCGGCGCGGGGGCCGTCCGACAGGGCCAGGAAGCCGCCCCAGAACACGGAGGCCGCCACGGCACCGGCCAGCACGGGTATCCACAGGCGCCTCGGGGCGGCGGAGGGCCCGGGGCCGGCGGGAGGGTGCGGCGGGGGAGCGGGGGAGGGGACCGCGGACCCGGCGTACGGGGCGCTCGGCTGCTGGGGCGACGTGTTCATGATCGGCAATCTACACAGGCCGTCACGCCGGTCCGCCTGTTTTCTCGGTCGCCGTGACCGGGGGTCAGACGGCGCGGCGGTCGACGACCTCGACGGACAGGCGCTGCCATGGCGTGGCGAGCCGTATGAGCTCGTCGGCCGTCAGTGCGCCCGTGGCGCGCAGATCCTCGCCCGGACGGAAGTGGACGACCGTTCCGCTCGATCCGTCGTCAGCGACCGGCGTCAGGTCGCTCACCGGCACCCCGTGCTCGTACCGCTGGGTCCACGAGCCGTTGCGGCGCCGGTTCGTGTGGACGAGCCACTCGCTGAGCGCCGCGACGACGGACATGCCCCGGCGCGGATGGCCGTCGGGAAGGAGCTGCGCGCCGGGGCGGTCGAAGAAGCGGAGGTCCTTCGTCGCCATGACGGGCTTCTTCACGGCGTGACCGCGATCGTCGACGCGGGTGTCGGTGCCCCGCCCGTCATCCGCTACGGAGACCGAGCCGTCGGGGTGCAGCGTGACGACGCAGCGGCCCTCGCCCCGGTCGCTGCACTCCGCCTCGTCGGCCGCGTAGGCGACGACTTCGAGGACCAGGTGCCGCACGCCGCCGGGAGCGAACGTGCCGGCGCTACGGCGGACGGACGCCAGGTGATCGAGGTCCACGGTGCTCGCCCAGTCGTGCGTCGTGTTGCGCCAGGAGGATCTCGGAGTGTCCATCGTGCAAGTATGCGGGCCGCCCGGAGGGGCACCGCTCCGGGCCCGTCGCGGGGACATTCGGGTAGGAACAGGGGAGTATCGGTGCTGTAAGGCGGGTGCGGCGGACGCGAGGAGGATGGCCGTGATCGTCGACTGCGCGCACTACCGCGACGGGCGCAGGCAGCACGAGGGCGCGATGCCGCTGGAGCAGGCGGCCGAGCGCTGCCGGCAGGGCGGCTTCGTCTGGCTCGGCATGTTCGAACCGGCCCCCGAGGAGCTGGCCAGGGTGCGCGAGTGCTTCGGGCTGCACGAACTCGCCGTCGAGGACGCCCGCGCCTACCACCTGCGGCCGAAGGCCGAGCAGTACGAGGACGGCACCGAGCTGATCATCCTGCGCACCGCGCGCTACGACGACGAGCGCGAGGAGGTCGACACCGGCGAGATCAGCGTCTTCCTCGCCGAGCACTTCGTGATCACGGTCCGCCAGGGCATCGCCAGCGAACTGCACGGCGCCCGCAGCCGGCTCGAACGCCGCCCCGAGCTCCTGCGGGCCGGCAGCTCCTCGACGCTGTGGGCCATCCTCGACCAGGTCGTCGACAGCTACGCCCCGGTCGTCGCGGAACTCGAACACGACATCGAGCAGATCGAGGCCACGGTGTTCTCGGGGGCGGTCGCCCCGACCGAGCGGATCTACTCCCTGCGCCGCGAGGCCACGGACTTCTACCGCGCCGTGCACCCGCTGCTCGCCGTGCTCACCCGGCGGCTGCAGCCGGGCAAGGCGCCGGCCGAGCTCCGGCCGTACTTCCGGGACGTGCACGACCACCTGCTGCTGGTCAACGAGGAGGTCGCCGCCCAGCGCGACCTCCTGGCCACCGTCCTGGAGGCGAACATCGCGGTGATCTCCGTCGAGCAGAACAAGATCAACCTTCGGCAGAGCGCCACGATGGAGCAGCTCACGATCCTCGCGTCCGTGTTCCTGCCGATGTCCTTCGTGGTCGGGTTCTTCGGGCAGAACTTCGACTGGCTGGTCAGGCACATCAGCAGCTTCACGGCGTTCCTCGCCATCAGCGTCTGCGGGCTGCTGCTGCCCTGCCTGCTGCTGTACGCATGGCTGCGGAGGCGGCGCAGGGGCCTCGCGCCGCCGGCGCCGGAGGTGAGCAACGCCGTCCCGCGCGCGGTCAGGAGCTCCCGGTCCGGATGAACCAGAGGCGAGGGCGATGAACACCGCCGCCCGAACCCCCGGCTCCGGCGCCCGTCAGATCGCCTCCGCTGACGGGCCGTCGCCGTTGCGGAGCCGCTGCCAGGCGGCGGCGAACAGCTCCGGCAGGGTGCCCGGCAGCGGTGGCAGCGCCGTCACCTGTGCCTGCGCCTGCACGCCGTCACCGCCGGACAGCACGGCTCCCAGCAGCGGCGCCTTCCAGCACTCCATGGGCGGCAGCGGCTTCGCGGCGTGCGCCCACGGGCCGGGGAGGAAGACGCTCCGCCCGGCGCGCGCCCGCTTGTCCTCCACCACCAGGCCGCGCCCGATGAGCTCGCCGACGGCCTTCCGGTGCCGGGCCGGAGCCCAGCCGTTCCACCGGCGGACGTTCCGGTCGGACGGCACGGCGAGCGTCAGGAGCTGGAGGTAGAGCGCCGCCGCGTCCTCGGTCAGCCCCAGCCGGTCCGCCACCTCGGCCACCAGGGCGGGCGCACTGGCCCGCGGGTCCGGCTCGTACCCTCCCGGAGGCAGGTCGCCGGCCTCGATCCGGCCCATCATGCGGTCGCAGGCGCCGCCGGTCAGCCAGTCCCAGCGCGCGGAACCGCCGCTTCCGCGGATGATGCCCGAATACAGCACCTTGGCCGGGGAGTCCTTGCGCGCCAGCACCTTGCGCATGACCCGGACGACCTCCGGCGCGCCGTCGCGGACCGGGTCCCCGGCGGGCAGGTCGGCGTACGCCCAGGGCAGGCCCGTGAACACGGCGTCGACCACCTCGTCGGCGTCCGGGAAGCCCATGACGTCCCACACCGTCCGCAGGTCCTGGTACTCCGGCGGGCAGGGCCACAGGCGCAGGTAGAAGCCGGGCGGCAGCGGCATCCGCGCCGGGTCGAGGAAGAGGTGGCACAGGTCGGTCGCCGTCATGCGGGTCTCCAGCGCCAGCGCGGCCTGCCAGGTCTCCTCCGGCGGCCGGGGCCGTACACCCTGCTGCTCGCGCCACGCCTCGGCGGTGCGCGCCGCGACCCGGCGCAGCCCGCCGGGCTCCCACAGCTCCGCCGGGTCCTCGGGCAGGACGTCCGCGAGCAGGGCTATGCGGTGCGTGTCCCGGAGCCGCCCCAGCTCGCTGCGCGCGCTCTCCGCCTCGGCGGCCTTGAGGCCGAGGGCGGCACGCTCGTCCTTGGCGAGGAAAGGCACGTAGTAGCCGTTGGCCCCGGGGTTGCCGGCCAGGGTGAGGGCGGCCGCGGGCCGGCTGATGCCGCAGGCGTCGCTCAGCTCGACGACGGCGGCCGGGTCCCAGGGCATCGGCCCGCGCTCACGGACCAGCGCCACCAGCCGGCGCAGCTGTTCGGGCGTGCCCCAGCCGCGGTGGGCGTCCTCGGCGTACAGCAGCTCGCCCGGGAGGCCCGGGGCGTCGTCGCCGGTCCGCGCTTCCAGCAGCCTCCGCTCCCCCTTGACCGGCCAGTACGTGGCGACGGCGGCGCCCTGCGCGTCGCGGACGCCGAAGGGGCCCCCGGCGGCGAGCCGGCCGGTCCGGAAGCGGTAGGACGGATCCGCGAACGGGCTCTCCGCCCAGGACTCCAGGAAGTTCAGCAGCACTTCGCGGCGGTCAGGGCGGGTGGACGGGGCGGCCGCGCGCAGCGCCACCGCCCCGATGCGGCCGACGAACCGCGTCCAGGTGCCGTCCCCGCCCGGCTTCGGCCCGTCCTCCCCGGGCTCAGGCGTCCACGTCCCGGCGATGAACCGGCCGGTGCGCTCGATGGAGACGAGCGCGTCGTCGTACCAGACGCCCCAGCCGTCGACGAAGCCCTGCAGCGCGGCGGTGATGGTGAAGGATTTCCACTCCCGGGCGGTCCACTCCCGGGCGATCCGTTCCTGGGCGATCCGGGCGCCGTTCCCGTCGGTCTTGTGCATGCCCCGATGATGGCCGATGCCACTGACAACGGGCCCGGCGGCCGTCCACGGGATCGCCATGGTTCCGGCGTGGTGCCGAGGGAATGCACCGGGCACTGTGTGCAGTTGTGTTCCTGACACGTGTTTCTGACGACGGGAGAGACGCCATGCCTCTTGACGGCGAGTACGAGCCGAGCCCCACGGCGTGGGTGCGGGAGCAGGTGGAGAAGTACGAGGGTTCGGGCGGCACCGAGGGGACGACGCTGCGCGGACTGCCCGTCGTCCTCCTCACCAGCCGGGGCGTGAAGAGCGGGAAGCTCCGCAAGTCCCCGGTCATGCGGGTGGAGCACGAGGGCGCGTACGCCGTGGTCGCCTCTCTGGGCGGCGCCCCCAAGAACCCGGTCTGGTACAACAACCTCGTCGCCGACCCGCGCGTGGAGCTCCGGGACGGGACGGAGGTCTGGGACATGACGGCCCGGGAGGTCACCGGGGAGGAGAAGGAAGTCTGGTGGAAGCGCGCCGTCCAGGCGTTCCCGGACTATGCCGACTACCAGGAGAAGACGGACCGTGTGATCCCGGTCTTCGTCCTGGAACGGACCCCCGGCGGGCACTGAGTCCGGCAACGGGCGTGGCCATGGCCTCGCGAGGGCGGTGTGGATGATGCGCGTGCTCGTCCTGGGCGAGTTCCGTGCGGACCGGCTGCTGCCGCCGCTCCTGCGTGCGGGTGCCGAGGCCGTGGTGCTGGGCTTCTCGCCGCGCATCGCCCCCTTCCTGGCGGCCTCGCTCGGGGCGGACGTCGTCTGCGGCGAACTGCCCGCCGCCCTGAGCGAGGAGGACGTGCTGCGTCTGCTCGCGCACTGGCGCGCGGACGTCGCCGTCCCCAACATGGGCTGCCCCGGGCAGGAGCAGCTCCTGCCGCTCTACGCCCGCACCGCCTCCCGGTGGCGGGCCGCCGGCCGGCGCATGCCCGTCCACCCGGACGGTTTCGCGGAGCTGGTCAGCGACAAGGTGGCGCTCCACAGGACCGCGCGAGCACGGGGCTGGCCCGTGCCCAGGGGCCTGGTGTGCGGCGCGGCGCCGGCCGTCCGGACGGCCGCGCGGGAGCTCGGTCCGCCCGTGATGATCAAGGAGGCCCGCAGCGAGTTCCACGCCGGGCGCCACTACGTGCGTGATCACGGACAGCTCGACCGTGCCTGCGCCGAGGTCGCCTACCCGGTGCTGGTCCAGGAGGTGCTGGCGGGGGAGGAGTACGGGGCCGAGTTCCTGTCCGACGGGTCGTCGACGGTGGCGTGGCCGGTGGCGTCCCTGGGCCGGCTCGACGGGGAGTGCGCCCCGGGCCGCCGGGTGAGGGTCGCCCCCGTGGCGCTGCCCGCGCATGCACGGGCGGAACTGGCCGCTGTCGTACGGGACATGAACGACGCGTTCCGGCCGCACGGCCCGTGGCAGATGGACTTCGCCGTCACCGACGGGGGCAGGCCGGCGCTGATCGAGCTGAACGGGCGGCTCGGCGGCGTCTCCAACATGAGCTGGGCCGCCACCGGCGCAGACCCGCACGTGGCCCACGCCCGGTCCGCCCTCGCCGCCCCGGCCGACGGCCTCCTCGGCGGGCCGCCCCCGCCGTGCCGGGCCGCCCTCGAACTGCCGGTGCCCTCCGGGACGCCACTGCCGCCCCCGCCCGAAGGCACCGGACTCATGCTCTTCCCGGGTTCCCCGGTCAACCCCGGCCCCCTCGTCGGCGGGTACAGCCGGCCCGTGCTCACCGTGCCGGAGGGCCGGGAGGAGGTCGCGCTCGCCTGGTTGGGGGAGCTGCCCCCGGGGACGCTGCTGAACAGCCCGCGGGAGGCGGCCGGTCAGCTCGCGCGCGGGGCGCGGGGACTGCGCGAGGCAGGCCCGCTCACGCCCGGCCTCATGCCAGGCCCGGCCTCATGACCGGGCGAGAAGGTTCGTGATGAGCTTGCGCACCCTGCCCCTGACCACGGGCAGGACGCCGTGGACGAGCTGGGTGCCGTAGACGACGGTGGTCCCCGGCGGCGGGCTGCAGGTCCAGCGCGTGTGGGGGACGTCGGCGAGGCGCACGGGGCCGCGGCGGGCCGTGATCTCGTGGACGAACCGCGTGCCCGGTCCGTAGGCGCTCCCGGGAGGCACGGCGGCCTCGCTCCAGAGGGCGTCCGCGGAACACGTGTCGAGATAGAACTCCCCGCCCTCTTCGGCGTCCTCCAGGTTGAAGGCGATCCGGGCGATCCGCTGCGGCCGGGCACCCGGGTCACCCACGCCGTGGACGTGCGGGCGGATGGTGTCGCCGGGCTTGAGGTCGTGGTAGAGCCACGGGTCGGCGTCGGTGGCGGAGGGGAAGGCCCGGCGGAGCGCGGGCAGGGACCGTTGCAGGGCGCCGTCCAGGATGGCCTGCGCCTCCCGGGGCGGGGTCGTTCCCTCGCTGGGGCGCGTGGGGACCCACCCGCTGGTGGCGAGGTACTCGTCCAGGACCTTGGTGAGGCCGTCGGTCTCGTCGGTGGTGAGAAACCCCTCCACGGTCTGGACGGCCAGGGTCTCGGTCATGTGGATCACGGGTACGGACTCCCTTCACGGCGCCCGGCGGGCCCGGGGACGCCCTACCCGTACGAGTCCAGTACGAGAGCGTGCCGTTGCCAAGCGCGCCGCCCGGCCAATGGCAGCCACGGTCAACGGCGGCCCCGGCGGCGGGCGGTGCCGGGTGCGGCGGGGGCTGACGGGCGGTGGGGTTGACGGGCGGTGGGGTTGACGGAGCGGACCGCCCGCGCCAAGGGTGGACGCGTGACGTCCCTGAGCGCGGATGTGACCACCGAAGTGCTTGTCGTGGGCGCCGGCCCGGCCGGGCTGCTGCTGGCCTGCGAGCTGGCCCTGGCCGGGGTGCGGACGCTGGTGGTGGACAAGCGCGCCCAGGCGCACCGGGAGTCGCGTGCCCTGAATCTCCACCCGCGCAGCATCGAGCTGATGGACATGCGCGGCCTGGCAGGCCGGTTCCTCGCCGCGGGCCGTACGGTGCCCGGCTGGCAGTTCACCGCGAGCCTCAAGCGACCGCTCGACTTCACCGTCCTCGACACGCGGCATCCGTACGCCCTCCTGCTGGCCCAGTCCCGCACCGAAGCCCTGCTCGCGGAGCGGGCGCGGGAACTGGGCGTGCCCGTCCACCGCGGGTGCGAGGCGGTCGCCCTGCGGCAGCACCCCGGGGGAGCAGAGGTGGACATCGCCGGACCCGGCGGGCGGGTCACGGTGCGGGCCGCCTACGTGGCCGGGTGCGACGGAGGGCGCAGCTTCGTCCGGCAGGCGGCCGGCATCGGCTTCCCCGGCACCCCCGAGACGATGACGGCGATCGTCGGGGACTTCGCGGTCGCCGACCACGCCGGCAACGACCGGGCCCGGCGGCACGGCGTGCTCGTGGCCCGGCTGGAGGCCGGGCTGACCCGGTTCGTGGTCATGGACCCGGCGCGCATCCGGGTGCCCTCCACCGAACCGGTCACCCTGGAGGAGTTCCGCACGTCCCTGCGGCAGGTGTGCGGCACGGACTGCGGTGTCGACCGGCCCCGGTGGCTGTCGCGCTTCGGCAACACCACCCGCCTCGCCGAGACCTACCGGCGGGACCGGATCCTGCTCGCCGGCGACGCCGCGCACGTCCACTTCCCCGTCGGCGCCCAGGGGCTCAACACCGGCCTGCAGGACGCCATGAACCTCGGCTGGAAACTCGCCGCCACCCTCCGCGGCCGGGCACCGGCCGGTCTGCTCGACACGTACCACGACGAACGCCACCGGACCGGCCGGGAACTCACCGGACTCACCCGGGCCCAGACCCTCCTCGTCGAACTCCCGCTGACCGCCCCCTACGGCGCCGCCGCGGGGCTCCTGTGCGAGCTCCTCGACACCCTCATCGGCCTCCCCGAGGTCAACCGCCACCTGGCCGGCCGCCTCTCCGCCCTCGACACGGCCTACCCGCCCGCCGGCCCCGGCGCCCACCCGCTCACCGGCCGGCGGATGCCCGACATCCCCCTGACCGCAGCCGGAGGAACCACGACGCGGCTCTACGAGCATCTGCACGACGGTCGTTTCGTCCTGCTGCACCTGGGCGGCGGCAGCGGGCCGGCCGACGACAGGCACAGTGCGGCACACGTCCGCACTGTGCACGCCGTCCACGCCGCGTCGGGTGAGGAGCACCCGTCCCTCGCCGCGGTGACCGAAGTGCTCGTGCGCCCCGACGGCCACGTCGCCTGGGCCACCGGGGCCACTCACCCCCGGGCCCTGCGCACCGAACGCGGTCGGGCGCTGGCCCGGTGGACCTCGGCGTGCGGGGCCGGTTGACGCGGGCGGAGTCCGTCAAGCGGTTTCGGCTTCCCCCTGCTCCCACAGCGACGCTGCCATGTCCGCCACTACGGCCATCGTGCGCCGGTGGAGACCGCCGCCGAAAGTGACGCGGGCTACGCCCAGTTCGCCCAGCTCACGGGGCGAGGGCCCGTTCGGCAGGGCGATGGCGTTGACCGGCACGGGAACGGCGCGGGTGATCTCCGGGAGGAGCTCTGCCGGGGCGAGGATCGGGAACGCGCAGTCGGCGCCCGCCCGGGCGTAGAGCTGACAACGGGCAATGGCGGGGCCGGCGTCCGGTGCCGTCCGGTCGCCCCTGAGGAAGGTGTCGGTGCGGGCGTTGATCACGAGCCGGTCGCCGGCCTCGGCCCGGATGCGGGACAGCCGGTCGGCGTGCTCGGCAGCATCCTTCAGGCGCCCCGTGACGCGATCGCTGTCCTCCAGATTGCAGCCGACGGCCCCCGTCTCCAGCAGCCGCTCGACGAATTCGGCGGGCGGCAGCCCGTAGCCGTCCTCCAGGTCGGCGGTGACCATCACGCCGTCCGCGGCGACGGCCCGGACGATCCGGGCCACCGCGGCGAACATCTCGTCCGCGGGCGCACTCCCGTCGGCGTACCCGAGCACGGCCGAGACGCCCGCGCTGGGCGTTGCCAGAGCCCGGAAACCGGCGTCCGCGAAGGCACGGGCACTGGCGGCGTCCCAAGGGCCGGGCAGGACGAGGGGGCCGGACGCGGTCCGGCCGTGGTGCAGGGAACGGAAGGCGGCGGCATCGCCGGAGATCGTTGTCATACACCCGACCGTAGAGGCGGAAGCGCCCGGGGAAGTGGTCCACTCGGCGGGCCGTTTCGTGGGCCACTCCGCGGCGCCCGGACCGCCGGTGGCAGGATGATCGCCGGAACGGGCCGGGACCGGGGCCGTCACCCCGGCCATCCGTGCCGCCCTGCAAGCGGCTGAGGCGTCCGGCCGGCGTTCGTCGGCGCTGCCCGGCTGCCCGGCCGTCCTCCAGGACGAGGAGCCCCGGGCCGCGATCGAGGACGTACCCACCCTGAGGACAAACCATGGACCTGAGACCGGAGCTCGTGCCACCGCCGGTGAGCCGGCAGCGGCTGGACGAGACGGCCCGCGAAATCGACCGGACAGCAGACCTGGTGACCACGTCGCCCGCCGATGCCGACGAAGCCGTACGGGCCTTCAACGAGAAGACCGGGCACGCCTGCACGGCGTTCGACTTCGCCACGTACCACGGCAGCAGGAGCCGCGAGGAGTTCGCGAGGGATGCCGCTCGCCCGGCCCCGCCCCGTGTCGCCGATGTCACGAGGGACGAGCTCGTCGAGGTCGTCCGCCGGATCACGGCGGCCGGCCCGGACGCCGACTGCTATCTGACGCTCCTGGAGGCGAACGTGCCGCATCCACGGGTCGGTGACCTGCTGTTCGCCGACGCCGGCCGCGGGCGGGAGGCGTCCCCGGAGGAGATCGTCGACGAGGCACTGGCATACCGGGGGATCGCACTGTGAGTTCCGTCCATACGTCCGCGGAGAACGTCTGGCGGCTCCTGCGCGGCGACACGCTCGTCGGCACCATCACGGTGGACGACGGGGACTTCCCGTGGCTGGCGGGCCGCTTCGCCGCCGAGCCCGCCTTCGAAGGAGTGCGGCCGTGGTTCGAGGAACTGCTGGCCGTCCTCGCAGCGGACGACTTCGACCGGTTCGACGCCGCGTACGACCCGATCGCGGAGGCTTTGACCCTGGTGTCGCCGACGGGGCCGGTCGGCGAGTTCCTCCTGTACATCGAGGGCGACGAGGCGCGTTTCCGCTGCTGACGCGGCACGGTGGGGCCGGTCCTGGCCGGCGCCCCGGTAGCGGTCCCGGCGGTCGGTCAGGCCGCGAACCAGACCCGTTCGATGTGGTCCTGCCCCACCTCGTAGACGGCCATCGCGGCACGGGTCTCGTGGCCCATGAAACCGGTCACGCGCTCCTGGTCGATGACGATGCGGCCGTGCGTCACGCGCGAGACCAGTTCGGCGTGCAGACCGGGGCTGGCGGCGAAGAGGGTCGCGTAGCGCTCGCGGAAGGCGGGCCCCGACCGGTCGGGGAGGACGTCGCCGGACGGGAAGGCGTGGACGGGCACGTCCTCGGCGTAGTACGCGAGGAACCCCTCGAGGTCGCGCGCGTTGTACGCCGCGAGCTGGCCGTCGACGATCTCCTCCGGAGACATGGGGCTCCCCTTTCCGGCCCGGCCCGGCCGGGGCACGGGTTCGGCGGGCGCGCGTACGGCGGTGTCACACGGGTCGGGAAGATCATATCGGCGGCTCAAGAGCGTAAGCCCCGCGCGGCCGGCCCCGGTCCGGCCGGTGCCGGCCGCGCGGGAACACGACGAGGCCCGCCACGCCGTGCGCAAATCCGTAGCAGGCCGAGTCGGCGAGTCTCATCACGATGTTGGTCGGCTTGAGGTCGCGCAGGACGAAGCCGGCCGCGTGCGGCCTCACCGATCAGGTGGGTGAGTTCGCGGGCGAGGCGCCACGCCGCCGGGACCGGCGGCAGGCCTCCGTTGCGCGCTGCCTCCTCCGCCGGCCAGCGGTGCAGGTTCTCGCCGTCGATCAGGTCCTCGGCGAGGAAGACGCGCCCGCCGGCCTCGAAGACCTCGCGCGGAGCGGGAGTGATGCCCCGCGGCGCGAGACGGGCGAGCACATCGGCCTCGTAGCGGAGCCATTCCCGGGCATCGGTCTTGCCGGGCTGTGCGCCGACGTGCGCGCGTGCCTCCTTCAGCAGGACGTCCTCGCCGGTGTGTTCGTCGCGTGCGCGGTAGACGCCGCCGCGGTTGGAGTGGGGGACGGCTTCCCGGACGAGGTAGCGCCCGGCGATGAGCGCCGGGCCGCGTCCGCCCCGGCGCCGGCCGGCGCGTACGGGCTGGTCGAAGGGTCCGACAGGATCGCCGGCCCGGGCAGCCCGAGCGTGGTCCGGTGCAGCTCTTCCGCGAGCGCGCGCAACCGGCGTCGTCGGCGGGGTACGCGGTGAGGAACTTGCCGGAGTGCTCCCGCGGGGCCCGGACCGACGTGAGACCGGCGGTGACGCGGGGCGACACCGCGAACTTGAACGCGCACCCGTGCGCCACCAGGACCCCCGCGGCTCCGTGCAGGACCTGATGGGCGGAGCCGACGGTCTCCGACAGGTGGAGCTTCCACTCCTGACGCCGGGGCCGGTCCCCCACCGGTGTCACCATGCGCCAGGTCTCACTGTCCCGCAGCGTCCACGCGGACCGCTCCGCCGCCCGAGGATCCGCAGGGCAACCGACTGACAGCTCGCCTGGGGGCGCACCGTCACGCGGTCGGAGTGACATGCCGGCACTACGGGCGCGGACCTACGGCGCTACGGTGTGCAGGCCCGCGGTACCGGGCCGGGACGGTACCCGGTACCACCGCGGTCCGTCAGACGGACCAGCGCTCGCGCATCGTCTTGACCGTGTCGCCCTTGTCGTTGAGCGTGATCTCGTAGATGTTGCCGTAGCAGGAGAAGGGCGCCTTGACGCGGCTGTAGTCGTTGACCAGGCAGGCGTCGAGGTGCATCGACAACTCGTCGCGGCTCACCTTCTTGTACTGGCCGGAGCCCGTGGCCAGCTCGGCCTTGAGGTCCGCCGGGAGCTTGTAGCCCTTGGGCTCGCCCTCGCCGTGGTAGATCCAGTCGTTGGGCGTGCACTTGGGCTTGGCGTCCATGGCCTCGATGACGCTGACGTCGCGGTGCAGGCCCACCTGGATCATCTTGACGCCCGCGGGCAGCTTCGGCGGCTTCCCGCAGTCGCCCTCGCCGCCGTGAGCACCGTCCTTGTCGTCGCTCTTGCCGTCGCCCTTGGCCGCCTGCGACGGCTTCGCCGCGGCGGAGGAGCCGCCCGAGTCGCCCTTCGCGGTGTCCTCTTCGGGACCGCAAGCCGTGAGACCGCCGCCGAGCGCGGTCACGAGCGCGAGCGCACCGATGGCATGCCGAACAGATCGCATGAGTCTTCCCCCGTGTGAAGAATGTGAAGAACTTGTCGTGATCATGATTGATCGCGGAGTGTTCTACACCAGGGGGAGCCCCCACCGCCAATCGCCTCGATCGGCAGCCTGTTCGATGCCGCTCGGCGATCAACCTGAGAATGAGCTGTGACAGTCGTAAGGCAGGATGAGCCCCCGTGAACCAGCCCTACGCTCCGCAGCCCCAGCAGCCGTATCCTCCTCAGCCTTACCCGGGCCCTCAGCCCCCGCAGCAGCCGTATGCGCATGCGAATCCGCACCCGCACCCCTATCCGCATCCGCATCCCTACGCGCAGCCCCAGCCCCAGCCCCAGCCCCAGCCGCATCCGTACCCGCAGCGCCCCGCCGTCCCCGAGGCGGTCGGTGACGAACGCCGGATACTCTTCGCCGGGATCGACGGGACCATCACGGTCGTGGCCGGTTTCGCCCTCGCCCTGCGGATCGCGGACGACAAGAGCGTCGGCACGTTCTGGGCCGTCGCCGCCGCGTGCCTGTTCGGGGTGTCCTTCGTCCACCACGTCCTGGGGGCCGTGGTGTTCCGGACGACGGTGGGCAAGTTCCTGCTCTTCACGCGCGTGGTGCGGGAGGCCGACGGCGGGCGGCCGCGCTTCTGGCAGGCCGTGCGGCGCTGGCTCCTGGGCCTGACCTGGCTGCCGATGCAGCCGGTGTGGAGCGTGCTCGGCTGGCTCGGCTCGGAAGGCGACCCGTACGAGGACGGCTGCGGTCTGCGCTACGTACGCAGCAAGGACCTGCGGTGACGGACGTACGGTGACGGACGGGCTGACGGAAGGCCCGGGAAACACGCCGGTCCCCAAGACCGCCACCGGGTCTTGAGGACCGATGTCACGCACGGGCCCGGTTCAGCCGGCAGCTTCCGCTACCGGGTCGGGCCCCTCGCACAGAACGGGCTTGCGGGTCGTCACTTGCCGCAGAACGGCGGGATGATGTTCTTGTGGGACACCCAGCCGCGCGTGCCCTTGGCCAGGCCGCCCTTGCTCTTGGACTTGAGCTGGACGTTGTCCCAGCCGCCCGACGAACGCAGGATGCGGATGGGGTCGCCGAAGTACAGCTGGCCCACGACCGCGCCCGAGGTGCCGGCCTTGGTGCGCAGCCGGGTGCCGTCGCTGTAGATCATGGCGTTGTCCTCGTGGCACGCCTTGGCGGACACGGTGGTCGCGGCGGTCACGGTGGTCGCGGGCGCGGCCTGGGCCGGGGCGGCCAGGGCGGCGGTGGTGCCGATGAGGGCGGCGGTGGTGAGTGCGAGGGATATGCGTCGCACGGATCCTCCGGTTGTTCGTGTGATGCGGCGGGTGCTGCCGCGCGATCACCCTAGAGGCTCTGACTGACAGCCCGTACGGCCGCCCGCCCGATGGCTCGGCCCATGGTGCGACACACCTCCGGCCCTGCCCTGGCGTCGTTGTCGACCCCCGCAGGGCGAGAGCTCACCGGAGGAGCGAGTACGACGACCGGGCCTTCGCCGGCAGCCCCAGAGGCCTGGACATCGACCACATCGTGCCGCTCAGAGCCGCCTGGGACGCCGGGGCCGACACCTGGGACGTCGCGAAGCGGGAGAGGTCCGCCTACGACATCTCGCCCGGCACCCCGCGGCTGATCGCTGTGTCCGCGACGTCCAACCCCTCGAAGGGCGCGTGTCCGTACGGCGAGGCGTGGACCGGGGTGAAGCGCAAGTACGACCTGACGGTCACCCGGGCCGAGGGCGATGTGCTCGCCCGGACGCTGGACCACTGCTGACACGACCGTTCCCCTCGGCCCGCCCCGGCCCGCTACGGCACGAAGCGCAGCGCGCGCAGCAGATCGCCGTCGCCGGCACGGTGCGCGTTCTCCAGCATGCGGCGCAGTTCGGAGACCCCGACCCGGTGGTACGCGGTGACCGCGAGGGCGACCCCCTCGCGCCGCAGAGCCGGCCCGCGGGAGAGCGGGGAGCCCCCAGCAGGGACGCGGGCTCCTGTGCCCGGTCCGCCCGGAATCCGGCCCGCACCAGAGCGCCGACGGTCCCGGCGATCGCCGTGCCCGCGACGGCACGGACCCGGCCGGGCACGGACAACGCCGCGGCGAGCGGGTACGGCACCCCGCAGCAGAGGAAGCGAACGGAGTCGTCGCCGAGGCCGAGGCGGCCGGCCTGCCGGGCCGCGAACCCGATCGCGATCGCGGTGCTCCCGCCCGCGAACACGGCGACCGGCCAGGCCGGCCGCCGGCGGACGGTGCGGCACGCGGGCACCACGTCGTGGATCACCGTGCCACGGCGAACAGCAGCAGCACCATCACCACGGCGACGACGGCGAGGGCCGCGCCCGCAGCGGCCCGGCCCGTCGCCCACGCCGAGACGACGCCGTAGCTCCAGCCTTTGGGCACCATCACCGCCCCGGCGGCCCACATCCCCGACAGGCCGAGGGCCACCCGTGGCCACCGGCTGCTCGCAAGATCCATGGGGCAAGCATGGCGGCCGGCCCGGGAGGCGCCTGAGTACGGCTACTCAGAAGTACAGTACGGGCGGCCCGGGTGCGTGACCGGTGGAGCGGCGCACGTAATGTGGCCGTGAGGTCCGCCGCGAAGGCCGTGCCGCGCGAGCGGCGCAGATCATAGCCGGAGCGTGGAACCGGGGGAGGGCTTCGGCACTCCACCATGGCGGAAACAGACGATCATGTCCTTCGGGGCAGCAGCAGGAGTGTCCGGAGCGACGTGATGACGCAAGTGAGCGGGGGGACCTACCAGTCCCAGGGATACCATCGCGCACGCCTTGCCAAACGATGGACCATCGTGGTGGCATCCATAGCCGTGCTCGGTCTGATAACCGCCGGCGTGCTCGACTACTTGAAGATAGGCCCCTTCTCCGACAAGGGGGCACCGGTGAGCTTCGGCCAGGACCAGGCGGCCGGGAGCGGCGGCCAGGCCGGCGGGCCCAACGGCGCCCCCGCGGCCCCGGATTCCAAGGTCCTGATGCCGACCGGCCCCGCCGCCGAGTTCAAGAACGCCGACACCCTCGGCGACGGCACGCACATCGCCGTCACCACCCTGGAGGGCAAGAAGTCCGGTTTCACGGGCAAGGTGTGGGTCTGGGCGCCCAAGGAGTACAAGGACGCGAAGTTCAAGGACCACGGTTTCCCGGTCCTGATCGCGCTGCCCGGCGGCCCCGGCTTCCCGGACAACTACTGGATGGGCACCAACCTCAAGCTCCAGTCGTCCATCTCCAAGTGGTACGCCGCGGGCAAGAGCAAGCCGTTCCTCCTGGCCATGCCGGTCCTCAACCCCAAGAACAACGGTACGTACTGGGACGGCAGCGACATCCCGGGCCAGCCGAAGATGGGCACCTGGCTGACCGAGGACGTCCCGGACCTGATGAAGGCCAACTTCCGCACCATCAAGTCGCGCGACGGCTGGGCCTTCATGGGTTCCTCCTCCGGCGGTTTCGCCGGCATGAAGGCCGTGCTCAAGCACCCGGACAAGTTCAAGGCCGCGATCGCCTCCGGCCCGGACTTCTACCCCGACTCCCCGCTGTGGAAGGGCCATCCCAAGGAGCGGGACGAGAACGACCCCAAGCTGCTGGCGAAGGACCTGATCGCCCGCAAGGGCCCCGAGGTCTACATCGCCTTCCAGTACGGCACGAAGGAGGATCCCATCACCATCAACGGGGTCAAGAACTTCGTGAAGGAGTACGGGCAGGGGCCCGTGCACACCATGGTCAAGGAGATCCCGGGCGGCAAGCACGACGCCTACACGTACGTCCCGAGCATGGGTGAGGGACCGATCCAGTTCATCAGCGAGCAGCTGTCGGACCCGGTTCCGGCTTCCTGAGCGAACGGGCTCCGGGCCGCGCTCGGCCGACCGGCTGAGCGCGGCCTTTCCGTTTCCCTCCGGTCGGGTCGGCCGGGCTTTTCCGCCAGGCCTTTCTGACCGGCCGTCCAGCGCCTGAGCTCAGTTCTCGAAGGCCCCGCGCAGCGCCTCCGCGAAGGGGGCCGGGTGCGTCAGGTAACCCACGTGCCCGCCCGGGAACTCCGTGACGCCGGTGCCCACGTGCTCCGCCAGGGTCCGCGTCGTGCGGAGCACGAGCGTCTCCGGGCCCTCGCCGCCGAGCACCACGGTGAACCGCGCCGCACGCAGGGCATCGGCATCCGGCCGGAAGCGGACGAACGAGCGCAACTCGTAGGCCAGACACGTCCCCATGTTGACCCGGACGCGCGCCAGCATCTCCTGAATCGGTGCCGGCAGGCCCTCGGTCGTTTCCGGGGGCCCTTCCAGGCCGATCGCCCCGCTGAACCGCCGCATCGCCGCGTCGAGGCCCTCGTGCTCGTAGAGCTCGTACACCTCCTGGAACAGGGCGTGCCAGCGGTCGGCGTCCGGCAGCAGGTCGATCACGAACGGCTCGTGCGCCACCAGGGCCCGTACGCGGCCGGGGTGCCGCGCCAGGAGGGCCATGCCGATCATTCCGCCGTAGCTCGTGCCGAAGACGTACGCCGGCTCGCCGCCGGCGACCGTGTCCAGCAGTAGGCGGGCGTCCTGGCCGTGCTCCTCGATCCGCTGCTCCCGGGGCGGGCTCGTCAGGCGGCTGCGGGAGTTGCCCCGCAGGTCGTACGTGATGACGGTGAAGTCTTCTGCGAGCCGGCCGGCCAGGGGCCCGTACATCGCGGCGTCGCCGTCACCGCCGTTGACGAGCAGAAGGGGCGGGCCCGATCCGCGGACCTCGTAGTAGATCTCGGCATCGGGCGTGGTCAGCGTACCGGTCTTCATGGGACATCAGGGTGCACCCGGGGCGGGCTCCGGGCAATGGCATCCGGGGCGGGCTCGTCAGGCGGCTGTGCGGGCCGGGGTCGGTCAGCCGCCGGTCTCCCCGCCGGCCAGCGCGCGCAGTGCGTCCGCCAGTTCGTCGGTGGTGAGCGGCGGGGCGGGGAGGGCGGAGGCGGCCGGGGCGCGCAGGCCGTCCAGGAGGAGGTGCAGGTGGCGCCGCCAGGCCTGCGGCGCGACGGTCACCGAGGCGGGGACGACGCGGCCGAGGGCGGCCAGCGCGAACAGCAGGTCCTCGACGACCACGTCGTCGCGCATAGAGCCCTGCTCCTGGGCGCGCAGGATGAGCAGGCGGACCGTCTCGTGGTGGTGGGTCTTGAGGGCGTCGAGGGAGGGGATGTCGGGGATGCTGGTGGTCATGAGGTCGTTGGCGCCCCTGTCGGCGGCCAGGCCTTCGAAGATGTGCTCCAGGTAGCCCGCCAGGCCCGCCCAGGCGTCGTCGGCGTTCCGGGCCTCTTCGCCCCGTTGCAGCGTGCCGGTCAGCCCCTCGCCGAACACCGCCTCGATGAGCGCGCCACGGGTGGGGAAGCGCCGGTAGAGGGTGGCGTTGCCGACGCCGGCCCGGCGGGCGATGTCGTCCAGCGGGGCGTCCACGCCGCGCTCGGCGTAGATCTCGCGGGCTGCCGCGACGAGCAGGTCGCGGTTGCGCTGCGCGTCCTTGCGCAAGGGGCCGTCCGCGCGGGTGTTGCTGCTCATGGCCCCTCCTCGGGCGGTGCGGCTGCGTGATGACAGCAACTCTAACAGCGAACCGTGGACTGGTCCCCGTTTCGCTGTTAAGGTCACGGCACGTAGTGGGGAGCCATCCCCACTTTTCTGGGTTCCCGTTACCGGCTGCCGGTTGCCGTACCGGCGACGAAGGGCTGACGATCCATGAGCACGCTTCCCGACTTCCAGGCGCTGGCCCCGGCCGGCGTCGACTTCGTGGCCGACCCCTACCCCCTCTACGCCCACCTGCGCGGGCAGGGCCCCGTCCACCGCGTCCCCACGGAAGGCGCCGGCGACGTCTGGGTGATCCTCGGCTACGACGCGGGGCGCGAGGCCCTCACGCACCCCGGGATCAGCACCGACGTGCGCCACTCCGCCCGCTGGACCAGCGACGGCGGCCAGGCCGTCGGCCGCAACATGCTCCAGACCGATCCGCCCCAGCACACCCGCCTGCGGGCGATGGTCGCCGGCGAGTTCACGGCCCGCCGGATCGAAGCCCTCAGGCCGCGCATCCAGCAGATCACCGACCAGCTGCTCGACCGCATCGCCCCCCTGGGCGCCACCGACCTCGTCGCGTCCTTCGCGCTTCCCCTGCCCATCGCCGTCATATGCGAGCTGCTGGGCGTACCCGAAGAGGACCGCGACTACTTCCACGAGTGGTCGCAGCGCATGGTCTTCGAACCCGCCACCCCGGCCGGCGCCGAGGCGGCCGCCGCCATGGCGGCCTTCCTCACCGAACTGCTCCGCACCAAGGAAGAACACCCCGAAGACGACCTGCTGAGCGCGCTGGTGCGGGCCGAGGACGCCGACGGGCACAGGCTCCCGGTGGACGAGCTCATCGGCATGGCCTTCCTCCTCCTCGTCGCCGGCCACGAGACCACCGTCAACCTGCTGGCCAACGGCACGTACGCCCTGCTCACCCACCCCGAGCAGCTCAAGGCCCTGCAGGCCGAACCCGGCCTGCTGGAAGGCGCGATCGAGGAGATGCTGCGCTACGAGGGGCCGGTCACGTCCGCCGCGTACCGCTGGACGAAGGAGGCCGTCGAGATCGCGGGACACACCATCCCCGCGGGCGAGTCCGTCCTGGTCCTGCTGGGCTCGGGCTCCCGCGACCCCGGCCGCTTCGCCGAGCCCGACCGCTTCGACATCCGCCGCCCCCGCACCCCCGGCGGCGGACACCTCGCCTTCGGCCACGGCATCCACCACTGCCTGGGCGCTCCCCTGGCACGCCTGGAAGCCGCCGTCGCCTTCCGGGCCCTCCTCGACCGCCTCCCCGACCTCACCCTGGACACGGACCCGGCCGACGCCGCCTGGCGCCCCGGCCTGATCCGCGGCTTGACTCTCCTGCCGGTGCGTTACACCCCGGTGTGGTGAGCGTGATGGGCGGGCGGCGGCCGCTGCGTGGTCAGGGACGCGCGGCCCTCCACACGACCCGGCCCGGGCGCGCCACGGGGGTGCGGGTCAGGACCGGGGCAGTACCCTCATGCACCCGCGCAGGCCCTCCCGCCCGCCCAGTCAGCCCAGACCGGCCGCCCAATCCGCCAGCACGGTGAAGTCGTCGTCGGCGAGACCGCGGCGCGGGTCGATCCGGTGCAGCAGGGCGGGACCGTCGTGGTGAGCCTTCACCCAGGCGCGGTCCGCACCGGTGATCTCGTCGTCGACCCAGGCGAACGCCCGGCCCTTCGCCCACGCGACTATTTCCGGCGTTTTCCAGAACACACCGCCCCCGGGCTCCGGCCGCGGCGAGGGCCACGAAATGAACGGCAGGGCAGGGAGCCCGAGAACCGGCGCGATGAACGCGTTGGCCTCCTCTTCCCACGTCGTCGCCCAGACCAGGTCGTAGGGAAGCGCGGCCAGCGCCGGGCCGTGGTCCGGGTTGAGCCACACGCGCAACGGCTTCACCGGCTTGCCCGGCAGTCCCCATTCGTTCAGGCGGCGGCGCTCGGCGGCCTCCCACCGGGGCGTCAGGAGCCGGTGCGTCCCGTAGCCCCCGGGCCGGCGGTACGGCTTCGCGGCGTACGGGTTGAGCGGCCCGTCCACGTCCATCAGCAGCGCCGGTCGCATCAGCCGCCCCCTCCCGTTCACGGGACTGACTCCGTCCCCGTCCTCCGAGTTGATCACAGGACGCCGCGTTCGCACATGTTTGGACCTGCGCAGGCACGGTATGCGCGTGACGAGGCCCACGACGGACACCGGACGGACACCAGAGGGCCCGATGACCCAGTCGAAGAAGAAGACAGCCGATACATCCGGCACACCCGAAGAGCCCGTCAAGAAGGCCGACGGCACGTCGAGCGACGCCCCGCCCGAGAGGCGGCAGTCCGCCGTGACGGCGGTGCAGGTGCTGCGCGCGGCGCACGAGCAGTTCGCCGAGCTCACCGGCCTGCGCCCCGAAGGCATCAGCCGGTTCGAGAGGTCCGAGGGCGGGGGCTGGGAGCTGGAGGCCGAGGTGGTGGAGCTCGCTCGCGTCCCCGAGACGATGAGCGTCATGGCGCTCTACGAGCTGAGCCTGGACACCGACGGCCTGCTCACCGGCTACCGCCGCGTGCGGCGCTACGAACGGGGCCGGACGGGCCGGACCGACTCCCGCTGAGGCCCCGGGCCGGAAGCGAAGAGAGGAAGTTGTCCGATGAGCGTAGTCCCCGCGGCCCAGGGCGGGGGTGCAGGCGGCACCAGCGGTCTGTACGACGTCCTGGAGCTGGTGCTCGACCGCGGCCTGGTGATCGACGCGTTCGTGCGCGTCTCCCTGGTCGGCATCGAGATCCTGAAGATCGACGTGCGTGTCGTGGTCGCGAGCGTCGACACGTACCTGCGTTTCGCCGAGGCCTGCAACCGCCTCGACCTGGAAGCCGGCCCGCACCGCAGCGCCGGCCTGCCCGACCTCGTCGGCTCGGTGACCGAGGGCGGCGCCCGCGGCAAGGCCAAGGGCGCGCTCTCCGGCGCCGCGCAGAGCGTCGCGGACGCCGTGCAGCAGGTCCGCGACCGCGGCGAAGAACGGAGCAGCGGTTCCCGCTCCCGCAAGAAGGAGGAGAGCGAGTGACCACCTACGTCTACGGCATCGCCCGCGGCGACCGCCCCGAACTGCCCGAAGGACTCACCGGCATCGGCGACCCGCCGCTGCCCGTACGCGTCGTGACCGGCGCGGGCCTGTCCGCGGTGGTCAGCGACTGCCCGGCGGAGGGCGAGCTGCGGCCCAAGCGCCGCGATCTGCTGGCCCACCAGCGGGTGCTCGCCGAGGCGGGCCGCCGCACCACCGTGCTGCCGATGCGCTTCGGCAGCGTCTCCGGCAGTGACGAGCAGGTGCGCGACGTGCTCACGGAGCACTCGGGCCGCTACGAGGAACAACTGGACCGGCTCGACGGCCGCGTCGAGTACAACGTCAAGGCCGTGCACCACGAGGACGCCGTCCTGCACCTGGTCCTCGCCGAGAACACCGGACTGCGCACCCTCGCCGAGGCCAACCGGGCCGGCGGCGGAGGCTCGTACGAGGAGCGGCTGCACTTCGGCGAACTGGTCGCCCGGGCCGTGCACGAGCGGGAAACCCGCGACGCCGCCCTGGTGCGCCGTACGCTGGCACCGCTGGCGGAGGGCGAACGGCCCGGCCCCGAAAGCACCGGCTGGTTCCTGAACGTCTCCTTCCTCGTGCCCGAGGACGCCGGGAGCCGGCTGCTCGCCGAGGCCGGCCGGCTGGAGAAGGAGCACCCCCGGCTGGACGTGAAGGTCCACGGCCCGCTGCCCCCGTACAGCTTCGTCGAATGATCGGCTTCGTGGCCTGGGTGCTGCGCCGCGTCGTCGCCGAGGCCGAGCGGCTGTACTACGACCCGGCCGTCGTCGGCGCCGAACTGAAGGCGCTGGAGGAGCAACTCGCCGCCGGCCTGATCGGCGAGGAGGAGTTCGACCGCCGCGAGGACGCGCTCCTGGACCGGCTGGCGGAGACGCGACGACGCGCCGGAGGACAGGAGCGCACGGCATGAATCCCGACAGCACGGCACTGACGAGGACCGGCACCGGCACAGGTGTGGGCGACGGCTCCGGCGGCGCCGACCTCGCCGACATCCTGGAGCGCGTGCTCGACAAGGGCGTGGTGATCGCCGGTGACATCCGGGTCAACCTGCTCGACATCGAACTCCTCACCATCAAGCTGCGGCTGGTGGTCGCCTCCGTCGACAAGGCGAAGGAGATGGGCATCGACTGGTGGGAGAGCGACCCCGCGCTGTCCTCCGGCGCCCGCCGCGGCGAACTGGGCGCCGAGAACGCACGGCTCCGGGCGCGCGTCGCCGAACTGGAACAGCGGCAGGAGGAGACCCGGTGAACGCGGACCACGAGGAACTGCTCTACGCCTACGCCGTCACGCGGGACGCCGGCGCCCCCGGCACCGACGACCTGGAGGTGCTGACCGGCGTCGCCGGCGAACCCGTCCGGGCCCTGCGGCACCTGGGGCTCGCGACCCTGGTGGGCCCGGTGCCGGCCGCCGGCTTCGGCGAAGCGGCCCTGCGCGCTTCCCTGGAGGACATCGCCTGGCTGGAGAAGGCCGCCCGCGCCCATCAGAGAGTCATCGACGCGGTGACCGCGACCGGCGCGTGCGTCCTGCCGTTGCGGCTGGCGACCGTCTACCGCGACGAGACGGGAGTGCGCCGCATGCTCGCGAACCGGCACGCGCAGCTGGGCGCCGCCCTCGACCGGCTCGACGGCTGTGTCGAATGGGGAGTGAAGATCCACGCGTCCGGCGACGCCGCACAGGCCCCGGCCGCCACCGGCGGCCCCCGAGCGCCGCGCGCCGCCCTGTCAGGCCGCGACTACCTCCGCCGCCGCGCGGCGGCACACCACGCGTACGAGGAGGAGGCGCGGCGCGAGGACGAGGCCGCGCGCGGCATCCACGCGGCGCTCACCGCCCTGGCGGAGCAGACCCGGCTCTACCCGCCGCAGCACGGCCCCCTCGCGGGGCCCTCGGGGCGCAACATCCTCAACGCCGCCTACCTCGTACGGCGCGAGAGCGGCAACCGCTTCCTCTCGGCCGTCGCCGGACTCGCCGACCTGGCGCCCGGGGACGGGGTGCGGCTGGAGCTGACCGGGCCCTGGGCCCCGTACTCCTTCGCCGGACAAGCCACGAGCGGGCAGGCCGCAAGTGAGCGCCCCACGACCGGGCACGAGCCTCCCGCGTCCGGGGAGGACGTCCCATGACCGGCGACGGCCTCCTCGCCCGGCGCAGGCTCTCCCTGGTCGACCTGCTCGACCGGCTCCTCGCGGGCGGCGTGGTCGTCGCCGGCGACCTCACCCTGTGCATCGCCGACGTCGACCTCGTCCGCATCGACCTGCACGCCCTCATCAGCAGCATCGACGACCGGGTGCCCGCACCCTGGGAGGAGGCGGGGGTGTGACCCGCCGCGTGGAACTGGACGAGGCCACCGTCGAACGCGACCTGGCCCGGCTCGTGCTGACCGTCGTCGAACTCCTGCGTCAACTGATGGAACGGCAGGCCCTGCGCCGGGTGGAGCGCGGCGACCTCACCGACGAGCAGGAGGAACGGATCGGCATGACCCTCATGCTGCTCGCGGAACGCGTCGAGGAACTGTGCCACCACCACGGCCTGGAACCGGAGGACCTCAACCTCGACCTCGGACCGCTCGGGCCGCTGCTGTGACCGCGCGCCGGCGACGTGGGCCCGGCGGGGCTCAGGAGGGCTCGCGGGACGTCGCGCAGGTGAGGGCGGCGAGGGCGTGGCGGAGGGCGGAGCCGCCGGGCGGGTGGTCACGCCAGCGGGCGCCGACGTGGCCGTCGGGCCGGACGAGCAGGGCCCCCTGCGGGCCGAGCCCGCAGACGCCGAGGTGCTCGCGGGGAAGCGGCTCGATGCGCAACGGCCATGGTCCGGCGGTACTTTGCCGCTCCCAGCGGACGGGGTCCGGGGTGAGCAGGGTGAACCATTCGCCGAACGCGTCGAGCGTGGAGCGGTCCCGCGCGAGCGGAAGGTGCGGCATGCGGCGGCCCGGCCTTGCGGTGGGGACATAGTCCGTGCCCGTGTCCGCATCCGTGCCTGTGCCGGGTGGGCCGGGCGGACCGCTGCCGTCGGTGAGGACGGCGTCGGAGTCGTACGAGACGCCGAGCACGAGGCCGAGTTGCGCGAAGTACCGCTGCGACCAGGGGAGTTCGATCCGCTGCGACGGTGCTGCTCCGGCGCGGAGCTGTTCGCGGCGCCGGTTCTGCACGTCGAGCATGAGCCGGGTGTTGGTCACCGCTTGGCGCAGGGTCCGGTGGGCGACGGGTTGCCGTTCCGTCCCGTAGGTGTCCAGCAGTCCCGGTCCGGCCCACCCGTGGAGGACGCCCGCCAGCTTCCAGCACAGGTTGTGCACGTCGGCGATGCCGGTGTTCATGCCCAGGCCGCCGACGATGGGCATCGCGTGCGCGGCGTCGCCGGCCAGCAGGGCCCGGCCGTGACGGAAGCGTTCGGCGACGAAGGCGTTCATCGTCCAGTGCTGCACCCGCACCACGTCGACGGGTACGCCGGAGCCCGGGCCGAGGGCGCGCGAGACGAGCCCGGCCCAGTCCGCGTGCGCGGCGTCTTCGGGTGTGGGCGCGAACCAGGCCCAGCCTCCCTCGGGGTAGAGCGGGGCGAACAGCCCGTGCGGGGTGAAGTAGACCCCGGCGGGCCGGTCGGCGCACCAGCGGCCGAGATCGGCGTCGAACACGACGGTCGTGAAGTCCGCCATCGCTCCGGGGCCGGTCGTGCCGACGCCCAGCCGCTGCCGGACGGTGGAGTTCGCGCCGTCGGCGGCGAGCGCGTAACGGGCGCGGACGCGGACCTCTTGACCGCTTCGGCGGTCGAGGAGCGTGGCCAGGACGCCCTCGTCCTCCTCGACCAGGTCGACGAGCTCGGCCCCGAACCGCACCCGGCCGTCCGCGGCGGCGAGCAGGGTGGGTTCCAGCCGGTCCTGCGAGGTGACCACGCCGGTCACGGGGCTTTCGGGGACCGGCGCGTTGATCCCGACCATCGCTGCCGTGGCGAAGTCGCTGTCGTGCAAGGTGTCGCGGAAGCGGATGCGGCCGTACTCCGGTGCGAACGCGGCCGCCGTGATGCCGTCGGCGAGCCCGAGCGCGCGGTAGATCTCCATCGATCGCACGTTGACCAGCCGGGCCCGGGGAAAGGGCGACAACTCGCCGTGCTTCTCGACGAGCAGGGCCCGTACGCCCCACCGTTCCAGCAGCGCCCGGGCGGTGAGCCCGACCGGCCCGCCGCCGACGATCAGCACGTCCGCCTCGGCGTCCGCTGCGGGCATGTCGGGCTCCTCCTGCTCGCCCCGGCGTTGCCGGGCACTCGGCGACTGCCGGCCGTGCGGCCCCGGGCAACCGGCCCGTCCTACGGCAATGGGACCCGCATCAATCTCCCGCACTCGGCGGTCGCCCGCAATGTCCGCGCGTCGGGGTACACCCGAACGCACTCAGCCCTTCGTCGTCCTCCGGCGCGGCCGCACGCCCTGCTGTCCTCGGGTTTCATGCCGTCCCTCCTGCCATGGTGACGGGCCAGCCATGTGTGGAGAACAGGGCGCCGGCGCAGAACCGGTCCAGGACGGCGGCGGTGTAGGGGACGCAGTCCGCCGGGGGCCGGCCGGGATCGGCCCACACCAGGGCGGAGCACTTGCCCGGCTCGCGGTTGCGGGGCTCCCCGGACCACCGCTGGGTCGTGAAGACCACCCCCAGCCGCGCCCGGCCTTCGGGGGAGCGGTGATGGATGAGGTGGCAGAACTCCAGGTCGGCCGGTGCGATGCCCACGCCGACCTCTTCGCCGGCCTCGCGCAGGGCCCCTTCGACGACGGTCTCGCCGTCCTCGAGGTGCCCGCCGGGCGGGGCGAGGAGGCCGCGGGCGTAGACGTCTCCGGCCCGGCGCAGCAGCAGGACGCGCCCGTCGGTGCGGTGCAGCAGGACCATGACGTCGACCACGCTGCGGTAGCGGATCCGGTGGCTCATGCCGTCCTCCCCGCGGTGGCCCGGGCGGGGACGGCACGGGCCGGGAGCGGCCGGTGTTCGAACAGCAAGGGCACCCTCGTGTTGCTCGTACGGCAGATGGGGCGGTGACGCACTACGCCTCCTCGTTGACGGGTGGCTCGGACGAGTGATCGGAAAAACGACCCCCGATCGGGTCCGTTACGGACCCCGGCGGGCGCTTCGTCGCGCGTAAGTTCGAGCCTGGGTCAAGAGGGCCGTGACCACGGGGCGAGGGCCGGGGCGAGCCTTGTGCGATTCACCCGGGCGTGGCCCCTCACCCGTTCCGGGGGTTGCGTTGCTCCCGGGAACGGCGGCCCGCGGCCCGCCGCCCGTGTTCGCGGGCCGGCGGGCGCGGCCCCTTTGCAGCAGGCCGGGTGACGCCCGTCGTACGGCGGCTCTCCGGCGTGCTTCCTGACTTCTTTCGGCTACGCGCCCCCGCCCGCTTCCCGCATGCGCGCCGCGTGCTTCGGCGCGCCGGAGCAGGAACGTGCGTGCGGGCCGTGCGGTGGGTAGGTCCGACGAGGGAGGCGGCGGTCATGGGGATTCTGAAGAAGCTGACGCAGGCGCTCCGGGGCGCCCGCGGCAGCAAGGGGCACGGGGGATACGACGGGTCGGCGGACTCCGGGGACGACGGCGGAGGGCCGGGCCACCACTCCGGCGGAGACCATTCAGGGGGAGGACACCACTCCTGCGGCGGCGGGCACCACGGGGACGGTGGCTCGGGC
This sequence comes from Streptomyces sp. XH2, assembly GCF_049725035.1. NCBI lineage: Bacteria > Bacillati > Actinomycetota > Actinomycetes > Kitasatosporales > Streptomycetaceae > Streptomyces > Streptomyces sp. XH2. The sequence goes on along the minus strand of NZ_JBMMMZ010000024.1, from coordinate 33,364 downwards.
GGCTGCGGCTCGTCCTCGTGAGGGCACGAGGGCGAGCCGCCGGTCCTCACGGTGGATCGGCGTGTCCGAGCCCGTGAGCGGCACCCCCGTCCCTCCCCGCCGGGCCGCCACGATCTCCGCCGCGATCGACAGGGCGGTCTCCTCGGGCGTACGGGCGCCGAGGTCGAGGCCGATCGGCGACCTCAGCCGGGCCAGTTCCCCTTCGGTCACGCCGGCTTCGCGCAGCCTCCGGCCGCGGTCCGCGTGGGTGCGGCGCGAGCCCATCGCGCCGACGTACGCGACCGGCATCCGCAGCGCCTCCTTCAGCAGGGGCACGTCGAACTTGGCGTCGTGGGTGAGCACGCACAGGACCGTGCGCCCGTCGACCGCGGTGCGCCGCAGGTAGCGGTGGGGCCGGTCGACCACGACGTCGTCGGCGTCGGGGAAGCGGGCCCGCGTGGCGAAGACGGGGCGGGCGTCGCACACGGTCACGTCGTAGCCGAGGAACTTGCCCGCCCGTACGAGGGCCGCGGCGAAGTCGATCGCACCGAAGACGATCATGCGGGGCGGCGGCACGCTCGACTCGACGAGCAGGGTGAGCCCGCCGGGGCAGTGCGATCCGTCCTCCGAGAGGCCGACCGTGCCGGTGCGGCCGGTGTCCAGCACGGCCCGGGCCTCGGCCGCCGCCGTCCGGTCCAGTTCCGCCCGGCCGCCGAGAGAGCCTTCGCAGGAGCCCTCGGGGCGTACGAGCAGTGCCCTGCCGAGGAGCCCGGCCGGGCCCCGGACCACCCGGGCGACCGCCGCCGGCTCGCCGCGGGCGGCGGTCGTCAGCGCCGACCGGAGCACTGCCCGCCACGGCGTGCCCGCGGTGACCGGCGTGACCATGATGTCGATGACCCCGCCGCAGGTGAGCCCGACCGCGAAGGCGTCGTCGTCGCTGTAGCCGAACCGTTCGACGACCGTCTCGCCGTCGGCCAGGGCCTGCCGGCACAGCTCGTACACCGCTCCTTCCACGCAGCCGCCGGAGACCGAGCCGATGACCGTGCCCTCGCCGTCGACGGCGAGGGCGGCGCCGGGGCCGCGCGGGGCGCTGCCGCTGACGGCCACCACGGTGGCGACGGCGAAGTCCCGGCCCTGCGCGGCCCAGCGGTGCAGTTCCCCGGCGATCTCAAGCATGTGCTCCCCCCGCAACGGTCGTACCGGCCGCACCGCCTGCATTGCCCGCACCGGCAAGGATGACGCGGTCCGGCCGGATGGGCAGGCTCCGGTGGCGTACGCCCGTCGCGTGCCAGACCGCGTTGGCGACGGCCGCCGCGGCGCCCACGATGCCGATCTCACCGATGCCCTTGATCCCGACCGGGTCGTGCGGATCCGGATCGTCGATCCAGTGCGCTTCGATGTGCGGGACGTCGGCGTGCGTGGCGACGTGGTAGCCCGCGAGGTCCGCGCCGTAGTTTCCGCCGGAGGTGCTGTCCCGGACCGCCTCTTCGTGCAGGGCCATGGAGATGCCCCAGATCATTCCGCCGGTGAACTGGCCGCGGGCGGTGAGCGGGTTGATGATCCGGCCCGCAGCGAAGACGCCGAGCATGCGCCGTACGCGCACCTCGCCGGTGGCGACGTCCACGGCGACCTCGGCGAACTGCGCTCCGAAGGAGTGCCGTTCCAGTTGCGCGAGGGCGCCGACGGCCTCGGTGGTGTCCGACCGCACCGTGATGCCCTCCGGCGGGATGCCGGCTCCCGGGACGAGCCGCTCGCGCAACTCGCCGGCTGCGGCGGTGATCGCCCACGACCAGGAGCGGGTGCCCATCGAACCTCCGGCGATCATCGCCGGTCCGAAGTCGCTGTCCCCGATGCGCACCCGGACGCGGTCCGGCGCGGTCTCCAGTGCGTCGGCGGCCACCTGGGTGAGCGCGGTCCGCGCTCCGGTACCGATGTCCGCCGCGGCGATCCGTACGGTGAAGGTGCCGTCGGCCTCCGCCGTGACGGCCGCCGTGGACGGCAGGGCCATCACCGGGAAGCCGGCCGCGGCCGTGCCGGTGCCGATCAGCCGGCGGCCTTCGCGGCGCAGTCCGGGCCGGGGGTCGCGGTCCGCCCAGCCGAACCTGCGGGCGCCCTCCCGGAAGCAGGCGATCAGGTTGCGGCTGCTGAAGGGCAGGCCGGACACCGGCCCCCGCTCGGGCTCGTTGCGCACGCGCAGCTCGATCGGGTCGATCCCGCACTTCTCGGCGAGTTCGTCCAGCGCCGCCTCCAGCGCGAACGACCCCGGTGCCTCGCCGGGTGCGCGCATCCACGTCGGGGTCGGCACGTCGAGACGCACCACCAGGTTGGCCGTGTGGTGGGCGTCGGCGTCGTACATCACCCGCGTCGCACCGGTGCTCGGCTCGACGAACTCGTGCACGGTGGAGGTGTGGCTGAGGGAGCGGTGCTCCAGCGCGCGCAGCCGCCCGCCGGCGTCGGCGCCGAGCCTGAGCCGCTGGATCGTGGGGCTGCGGTAGCCGGCGAGGGAGAACATCTGGCGGCGTGTCAGGACGACGCGCACCGGCCGCTGGAGGAGGGTCGCGGCCATCACGGCGGCCACCTGATGGGCGCGGACCCCCTTGCTGCCGAAGCCGCCGCCGACGTGCTCGGAGCGCACCCGCACCGAGGCGGGGTCGAGCGAGAAGAGGCTGACGAGCTCGCCCACGACCCAGGTGGCGCCCTGGTTGGAGTCCACGACGTCGAGCCGGCCGCCGTCCCAGCGGGCCGTGGCCGCGTGGGGCTCCATCGGGTGGTGGTACTCCTCCGGGGTGGTGTACTCCGCGTCCACGACGACCGCGGACGCGGCGAGTCCGGCTTCCAGGTCGCCCTTCCCGGTCTCGGCCGGCATGCGGCCGCCGACGGGGTACGCGTCCGGGCGGTCGCCGGCGAAGGCCGTGTCGTACGGTTCCTCCTCGTAGCGCACGACGAGCGCTTCGGCGGCTTCCCTGGCCTGTTCGGGGGTCTCGGCGACGACCAGGGCCACCGGCCATCCCATGAACGGCACCCGGTCGTGCTGGAAGACGGCGCAGGTCGGGTCCGGCGGCGCCCCCAGCAGGCCGATGTAGTCGGTGTTGAGCCGCAGGGCGTTCCCGTGGTGGAGAACGGAGAGCACTCCCGGCATCGCGAGCACCTCGGCGGTCTCCAGGGAGCGGATGCGCCCGCGCGCGACGGTGGACAGCACCAGCCAGCCGTGGGCGAGGCCGGCGAAGGGGATCTCGGCGGCGTAGCGGGCGGCGCCGGTGACCTTGTCGCGGCCTTCCACCCGGGTGTGCGCGGTGCCGACGGCGCCCTTGCGCGCGGTGGGGGCGGTGGTCATCGGGCGGCCTCCTCGGCGAGTCCGGTCAGTACCGCCACCACGAGATTGCGCATCAGGGTCACCTTGTACGCGTTGTGCGGCAGCGGCTCGGCGGCCGCCAGTTCGGCGTCCGCGGCGGCGGCGAACGTCTCGCCGTCGGCGGGTGCCCCGGTCAGTGCCCGTTCGGCGGCCAGGGCGCGCCACGGCCGGGACGCCACTCCTCCGAAGGCCAGGCGCGCTTCGCGGATCACGCCGTCCCGGAGGTCGAGGGCGGCGGCGACCGAGCCGATCGCGAACGCGTACGAGGCGCGCTCGCGGACCTTGCGGTAGCGGGAGCGCGCGGCGACGGGAGCGGGCGGCAGGGTGACGCCGGTGATCAGCGCGCCCGGCGGCAGCGCGGTCTCCAGGTGCGGTGTGCCGCCCACGGGCAGGTAGAAGCCGGCGAGCGGCAGTTCGCCGGGCCCGCCGCTCGTCTCGTACGAGACGACGGCGTCGAAGGCGGCCAGCGCCACGGCCATGTCCGAGGGGTGGACCGCCACGCAGTGGCGGGTGGCGCCCAGGATCGCGTGGTTGCGGTGTTCGCCCCCGACGGCCGGGCAGCCGCTGCCGGGGACGCGCTTGTTGCAGGGCCTGCTCACGTCGGTGAAGTAGCCGCAACGGGTGCGCTGGAGCAGGTTGCCGCCGACCGTGGCCATGTTGCGCAGCTGTCCGGAGGCGCCGGCCAGCACGGCCTGCGCCAGCGCCGGGTAGCGGCGGCGGACGCCGGGGTGGGCGGCGAGGTCGCTGTTGGTGACGGTGGCGCCGATGCGCAGCCCTCCGTCCGCCGTCGGCTCGATGCGGTCGAGGGGCAGTTCGCGCACGTCGACGAGGCGGGAGGGGCGCTCGACGCCGGCCTTCATCAGGTCGACGAGGTTGGTGCCGCCGCCGAGGAAACGGGCGTCGGCATCGGCGTCGAGCAGCGCGAGGGCGCCGGAGACGTCGGACGCGCGCTGGTAGCCGAACTCCTTCACGCCGCCGCCCCCTCGGCGCCGGCCGCCGCCTCCGCGGGCTCCGTCCGGGCCGTGGCGGCCGCGCGGGAGACCGCCTGCACGATCGACACGTAAGCGCTGCAGCGGCACAGGTTGCCGCTCATCCGCTCGCGTATCTCGTCACCGGTCAGCGGGGGCGGCCCGGCTTCGGGTCGTATGTCATCGGTGACGGCGCTCGGCCAGCCCGCCGCGTGCTCCTCGATCACCGCGACCGCCGAACAGATCTGTCCCGGCGTGCAGTAGCCGCACTGGTAGCCGTCGAGGTCGAGGAACGCCTGCTGGACGGGGTGCAGCCGGTCACCGTCGGCGAGGCCCTCGACGGTCGTGATCGCACGCCCTTCGGCGGCCACGGCGAGCTGGAGGCAGGCCACGGTCCGGCGCCCGTCGAGCAGGACCGTGCAGGCCCCGCACTGCCCCTGGTCGCAGCCCTTCTTGGTACCGGTCAGATCGAGCCGCTCGCGCAGTGCGTCGAGCAGGGTGGTGCGGTGGTCCACGGTCAGCGTGTGCTTGTCGCCGTTGACGTCCAAGGTGATGGAGCTGTCGTACGCGGACGAGGGGGGTGGGGCCATGATCAGCCTTCTTTCGCGTATCCGGAGCCTCGTGTCCCGAGCACGTCGCGGGGGACGAACCGGCGGGCGGAGCGAACGGTGGATCAGGAGGTGGATCAGGAGGGGTCTCAGGGGACGTGCCGGGGGAGACCGCGAGATGGCGCTGTGCGTGCGTGGCGGGTCAGGTGACGGAAGCACTGCGGGTGGCAAAGATCACGACGCCGGTGCCGGGACGGGCAACGGCCGACCGTGGGTGCCGCTATGGTGAGCACAAGCGGACAACTGTCCGCTCCTATGGAGCTTAGTGGACAGTTGTCCGGTTAACAAGAGCGGGATTCGGGCACGCGTCGCCGGGAGGGCGAGTGCAGGAGAAGAAGGACACCGCTCAGCGGTCGGACGCGCGGCGCAACCGCGAGCGCATCCTGGACGCGGCAGTGGCCGAACTGATGCGCTGCCCCAACGCCCCGCTCAGCGCGATCGCCAGGAAGGCGGGCGTCGGACAGGGCACGTTCTACCGCAACTTCCCCAACCGCGAGGCGCTCGTCCTGGAGATATACCGCTACGAGATGCAGCAGGTCGCCGATGCGGCGGCCCAGTTGCTCGGCTCGCGGGAACCGGACCGGGCCCTGCGCGAGTGGATGGACCGCCTCGCCCGGTTCGCCATGACCAAGGCCGGCCTGGCCGACGCGATCCGCATGGCCACCGCCGGGCCCGGGGGCCCGGCGAAACCGGGGCACGCCCCGGTGACCTCCGCGGCCGGCCTCCTGCTCCGGGCCAACGAGGAGGCCGGCACCATCCGCCCGGGCGTCTCCGCGGACGACTTCCTCCTCGCCATCGCCGGCCTCTGGCAGATCGACCCCCGCTCGGACTGGCAGCCGCGCGTCACCCGGCTGCTGGACCTCGTCATGGACGGACTGCGCGCGGGAGCGCCCGGGCGCTGAGTACCGGCCGGCTGCCGCGACAGGGCGCCCGGCCTCCCGGCCGGCGCTCGCGAAGGCCCCGGCCGGGCAAGGCCCCGGTCAGCCGCCGACGTACGCCGCGAGGTGCTCGCCGGTGAGGGTGGAGCGGGCGGCGACGAGGTCGGCGGGCGTGCCCTCGAAGACGATGCGGCCGCCGTCGTGGCCGGCCCCGGGCCCGAGGTCGATGATCCAGTCGGCGTGCGCCATGACCGCCGGGTGGTGCTCGACGACGATGACCGACTTGCCGGAGTCCACGAGCCGGTCGAGCAGGCCGAGCAACTGCTCGACATCGGCGAGGTGCAGGCCGGTGGTCGGCTCGTCGAGGACGTAGACACCGCCCTTCTCGGCCATGTGGGTGGCCAGCTTCAGCCGCTGCCGCTCACCGCCGGACAGCGTCGTGAGCGGCTGCCCGAGAGCGAGGTAGCCGAGCCCGACGTCGGCCAGGCGGCCGAGGATGCGGTGCGCGGCCGGCGTGCGCGCCTCGCCGGAGCCGAAGAACTCCTCGGCCTCGGACACCGGCATCGCGAGCACCTCGCTGATGTCGCGGCCGCCGAGGCGGTGCTCCAGCACCGCCGCCTGGAACCGCTTGCCCTCGCACTCCTCGCAGGTGACGGCGGCGCCGGCCATCATCGCCAGGTCGGTGTAGACCACGCCCGCGCCGTTGCAGGTGGGGCAGGCGCCCTCGGAGTTGGCGCTGAACAGGGCCGGCTTCACGCCGTTGGCCTTGGCGAACGCCTTGCGGATCGGGTCGAGGAGCCCGGTGTACGTCGCCGGGTTGCTCCGCCGCGAGCCCTTGATCGGGCCCTGGCCCACCGGCACCACACCCTCCTCGGAGGGGATCGAGCCGTGGACGAGCGAGCTCTTGCCGGACCCCGCCACACCGGTGACCACGCACAGCACCCCGAGCGGGATGTCGACGTCCACGCCCTGCAGGTTGTGCGTCGTCGCGCCGCGGACCGGCAGCGTGCCGGCGGGCGTGCGCACCGCCTCCTTGAGGGCGGGCCGGTCGTCGAGATGCCGGCCGGTGATCGTGCCGCCGGCCCGCAGGCCCTCGACGGTGCCCTCGAAGCAGACCGTGCCGCCGGCCGTGCCCGCCCCCGGGCCGAGGTCGACGACGTGGTCGGCGATCGCGATCGTCTGCGGCTTGTGCTCCACGACGAGCACCGTGTTGCCCTTGTCCCGCAGCCGCAGCAGCAGGTCGTTCATCCGGCTGATGTCGTGGGGGTGCAGGCCCGTGGTGGGCTCGTCGAAGACGTAGGTGACGTCGGTGAGCGAGGAGCCGAGGTGACGGACCATCTTCACGCGCTGCGCCTCGCCGCCCGACAGCGTGCCCGCCGGCCGGTCGAGCGAGAGGTAGCCGAGGCCGATCTCCACGAACGAGTCCAGGGTGTGCAGCAGCGCCGTGAGCAGCGGCGCCACCGAGGGCTCCCTGAGGCGGCGGACCCACTCCGCCAGGTCCCTGATCTCCATCGCGCAGGCGTCGGCGATGCTGATCTTCTTGATCTTCGACGACCGTGCGCCCTCGCTGAGCCGGGTGCCGTCGCACTCCGGGCAGGTGGCGAACGTCGTCGTCCGCTCCACGAACGCGCGGACGTGCGGCTGCAGCGCGTCGATGTCCTTGGACAGCATCGACTTGCGGATCTTGGGGATCAGGCCCTCGTACGTCAGGTTGATGCCATCGACCTTGATCTTGGTCGGCTCCTTGTGGAGGAGGTCGTGCAGCTCCCTCTTGGTGTACTTGCGGATCGGCTTGTCCGGATCGAAGAAGCCGCAGCCGGTGAAGATGCGGCCGTACCAGCCGTCCATGCTGTAGCCGGGGATCGTGAGCGCGCCCTCGCTCAGCGACTTGGAGTCGTCGTAGAGCTGGGTGAGGTCGATGTCGGAGACCGTGCCCCGGCCCTCGCAGCGCGGGCACATGCCGCCGGTGCGCGAGTAGGTCGCCTTCACCGCCTTCCGCGCGCCGCGCTCGACCGTGATCGCACCGCTCGCCCGGACCGAGGCGGTGTTGAAGGAGTACGCGCTGGGCGGGCCGATGTGCGGCTTCCCGAGCCGGCTGAAGAGGATGCGCAGCATCGCGTTGGCATCGGTGGCGGTACCGACCGTGGAGCGGGGGTCGGCACCCATCCGCTGCTGGTCGACGGTGATCGCCGTCGTCAGCCCGTCGAGCACGTCGACCTCGGGCCGTGCCATGACCGGCATGAAGCCCTGCACGAAGGCGCTGTAGGTCTCGTTGATCAGCCGCTGCGACTCCGCGGCGATCGTGTCGAACACCAGGGAGCTCTTGCCCGAGCCGGACACACCGGTGAACACCGTCAGCCGGCGCTTCGGGATCTCGATGCTGACGTCCTTGAGGTTGTTCTCGCGCGCGCCGTGCACCCGGATCAGATCATGGCTGTCGGCAGCGTGCGGCGCGGGCGGCCGTCTGTCCGTGCCCGTCCCCGTGGCCTTGCTCATCGTCTCTCCATCCGTTGCGCGGGCCCGCCCTCGCGGCCGCCCGGCGGCGCCCGGCGCGGTCCCACCGGCTTCGAGCGTACGTCCGGCCCGCGCGCGGATCCGGCCGGTGGAGTCTTTGGGGCGCGTCCGCGTGGCGCGCCCGCCCACGCCGCCCCGCCGGTCCGGGCGGGTCAGCAGCGTCGTGCCGCCCCCGCAGGCCACAGGACGCGGACGGGGATCCCCGCCTCCCGCGCCTCGGCGACGGTGGCGGCCGTGCCGCCGTCCTTCGCGGACGCCGCCCCGTCCCACACCGCGACCAGGAGGTCCGACCGCCCGAGCAGCTCCGTGTTCGCGGCCTTGAAGGCGCTCACGCTCGCCGCCGGGTAGGGCATGACCGTGACGTCGGCAGCCGCCTCCAGCAGGCGGTCGAACCGCGCCCTGTCCTCCGCGTCGTCCAGGGACGCCCGGTAGTCGTCGAACGGCAGGACCACGGAAAGGGCTCCGCCGGCGGCCAGGACGGCCTCGGCGAACAACGAGTCGGCGCCGGGTGCGATGCAGGACACGCCGGTCAGCCCGGTCGCACCCGGGGTCAGTTCGCGCAGGAGGCCCTGGAGGGCGTCCCGCAGGAGGGGCTCCGTGCCCTCGGCGAGGTCCATGTGTCCGGTAACGCCGATCGTCCGCATCGCACTTCACCCGTCCGCCGGTCGGCACTGTCGCCCTGCCAGTGTCCCACCCCGGCCGGCAGGAGCGGGGCCCGTCGCCGGGCGGGAGCCGGACCGGCTCAGAGGGTGGTGGCCAGGAAGCCCGCGACGTAGGCCACGCCGAAGACGACCGGGACCCCCTGCTCCACGTAGGTCAGGGGCACATAGCGGCGCCAGTCGTGTCCCTCGCCCAGGGCGCCCCACTCCGCGTCCGAGTAGGCGAGCGCCGGCAGTCTTCGCTCCAGCGCGCCGATCACCGCGTACTTGGCGGCGTTGAGCTGGCGGTAGGAACGCATCATCACGAACCAGCCCAGGCACTGGGTCAGCAGCACGGCCAGCCCCGCCAGCAGCAGCCACACCGAGGAACTGCGCCAGTGGGCTCCGGAGAGGGTGACGAGGGCGGTGACGGCCACGGTGTTGAGCGACAGGAAGAACGTGTTGGTGAGGCTGCGCCGGGCGCTGACCCGGTCGGCCATCTCGACGCACAGCTTGTACTGCTCCAGGATCGCGCCTTGGTACTTGTCCTTGGCCCGGGCGTAGTCCGTCGGGCCGACGCCTGCGTTCCAGAGAGTGTCGTCTATGCCGGTCATGGGAGCATGATGACCTCCCGCACGCAGCGGACGAATCAGTTCCGCGCGGGCAGTGCGTTCAACTGTTCCATAATGGGCTGCAGTTCGCGCTTGACGAGATGATTCAGCATTCCAGGGCCCGCCAGGCGCTTCGCCGTCGGATCGAAGCGGACGAACGTCGCCTTCCAGTCCGGGCCGAAGACGATCAGCCCCTTGAGGACGAAGTCCCAGCGCGGTTTCCTGCGGCCGCCGCTCAGCAGCACCTGCCAGCGCGGCCGTTGCGGATGGGCCAGCGGCGGGAAGTCCGGCAGGGCGGGCAGCGGCGGCCATGCTTCCGTACCGGCGCCGGCATGCGGGTCCGGGGTTCCCGGGCCGCCGCGCGCCCGCCGCGCGTACTCCTCGGCGACGGCCTCGCGGAACAGGTCGTACTCCGCGGGTTCGCAGTAGGCCAGGAGCACCAGCCGCGTGGGCGGCAGGACGCGCAGGGCCTCGGCGAACTCCCACACCGTCCCCGGCCCGGGGCCCGCCGACAGCATCACCACGTGCGCGCCGCCGATCAGCTCGCTCACGGTGTCCTGCCAGTCGTCGACCGGCAGGTACGCGCGGGCCGCGCCGGGCAGCGGGAGCGGCTCGCCGGGCCGGCCGATCGCGACGACGCGGCCGAGATGGCGGAAGCGCCGGACGAGGGCCTCTTCGTAGGTCAGTCCGGTGAGGAAGAACAGGTTCTCGGCGTTCGAGCCGCCGCCCTGGAAGTCGCGGGGGAGCGAGGCCATGGCCGGGTCGTTCGCGAACGGGCGCAGGTAGAGCACGTACCTCGTGCCGGCCAGCTGACCGGCGGAGACGATGACGTCGGCGGTGTGCTGCTTGCCGCGCACCACGCGGCGCCGGCCGGCGCCGAACACGTACAGGCCGATCACGAGGACCACCAGGCCGGCCAGTTCCTGCAGCCACCACATGCCCTGCGTGAAGCCCTCCGGTATGTGGTCGGAGTTCAGACCGCCCCTGAAGAGCAGCCCGCCCGCCAGGCCCACCACGGTCCCCGTGACCCGCAGCGCCCACCCGGTGCGGATCAGCAGGCGGCCCCTGGCCGCGTGCTGGGCGTCGCGGGGCGAGAGGTCATCCGTCACGCACGGGTCCGTCCCCGTCCCCATCCCCATGTCCTGGCCCCCTCCGCAGTCCGCCCAGCCGACAACTGCCTCTGCGGTACCCCGCCCGGAACCCGCCGAAGCGTCCGCGGGGACAGCCCTGCGGCTGACTGCCGGCGAGGGTTCGCCGGCAGTCGGGGGTCACTGATCAGGTCCGCTGTCCGGAGGCGCGCTTCAGCCCTGCGTGCCGTTCTGGTCGACGGGGTACAGGCCGAGCTTGCCCTCGGGGTCGGCGGGGTTCGCGCCCTTGACGTCGCCGACGTAGAGGTTGATGCGCGCCTTGAAGCGGTCGAGGGCGGCGCGGTCGCTCATGAACTCGCCGAGGCCGAGGGGGTTCATGTTGTCGTAGTCGAAGATGTTCTTGCGCCCGGCCGGGGTGGCGACGTCGGTGCGGGCGCTCCAGCGGCCTTCCTGGCCCTGCTTCGACAGGAGCCAGCTCAGGTACAGCTTGGCGGCGGCCTTGTGCGGGGCGTCCTTGAGGATGGCGCCGGTCTGCGGCCAGGCGACCCAGGGCGACTTCTGCGGGGTGCTCGTCTTCGACAGGCCGCTGGAGCTGCCGGAGCTGCCGAAGTTCGCCACGTAGCCGTCCTTGCCGACCGTGGCGGAGGCGTCGGCGGTGCCGCGGACGAACTTGGGGTTCTGGGCGAGGAGCTTCTTCAGGTAGTCGAACCCGTACTTGTCGGTGAGCTGCTTGAAGTAGTAGAGGACGGCGTCGTCGTCGTTCGGGTAGGTGAAGACGAGCTTGTTCTTGAACTCGGGCTTGAGGAAGTCCTGGGCCTCGACGGGCGCGTCGTCGCCCAGCGTGGTGGCGGTGACGTCGGCGAAGGCGATGAAGAACAGGCCGGTGTAGTAGCCGTCCTTGTCCTTGATCTGGTCGTAGACCTTGTTCCAGCCGACGGGCTTGTACTTCTCGAGGGCGCCCTCCTTCTTCCAGCGCGGGAAGTCGTCGAGGGTCTGCAGGTGGACGACGTCGGCCACGACCTTGTGCTCGGCTATCTGGTTGTCGAGGCGCGCGTCGTGGTTCTTGCTGAAGTCGACGACGGTGTCGACCTTCATCTCGGGGAACCGCTTGAGGAACGCGTTCTTGAGGTAGTCGGCCTGGCCGGGCTTGTCGCCGCCGGCGTAGACGACCAGGCGGCCGCCCTCGGCCAGGGCGTCCTTGTACAGCTTCTGCAGCTGCTCGTCCTCGCTCGCGCCCTGCGACGCGCGGGAGGCGGAGGGGGTGGCGGCAGCGACGGTGGCGCCGCTCGCGGCGAGGACGCCCAGGGCGACGGCGGCGGCCCAGGTCTTGCGGGTGGACTTCACGACGGCTCCTTACATGGGGGGAGGCGAGAGTGGTTCTTGAATGTTCAAGAATCTCCTCGGCGCCACTCTAGAACGATCTCCTTGAATGTTCAATAAACGGACTGGCGGGGATCGCGCGCAGAGTCACCGGTCTGCCGACCGATCGTTCGTCCGGGTCGGTCTCGGCGGACGGGCGCACGGGCGCACGGGCAGTGATCTCGGAATCTTGCGTGTTCCGTCCGTGTTCCGTTACGGTGCCGAACGTTCGTACGTGTAGTCGCCACACTGCAAGTCCTTTACCGGGCAGGCTATTTCCGCGCAGCGAGTCGCGCGGACCTGCCGGCCACTGAAACATCGCTCGTCGTATGCCGTCGTGTGCGTGTGCTTGATTTTCAGGGGGAGTTGGGTGATGAGGACGTCGTCCGCGAGGCCTCGCATCGGGGTCACCTCACGCTTTCGTCAGACCATCCGAAGCCATAGCGTTCACGAGGGATATGTCGAGCAGGTGACGCGGGCCGGCGGCCTGCCCCTCGTCATTCCCTGCACCGGCGCCGACGGGGATTTGTGCACGTCATACCTTTCCCTGCTCGACGGATTGCTGCTCACCGGCGGCGAGGACATGGATCCCGCGTATTGCCGCGGTACTGACCGGCAGCCCGGATACGCCTACCACCCCCGGCGGGACGCGTTCGAGACCCGGCTGGCGGGATCGGCGCTCGATGCGGGAATTCCCACGCTCGGCATCTGCCGCGGCGCACAAGTGCTCCACGCCGTCACCGGGAATCCGCTGATCGGGCACATCCCCGACGTCAACGGCGGGCGCGTCGCGCACCGGACCTCCCTCACGGAGACCTCGCGGCACTCGGTCACCCTCGTCGAGGGCAGCAAGGTCGCCCGGGCGTACGGGGAGCGGACGCTGAAGGTGACCTCGTACCACCACCAGGGGCTGGGTGAGCAGACCCCGGGCGGCATCCGGTGGCGGGTGACCGCCCGCGCCGACGACTCCCTCGCCGAGGCGATCGAGCGCGAGGACGACGCCGAGGGGGACGCATGGGCGGTCGGCGTCCTGTGGCACCCCGAGCTCCCCGCGGACGACGGGCCCGCCGACGGCGGCGGGGAACGCCCCGATCCGCTGATCGCGGCGTTCGTCGCCGCGGCGGGAGCGGCATGACGCCCGGAGCGACACCCGGAGCGACACCCGACGTGACCTTCGACGTCCGCCGGCTCGGCCCCGGCGACCTCGGCCTGCTGCTCGGCCTCCAGGAGCGGGTGCGCTCGGCCCTCGCGGACCCGTCCGTCTTCCAGACCAGCACGCCCGAGTTCATCGCGTACTGCCTCGCCGACGGCGGACGGTGCTACGGCGTGGTGTACGACGGCGAGACCGTCGCCTACCGGATGGTCTACTTTCCCCGCGACCGCGCGTTCAACCTGGCCAAGGACACGGCCCTGCCCCCTGCCGAGTACCACCGGGTGGGCCACTGGGACACCGTCGCCGTCCTGCCCGGCTGGCGCGGTCACGGACTGGCCCGGCTGATGAACGTCCGCGCCCTCGCCGACCTCGCCGGCACGGACATCCGCCATCTCTTCGCCACCAGCGCGCCCAGCAACCCGTACGCCGTGCGCACCCTGCTGGAGGCCGGCTTCCAACCGGTCGGCCTCGTCCGGAAGTTCGGGGGACGGTTGCGGTTCCTGCTGTACCGGCCCAGCCCCGCGGGGTGGCCCGCCACGGCCGGGGAGACGCCGGAACTGACCGTCGCGTGCTCGGCCACCGACGCACTGGAGCGCGCCTTCCGCGACGGCTGGACCGGTACCGGCATCGACATCGACGGAGCGGGCCGTGCCCGGCTGCGGATGCGGCGCCGGCCGCTGCCGTTCAGCACCGGCCAGGGCTGACCGGCCCGCTTCGGCCACGCCTCCGGCCGTACCGCGCGGCCGGGCGGTCGCGCCCTGCCCCACTGCGGGCCGCGCACGTTCACCACAGGCTCCGCACACTCCTACGCCGTACGGACGCCGGACGTGCGCGGCTGCGCGTCGCTCCCGTCCCCTCACCCTCGTCCCTCACCCCGGCCGCCGCACCCGACAGCCAGAACAGGACTCCCAGCGAGATGAAGATTCTGCTCACTCTCCCGGACACCGGCCTGGGGACATCCGACTTCCTGCGCTCCGGCAACATCGTCCACGATCCTTCGCTGGACAGCGCCCCGCCCGAGGACGTACTCGCGGCACTCGACCGGCACGGAGCCGCCGCCCTCGTCACATCGCGGCCGCCGGACGAGGCGGCGCTGCGGCGCCGGACCGGCTCCCGGGGGCCCGTCTTCCTCGCATGCGTCCCCGGCGCGGCCCCCGGGCGCGGAGGCGGCCTGGAGGCCGTCGCCACGGCCCTGGCCCGCTGCGAGCGGCACTTCGCGCTCTCGCGCCCGCTCACCGCCGCCGCCCCGCCGTCCGCGTCCGGCGAGGGCCCGCGCGAGGTCGTCCTGGTCGGAGCCGGAGTCGTCAACCTGGTCACGGCGCTGTACTTGACCGAGGCCGGGTACCGGGTGACCGTCCTCGACCGCTCGCCGGCACCGGGCAGCGCCGCGTGGGAGGCGTACGGCTGCACCCACGCCGGCGACGACGCGCGCATGTTCACCTTCACCGAGATGGACAGCTACAACAACCAGGACTTCCACGGCAGCCCGCCCGACTGGTTCCGCCGGCCCGTAGAGGAGAACGGCTGGCTCGCCCGCGACGCCCGGACGCTGTCCCCGGAGGAGCTCGCCTGGATCGACGAGTTCGAGCGCGTCCCCTCCTGGCTGGCCCGGTCCTACAACGACGACATCTTCGCCCTGACCGCCGAGGCCGGCCGCGAGTGGGACCTGCTGCGGCGGCGCCGCCCCGAACTGTTCGAGAACGTCGTCCTGGCCGACGACATCCTGCGGGTGTACGAGGACCCCGCCCACCTGGAGGCCGCGCTGGCCCGGCACCGCGCCATCGGTGCCGTCCTGCGCGAACTGCCGCCCGCCGAAGCGGCACGGGACTGCGCGGCCCTGGCCGGGCCGATGCGCGACGGCAGCCTGGCCGGCGGCTTCTTCGTCCCCGGCTTCACCCTCAACGTGCACAAGTTCACCGCCCGGGCCGTCGCGTGGCTGACGGACCGGGGCGCCCGCTTCCACTGGAACACCCCCGTGCCGGGGGTGCGGCGCGACGCCTCGGGAGCGCTGACCGGCCTCGACTGCCCGGTGCGGCTGCCGCCGGACGCCCACGTCGTCGCCTCGCCCGGCGTCTACGGCAGTGAGCTGCTGCGGGGCACGCCCTGCGAGGGAAAGATCCACGGCGTGCTCGGCGGCTGGATCCGCATCAGCAACCACGCCACGGGGCTGCGCAACTCCCTCAAGGTCGGGCGCCGCGGCCACGTGACCGAGGACGCCAACGTGACGGTGGGGCTCGACGCCGACGGCCAGGAGATCCTGATCGTCGGCTCCGGCTACGGCTACACGGGGGCCGGCACGAAACCCGACGAGCGGCAGCTCGCCGCCGTGCGGCGCGGCATCGCCGACACGATCGAGCGGCTCTTCCCGGACCGCGCCGGCCTGCGGGCCTCGTCCCGCGGCGGCGACAACTACGCCTTCAAGTACTGCATACGCCCCTGGACGGCGACCTCGCTCGGCCTCCACCACGCGGAGGAGGGCCCGGGCCGCGGGCTGTACGTCGTCAACGGCGGGCACAACACCGGGGGCTTCGCCCAGGCCCCGGCCGTCGCCCGCGCCGTGCTGGCCACCCTGCGCGGCGAGGAGCACCCGATGCACCGCCTCTACCACCCCGAGCGCTTCACGGCCTTCACGGCACCGGCCGCCTGCACGCGCATGCCGGCAGCGCGGGCCCCGCAGCCGCTGGCCTCGCGCACCTAGCAGGCCCGCAGAGCGGAGAGAAGGCCCGTGGACCCGGCCCGCAGAGCCGGAGAGGCCGCAGACCTGGAGAAGAGGACGCCATGCACACCGACCCCCCTCTGGACCCCGCCGACTGGGAGGAGTTCCGCGCCCTGGGCAAGCGGATCGTCGACGACATCGCCGACCACCTCGCCGGCCTCCGCGAGCGCCCCGTGTGGCAGCCCGTGCCCGAGGACGTCCGGGCCTCGTTCCGCACCGGACTCCCGGCGAAGGGCATGCCCATGGCCGAGGTGTACGAGGAGTTCCGGGCGACGGTCCTGCCGTTCCCGCGCGGCAACATCCACCCCCGCTTCTGGGGCTGGGCCAACGGCTCCGGCGTGCCGGTCGCGGCCTACGGCGACCTGCTGGCCTCGGTGATCAACTGCACGCTCGGCTCGGGCGGGAACGCCGCCATGATGGTCGAGCAGCAAGTGATCGAGTGGCTGCAGCAGGCCCTCCACTGGCCCGCCGGCGGCTCCGGGCTGCTGACGAGCGGCGCCTCCATGGGGCAGGTCACGGCCCTCGCCGCCGCCCGGGTGGCGAAGGCGCCCTCCGCCGCCGCGATCCGCGACGAGGGCGCCGTCGCCGCGGGCGTGCAGTTCACCGTCTACGGGTCCGAGGAGACCCACCACTCCGTCGACAAGGCCGTCGAGCTGCTCGGCATCGGCCGCCGCTTCTTCCGGAAGATCCCCGTGGACCGGGACTTCCGGATCGACGTCGGCGCGCTGCGCGCCGCGCTCCGCGCGGACCGGGAGGCGGGCCTGTACCCCCTGTGCCTCATCGGCAACGCCGGCACGGTCAACACCGGCGCGGTCGACCCCCTCCGGACCCTGCTGGAGATCGCCCGGGAAGAGGACCTCTGGTACCACGTGGACGGCGCCTTCGGAGCGTTCGCCCAGCTCCTGCCCTCCCACCGCGCCCTGCTCGACGGCCTGGCCGAGGCCGACTCGCTCGTGTGCGACCTGCACAAATGGCTCTACATGCCGTTCGACGTCAGCTGCGTCCTCACCCGGAGCGAGGGCATGCTGGAGGCGGCCTTCAGCTCCAGCGCGGACTACATCAGCAGCACCGCCGGGGGACCGGCCGCCTACCCGCTCGCCTTCTCCGACCGCGGCGTCGAGCAGTCCCGGCGCTTCCGCGCGCTGAAGGTGTGGTTCGCCCTCAAGACCCACGGCATCGGGGCGTTCGCCGAGGCCGTCGCCGCGAACATCGCCCAGGTCGCCCACCTGGCCGCACGCGTCGAGGCCGCCGAGGACCTCGAACTCGTCGCACGCGGCGATCTGAACGTGGCCTGCTTCCGGTACGTCTGGCCCGGAGCCGGCCCGGACGCCGCCGACCGCGTCAACCGGGGGATCCTGAACCGGCTGCAGACCGAGGGCCTGGCGATGCCCTCGCACACGGTCCTCGACGGGAAGTTCGTCATCCGCGTCGCCGACAACAACCACCGCACGGACGTCACCGACTTCGACTTCCTGATCGACCAGGTGCGGGCCATCGGGGCGGAACTGCGCGCCGCGGAGGAGGACCCCGGCCCCGCCGGGACCGCGCCACCGGCGGCCGGCCGGTGACACGGAGGCGAGGACCGGGCCCACGCCCGCACCCGCATCCTGCTCGTCCCCGCCCCGGCATAGGCTGGATCGACCCGTCACGACCGCGGAGAGGTGCACACATGACAGGCAGGGCGCCCCGCACGTACGTCGTGGGCCTGCTCGCGGCCCTCATGGCGACAGCCCTGTGGGGCTTCACGTTCCTGGGGCCGGCCGCCGTCGCCCCCGTGAACGTCTACTACCTCGTCGTGGGCCGGTACGCGGTCTTCGGCGCCATGTCCCTGGCCGTGCTCGCCGCGCGCCGCGGCGGCCTCCGCCGCCTCGGTCCCCGCAACCTGCTGCTGGCCCTCCACTTGGGCGTCGTCGGATACATCGGCTTCTACCTCCTGCTGTCCCTGTCCGCCCAGGCCGGCGGGGGCGTCCTCGCCTCCACCCTGACCGGGCTGATCCCCCTGCTGGTGACCCTGGCCTCCAACGCGACCGAGAAGGTCCTGCCGTGGCGCCGGCTCGTGCTGCCGGTCGCGGCGATCTCCGCCGGGCTGCTCCTGGTCAACGGCGGTGCGTCCCACGGGCGGACGGGCGAGGGGGACGTGACGACCGGCGTCGTCCTCGGCTTCCTCGCCTGTGTCGCCTGGTCCTACTTCGTCGTCGTCAACCGCATCGTCCTGAACCGGGTCCGGCCCGCCGCCGGCAACGCCACGTGGACGGCCTGCATCGGCCTCGGGGCGTTCGGCGCCTCGCTCTTCCTCCTCCCGCTCGCCCGGTCCGGCGACGGCCCGTCCCCCTTCGCGGACGCAGGCACCCTCCAGTCGTTCCTGCTGTGGTGCGTCGCACTCGCCGTACTGGGCTCGTGGTGCGCGACCTGGTTCTGGAACATCGCCTCGAAACGGCTGCCCGCCACGGTCATGGGCCCCGTCATCGGCATGGAGGCCGTGTTCGGCGCGGCGTTCAACCTGGTCTGGGAGGGCCGCGCACCCACCTTCCACGAACTCTGGGGCGGTCTCCTCGTCATCGCCGGCGTCCTGCTCGGCTCCTACCTCTTCAACCGCGCGAACACACCGCACGAAGGGCAGCCGCCGGCCGGTGAGCAGCCTCCCGTGGCCGGTGCTACCGGCCGGTCAGCGGAAGGGCCGGGAACGCATGCTCCTGCCAGATCAGGCGGGAGGCTTCCTCCGGATAGGCGGTGACCGCCGGCCGGGTGCCGTAGAGCCGGACGAGGCGCCGCCCGGTGTCGTACGCGGGCCAGCCGGCGTCGCCGTGGGCGGCGAACGCCGTCCAGTCGGCGCGCATGCGGGCGGAGAGCGCCTCCGCCTCCGGGGAGGGGACTTCGCCGATCAGCATGGCGGGCTGACCGCGGTCCAGGTTGCCGAAGACGAGCGGCACGTCGAGGCCGTGGCAGGCGCCGAGGGCACCGCCCATGCCCGGGGCGGGCCAGGTCAGCTCGTAGACGTGGGCGCGGCCGCCGCCGGCGACACGGGCCTCGGCGAGGTGGAGGCTCGGCATGCGGAACAGCCAGTCGGAGTGGACCAGTTCGTACAGCTCGTCCGGCCCCGCGGACGGAAAGCCGCCGGCGTAGCGCCGTGCGCCGTCCGGGCCGGGGCCGAAGAGGCGCAGGGCGGACGCCGCCCGCTCCGGTGTGACCTGGCCGAGCAGGCCGTCGATCGCCGTGAACAGCCGCTGTTCGTCGCGGGTGTGGCCGACGAGGAGCGCGACGTCCCGGCCGGCCCCGCCGGCGAGGGCCTGCCACGGCGTGACGGGAAGGATGTCACCGTCGACGACCGGCGAGAACGGGATCGACCGGTGCGCGGCCCGGCCCCAGTGGTCCGCCCACCGGCTCATCCTGGCGCCGACCGCGTCACCGGCGGCGGACAGCCGGGCCGGGGCCACCGCGGACAGGTCGGCCACGGCGGGCCTCAGCCCCAGTTCGGCGGCGCAGGCGGCGGCGATGCCGGCGGCGAGCTCCGGTGAGAAGAACGTGCCCTGCACGCTCTGCGCGACCGCCCGGCCGAAGAGCCCGGCCGCACGCGGCATCGCCAGCAGCGCGGCGACCGAGCCCGCGCCCGCCGACTGGCCGAAGACCGTGACGCGGTCCGGGTCGCCGCCGAAGGCCCGGATGTTGTCACGCACCCACTCCAGAGCGGCGACCTGGTCGAGCAGACCCCGGTTGGCCGGCGCCCCGTCGATGTGTCCGAAGCCTTCCAGCCCCACGCGGTAGTTGAGCGTCACCACCACGACGCCGCCGTCACGCGCGAGGCGCCCGCCGTCGTACTCGGGGAGGGCGGACATGCCGAACGTGTAGGCGCCGCCCTGGATCCACACCATCACCGGCAGCCCGGCGCCGGGGGCCGGGTCGGGCGACCAGAGGTTGACCGACAGCCAGTCGTCGCCCGGCGTCTCCCGCGCCAGCGCGTCCATGCCGAAGTGACCGCCCTGCGGAGGCGGTGGCCCGTACGAGGCGGCCTCCCGTACCCCGTCCCAGCCTCGTACCGGCCGCGGTGCGGCGAAGCGCAGCGAGCCGACCGGCGGCTCGGCGAACGGGATGCCGCGGAAGACCGCCACGCCCGCCTCCCGGCAGCCGCGCAGCGCTCCGGCCGCTGTACGGACTCCGGGCCGGGGCGCGGACGGTTCGGACGCGAAGACGGTCATCACCACTCCCTTTCCGGGCGGGGTGGAGCGCGATCACGCGGATGCGCGCGGGCCCGGACAGTCAGGAGGATCCCGCTGCCTCACCACGCGCGCCAGTCATTTACGGACGGCCCGGACTTTTGGAACCGCTACGGAGTCCCCCGCCGGACCGCCTCCCCCGGCTGAGACGCGATCCGCCTGAGCGCGTGGACGACCCCTGCGGTGCCGTCCTGCCCTTCGACGATCGCGCCGATGCGGCGGGTCCGTTCGCGGTAGTGGCCGTCGGTGAGGAGCCGGGTGAGGGCGAGGCTGAGATTGCCGCTGGTGAGGTGCGGCACCGGGAGGGCGGCGGGGGTGAGCCCGAGGGAGCGGAGCCGGGCTGCCCAGAAGGGCTGGTCGAGCTTGAAGGGGACGGGGAGGGTGGGCAGGGCGGCCTCCAGAGAGGCGTGGGTGGTTCCCGGGCCCGCGTGGTGCACGGCGGCGGCCATGCGCGGGAAGAGCCAGGTGTGCGGGCACTCTCCGATGGTGAGGACGTCGTCGCTGCCGCCGTCACCCGTCAGGCCGGCCCAGCCGCCTTGGACGACGGCGCGGATCCTCAGCCGGCGCACGGCACGGGTGATGGTGCGGGACAGCTGTTCCGCACGGCCTTCGCCCATGCTGCCGAAGCCGAAATACACGGGTGCGGGCCCCGAAGCGAGGAAGTCGACGAGACGGTCATCAGGACGCCAGTCCGGTGGTCGAGCGGGCCGCCAGGCGCCGACGGCCCTGTGCGCGGCGGGCAGCGGCATCCGAGCGGGCAGGAGAGCGCTGCTGAAACCGTAGGAGACGGCGTGGCGGGCGGAAGGCGTCAGGGTGGTGGGGACGGAGCGGTGACGCAGGCCGAGTTCGCGTCGCAGGCGGGCGATCGCCGGGGCGTACAGCGGGCTGAGGACGGCTTTGACCAGCGCATCGGCGATCGTGTAGCGCAGCCGCGGCGTCCCGGCGATCAGGCGCGGCAGCATCATGGCGTGCGAGACGGTGTAGACGCCGAGGCACGGCACGCGGAGCCCTGCGCCGATGACCGCGGCCTGGGGGTGCAGCAGGGGATGGGCGAGGAGAGCGTCGGCGCCTTCACCGGCCGCTTCCAGCAGGACCCCGGCTGCGGTGAGTGCCATGTCCCGGCCGTTGTCGATGCGCGCGCGGCGCGGCTTGTGCGCTCCGACCGCGGCCTCCTGCTCGTCCAGGGGCATGGCCCGGACCGGAAGCCCGTGCGCGCGGAAGAGGTGCGCGTATCGCCGTGAGGTCACCACGGTGACCTGATGACCGGCCTCTCTCAGGCCGGTGGCGAGGCCGGTGTACGGGGCGACGTCGCCGGTCGTCCCCCACGTGGCCAGGACGATGCGCCGAGGCGCGGCTGGTCGGTGCTTCCTGGGGGTCTGCACGGCTGCGGGGCTCCTCGGGATGCGGGACGCGGGGGCGAGGTACAGAGGGCCGGCGGCACGGCACGGCCTGGTGCTCAAGGCATCGCCTCGACGGTGCACTGCCGCAGAGCACTGAGCGGTCTGCCGCCGAGGAAGAGGGTGACGAGAGCGGCGAAGTCGGCGTCCCGTTCCATGTGCAGCAGGTGGTCGGCGTTCTCCATGACGACGAAGGTCGCGCGGCTGATGGTGGACGCGACGGCCCGGTTGTCGGCGACGGTGGTGGCGGTGTCGAATTCGCCCACTCCGACGAGAGAGGGAACGCCGTGGATGCCGCCCGGGGGAAGCGGGTCGCGCAGCAGGAGGAACCCGCGGTCGTGGACGTAGCGGACGAGGGGGTCGCAGGGGGACGCGGCGAGCTGGTCGAGCACGACGCGTCCTGCTGCCCTGATGAGCAGGTGCCGCTCGGCCGCTTCGGGGTTGGTGAGGACGCCGACCAGCTCTTCGGCGGCTCGAAGACGGGCCGGTGCATCTTCGGCGGAGGAGGCCGGGGCGCGGCGGCCGGCTTCCCGGCGCAGGCCTTCACCGATCAGTTTCGCCAGGCGGGGGGCGGGCCGGGGCGAGGCACCGAAGAGCATCAGCCGCGTGACCCGGTCGGGGTGGCGCTGGGCCAGCCGGTAGCCGATGGGGTAGCCGGAGGAGACGCCGAGCACGGCGAAGCGGCGGATGCGCAGCTGGTCCATGACGCGCAGGGCGGCGTCGGTGAGGTCGTCCCAGTCCAGGCTCGGCACATCCTGCCCGGGCGTGCGGGCGGCCGGCAGGTCGGGGATGACCAGGGGGAACCGGGAGGCCGTACGGCGCTCGAAGCGTGCCCACGAGTGTCTGTTCTGCAGGCCGCCGCCGAGGACGAGCAGCGGATCGGCGGCGCCGGCCGGGCCGTCCGGAACGACGGTCCTGCACGGGAAGTCCGCGGGGCTCCAGGTGATGCGGTGGTCGTGCGCGCCGGCACGGGCGAGAGGGAGCGAGGAGGGGTGCCGCCCGGTCACGCCTCGGCCGCCAAGTGTCTCTCGACGAGGGCCGCGAGGTCGGCGACGGTGGAGTTCGCCGACAGATCGGCTTCGCTGATCACCAGTGCGTACTCGTCCTCGATGACCATGGCGAGTACGGCGATGGCCATGGAGTCCACGCCCGCCTGCGTCAAGGTGGCGTCGGGTGTGACCGGTCCGGGAGGCAGGCCGGCCTTGTGCGTCAGAATGCGGATGACGGCGTGTTGCACGCCGGCGTTCTGCACGTCGGTGTCCTGCCTGTCGTCCATGCGCCTGGCCTTCCGGGAGTCACAGGTGGGGAGTGAGGCCGTGCGGCCACGTGGCGGTGGTGGCGGCCCATGACAGGCCGCTGCCGAAGGCCACCATCAGCACGCGCCGGCCGGGTTTGACCGCGCCGTGGGAGGCGGCGTGCGCGAGCAGGAGCGGGATGGACGCCGCGGCGGTGTTGCCGACGTGCTCGATGTTGGACGGCATGCGGTCGGCCGGGAAGGACAGGGTCGCGGCCACGGCCCGGGTGATCGCCGCGTTGGCCTGGTGCGCGACGAGCACGTCGATGTCCTCCAGCGTCCAGCTCGCGGCCTCGGCGGCGGCGATCACGGCGGCGCTCATGCGCTTGACCGCGTTGCGCACGACTTCGGTACCGCGCATGTGCAGGAACGCGTCCGCGCCGCCGAGGTCCGGTGCGGGGGTGCGCCGGCGGGAGCCGCCGGCCGGGATGGCGATGGCGTCGGCGAGGGTGCCGTCGCTGCCCCATGCCGTCGGACCGAACGTGGGCGGCTCACCCGGGCGCGCCCGCCGGAGCACGGCGGCGCCGGCGCCGTCGCCGAAGATCGGGGCGGTGCCGGGATCCGCAGGGTTGATCATGGTGGAGGAGCTCTCGGCACCGATCACCGCGACGGATCCTGCCGTGCCGGCGGCGATCAGCCCGCGGGCGAGCTCGCAGCCGTAGAGGAAGCCCGAGCAGCCGGCGTTGAGATCGAAGGCGGGTATGCCGGTCATGCCCAGGCGGCTGGCGACTTCGGGGGCGCCGGCGGGGCAGAGCCGGTCCGGGGTCGTGGTGGCGAGGACGAGCGCGTCGACTCGTGCCGCGCCGGCCGAGGCGAGCGCCCGCGCACCCGCCTCCGTGGCCAGGTGGACGGTGGCGTCGCCGTCGCTGATGCGGTGCCGGCGGGCGATGCCGATCCGCCGCCGTACGAAGGCGTCCATCGCGGGGCTCATGAGATCCGCGTTGTCCACGACGGTCGGCGGCAGCCAGGACCCCAGACCCGCCAGCACGGTGGTCACCGGGTCGTCGCTCACGGCGTGGTCACCCCGGCGGCCGTGGCGGGTCCGGTCAGATAGCCGAGGCCGGTGAGCGGCCGGCCGGTGAAGAAGCGCATCACCAGGTCGCCGGCCTCGTACCGGCGCTGCAGGAACACCCAGTGATCGGCTTCGCCGATCGCCGCGAACGTGCAGCCCTCGATCGTGGCCGCGAACTCCCTCTGCTCCTCCAGGGAGCTGATGGTGTCGTGCTCGCCGCAGAACACCAGCGTCGGAACACCGCTCAGACCGCCCCGGGGGTCGAGGTTCTCCAGGACCGAACGCTCCATCGTCCGGAATCCGTGCGCGCTGCCGGTGACGGCCCTGAGGGTCATCCGCTTGACCAACTGGCGCACCACGTCCCGGTTCCTGACCGTCACCCGGCTGTCGGAGCACAGGAACATCTCCGCCAGGACGTCCACGAATCCGTTCGCGTCACCGGTCAGCATCCGCCGGGCGCCGCGCGTCCACAGGCCGACGAGTTTGTCGCTGATGCGGACGGGCACGCCGCCCAGCGCCAGCTTGGCGTACCGGTCCGGGTGCCTCTGCGCGCAGCGGAAGGCGACGGCCGAACCGAAGGAGTAACCGAGGAAGTTGACCCGTTCCAGGCCGAGGCCGTCGATGATGATCTCGGTGGCCCGGCACATGGTCTCCATGTCCTGCTCGGGCCGCAGGGGAGTGGACGCTCCGGCGCCGGGCAGGTCCACGGAGATCAGGTCGGCGAAGGGCAGGACGTGACGTTCCATGATGGACCAGCCGTGCATGCCCTGCAGCACGCCGCCGAGGACGAGCACCGGCTCGATGCGCGGAGTGTCGCTCTCCACCACCTGGCAGGAGAAGGTCAGCCCGTCCAATTGCAGGGTGCGGGTGATCGCCTTGGTCACGGCTCTCCATTCCGCCGGTCCACCGAGTCCAGGGCCTCCTGCACGAGATCAGCGGTTTCCCGGAGAGTGATGTGCCCGCGGGCGTGTGCGTCGTCGAGCCGGATCCCGTAGTGGTCGGAAAGCGTCACGAACATCTCCACCTGCGCGATGGAATCCAGGCCGAGGCTGTCGAAGGAACGGTCCACGGTGAGTTTTTCGGAATCGAGATGGTAGGTGGCGGACAGATAGTCGCGAATGAACTCGAACGGCTGCCGGACGGGCTCGTCCATGAAGAAACTCCTACCGTCGTGCGGGCTTGAGACCGGGCCAGGTCAACGCGACCGCGCCCCACACCGCGCCGCCCCCGAACGCGGTCAGCAGGGTCCGTGTGCCGGGGGCGACGGACTGGGCCTCGACCAGTTCGTCCATGACCAGGGGGATCGACGCCGAAGACGTGTTGCCGACGCTGCGGATGTTCCCGAAGCGGCTGGAACGGGGCACGCCGACCAGGTCGGCCACCTTGTCCAGGATCCGCTGATTGGCCTGGTGGCCGATGAACGCCCCCACGGAATCCACCGGCCATCCGGTCTTCTCCAGCAATTCCCGGGACACTTCGGTCATCCGGCGCACCGCGTGGGCGAACAGCTGCGGACCCTGCAACCGCAAGCAGCGCTCCGCCACCGGGGCGGCGCCACCGGGGTCCGGCCGCCGGGAGCCGCCGGCGTGGACGACGGCGAGGTCCTTCTGCGTGCCGTCACTGCCCAGGCACGTCGCCCGGACGGCACCGGGCTCGTCGCGCTCGCCGCTGCGCAGCACCACGGCCCCGGCCCCGTCGGCGAAGACCACGGCGGTGCCGCGGTCCGCGGGGTCGGTGATCGTCGACAGCGTCTCCGCCGCCAGGACCAGCACGCACTCCGCCAGCCCCGCCCGGATCCACGCATCGCCCACGGCCACCCCGTACGTGAAGCCCGAACACGCGGCCGCGACGTCGAACGCCGGCAAGGTGCCCAGACCCAGCCGGGCGGCGACCCACGGCGCCGTCGCCGGTGAGGGGTGGTCGGGCGTCGTGGTCGTCAGCACCACGAGGTCGACGGCCGGATCGCCGGCACTCAGCAGGGCTGCGCGGCCCGCTTCGACGGCGAGGTCCCCGGTGCTGATTCCCGGCTCGACCCGGCGCCTGCATTCGATTCCGGTCCTGCTGCGGATCCATTCGTCACTCGAACCGAGATTCGCAAACGATATGTCGTCGTTGCGGATCACCCGCGGAGGGAGGGAGGAACCGACACCGGCCACGACGGAAGAAGCGGAGCTGGTCATGAGAATCCCCCGATCGACAGCAAGCCTGCGGTGGTGCGTCAATCGGGCATCACTGTATTTCAGACATTAAGCACCCGTCAAAGGATCCCGGGATTTTCCCCGTCCGGGCCGCTCTTTTCTCGCAAGGAATAACGAGGCTCGGGCGGGCGGGTGAACGCATCATGGGAGTGTGAACGGGTACCGGGAGGCCGGCGGCGCCGGGCCGGGAGGCACGCTGGAGGTGCCGCCGACGGCCCGGACGGCCGTGGCGTGGCTGCCGCCGCAGGAGCTCTGGCCCGCGATTCAGACGATCCGCCGGGAGCACGATCCGCAGGTGCGGCGGTGGCCTCCGCACGTGAACCTGCTGTTCGGTTTCGTGCCGGAGGAGGAGTTCGCGCGGGCCGTGCCGCTGCTGGCCGCGGGCGCGGCGGAGAGCGCGGCGTTCACGGCGCGCCTGTCCGGCGTACGGTACTTCCGGCACCGGCACTCCTCGACGGTGTGGCTCGATCCGGCAGCGGCGGGCACGGCGCCGTGGGAGCGCCTCCACCAGGAGCTGGAGTCGCGCTTCCCGCTCTGCCGCGGGCGCGGCGACCGTTTCACCCCGCATCTGTCCCTCGGTCGCACGCAGGAACCACGGGGCCTGGCCGCGGAATGCGCCGCCCGGCTCGGCGCACGGTCCGCCGTGGTCGAAGAGGTGGCCGTCCTCTCCCGGCGCGGCGAGGGGCCCATGCTGCCCCGGGCCGTGATCACACTGGGCACGGGCGAGGTCCGCCGAGCACCGGAATCCGGGGCGCCGGGGTACGAGCGATAGGGGAGGGACCAGGGGGGATCCTCCCGAAGGGTCAGGAGGGATCCTTCCGGGCCGCCGCTGCCGCGTTCATCGCCTCGACGAGGCTCCTGGGACGCATGTCGGTCCAGTGCTGCTCGACGTACTCCAGGCAGGCGGCCCGCTCCTGGTCCTCCAGGGCGACGGACCAGCCCTCGGGGACGGTCGCGAAGACCGGCCACAGCGAGTGCTGGCCCTCGTCGTTGACGAGCACGTGGAAACGCCCGTTGTCGTCGTCAAAGGGGTTGGTCATGTCCTGTCCTTCCTCGCGTACAACGTCGGGTTGTCGTCCACCGGCGGCCTGCCGTCAGCCATCAGCCGCCGGTCGTCGATGCCGGCGCCGGGAGGAACCCCGAGCCGACGAAGTACTGGACGTACTTGGCGACCAGGTCGTCGCCGACGGCGGGGCACGCTATGCCGGAACCGGCGAGCCCGCGCTCGGTGTTGCTCCGGTCGTAGCGCGGGCTCGCGGCGCCGACCCGCAGCCCCTGCGCCAGCAGTGCGGCCGGAGCCAGCGAGGACTTCGCTTCGGCGGCGCCGAGGAGTGCGTGTTTCCACTCCTCGTAGGACAGGCTCGTCACGTCGTAGCCGAGCCGCCGAAGACAGTCGGTCAACGCGTCGAAGCCCAGCGGCTCCGGGTTGGTCACGTGGAAGACCTTGCCGTGCGCATCCGGCTGCCGGCCGAGATGGACGATCGCCCTCGCCACATGGTCGACCGGCACGAGGTCGACGTCGAACCGCATTCCCTCCCGCACCGTCCGGTCCGGCGCGGCACGCAACTCGATGATCGCCCGGACCATCGTCCACAGTGCGTCCCCCGTCGTGCACGCGCCCGTGCCGGTGTGGCCACTCACCCGGCTCGGCCGGTAGATCACCGCGGGAACGCCCCGTTCCCCGGCCGCCCGCACCAGTTCCTCGGCCACCCACTTCGTTGCGACGTACCCGTTCGACGCCACCCGGTCCGGTGCGACGCGGCGGTCCTCCCGGACGACATCGGTACCCGGGTCCCGCCCCACCCCGGCGGCGGAACTGGAGACGTAGTGCAGGGGCTTGACCCGCGCCGTGGCGGCCAGGCGCACCACCTCCTGCGTGCCCAGGACGTTGGCCGCCTTCAGCCTCGCGTACGAGTCGACGATGTTCACCCGCGCGCCGTTGTGGTAAATGACCTCGATCCGGTCCGCCAGCAGGGCGAAGCGTTCCCCGGTCAGACCGAGCAGCGGCTTCTCCAGGTCTCCTGCCACGGCGACGATCCGCTCGCGCAGGGCCTCGTCCCACAGCCGGTACGCGGCGAGGCCGCCGCGCAGCCGTTCTCCGGCCTCTTCGTCGTTCGCCGCTCGCACCAGGCACCACACGTCGGCCTCCGTCCGGTCCAGCAGCTCGCGGAGCAGGAAGGAACCGAGGAACCCGGTGGCGCCGGTGAGCAGGATGCGGCGGGGAGCAGTGTGCACCCGGGGGGCCACGGGCCGGCAGCCGTCGGTCGTGATCGCCGGATCGAGCACCGCCTCGGCGCGGAAATCGATGCCGTCCGTGCCGTCCGCCGCATCGCCACGGGGACGCTCGGCGGCATCGACGGCCGCTGCCAGTCCGGCGACGGTGGGCGACTGGAAGAAGGCGCGGACCGGCAGCTCGGTGCCCCACACCGACCGGACCCGGTTGATCAAACGGGTGGCGAGCAGGGAGTGCCCGCCCAGGGCGAAGAAGTCGTCGTCGACCCCCACCGCCGGCAGTCGCAGCACCTCGGCGAACAAGCCGGCCAGGACCTCCTCCCGGGAGTTCCGGGGCGCTGCGCCGGTGGACGGCGTGCCCGCCCCGGGTGCCGGCAGGGCGTCCCGGTCCAGCTTTCCGTTGGCGGTCAGCGGCAGGGAGGCGAGTTCGAGCACGGCGGCAGGCAGCATGTGGTCCGGCAGCAGTGCCGCCAGGTGCCGGCGCAGTTCGGGGACCTGCACCCGCCGTCCCGGCACGGGCACCACGTAGGCCACCAGACGCGTGTCGCCCGGCCGGTCCTCCCGGGCCAGCACGGCGGCCTGGCCGACGTCCTCGTGGCGGGCGACGGCCGCCTCGATCTCGCCGGGTTCGATGCGGAACCCGCGGACCTTGACCTGGCGGTCCGCCCGGCCGACGTACTCCAGGTTCCCGGCGAAGTCCCACCGCACCAGGTCCCCGGTGCGGTACATCCGTGCCCCCGGGCCGCCGTACGGGTTCGCCACGAACCGCCCGGCGGTCAGCCCCGGGCGCTGCAGATAGCCGCGGGCCAACTGGGCACCGGCCAGATACAGTTCCCCCACCACACCCGGGGGAACCAGCCGCAAGCGGGCGTCCAGCACATACGTCCCGACGTTCCGGATCGGCCGGCCGATCGGCGCCGCGCCCGGCCATGCCGCTTCCTCGTCCGGCAGGGTGAACGCGGTCACCACATGGGTCTCGGCAGGCCCGTAGTGGTTGTGCAACCGGCGCCGTACGCCCCGGTGGAAGCGGCGGACCGGCTCGCTCAACCGCAGCGCCTCACCGGCCTGGGCCACGTCCACCAGCGCCGGCAGCGTCTCTCCGCTCTCAACAGCCGCCTCGCACAGCGCCTCGATCACCAAGCTCGGCGCGAACAGCTTGCCGACCTCGTGCCGCCGCAGCCACGCCACGAACGCCGCCGCGTCACGGCGGACGTCCTCGGGGGGAATCACCAGGCACGCACCGGACACCAGCGTCGACAGGATCTCCTGCACCGACACGTCGAAACTGATCGCAGTGAACTGGGCGACCCGCACGCCGGGGCCGGCCGGCATCGCCGAGGCGTGCCACGCCAGCAGGTTCGCCAGCGCGCCGCCGGACATCATGACGCCCTTCGGGCGGCCCGTTGATCCCGACGTATAGATCACATACGCCAGTTGCTCCGGTGACAGCGGGGCCGGGCGATCGGCATCGGTGAGGTCAGCGCCGTCCTCCCGGGCGAGGTCAAGCCGGTCGACCAGCACCGATGGGACGTCACCCAGGTCCGGCAGGCGCGGCGCGGTGACGGCGTCGGAGAGTACGTGGGCGGGCCGGGCGTCGGCCAGCATGAACGCGATCCGCTCCGCCGGATACTCCGGATCCACCGGCAGGTACACGCCGCCCGCCTTGAGCACGGCCAGGAGACCGACCACCACATGCACCGACCGCGGCAGCGCCACGGCAACGACCCGGTCAGGACCGACGCCGCACCGGACCAGCACCCGAGCGAGCCGGTTCGCCCGGGCATTGAGCTCCCCGTACGTGATCCCAACACCGTCGTGCAGCACTGCTACGGCATCGGGCGACTCCTTCGCCTGAGCCTCGAACCACCCCGGGAGCAGACCTTCCGGGGCGGGATCCGCGCTGAACCCCAGGAGACGGTCCCGCTCCCCGGCGGTCAGTAGATCGACGTGCCCTATGGGCTGCTCGGGGCGCATGACCACCGCCTCCAGCAAGAGGCGCAGCCGCGTCACGACGGCCTCGGCCGCGACCCGCTCCACCGCATCCGGCCGGTACTGCAGCCGCAGCCGCAGAGCCGGGCCGGGTATCACGGCGAGGCTGAGGGGATAGTGCGTGCCGTCGGCGGCTTCGATGTCCAGCAGCCGCAAGGCAGGAGCGGTCTTCTCCAGCGCCCCGGCGTCGACCGGATAGCTTTCGAACACGGTGGTCGTGTCGAACAGTGTGCGTACACCCGCTGTCTGCTGGATGTCCGCAAGCCCCAGATGCTGGTGCTCCAGCAGGGCCGACTGCTCTTCTTGCAGCCGGGTCAGCATGTCCGCCCACGACTCGTTCTCGTCCCAGCGCACGCGTACGGGCAAGGTGTTGATGAACAGCCCCACCATGTCCTCGATGCCGGTGACCTCGGGCGGGCGGCCGGAGACCGTGGCGCCGAAGACCACGTCGTGCCGGTGGAGCAAGCGCCCCAGCAGGGTTCCCCAGACCCCCTGGACAACGGTGTTGAGCGTCAGCTCGTGCCGGCGGGCCCACGCCGTCAAGGCCGCGGTCAGCGTCTCCGGCAGCTCACTCGTCACGTCGGCGGGCAGCACAGTGCCACGGGCAGCACTGACCGGAGCCAGCAGCGTGGGCTCTTCTATGCCGGTCAGTGCCTCTCGCCAGGCCTTCTCGGCCGCGTCCCGGTCCCGGCTCACGAGCCAGGTGAGGTAGTTCCGGTAGGGGACGGGGGAGGGGAGGGCGGTTCCGTCTCCGCTGCCGGAGCTCTGGGTGTAGAGGGCGAAGAGTTCTCGCATGAGGATGGGGAGGGACCATCCGTCGAGGAGCAGGTGGTGGTGGGTGAAGACGAGGCGGTGGTGGGCGGGGCCGGTGCGGATGAGGGTGAAGCGCAGGAGTGGTGGGCGGGCCGGGTCGAAGCGGCGGGCGCGGTCCTCGGTCAGCAGCCGGGCCAGTTCCGGCTCCGAGTCCTGGTCGCTCCTCCCGCTCAGGTCCACTTCGCGCCAGGGCAACGCCACCTCGCGCGGAATGACCTGCACCGGGTGATCGGCATCCTCCTGCCGGAAGCCCGCCCGCAGGTTCGCGTGCCGGCGCAGCAAGGCCGCTGCCGCGGACTGCAGCGCTGCCGCGTTGAGCTGCCCTTGGAGGCCGAGGACCAGTTGGACGGTGTAGACGTCGGGCAATTGGTCGTCGAAAGCCGAGTGGAAGAGCAAGCCCTCCTGCAACGGTGAGAGCGGCAGGATCTCCTCAAGATCCGACCCGCCCACCCGGGCCCCGGTGAGCCGGTCAAGCTGGTTCTGCGTCAGTGAGACGAGAGGCAGGTCCGAGGGCGTCCAGCCCCCTGCACCGGGCCGGCGGCTGTGAGCGATGAGGGCGTCGAGTGCTTGTGACCACAAGTTGGTGAGCTCATGGACGTCTGCTTCGGACAGGGTCTTGTCGGTCCATGTCCAGGAGGCCACGAGTACGGGCCCCTCGGCGCTTTCCCGGGCCAGGGCATTGATGCCGAGGTGGTGCGCCGGCCCCGGTCCGGGCAGTCCGGCTTCGGTCGCATCGAAGAGGGCGTCGGTTTCCTCGGCGACGGTCCACTGCCCGGTGTCGGCCGCGGGGAATCGCCCCAGGTAGTTGAATCCGACCTGGGGAGCGGACAGGTGGGACAGCCGTCCGCGGGTCTCCGGATTGAGGTAGCGGACGAGCCCGTATCCGAGGCCCTGGGCCGGGACCGCCCGAAGCTGTTCCTTGACCGTCTTGAGAGCCTGACCGGCAGCGGGTCCTCCGGTCAGCACCTGATCGAGGTCGATGCCGTGGAGGTCGACCCGTACGGGGAACAGGCTGGTGAACCAGCCCACCGTGCGCGACACATCCACTCCGGGAACCCCTGAGTCCCGGCCGTGTGCCTCCAGATCAACCAGCAGGGCCGCCCCCGCCTTTCCGCGCTGCTGGTGCCGGCGCAGGACCGCCACGGCCAGCGCCGTCAGCAGGACGTCGTTGACGTTCGCGTGGAACGCGGCCGGCACGTCCGTCAGCAACGCCGCTGCCCGTTCCGGCGGAATCGTCATCACCAGCGACCGTGTGGTGTCGTCCTCCTGGGGCGGCCGGTCGGCCAGGGTCGCGCCGGGCCCGTCGAGGACCTGTGCCCACCATGCTGCCTCGTCGACCCGTTCCGGTTCCCGGGCCTGTTCCACCAGCAGTTCGGCCCACCGGCGGAACGACGTGTGTACGGGGGCCAGGTCGGCTGCGCGGTCCGCCGCGACGGCAGCCGCGGCAGAGGCCAGGTCCGGCAGCAGAATGCGCCAGGACACCCCGTCGACCACCAGATGGTGCAGCACCAGCAGCAACCGGCCCGCACGGGCGGGCCCGGCGTCGAACCACACCGCCTGCAGCATCACCCCGTCACCGGGAGCCAGCCGCCGCACGGCCGCAGCGCCCTCCGCAGCGATCGTCGCGCGCAAAGCCGCGCCTTCCAGCCCGCGCATGTCGGCGCGACGGATGCACGTGCTCGCCGTGACCGTGGCGCGTGGGGCGATGTCCAACTGCCACTCGCCGCCGGGATGCCGGGTCACCCTCATCCGCAGGGCGTCGTGGTGGTCCAGCACCGCTTGCATCACCGCGTTGAGGCAAGTCGTGCCGAGTCCGCCGGGAACGTTCAGGAGCACCGACTGGTGGAACCCGTCGGGCGAACCCCCGCGTTCCCGGAGCCGGTGCATGATCGGGGTCATCGGCAGCCGGCCGACGCCGGCATCAGGTGCTTCGCTGCCGGGTTCGCTCTCCGAGTCCTTCGTCGCTGCCAGGGCCAGGGCCGCGGGCGTCTTGTGCTGGAAGACGTCGCGGAGGGAGATGACCAGCCCGGCGGCGCGGGCCTTGGACACGAGCTGGATGGACATGATGCTGTCGCCGCCCAGCTCGAAGAAGTTGTCCTCCGCGCCGACCTCGGGGAGGCCCAGCACGTGGGCGAAGAGGCCGCAGAGCAGCTCTTCCCGCGGCGTACGAGGAGCACGCGTTGCCGGGGCCGTACCGGCTTCGGGCGTCGGCAGGGCTGCCCGGTTCAGTTTTCCGTTCGGGAGCAGAGGCAGTTCGTCGAGGAGTATGAATACTGCCGGGACCATGTAGTCCGGTAGTGCGCGCCGGGCGAAGTCGCGTAGGTCTGTGGTGTCCACGGCCGATCCGGTGGCGG
>NZ_JBMMMZ010000023.1:0-101422 GCF_049725035.1 Streptomyces sp. XH2 | reverse complement strand
GTCCGGCACCGCCGGCCTGCCTCGTCGTGGCTCAGCGCCGCCGCGGCGGAAGAAAACGCCCGCCGCAGCGGCGAGCAACCACGACGTGCGGGTCCGGCGGTGCCGGACCGGCGCGCGGACTACCCGTACACCGCCCGCAGCGCGTCCTCCACCGCCGCGCGGGCGGCCCCGTGGTCCAGGCCCAGTCTCCGGGCGCGCTCCGCGAAGGCGCGCGCCGCCGCCGCGGCCTCCCGCGCCGCCGTGTCGCCCGGGGCGGCGATGAAGGAGCCGTGGCGGCCCCGGGTCTCGATGACCCCGTCGGCCTCCAGCGCCCGGTACGCCTTGGCGACGGTGTTCGCGGCGAGGCCGAGTTCCTCGGCGAAGCCGCGGACGGTGGGGAGCTTGTAGCCGACGGGGAGCTCGCCGGAGCGGGTGCGCTCGGCGATCCGGGCGCGGATCTGCTCGAAGGGCGGCTCGGCCGCGTCCGGGTCGACGGTGATCTTCAGGGCCACGCCCGGACTCTACAGCTTCTACAGCTCCAGCGCGGTGTCGTGCATGCGCAGCCAGGTGTCCAGGTTGAGGACGAGTTCGGTGGCGGAGCGGAAGGACTCGCCGGCGTCCTCGGCGAGGCAGCCGGCGACGGCCTCGGTGTCGAGGAGGGGCCGTACGGGCGCGTCCTTGTCGGCGAGGACGCGGCCGAGCTCGGCGCGCAGCGCGGCGGCGTAGCGGGGGTCCTGGATGCTGGGGTAGGGGCTCTTGACGCGGTCGGCGACCTTCGCGGGCAGCACGTCGCGGGTGGCGGCGCGCAGGAGGGACTTCTCGCGGCCGTCGAAGGTCTTCATGGCCCAGGGGGTGTTGAAGACGTATTCGACGAGGCGGTGGTCGCAGAAGGGGACGCGGACCTCCAGGCCGACGGCCATGCTGGCGCGGTCCTTGCGGTCGAGGAGGAGCTGGACGAAGCGGGTGAGGTGCAGGTAGCTGATTTCGCGCATGCGCCGTTCGAGGCCGGTCTCGCCGGGCAGGCGGGGCACTTCGGCGAGTGCGTCGCGGTAGCGGGAGTCCTGGTGGCCGGCGAGGTCGAGCTTGGCGAGGAGGCCGCGGTCGAGGAGGGCGGAGCGGCCGCCGCTGTGTTCGCCGGCGAAGCGGTCGGCGGCTCCGGCGGCGGCCCAGGGGAAGGTGTCGGCGTGCACGTGCTCGGGGTCGTGGAACCAGCGGTAGCCGCCGAAGACCTCGTCGGCGGACTCGCCGGAGAGGGCGACGGTCGACTGTTCGCGGATGGCCTTGAAGAGCAGGTAGAGGGAGACGTCGCCGTCGCCGAAGCCGCTGACGGGCATGTCGCGGGCGGCGAGGACGGCGTCGCGGTTGGCCTTGGCCATCAGGTCGGCGGCGTCGAGGACGATGTCGGAGTGGTGGGAGGAGACGTGGGCGGCGAGGGCGTGGGCGTAGGGGCCGTCGGGGGTGGGC
The DNA here is from genome assembly GCF_049725035.1 of Streptomyces sp. XH2. Taxonomy (NCBI): domain Bacteria; kingdom Bacillati; phylum Actinomycetota; class Actinomycetes; order Kitasatosporales; family Streptomycetaceae; genus Streptomyces; species Streptomyces sp. XH2. Next base: position 99,979 of record NZ_JBMMMZ010000023.1, on the reverse strand, counting down.
CGCATGGGGTCGGGGCGGAAGTTCTCGGTGTGGCCGGTGAAGTCGACCGAGAACGAGCGGACCGGTCCGGCTCCGGCGGCGTCGAGGCCCTTGGCGGCGAGGGCGGTGATGGCGGAGGAGTCGAGGCCGCCGGAGAGCAGGGTGCACAGGGGGACGTCGGCGATGAGCTGGCGGCCGACGATGTCGTCGAGCAGGTCGCGGACGTGGCGGACGGTGGTGTCGAGGTCGTCGGTGTGCTCGCGGGCTTCGAGGGCCCAGTAGCGGCGGAGGGTGAGGCCTCCGCGGCGTATGCGGGCGGTGTGGCCGGGGGGCAGTTCGTACATGCCCTTGTAGGCGGCGTGGCCGGGGGTCTTGGTGAAGGCGACGAGTTCGGCGAGGCCTTCGGCGTCGACGGCGGGGCGGACGGCGGGGTGGGCGAGGATCGCCTTGGGCTCGGAGCCGAAGAGGACGCCGTCGGGGAGGGGGAAGTAGTAGAGCGGTTTGATGCCCATGCGGTCGCGGACGAGGAGGAGTTCCTCGGTGCGCGGGTCCCACAGGGCGAAGGCGTACATGCCGTTGAGGCGTTCGGTGAAGTCCTCGCCCCACTGGAGGTAGGCGTGGAGGACGACCTCGGTGTCGCTCTGCGTGCGGAACGCGTGGCCGTGGCTTTCGAGTTCGGCGCGCAGCTCGCGGTAGTTGTAGACCTCGCCGCTGTAGGTGGTGACGAGCAGGGTGCGGCCGTCGCGTTCGACGCTCATGGGCTGGGCGCCGCCCTCGATGTCGATGACGGCGAGGCGCCGGTGGCCGAGGGCGGCGTGGGGGCCGTGCCAGGTGCCGCCGGCGTCGGGGCCGCGGCAGGCCATGGTCCGCGTCATCGCGTCGAGTGTGGCGCGCGCGGCCGTGGGGGTGGTGAGGTCGTCGGCGTAGGAGATCCATCCGGTGATCCCGCACATGGTTGCGGTCTCCCCTTTCGGTAGGCCGGTCCCGGGTGCTCCGGGCATGGCTGATCCCCCGTGAGGTGCGGTCCCCGCCTCGGGGGCGGCGGGGGCCGCACGCATCACCGTACGCCCATTTAGATGCATAGGCCATCCATGTGGCGGTGAAACGCCGGTAAAGCAGTCCGGAACCAGCCGACTCCCGGGCGCGGAAGAGGAGTTCAGGAGAGGAAGTGGAACGTGGGCGCCGGATGCATCAGGAAGGCGTGGTGCGAGATGTTCCAGGCGTACGCGCCCGCCATCGCGAAGGCGATCCGGTCCCCCGCCCGCAGCTCGGCGACCGGGACCCCCCGCGCGAGGACGTCCTTCGGCGTGCACAGCTGCCCGCTGAGGGTGACCGGCTCGTCCAGCGCGGCCGGGCGCGGCCAGGGGCGCTCCCAGGCGTCGGCGGGCAGCACGGTGAAGGGCTGGTCGTGGCCCTTGGCCGCGGGGGTGCGCAGGTGGTGGGTGCCGCCGCGCACGACGGCGAACGCCTCGCCGTGGCTGTGCTTGACGTCGAGGACTTCGGTGACGTACCAGCCGGAGTGGGCGGTCAGGGCGCGGCCGGGTTCGATGCGCAGCCGGTAGCCGGGGTGCTCGGCGGCGAGGGCGGCGAGGCCGGTCCCGTAGGCGGCCCAGTCGAAGCGGGCGCGCGGGCGCGTGTAGTCGACGGCCATGCCGCCGCCCACGTTGACCTCGTCCAGGCCGAGGCCGTGCCGTTCGTCGAGCGCGCGCGCCCAGGCGGTGACGCGGGCGGCGACGGTGAGCAGGGCGGGGGCGTCGAGCCCGCTGGCGAGGTGGGCGTGGATGCCGCGCAGCCGCAGCCGGGTGCCGCGCAGCAGGGGCAGGCACGCCTCGGCGCGGCGCGGGTCGAGGCCGAAGGGGCTGGGGCGGCCGCCCATCGCGAGGGCGGCGCCGCCGAGTTCCCCGTCGCCGGCGGGCAGGTTGACGCGCAGCAGGATGTCGGTGGGCGCTTCTCCGGGGCGTTCCGCGGCGAGGGCGGCGAGCAGGCGCAGTTCGCTCTCGCTCTCGACGTGGACGCGCTCGGTGCCGAGGCCGAGGGCGAGGCGCAGTTCGGCTTCGGTCTTGCCGGGGCCGCCGAAGGCGAGCGGCAGGCCGGGGACGGCCTCGCGGACGTGGGCGAGTTCGCCGCCGGAGGAGACCTCGTAACCGCTGACGTGCGGGGCGAGGGCCCGCAGGAGTTCGGGGGCGGGGTTGGCCTTGGCGGCGTAGTACAGCTCGGTCTCCGGCGGCAGGGCAGCGCGGATCTCCGCGGCGTCGGCGGCCAGGGCCGTGAGGTCGTGGACGTAGGCGGGGAGGTCGCCGGCGGGCAGGGCCGTGGCGTGGCCGGCGACGCGGGGAGGGATCACGGTGCGGGACTCCAGGTCTCGGTGCGGGGGGCCGTGGTGAGGCCGGCGGTGGACAGCAGGTCGGGCACCAGCGGCGAGGCGATGCGGACGTAGCCGGCGTCGCGGTCGGCCTTGCGCTCCCAGCGGGTGAGCAGGTTGGCCTTGGCGGGCAGCGGCACGCCGGCGATGAGGGCGCGCAGCAGCGGGGGGTTGCCGTGGGCGCCGGCGCGGTCGGCGAAGGTGCGGCGGACGGCGTACCAGAGCTCGGGTTCGAGGTGGGGGTGGCGGTCGGCGAGGGCGGCGAGGACCTCGGCGATGTGGTTGACGACGAGGCAGTAGACGACGCGGTCCCAGCCGCGTTCGCGGTCGTACGTCATGGGCCGGGCCACGTCCGCGGGGAGGGCGGCGAGGGCGGCGGCGTGGTGGCCGGGCAGCAGCTTGGTGCCTTCGAGGTCGCGGAAGAGGACCTGCCGGGGCGTGCCGTCGGCGCCGACGCCGAGGACGACGTTCTGCAGGTGGGGTTCGAGGACGACGCCGTGGTCGAAGTAGGCGGCGAGCACGGGCGGGACGAGCAGCCCGAGGTAGGCGTGCCACCAGGCGAGGGCCTCGGCGGGGCCGGCGCCGTGCAGGAGGCTGCCGAGGTGGGCGCCGCCGGTGGGGTACTCGTCGGCGACGGCGGCGGCCAGCAGGCCGGTGACGCCGGGGGCGAGGCGGGCGCCGAGGCCCTCGCGGACGATGACGCCGAAGCCCTCGGTGAGGTCGCGGCTGCCCAGGTCCAGGGTGCGGTAGGCGGGTTCGCGCAGCAGGCCGGTGCCGGGGAAGCGGGTCTCCAGGTCGGTGGCGGCCCCTTCGAGGAGGCGGGTGAGGGCGACGGCGCCGGCCAGCTCGTACTCGGCGTTCTTGCGCAGGCAGTTGGTGATGCGGATGTTGAGGCTGAACTTGAGGAAGTCGCGGCCGTCGTAGAGGGTCCGCACGGACGCGGTCGGCTCGAAGGGGGTGCCGCCGGGGCCGAGGTCGAGGACGTCGCGGCGGGCGACGGCGGCACGCAGCACCGGGTGGTCGCGCAGCATCGCGTACTGCCAGGGGTGGGCGGGCAGCAGGACGTAGCCCTCGGGGACGGGCCGCTGCCGGTCGAGGGCGGCGAGGGCCCCGGCGGTCGCGGTCTCCTGCCGTACGCGCTCGCGCCGCACGGCCAGGTGGTGCAGCGGGAAGCGGGCGCGCGCCTCGGGGGCGTAGCGGGTCCAGTCCGCGGCGGCGCCGGTGCGGGCCTTGGGGGTGGGGTGGAAGCGGTGGCCGAAGAGGAGGGACTGCTCGGAGTCCATGTACGGGTCGGGGCCCGCCGTGCCGCGGGGGGCGTCGAGGGCCGCCGTGACGCCGGCGTGGCTGGCGGCCACCTGGCCGAGGAACTCCTCGTTGCGGACGCCGGTGCGCAGCTCCAGCTCGCGGTGGATGTGCTCGGCGAGGTCCTGCCAGGTCAGCTCGGTCCAGTCGCCGTCGCGCCGGCCGCGGACGGGGCCGGTGAAACGGTGGGCGCCGAAGAGGGAGGCGCGCCGCAGCCCGACGCGGAGCAGGACGCCGCAGCGGGGCAGGCGCAGCAGCAGGTGGCCGTCGGCGACGGCGGTCTGGTGCTCGGGCCCGGAGACCTCGCGGAGCAGGCAGTTGAGCAGGGTGTGGGCGACCACGTGGTCGGCGGTGGCCACGCCGGGGAGGGCGGCTGCGGGTGCGGAGGACATTCAGCGGCTCCAGCGGGTGCGGAGGAGTGTGGTGGTGCTGACGACGGCCGTCAGGGCTGCGACGGCGGATCCTGCGACGACGGGTGCGGCCGGGCCCCAGAGGCCGGTTGCGGCGGCGGCCGCCGCTCCGGCGACGACGGCTCCGGCCTTGGATATGAACTCCAGGGAGCCGAAGAGGCGGCCGGGTCCGCGGCCCCGGCTGGCCTCGGCGGCGAGTGCGGACAGGCTGACCAGGCCCAGCGTCATGCCGGCGCCGAGGAGCAGCCGCAGCGCCACGAACGAGGCGACGGTGGAGGCTCCCCAGTGCCCGGCGAGGGCGGCGGCCACGCAGGCGAAGCCGGTGACGGCGCCGAGGTGCGGGCGGTGGGCGACGGCGGCGTGGACGGGCTTGGCGAGCAGCAGGTAGCAGGCGTGCGGGAGGGCGAAGAGGGCGCCGCCGGCGGACGGGCCGAGGCCCGGCAGCCGCTCGCCGACCAGGGTGAGCAGGTAGGGGTAGGAGATGACGGTGGCGAGGACGAAGGCGAACTCCAGGGCGTAGAGGGTGCGCAGGGGGCCGGGCGGCGGTGCCCCGGCCGGCGCGGCGGCGGCCGCGGGCCCTGCCGTGCGCGGCGGTTCGGGGAGGGCGGCCAGCATCAGGGCGGCGGCCAGGGGCAGGACGGCGAGGAGCGCGTACTGGCGGTGCGGGGAGAGCCAGGGCGTGAGGCCGCCGACGAGGACGGGCGCGGCGACGAGCGCGAGGCGGGCGCTGCCCTGCATCAGGGTGAGCGCCCAGGAGAGCCGGCGGCCGTCGAGGGCAGCGGCGAGGTAGCCGTTGGAGGCGGCGAAGGTGCCGCCGAGGACGCCCTGGAGGACGAGGGCGGCGGTGAAGGCGGGCAGGCTGTCGGCGAGTCCGGCGAGCAGGAACGACAGGGCGAGGCCGAGCTGGGCGCGCAGCAGGAGGCGCTTGCGGCCGAAGCGGTCGGCGAGCCGGCCCCACAGGGGGGCGCCGAGGGCGCCGAAGACGGTGGGGACGACGTAGAGCAGCCCGGCCCAGCGGGCGCCGCGGTCGCCGAGGGCGGGCAGGATCTCGGTGAGGTAGGGGGGCAGGCCGAGGGCGGCGAACGAGGCGACGAAGTAGCAGGCGGCGACGGCGTGGACCTGGCGGTTGCGCAGCACGGGCCGTTCCTCGCGGGTGCGGCCGTCGTGGAGGAGGGCCGTCATCGCCGGGCGTCCCGCAGGTAGTTGGGGCCCTGGACGTAGTGCTTGTTGATGTCGGCGGCGCCGGAGCGCTCCTTGGTGAGCAGGGTGCCGGCGGTGACCATGGCCTTGACGGGCAGCCGGTCGGCGTCGAGGACGCGGGCGCGCAGGACGGCGGCGGCGCCGGGCGAGGTGCCGGCGACGCGCTCGACGGCCTCGGCGAGCCGGTCGCGGAGGCGGGCGAGGAGCCCGCCGAGGTCGCCGCGGCCGAGCCGGGCGAGCTCGAAGACGGGGGCGGCGGCGCACAGGTGGAGGGTGATGGTGGCGAAGACGTCGGCGACGGGGCCGTCGCCGGCGACGAGGATGCGCCGGTCGTCGAAGCCGAGGAGGTCGGCGGCCGAGCCGCCGAGCCGGGCGGCCAGGCGCACGGCGTACACGCGCGGCCCGTCGTTGTCCTTCAGCAGCAGCCGCATGCGGGGCTTCCCGCCGGGGGCGTCCAGGACGAGGGAGGTGTTCTGCTGGTGGGATTCGAGGGCTATGCCGTACGAGAAGAGGGTGGTGTGCCAGTCCAGGAGCAGGGTGAGGTAGGCGTCGAGGAGGGCGGCGAGCGAGCCGCCGTAGTAGCGGTCGGCGAGTTCGTCGGCGACGAGGGCGCCGCCGGGGGTGCGGGCGAGCAGCGCGGCGACGGGCAGGACGTGGGCGTCCCGGAGGCCGGCCGGGTAGCGGCGGGCGAGGACGGCGAGGAGTTCGTGGTCGGACTGCAGGTGGGTGCGTTCGTCGGCGAGGAGGACGCGGCCGGCGAAGCGCGGCTCGTGGGCGATGACCTCGCCGAGGAGGCGCTGGCCCACCTCGCCGTCGAGGAGGGTGCCGGGCTTGATGGTGCGCCGGTTGCGCAGGCCCAGGGTGGCGGTGGCGAGGGGCAGTTTGAGGTGGGTGGCGGGGTCGGCGGCGACGGCGACGGTGCGGGTGGAGAGGGTGGGCAGCACCTCCAGCCAGGGCTTCTCGGCGTGGCGGGCGGTGCCGCCGAGGCCGGCCGCGCGGAGGGCGGCGGCGAGGGGGCCGGCCGCGGTGAGCGGGTGGACGGGCAGGGCGGTGTGGGTGGCGTCGAGGCCGCGCAGGCCGAGGGCGGCCGGGGTGGGCCACCAGGCGGGCAGGAGGGTCCGGTCGCCGCGCACGGCGCCGTGCGGGAGGGCGAGCCAGTGCAGGGCGAAGGACGGGTGGAACTCGGGTGCGTACGCGCGTAGTTCGCCTTCGCTGAGGCCGGCGCGGGAGCGGCCGGTCGGGTAGACGGGGTGGTCGCGGTAGGCGGCGAGGGTGTCGTAGGCGAGGGAGCCGCCCAGGCCCGTCCAGCCGCCGGTGTGCCGGCCGTAGGTGTCCGTGAGGTGCGTGGTGACGTCATCGCGGACGCGGTCGTGCAGCCGGGCGGCGGCCAGCGCCTCCTCGCACTCGGCGAGGAAGGCGTCGTAGCCGGGCCGGTCCTCGGCGGGCACCGCGGCGCGCAGCCGGGTGAGGACGGGGCGCAGCCCGGTGAGGGGGCCGGCGGCCGTCTCGACGAGGGGTTCGCGCGCCTGGATCTCGCACTGGAAGCCCTCGGGGGCCACGGGCAGCAGGACGGTCTCGTCCGCGGTGCGCAGGTGGAGCCAGTCGCCGTCGGGGCGGTGCTCGGTGCGGGCGCGGCCGCGCAGGCCGTAGGCGTCCTCGCGGAGCAGCGTGCTCAGGACGCGCTGCAGGAGGTCGTCCTCCACCACGTCCGTACTGGTCAGGCTCATGACATGATCTCCCAGCGCTGTGCGGCCAGGAAGGCCTCGACTGCCTGGTCGATCCGGCCCTGGTCGGTGCCGGTCGCCCTGATGACGCCGAGGTAGTCGCGGTTGGTGCCGTGGAGCGGGTGCGTCTCGCCGGTGCCGCGCAGCGGCCGGTAGACCAGCCGTACGCCGTCACGCTCGGTGTCGCTCGCCGGGGGCGCCTTTTCGAGCGTACCCCCGCGGTCCGCGCAGACATACTCCACGCGCAGCCCGCCGTCAGGTCGGGCGCGCAGGTCCGCGGGCAGCGGCTCTCCCAGGTGGGTGCGGAGGATGTGCTCGAAGAGGGGGATGCCGAGCACGTCGGCGAGGGCGATGTCGCACTGGTCGCCTATGGCGCGGTAGTTGACCTCGATGAGGCGGGCGCGGTCGCCCTGGGCCACGTACTCGGTGTGGCAGGCGCCGAAGCCGACGCCGAGGGCGCGCAGCTGGGCGAGCACCTGTTCCGTGTGCGGTTGCGGCGGTTCCGGCAGCAGGTCGAGGCGTTCTTCGATGAAGTGCGGCGGCGGGGACAGCCGGGTGCGGAACGAGCCGAGGACGTGCAGGGTGCTGCCGTCGCCGAGGGTCTCCAGGGTGTGCAGCTCGCCGTCCAGGTACTCCTCGACGACGAGGGAGGCGCCGGGCCTGCGGGCGCGGATGTCGTGGCAGTGCCGGACGAGGGCGGCCGCGTCCTCGGCGAGGGTGACGTCCTCGCTGGCCACGCCCTCGCGCGGCTTGACGACGCAGGGGTAGGGCAGGTCCGCCTCCTTGAGTCGCCCGGGGAGGCCCTCCGGCTCGTCGACGGGGCCGAGTTCGACGGAGCGGACGGGGTCGGCACAGGCCTCGGCTCCGGCCTCGGCGAGGCGGCGGCGCAGCAGGGCCTTGTTCTTGGTGTCGAGGGCGGCGCGCCAGTCCTTGCCGGGCAGGCCGAAGTAGGCGGCGGCCAGGGCGGCCTGGGGCTGGAGGTGGTCGCTGTTGGTGAGGACGGCGTCGGGGCGGGCCGCCGGGCCGAGCGCGGAGATGCGGGCGACGACCTCGCGGAAGTCGGTGACGTCGCAGCCGAGGACGGAGAGATCGGGCAGTTTGCCGCCGTCGGCGACGCTCTGTTCGTAGGCGCGGCGGTGGGCCACGGGCTGGTCGGTGAGGAGGGTGACGTCGAGTCCGAGGCGGGCGGCCGCGGGCAGGAAGCCGAGGGTGACGGAGTCGGTCGGGTTCAGGGCGAGGAGATGGAGCCGCACGGGAGCGCCTTTCGGCAGGCTGCGGGGGACGGTGGTGCGTGGGGGGATACGCGGGGTGCGTGGGGAGGCGCCGCCGGGCCGGTGAGGAGGAGGGGTGTCGGCCCGGCGGCGGGTCCGGGGAACGGGGTTTCGTCTGCCTGGGGTTACTTGGGGGCGTCGACGCCGGCGGCCTTGGCGATGTCGTCCAGGACGTGGTTCGCGGCCTGGATGCCGATGCCGGACATCCAGGTCTCGTCCGGCACCTGGAAGACCTTGTCGTTCTTGACGGCGCCGAGGCCCTTCCACAGCGGGTTGTCCTGGACGGCGCCCTGCTGGGTCTTCTTCGGGTCGTCGGCGACGGTGACGAAGACGAGGTCGGCGTCGGCCTTGTCGATCTGCTCCGGCGAGACGTCGGTCATCGCGGCGTCGACGTCCTGCGAGGCGGGGCGGCGCAGGCCGGTGTCGGCGAGGACGATGCCGCTGAACGAGGCCTTCTGGTAGAGCCGGGTGGGGCCGGCGACGAAGCGGACGACGGACGCGGTGGGCATCGTGCCGTTGTTCTTCTTCCTGATCTCCTCGCCCAGGGCCTCGGCGCGCTTCTGGTACGAGCCCAGGGCCGTCTCCGCCTCCTTCTCCAGGCCGAGGGCCTTGGCGTGGACCTTGAGGTTCTCCTTCCAGGGCGCGCCGGTCGTCTCCGTGAAGACGGTGGGGGCGATGCCCTTGAGCCGGTCGTAGACCTTGGCGTGGCGGACCTTGGAGGACAGGATCAGGTCGGGCTTGAGGGAGATGATCCGCTCGATGTTCGGCTCGGCCATGGGGCCGACGTCCTTGGTGTCCTTCGTCTTCGCCGCGAGGTACTGCGGGAAGCCGCCCTCGGTCTTCATGTGGGGGGAGACCGCGCCGACGGGGGTGATGCCGAGCATGGTGACGTCGTCGAGTTCGCCGGTGTCGAGGACGACGACGCGCTGCGGCTTCTTCTTGATCTCGGTGGTGCCCATGGCGTGGGTGACCGTGCGCGGGAAGGCCGCGCCGGCGCTGCCGGCCTTGTCCTCGCCCTTCGCCTTGTCCTCGTCGCCGCACGCGGTGAGCGCGGCGGCGCCGATGATCACGGCGAGGAGTGCGGCCGGTACTCTGCGCAGCCGGTGGGGGGATGGTCGGAGGTGGGTGGTCACGGCGGACTCCTGTCTGGGCGGTGTGGGGAGCGGGGCGTGGGGGGCGGGGTCAGTGGGGTCGCCGGCCGGCGCGGCGTCCGCCGGGGCGGGCGCGCGGGACGACGAGAGGGGTGCCGGTCTCCGGGTCGGGCACGACCCGGCACTCCACCTGGAAGACCTTCTCGACGAGTTCGGCCGTGAGGACGTCGGCCGGGGGGCCGGCGGCGGCCGGTCTGCCGTCGCACATGACGACGAGGTGGTCGGCGTAGCGCGCGGCCTGGCCCAGGTCGTGCAGGACCATCACGACGGTGCGGCCGGCCTCGGCGTTGAGCTCGTCGACCAGGTCGAGCACGTCGAGCTGGTGGCGCAGGTCGAGGAAGGTGGTGGGCTCGTCCAGGAGCAGCAGGGGCGTGTCCTGGGCGAGGGCGAGCGCGATCCAGGCGCGCTGCCGCTGCCCGCCGGAGAGCTGGTCGACGGGGCGGTCGCGCAGGGCGTCGGTGCCGGTGCGGGCGAGGGCCTCCTCGACGGCGGCCTGGTCGGCCTTGGACCAGGGGGTGAGCATGCGCTGGTGCGGGTAGCGGCCGAGGCGCACGAGCCCTTCGACGGTGACGCCTTCGGGCGCGACGGCCTGCTGCGGGAGCAGGCCCAGGCGGCGGGCGAGGGCGCGGGCGGGCATGCGGTGGATGTCGGCGCCGTCGAGGGTGACGGTGCCGGCGGTGGGCGCGAGCAGACGGGCGAGCCCGCGCAGGAGGGTGGACTTGCCGCAGGCGTTGGGTCCGACGACGGCGGTGACGGCACCGGCGGGGACGGCGAGGTCGACGCCGTCGACGACGGTGCGGCCGGCGTAGCCGAGGCTGAGGCGGTGGGCGGCGAGGGTGTTGGGGGGAGACGTGTCGCCTGCGGCGGGCGGCGGGGTGGGCGTGGCTGCCGCCGGGGCGGGCGCGGGGCTGTGCGGGACGGCGGGGGCGCGGGAGGGCTCGGGGGCATCGGCGGGCGCCGGGGCATCGGCGGAATCGGGGGCGGGCGCGGGGCCGTCGGTGGCCGACGAGCCGCCGTTCACGGCCGCCGGGTCCCGCGGCGATGCGAGGCCTCCTGCAGGCACAAGCGCATCGGCAGGTGCCGGGTCGTGCGAGACCGCAGGGGCGCGGGAAGGCACAGGCCCGCCGGCGGGTGCCGGGGCGTCGGGGGAACCGGGGCCGCAAAAAGGCGGTGGCGTGCGGCGGTCGTCGCTCATCGGGCGGTGCTCCCAGCGGTGGCGGGCTTGAGTTGGCGCAGCATCAGGACGAGCAGCCAGGGCGCCCCGAGCGTGGCGGTGACGACCCCGACGGGCAGGCCGTGGACGGGCAGCAGGTGCAGGACGGCGAGGTCGGAGGCGAGCAGCAGGACGGCGCCGCCGAGCGCGGTGAGGGCGAGCGTGCCGGCCGTCGGGGGCCCGGCCAGGAACCGTACGACGTGCGGGACGGCCAGGGCGACGAAGCCGACGGGCCCGGTGAGGGCGGCCGCGACGGACGCCAGGAGGACGGCGAGCAGGAGGAGTTGGAGGCGGGCCGCGTTCGGGGCGAGGCCGAGGCCGCCGGCGGACTCGTCGCCGAGGTCGAGGACGGCGATCCGGCGGTGGCCGGCCAGGGCGAGGAGGATGCCGGCGAGGACGAGCGCGCCGCCGGTGCCCGTCTCGGTCCAGGTCCGGCCGTAGACCGAGCCGGTGGTCCACTGCAGGGCGTCCGCGGCGAGTTCGGCCGGGAAGCGGACGATGAAGAGGTTCACGACGGCGGCGAGCCCCTGCTGCACGGCGAGGCCGACGAGCACGATGCGGGTGACGGTGACCCCGCCGCGCCAGGAGAGCGCGGCGAGCAGCAGGGCCGCCAGCGTCCCGCCGCCGAGCGCACCCGCGGGCGTGAGCGCGGCGGGGGCGCCGGTGGCCAGGACGGCGACCGCGCCGAGGGAGGCGCCGCCGGTCACGCCGACCACGTCCGGGGAGGCGAGCGGGTTGCGCAGCACGCGCTGCATCACGGCCCCGGCGACGGCGAGCCCGGCTCCGGCGACGATCGCGGCGACGGCGCGGGGGGCGCGCAGTTCCTGTACGAGCATCACGTCGGCGGTGTCGCCGAGGCCGAGGAGGGCCCGCAGCGCGTCGAGGGGCGGCACGGACACCTCGCCCGCGCCGAGGCCGAGGGCGAGGAGGACGGCGAGGAGCAGGGCGGCCGCGGCGGAGAGGAGGGCGGTGCGGCGGCGCTGCCGGGCGAGCGCGCCGCCGTGGCCGGTCGGGCGGCGGCGGTAGCGATGCGGGAAGGGGTGCCGGAGCCGGGGCGCCCGGGAGCGTGCCGGCGCCGGGCCCCGCTGCGCGTCCGGCCGGAGCACCGTGTCCGCCGCCGGCGCCGGTCGCGCCGGTCGGTCCGGTCCGGCTTCCGGGGCGGCACCGGCCCCGCCCTGTGCGGTCCTGTCGCTCATCGGGCCGTTCATCGGGCCGCCTTCCGCGCGAGGAGGGCCAGCACGGGGGCACCGAGGAAGGCCGTGACGATGCCGACCTCCAGTTCGGCGGGGGCGAGGACGACCCGGCCGGCGATGTCGGAGCCGAGGAGCAGCAGCGGGCCCACGACGAGGCAGCCGGGGATCAGCCAGCGGTGGTCCGCGCCGAGCAGCCTGCGGACGAGGTGCGGGGCGGCGAGCCCGACGAAGGAGAGCGGGCCCGCGACGGCGACGGAGGACGCGGCGAGCAGCACGACGGCCAGCCCGCCGGCGGCGCGGACCCTGGCGACCGGCACGCCGAGCGCCTGCGCGGTCTCGTCGCCGAGGGCGAGGGCGTTGAGGGCGGGTGCGATGGCGAGGGCGAGCACGAGGCCGGTGGCCAGGGGCGCGAGGACGGGCAGCAGGATGTCGGTCCGCCGCCCGGCGAGCGACCCGGCCAGCCAGAAGCGGGCTTCGTCCAGCGTGCGGTGGCTCGCGAGCATCACCGCGGAGGTCCAGGAGGCGAGGACGGCGGCCAGGACGGTCCCGCCGAGCGCGAGCCGTACGGGGTCGAGTTCGCCGGCGCGGCGGGCGAGCGCGAGGACGGCGACGGTGGCGAGCGCGGCGCCGCCGAAGGCGAACCACAGGTACTGCGCGGGGTGTTCGAGGCGCAGCGCGTAGATGGCGGTGACGACGGCGAAGCTCGCCCCGGCGTTGATGCCGAGCGTGGTGGGCGAGGCCAGGGGGTTGCGGGTGACGCCCTGGGCGACGGCCCCCGCGACGCCGAGCGCCGCGCCCACGGCGAGGCCGATGACGGTGCGCGGGACGCGCAGGCCGGTGACGACCAGGCCGTCGCGGCCGGCGTCGTCGCCGGCCAGGGCGTGCCACACGGTGCCCAGGGGCACCGCGCGGGAGCCCGCGGCGAGGCTGAGCGCCGCGCACAGCGCGAGCGCGGCCGCACCGGCGACGAGCAGCCCGGCCCGGCGGGTCGGGGCCGGGCGCCCGGTGGCGGGCACGGCGGAATCCGGGGCAGCCGGAGCGGCCCCTGGAACGGTCTCGTTCACGGGAGAGACCCTAGGTTAGGTAAGGCTTACCTTGTCAATTCTCGGTGGATCGCACACCCTCCAATGCCCTCAATGCCCAATTTATGAGCGCCGGAGCATCACGTTCCCAGCCCGATCCGTCGATAGCGCGCACGCCGGTCGGCCAGGCGTTCGCCCTGTTCGCGCGCGCCGAGGGCGGCCATTTCGGCGCCGAGAAGGGCGCCGAGGCGTGGCAGGAATTCGCCGTCCGCGGCAGCCGGACCGCCGTCCGGCTCCTCCACGACAAGGTCCGCGATGCCGTTGGCCAAGAGGTCCGCGGAGCGCACGCCCTGCCGCCCGGCGACCTCGTAGGCCCGGTCCGTCGTGCGGTAGAGGATCGCCGAGGCCCCCTCGGGCGGCAGCGGCGACAGCCACGCGTGCCGGACGGCGACGACCCGGTCCGCGGGGAGCAGCGCGAGCGCCGCGCCGCCCGCGCCCTGGCCGAGCAGCAGGCACAGCGTCGGCGCGGGCAGGGTCACCAGGTCGGCCAGGCAGCGCGCGATCTCGCCGGCCAGGCCGCCTTCTTCGGCGTCGCGGGACAGCGCCGCCCCCGCCGTGTCGACCACGGTGAGCAGCGGCAGGCCCAGTTCGGCGGCGATCCGCATCCCGCGCCGGGCCGCGCGGAGTCCGGCCGGGCCGAGCGCCTGCCCGACGGCGTGACCCCCGTCGGCGTCCTCGCCGGCCGTGTCCGTACGGCTTCCGCGGTCGTGCCCGAGCACCACGCAGGGCGTGCCGCCGACGTGCGCGAGGGCGAGCAGCAGCCCGGGGTCGCGCTCCCCCGCGCCCGTACCGCTGAGGGGGGTGACGTCGGTGGCGGCGGCGTCCAGCAGGGCGCGGACGCCGGGGCGTTCGGGGTCACGGGAGCGGCGAATCGATTCAGCAGCGGAGGGGGCGGGGGTGGCGAGGGCCTGTGGGGCCTCGCCGGCGGAAACGCGGGGCGACGGCTCGCCGCACAGCACCGACAGCGCCCGCCCCACGACCCCCGGCAGCTGCTCGGCGGTCAGCACGGCGTCCACCAGCCCGTGGGCCAGCAGGTTCTCCGCGACCTGGACGCCCTGCGGGAACTCCTCCCCGTACAGGGCCTCGTGGACGCGCGGCCCCAGGAAGCCGATGAGCGCGCCCGGTTCGGCGGAGGTGAGGTGACCGAGCGAGCCCCACGAGGCGAGGACGCCGCCCGTCGTGGGGTGCCGCAGGTGGACGAGGTAGGGCAGGCCGGCCGCCTTGTGGTCGGTGATGGCGGCGGCGACCTTGACCATCTGCAGGAAGGCCACCGTCCCCTCCTGCATCCGGGTGCCGCCCGAGGCGGGCGCCGCGAGCAGCGGCAGCCGCTCGGCCGTGGCCCGCTCCACCGCGCGCACCAGCCGCTCCCCCGCCGCGACGCCGATCGACCCGGCCAGGAAGCGGAACTCGCAGGCCACGAGCGCCACTCGGCGTCCGTGCACCGTCCCCTCGCCGGTGACGACGGACTCGTCGAGGCCGGTGCGCTCGCGCGCGGCGAGGAGGTCGGCGCGGTAGGCGGGGTCGTCCGTGGTGACGTCGACGGGCTCGTCCCAGCAGCGCCAGCTGCCGGGGTCCAGCACGGTGCGGACGAGGTCGAGGGCGGAAGTGCGGTGGTTGCTCGCGTTCATGCCGTCACCCTGTCACGAGCGGTCCCACCACGTCCTTGGTCACGTGCTGGTAAATCACGGAGCTGCGGAAGTCCACGACCTCGCGGCGCCCGGAGAACCGGTCCATCAGCAGGCTGTGCAGGTCGTCGACCTCGGGCACGGCCACATGCACCAGGAAGTCGTCCCCGCCCGCGACCACGTACACGCCCAGCACCTCGGGCAGCCCGATGAGGTACGCCTTGAAGCCCTCGATGACCTCCCGGCTCATCGGCCGGATCCGCACCGACAGCAGGGCCTGCACCGGCCGCCCCAGCGCCCGCAGGTCGACCGTCGCCTGGTACCCGGTGATCACTCCGCGGTGGCGCAGCGCCCTGACCCGCTCCAGGCAGGTGGAAGGGGCGATGCCGAGGGTGCGGGCGAGGTCGCGGTTGGTCTGCCGTGCATCGCGCTGCAGTTCCCTGACGATCGCCGAATCTATGTCGTCCATGGGGCCACATCTTGCCGCACGCGCCGAATTTCGTTCGGCGCAGGGCCTTCTCCATGGACGGCCGGGCTAGCTTCGGCCCCCGTGACCGTACGAACCACCCACGCTCCCGCTCCCTCCCCGCCGTCCGTTCGGGGACTGGGCATCGGCAGCGGCACGGCCCTGTGCGCCGGTGCCGTCCTCGGCCCGGGCGTCCTGGCCCTGCCCGCACTGGCCGCCGACGCGGCCGGCCCGGCCTCGATCCTGGCCTGGCTGGTCCTGCTCGTGACGAGCGTGCCCGTGGCCCTGTCGTTCGCCGCGCTCGGCGCCCGCTTCCCCGACGGCGGCGGGGTGGCGACCTTCGTGCACCGGGCGGCAGGCCCGCGGGCCGCGGCGGCCGTCGGCTGGTGGTTCTACGGGGCCGTGCCGATCGGCGTCGTGGCGGCGGCCCTGATCGGCGGCCAGTACGTGGCCGGGGCCCTGGGACTGGGCCCGGTGGCGGCCGCGGCGGTCGGCGCCGCGGTCATCGCGGCGTCGTTCGCGGCCAACTGCGTGGGCCTGCACCTGTCGGGGCGGGTGCAGTTGCTGCTGGTGGCCCTGCTGGCGGCGGTGCTGGCGGGAGCCGCGCTCGCGGCGGCGCCCCACATGACCTCCGCTCACTTCACCCCGTTCATGCCGCACGGCTGGGGCTCGGTGGGCTCGGCCGCGGGCGTGCTGTTCTTCGCCTTCGCGGGCTGGGAGGCGGCCAGCCACCTGTCCGGCGAGTTCGCGAACCCGGCCCGCGACCTGCCCAGGGTGACGGCCTACACCCTGGCCGCCGTCTCCGTCCTCTACCTCGCCCTCGCCGTGACGACGATCGGCGCCCTCGGCCCGGCCGCCGCCGAAACGGACACCCCGCTGACCGACCTCCTCGCCCTAAGCGCCGGCACGGCCGCCCGCCCGATCGCCGCGGCAGCGGCCCTGTTCCTCACCTTCGGCGCCGTCAACACCTACCTCGCCGGCGCCTCCCGCCTCGGCGCCGCCCTCGGCCGCGACGGCGCGGCCCCGCGCTGGCTGTCCCGCGGCGCCGCCCCGGGCGAGGTGCCGCGGCGCAGCCTGGCCGTACTGGCCGTCGCCTGCACGGCCGTCGGCGCCGCGGCCCGGCTCGCCGGCGGCGACCTCGACGGCCTGATGCGCGCCACGTCCACCTGCCTCGCTTCGGTCACCCTCGCGGGCCTCCTCTCCGCGCTGGCCCTGCTGCCGCGGCGGACGTGGCTGTGGCCGGCGGCGGTCGCCAGCGCCCTGCTGACGGCGGGGGTGCTGGCCTTCTCGGGGGTGCTGTTGCTGATACCGGTGGTACTGGCGGCGGCGTCGCTGGGCTTCTCGTCCCTACGGCGACGCCGCCGCTAGCACCGGCCGGACTCACTTCCCCCAGCGGCTCGCGGCGTTCGCCTCCCGCACCTTCGCACTGAGGAGCGCGGCGTCCGTGGCGGGACGGTCCGCGGCCCGCGCCTCGGCCGGCGGTTCGGGATCAGCCGGCGGCTCCGGGTGCGGGCGGGCGGAGCAGGTGCACGAGCCCAGCGGGCCGGGGTAGCTGAGGTCGATTCCGTGGGCGGTTGCCCATAGGTAGACGCCGCAGGTGGAGCCGCCCTCCTCTCGTGGCGGTGCGGCGACGGCGGGCACGGCCTCGGGTTCGACGCGGGCCGCAGCGGCGTCGGAGTCCGGGCGGCGCGGCCTCCGCGCTCCGGGCACGGGAATCAACCGGGTCCATCCGAACCAGCGGGAGATAAACTGCCTCACGTTGACGCTCCAGTTCAGCGTTGACCACGCCCCGGGGTCGCTGCAACGGCCGCCGGGGCTCTGTACGTCACGGCAGCATGCCCACTACTCAACGCCGCCGCAATGCAATCCACGGATGTGCATACGCACGGGTGAACTCGCGGCCGAAGGACCTGTTCCGATGCGGGACACTGTGCCCCTGCAACCCTCCCGGGAGAGTGGACCATGCCTGCGATTCCCACCGTCCGCCGCCGCATGCTCGGAGCCGAACTCCGCGCGCTACGCGAAGAGTCGGGGCACACGGCCGATGAGATGGCCCGGCGTCTCGGCTGGCACCAGACCAAGGTGAGCCGCATCGAGAACGGCCGCTCCGGCTTGCGCGTCCGCGAGCTGGAGGCCCTGCTGGACCTCTACGGAGTGACGGATCCCGAGGCGCGGGAAAGCCTCCTCGGCCTGGCGCGGGAGAGCAAGGCCCGCATGTGGTGGACGCCCTACTCGGACGTGATCACCCAGCGATACGCGTCGTACATCGCGCTGGAGACGGAGGCCTCGGCCAAGCGGACCTTCGAAACAACACTGGTTCCCGGCCTGCTCCAGACACCGGACTACACCCGCGCCGCCATCAACGCGCTCGCGCCGGAAACCAAGCCGGACGCAGTCGACGCCCTCGTGAGCGTCCGGCTCGCCCGGCAAGGCGCCACCCTCCGCCGCGCCGATCCCCTCAGCCTGTCGGCGATCGTGGACGAAGCCGTCCTGCGTCGCACGACCGGGGGAAGCCACGTCATGATCAAGCAGCTCCACCACTTGCTGGAGGCGTCCGAGGAGCCGAACATCACCTTGCAGGTGCTCCCCTTCGCGTCAGGCGGACACCTCGGAATGCTCGGAGCGTTCGCGATCCTCCACTTCCCCATCCGCAGCGATCTCGACATGGTGTACACGGAGTCGTACGTCAGTAGCATGCAGTTCGAGCGTCGGTCCGACTTCGCGACCTACAGCCGGATGTTCGACACGCTCAGCGCGTCCGCGCTCGACGAGGCGCAGTCGCGCAACCTCATCTCGCGTGCAGTGAAGGACCTCCAATGAGCCATCTCATACGGCAAGGGATGAACAGGGACTCCTTGGCGTGGCGCAAGAGCAGCTACAGCGGCCACCAGACGGACTGCGTCCAGATCGCGGACGGCATCGCCGGCGCCGTGCCCGTCCGCGACAGCAAGACCCCCGACGGCCCCGCCCTGGTCTTCCGCGCCGGAGCGTGGGCCGTTTTCGTGTCCCACCTCAAGGATTCCGGCTGACGGCGGAGTGTGGTTCGCCCTTCTCGGGTCACTTGTACGCCGCGCACGACCGCGAGCCGGTGGATTTCCTTACCCGGAGCGCAGCAACCGCGCCCGGGGCGGCCCGACGGCCCCGCCCTGGCCCTCCGGCCCGCCGCATGGGCCGCGTTCATATCCGGTCTGAAGTCCGGAGACATTCCGCCCGCCGTCTGATCCTTCTGATCCTTTACCCGACGGTCGACCAACCGTCCCCGCAGGTCACCTAGCGTCTGCGACATGACCGTGATCAACCTGAACGACACCGCCGCCGCCCTCCCCCACGCGTGGCGATCCCGCGTGCTGGGACACGTAGGCCCCGCCTGCCTCAAGGTGCTGCGCATGAGTGAGCTGCCCGTGGAGGAGGAGAGCCACGACGCTCCGGAGGCACTGCTCGTCCTCGACGGGCGGCTCGAACTCGGCGTCGGCGGCGAGACGGTGACCGTCGGGGCGGGTGAGCTCTTCGTCGTGTCCGCGGGGACGCCGCACGCGGTCCGGCCCGGGAGTCGTGGAACGCTCGTCATCGTCGAGCTGGAGGAGGGCAGCCCCGCCGCGGCTTGACCGCAACGTGCCTTGTCCGCGCCGGGATCCGGGTGTTCGCTGGAACGCGGAATTTCGACCCCGCATCGAAGGAGGCAGTTGACCATGACTGTTCACGAGCCCGTTGCGGCGCCCGGAGCCGATTGCACCTGCGGTCCGGGCTGCAGCTGCGGATGCCAGGCCGGTGGCCCGTGTCAGTGCGGCGGGTGAGTCTGCCGCCGGCATGACACCGGGGCCGGTCGGCTGGGCGGCCGGCCCTTCCCCGTACCGCTCAGCCCAGCAGGTCCGTCAGCCCGCCGCCGCGCGCCGTCTCCTCCAGCTCGTCGAGGGCCGCGCGGGCCTTCGCCGCCGCGCCGGGGTCGCGGCGCTCCAGGCCGCTCTCCTCGAACTCGTCCTCGTCCAGGCGGAGCACGGCGGAGCCGTCGGCCGAGACCCACAGGTCGAGGTCCAGGTCGGTGGAGACGACGGCGCCCGGGGCGATCTCGGCGGGGCGGGTGATGTCGCAGTACCAGCCCTTCAGGGTGCCGTCGGCGGCGCGCACCTCCTTGACCGCGTACCAGCGGTCGCGCCAGTAGTGCTCGGTGAAGACGTCGCCGCGCTCGAAGCGGACGAAGCCGAAGTCCCGGTCCGACGGGGCCGCCCACGGCGCCCGCACGACGGCGTGCGTGCCGTCGTCGTGCACGACGACCGCGGGGTAACCGATGCCGGACCGGGACTCCTTGACCAGCGTGACCGTCACGTCACTGCCGGCCTTCAGCAGGGTGCTTGAGGTGCTCATGGGATTCGAGGGTTCCCCATGACCAGGGCCTGAAGCCACTGGTTTTAGCCGGTCACCCCTCGGCCGGTCGTCTCAGCCGATCACCGAGGCGCACGTGGTCGGCGTCGCGTTGGCCGGGTCGAGGGCGTTGGCGACCTCGTGCGCGACGACGCGGTCGACGGTGCCGATCGCGATGTGCTCGGAGAAGTCCACGGCGCAGAGGTCCTGGAGCAGGACGTTGCGCACGCCGGGACCGGTCAGGTAGCCGGAGGTGTACGGGGTGACGACCTCGTCGTACTTGGTCGCGATGACCGTGTAGCGGACGCCCGGCACGGTGTCGGGGACGGAGTTCATCTTCTTGAGGTACTCGGAGCCGATCGCCTGGTCGGTGAGGCCGGGGGTCAGGCCGCCGAGCGCGTTGCGGGCGCCGGGGATCTTGTCCATCAGGGTGACCAGGCCCGACAGCGTCGTGCCGTGGTTGTTGGGGGCGATGCCGGTGAGGGAGTTCACCTTGTCCTTGCCGCCCAGGAAGTTGAGGTAGTAGCGCGGCATCGCGCCGCCCTGGGAGTGGCCGACGAGGTCCACCTTGCCGGCACCGGTGGCGTCGCGGACCTTGTCGACGTACGCGGAGAGCTCTTCGGCCGACTTCGCGATCGGGCCGAGACCGTAGAAGAGCGGCACGCCGGGCAGCTTGCCGTAGTCGAGGGAGAAGACGCAGTAGCCGCGGTTCTTCAAGTAGGGCGCGAGGACGAGCCAGTTGTCGACGGAGTTGCCCAGGGTGCCGTGCACGAGGACGACGGGGCGCGGGTGGGCGGCCGACGGCTTGCAGGAGTAGTCGTTCCAGCCACTGCCGCCGCCGGTCGCGGTGACGGCGGCGGCCTGGGAGGCGCGGGAATCGTGAGACGAAGCGGCCGCGGCCTCGGGGGCGGTGAGGGCGGCGGCCGAGAGGGCGAGGGCCAGCGCGGGGAGCAGGGTGCGCAGCGGTCTCCAGGGCAGCTTCATATGAACACCTCGCTGGTGGGGGCTGGTGGGGGGTGATCACCGACGGTGGGCGCACGGGTGGCCCGGAACCGTGGTTTGCTGAAAGGGCGTTAACTTACGTTCCAGTAAGGATGCGTGGGGCACCTTGATCGGTCAAGGAATCCGTCACACGTTCTTTATGTGGAAGACGTCAGTCCGTAACGGGTTCAGGGAGGCTGTAACGGGTTCAGGCCACGGCGCGCCGGTTCAGCGCCGCCGCCGGTCCCACCGCCCCCGGCCCGAAGCGGGCCCGCGCCCGGTCCACGGCCGCCTCGATCCGGCGCGCCTTCTCGTCGGCAGGGTCGAACGACAGCTGGTGCGCGGCGGATCCGGCGTCGCCGAGCCCCTCCGCGCGCAGCGCCACGGCCCGGACCCGGGCGCGCTGCAGCCCGAGCGCGTCGTGCAGCGCGTACGCGGTCGCGGTCAGCTCGGGGGTGTGCGCGGTCGGCTCGGCGAAGGTCCGGGAGCGGGTGGTCACCGAGCCGTCGGCGTAGCGCACGGTGAGGGTCAGGCCCCGCGCGACCTGCTTGCTCTCCCGCAGCCGGCCGCCCAGCCCGTCGGCGAGCGCCAGCAGCGCGCGGCGGCGCCGGTCGGCGTCCAGCTCGTCCCGCTCGAAGCGGTGTTCCGCGGCCGCCGAACGGGCCCGCGCCCCCGGCGTGACGGGGGTCGGGTCGATGCCGTGCGCCCGCTCGTGCAGCCGCCGGCCCGCCACGGGTCCCAGGATCCGCTGCAGCGCGGGCAGCGGCGCGGCGGCGATCCGGCCGACGGTGCCGAGCCCGTACGTGGACAGGGTGCGGGCCGTGGCCGGGCCCACGCCGTAGAGGGCGGCGGCCGGCTTGCCTGCGAGGAACGCGGCCACGGCGGCCGGGTCCCCGGGGAGCGTGCGCACCGCCCCGGGCGGGCCGTCGTGCGCGGCCATCCGGGCCAGCATCGGATTGCCCGCGATGCCCACCGTGCAGTCGGCCCCGTACCGGGCGAGCGCCCGTACGCGCACGAGCGCGGCGAGCCCGGCGGGGTCCTGCCCGAAGTAGCGGGTGGCGCCGCGGACCTCCATGAGCGCGGCATCCGGCGGGACCGCCTGCACGACGGGGCTGACCTCGGCGAGCAGCGCGAGGAGCCCGTCGTAGGTCTCCTCGCCCAGGGGCGCGCCCGCCCCGGCGTGGAAGTGGACGTAGAGCACGGTGGGTGCGCCGGGCGGCGGGTCCGGCACCACGGCGAGCCGCGCCCGGGCGCTCATCCCGCGCTCCCCGGGCTCGCGTGCCACAGCTTGCGGCCCGTGGCCGCGCCCTCGCCCGCGGGTCGCAGGTCCGCCCACGGGTGCATGGCGTAGCCGGTGGACAGGTGGATGCGGCGGTCCGGGCCCGCGGCCGCAGCCCCGGCCCCCGCCTCGGCCCCGGCTGCGGAAGCCGCTGGCTGCGGCCGCGCCAGTACCGAGGCCACCGCTTCCAGCCCGCCCTCCGCGCGGAGCTTCGTCAGCTGCGCGAGGTCCCACGCCGCGGCGCCCACCACGCTCAGGCTGCGCGGCCCGCGGCGCTGGACGACGCCGCGGACGAGCAGCAGCCAGGAGTGGAAGACGGTGTGCGCGCAGGCGGGGTGGCTGTCGTCGAAGAAGGCGCAGTCGACCAGGCCCGTGCCGTCGTCGAGGGTGGTGAAGATGACGCGGCGGCCGGAGCGGACCGGCGGGGTCTGGGTGGCGGCCTTGGCGCCCGCGACCAGGACGGTCTCGCCGTGCCGGGCGCCCTGCAGCCGCCGGGCGGGGATGACGCCCAGCTCGGCGAGGAACGCCCGGTGGTCGGACATCAGGTGCCGGGAGGCGTCCATGCCGAGCACGCCGAGCTCGGCGCCGAGCCGCTCCTCCGCGTCGAGGTCGGGCAGGCCGACGGGCTCGGCCCGCGCGCTGTCGATCAGGGTGGGCTGGTCCGCGCCCCCGCGCCCGTGCCCGCGGTCGCGCCCGTGCCCGCGGTGCAGTTCGGCGATGTGCAGCAGCAGGTCGCGGCGGTTGCCGCCGAAGGCGTCCAGCGCCCCGACCCGGGCGAGGCGTTCGGCGACGGGCCGGGCGGGCCGGGCGCGGTGCCACAGGTCGGGGAGGGAGGTGTACGGGCGGCCGTCCGCGATGCGGGCGGCCTCGGCCTCGCCGATGCCCTGCACGTCGGAGAGGGCCATGCGGAGCCCCCACGTCCCACCACTCCCACGATCAGACACCAGTTCGATCGAATAGGCCGTGCCCGACCGGTTCACGTCCAGCGGCAGGATCGGCACGCCGCGCCGCCGCGCGTCCGCGAGCAGCAGCCGCTTGGGGTACATCCCCGGGTCGTGGGTGAGCAGCCCCGCGTAGAAGGCCGCCGGGTGATGGGCCTTCAGCCACGCCGACTGGTAGGTCGGCACGGCGAACGCGACGGCGTGCGCCTTGCAGAAGCCGTAACTGCCGAACGCCTCCACGATCTCCCAGGTGCGGCGCACGGACTCCGGCGAGCGGCCGAGCTTCGCCGCCTCCCGCCCGAACCACGCGCGCACCCGCCCCACCAGCTGCGGGTCCGACAGCGCGCGGCGCGTCTCGTCCGCGAAGTTCCGGTCGCAGCCGGTCATGATGCGCAGGATCTCGATGATCTGCTCGTGGAAGACGACCACGCCGTACGTCTCGCGCAGCGTGTCCTCCAGTTCCGGGTGCGGGTAGCGCACGGGCGCGCGCCCGTGCCGGGCCTCGATGAAGGGCCGCACCATGTCGGCCGCGACCGGGCCCGGGCGGAAGAGGGAGATGTCCACCACGAGGTCGTGGAAGGTCGCGGGCTGCAGCCGGCCGACGAGGTCGCGCTGGCCCGGCGACTCGATCTGGAAGCAGCCGAGCGTCTCGGCCGACCGGATCAGCTCGTACGTACGGGGGTCGCCCGGCGGCACCTGCGCGGGGTCGTCGAGGTCGAGGTGCCGCCCGGTGACCCGCTCGATCTCGGCCACCGCGTGCGCCATCGCGGACTGCATCCGCACGCCCAGCACGTCGAGCTTGAGCAGCCCGAGCTCCTCCACGTCGTCCTTGTCGAACTGCGCCATGGGGAAGCCCTCGCCGCTGGTCGGCACGACGGGCGTGCGGGCGCGCAGGCTCGCGTCCGACAGCAGCACCCCGCACGGGTGCATGGCGACGCCGCGCGGCAGCCCGTCCAGCGCCTCGACCAGCTCCCACAGCCGGCCGTGGTCCTCCGCGGCCACCCCGCGCAGCTCGGGCAGCTCGGCCAGGGCCGCGCGGGCGTCGCGGGCGCGGATGTGCGGGAACGCCTTGGCGAGCCGGTCCACCTCGGCCGGGTCCTTGCCGAGGGCCGCGCCCACGTCCCGGATCGCGTGCCGGACCCGGTAGGTCTCGGGCATGGCGACGGTCGCGACCCGGTCCGCGCCGAAGCGGTCGAAGATCGCGCGGTAGACGTCCAGGCGGCGCGCGGAGTCCACGTCGATGTCGATGTCGGGCAGCGCCTTGCGGTGGGCGGACAGGAAGCGCTCCATCAGCAGGCCGTGCTCGACGGGGTCGGCGTGGGCGATGCCGAGCAGGTGGTTGACCAGGGAGCCCGCGCCGGAACCGCGGGCGGTGACGCGGACGCCGAGGGCGCGGGTGTCGTCCACGACCCGGGCGACGGTGAGGAAGTACGAGGCCAGGCCCTTCCCGGCGATGATCGCCAGTTCGTCCTCCAGCCGGTCCCGGTAGCGGCGCCTGCGGTCGTAGCCGCGCAGCACCATGCCCGCCGTGCAGCGGGAGCGCAGCACGCGGTCGGCGGTGCGGTGACCGGCGCCGACCAGGTGCGGCTCGGGGAAGTGGACGCGGCCGAGCCCCAGGTCGTCCTCGGGATCGACCAGGCAGGCGGCGGCGGTCTCCTCGGTCGTGGCGAGCAGCCTGCGGGCCGCGTCCCGGCCGAGCCCCGCGGCCTCCGCGACCCGCTCGGCGAGGGCGGCCATGGCGGCGGGGCCCTTGAGCCAGCGCTCGCCGCTGTCGAGGGCCTCCGGCTTGCGGGGGTCGATCGGGACCAGCCGGCGGGCCGCGTCGAGGACGTCGGCGACGGGCCCCTGGCCGGGGTCGGCGTAGCGCACGGCGTTGCTGAGGACGGCGGGGACGCCCTGGTCGGCGGCGAAGCCGGCGGTACGGGCGGCGAGCCGCAGCGAGCCGGGACCGGTGCCGGTGCGGCCGTGGCAGACGACCTCCAGCCGCAGGGCGTCACCGAACATTTCCCGCCAGGGTGCGAGCAGCCGGGCGGCCCGGTCCGGGCGGCCGGCGGCGAGGGCGCGGCCGGGCTCGGAGCCGGGGCCGAGGAGGACGTGCAGGGGCGTGCGGATGCCGGGGGCGGCGGCCGCGAGGTCCGCGCGGGTGAGCTCGGGAAGGCGGCCGGCGGCGTTCGTGCGGCCGGCGGCGTTCGCGTGGGCCGCGGAGACCAGTCCGCACAGGGCGGCCCAGCCGCGCGCGCCGTCCCGGGCGAGGAAGACCGCGCGGGGCGCGGACTCGTCGACGAAGGCGCCGCCGCGCACGGGGGTGCGGGGGCGGCTGTGCGCGGACGGCTGCGGGTGCGGCGGCTGCGGCGGCTCGTCCCGTACGGCCAGGTCCACGCCGAACACCGGGCGCACCCCGGCCTTGGCGCTCGCCGTGGCGAACCGGACCGCTCCGGCGAGGGTGTCGCGGTCGGTGAGGGCGACGGCGTCCATGCCGCGCTCGGCGGCGCGCTCGGCCAGCTGTTCGGGGTGCGCGGCTCCGTACCGCATCGAGAAGCCGGACGCGGTGTGCAGGTGCGTGAACGCGTTGAGCCCGGTCATCGCACCTCCTGCCGTTCCTGTCACCCCCTGGCCGAAAACCGCCCTCTCCATCCACCATAAACCACACTCTCGAACATTCGTACGAACACATGTGCGGCGGCGGGCCCGGGCGCGGACATCGATCACCCGGACGGCCCGCACCGCCTGCGCGGGCCCCCCGCACCCCGCAGGCTCGGGGCATGCCCTCATTCGTCCAGGAGCTGCGGAGCGCGGTGACGGGCCGGGCCGCGATCCTGGTGATCGGCACCCTGGTGCTCCAGCTGGCCTTCATCGCCTCGTACGTGGGCGCCTTCCACAGCCCCCGGCCGCGGGACGTCGCGCTCGGCGTCGTCGCCCCCCAGCAGATCGCGGGGCAGCTGGTGCAGCAGCTGGACGGGCTGCCGGGCGACCCCCTGGCTCCGCGCACGGTGGACGGCGGCGAGGCGGCGGCCGCCCGGAAGGTCCGCAACCGCGACCTCGACGCGGCGCTGATCGTCGACCCCCGCGGCAACACCGACACCTTGCTGGTTGCGAGCGGCGCCGGCGCCTCCCTCGCCCAGGCCACCGAAGCGGTGCTCACCCGCGCCGAGGCGGCGCAGGGACGCACGGTGCGGGTCAAGGACGTCGCGCCCGCCGCGGCCGGCGACGCCCGCGGCCTGACCGCGTTCTACCTGGTGGTCGGCTGGTGCGTGGGCGGCTACCTGTGCGCCGCGATCCTCGCCATCAGCGCGGGCGCCCGGCCCGCCAACTCCCACCGGGCCGTCATCCGGCTCGGCGCCCTCGCCCTCTACGCGGTGGCCGCCGGCCTGTTCGGAACGGTCATCGCGGGCCCCGTCCTGGACGCGCTGCCCGGCAGCATCCCGGGGCTGTGGGCCCTGGGAGCGCTGGTCGTCTTCGCGGTCGGCGCAACGACGCTCGCCCTCCAGGGCCTCGCCGGGATCGTCGGCATCGGACTGGCCATCGCCATCGTGGTCGTCCTCGGCAACCCGAGCGCCGGCGGCGCCTACCCGTACCCCCTCCTGCCCCCCTTCTGGAACGCCCTCGGCCCCGCCCTCCCCCCGGGCGCCGGCACCTGGTCCGCCCGCTCCATCGCCTACTTCGACGGCAACGGGCTCGCCCCGTCACTGCTGGTGCTGGGCGCTTGGGCGGTGGCGGGGACGGTGGTGACGATGGCGTGCGCCGTGCTCAAACGGCAGGAAAAGAACTCCGAAGAGTGAACACGCCTTCGCAGGACGGGAGTTGATCCCGGTTCACGGCCAATGTGCTCTGCTGCGCCCCTGATCGGGCGCCCCCCTTCCAGGAGGAGCCGACAGTTGTCGGGTTCGTGGAGGGCCCGGACAGCCGGGTTCCTCCGGAGCGGCCACCGGGCATGGCCGCGTAGGGAAAGGGGGGCGCCCCTATGACGGGACGCCACCGGAAGAAGCCTCTGTGGGAACGGGTCGCTGCGGTGATCCGTGAACTATGGAGGTGGATGTGCCGGAAGTGACCGGAGGCTTGAATTAGAAGCCTCCGGCCGGAACATCGTTTCCGGTTTGGCCCTCGCCGCGGATCAGCCCATCCGTGGTGGGGGCCTCTCTTGAATACATCCCGGTCGCGGGTTTGCCCCACCCGACGACCGCACCTCGGCCGGAAGCCCGGCCGACCGGGGCAAATATCAGCCTAGCGTCTCCCCACCGCATCCGGGCGGCCATTCAGCCGCACCGGTGACACAAGCGGTGCGGCGGGGTGACCCGCGCGCCGTCGGCCGGCGCGCAGGCCGGGCTCGCGCGCCCGGTGGTGCGCTGATGAGCC
The DNA here is from genome assembly GCF_049725035.1 of Streptomyces sp. XH2. Taxonomy (NCBI): domain Bacteria; kingdom Bacillati; phylum Actinomycetota; class Actinomycetes; order Kitasatosporales; family Streptomycetaceae; genus Streptomyces; species Streptomyces sp. XH2. The sequence goes on along the minus strand of NZ_JBMMMZ010000023.1, from coordinate 73,088 downwards.
GTTGGCAAACGGGACCGGGCCATGGATCCGGGGCGGCGCCGGGGTGGACGCTGTGACTTCCCGTCCCCCGTCCTTGAGGAACGTCGTGTCCCCCGTGCCCAGCTACCGGCCGCCGGTCACCGATCTCCCCGAGCCTGAGCGGATCAGCCCGCACCTCGACGAAGCCGCCGCGTTCACCGACCGCTGGGTGCGGCGGACGGGGCTGATCCAGTCCTTCTCCGCGCAGCGGCGCTTCCGCAGGGCGGGCTGTGCGGAGTTCGCGGCGCTGGTGGCGCCGGAGGCCGAGTGCGGGCGGCTGCAGCGGGTCGCGGCCTGGCTGGTGTGGTTCCACGCCCTCGACGACCGGTTCCACCACCGGGAGGAGGAGAGCGCGTACGGGTACGACGCGCTGCCCGACTTCCTGCCGCCGGACGGCGGGCGCACGCCTCCGCCGCGGACCGCCCTGCAGCGGGCGCTCGCCGACGTCTGGCGGATGACCGCGCCCGCGATGTCGCCCGCGTGGCGCGCCCGGGTCACCGGGCGCTTCCGGGAGTGCGCCGCCGGGCGGCGGGCGTGGGACGGGCTCGCGCCCGGGTCTGTGCCCGACCTCGTCGAATACGCCTGCCGAACCGAATTGGCGTCCACCGTACGGGAGCTGGCGTCCTTTCAGGCCGCCGCCGAAGCCGCGAACGCCGTGCTCACCCGGGGCGTTGCCGCCCGGGAGACGCTCCGGAGCGCCCTGCTCCGCCTCGAACACGAGGAGCCCTCCTCCGCCGTCGCCGCCTGGAGCCGCGGGCTCTCCCTCTGGGCCGACGGCCACCTGGCGTGGGCCCTGCGCGAGGGACCGGCCGGGGAGACCCGGCGGCTGCTCCTCGCCGACGACGTCACCGGTGTCCCCGTGGACCTGCTGCGTCCCCGGCGTCCCGCGCCGCCGCCCGTCCCCTCCACGAGCGGCAGCGCGGGCACCGCCCTACATCGTGGCCGCGAGTAGCTCCCGCGTGTAGGGGGCCTTCGGATCGCCGAAGACCTCGTCCCGCGGGCCGCTCTCGACCACGCTCCCGGCCCGCATCACCGCCACCCGGTCGCAGAAGTGCCGGACGACGGCGAGGTCGTGCGAGACGAACAGCAGGGACAGGCCCAGTTCGTCGCGGAGGTCCATGAGCAGGTTGAGCACCTGGGCCTGCACGGACACGTCCAGCGCCGACACGGGCTCGTCCGCGATGACCAGGCGCGGGCGGAGGGCGAGCGCGCGGGCTATGCCGATGCGCTGGCGCTGGCCTCCGGAGAACTCGTGCGGGTAGCGGTGCAGATGGGCTGCTCGCAGGCCCACCTGCTCCAGCAGCTCGGCCGCCCGCGCGCGGCGCTCCCCCTTGTCCAGGCCTGTGTGCACCCGCAGCGGCGTCGTGACGATCTCCTCGACCGTACGGCGTGGGTTGAGCGACGCGTACGGGTCCTGGAAGACCAGTTGTACGTCACGGCTGAGCTCGCGGCGCAGGCGCGTGTCGGCCGCGGCGCGGGTGATGTCCCGGCCGTCGAACCGCACGTCCCCCGACGTGGGCCGCTGCAGCCCCGCCAGGACCCTCGCCGTGGTCGACTTCCCGGACCCGGACTCCCCCACGAGGCCGAGGGTCTCCCCCGGGTCGATGCGCAGACTCACGCCGCGCACGGCTTGTACGGCACCGTGCCCACTCCGAAGGAGCCGTCGGCGGCCTCCGAACTCCACGTGGAGATCGACGGCCTCGGCGAGAGGGCGTGCGGGGGCCGCGGCTCCTTGCGCCCCGGCCGACGTCCGCCCGGCACCGCCGGACTCCGCCGTCGGACGACCCGCCGGCGCGACGGACAGACCATGCCCGGCGCCGGCAGGCGCAGCCCCGCCCCCCGGGGCGAGCGGCCCCGGGTCGTCGACCGTCGGCAAACGTGTCCCCGGCACCGTGTTCAGCGTCGGCGCCGCGCCGATCAGGGCGCGCGTGTACGGGTGGGCCGCGTCGGTCAGGAGTTTGCGGGTGGGGCCCTCTTCCAGGCCCCGGCCGCCCCGCATGACGAGCATGCGGTCGCACGTCCCGGCGACGACGCCCACGTCGTGCGTGACGAGCAGCACCGCCGTACCGCTCTCTTCCCGGAGCTCCGCGAGCAGTTCGAGGACCTGCCGCTGTACGCGCGCGTCCAGCGCCGTCGTCGGTTCGTCGGCGATCAGCACGTCCGGGCGGTTCACCAGCGCCGTCGCGATCATCACCCGCTGCCGCATGCCGCCCGAGAACTGGTGCGGGTAGTCGCGGGCGCGGGCGGCGGGGATGCCGACCCGCTCCAGCATGTCCAGGGCCTTCTCCCGCGCGTCGGCCCGCCGCCCCGCACCCGCCGGGGCGTGTACCCGGTACGCCTCCGCCAGCTGCGCGCCCACCGTATGGAAGGGCGAGAGCGCGGCCAGCGCGTCCTGGAAGACCATGGCGATCCGGGAGCCGCGCAGGGCACGCACCGAGGACTCGGGCGCGCCCACCACCTCCTCGCCCCCGACCAGCACGCTCCCGCTCACCCTCGTACGGGCCGGGTCGTGGAGCCCCATCGCCGCCAGCCCCACCGTGGACTTCCCCGAGCCGGACTCCCCCACCAGGCCGAGGACTTCACCGGGCGCCAAGGAGAAGGAGAGGCCTTCCACGGCGGTGACCTCCGTACCGCCTCGTCCCTTGAAGGAGACCGTCAGGTCCTCGACGGACAGTGCCGGGGTCATGCGAGCCTCACCCTCGGGTCGAGCCGGGCCACCGCCAGGTCGGCGAGGGCCACGAACACCACGACGAAGAACGCGGCGAGCAGCACCGTGCCGACGACCGTCGGCAGGTCGTTCTGGACGACGGCGTCGACGGCGAGCTTGCCGACGCCGCCGAGCCCGAAGACGGTCTCGGTGATGAACGCGCCGCCGAAGAGCGCCCCGGCCTCCAGCCCGAGCAGCTGGACGAGGGGCCCGGCGGCACCGCGCGCCGTGTACTTCACGTGGGCCCGCAGCGCGGTGAGCCCCTTGCCGCGGGCCGTCCGCACGTACGCCTCGTGCATCGTCTCCAGCGTCTGGGAGCGCGCGAGGCGGGCGAAGACGGCGGCGTTGACGAAGCCGAGGACGAGCCAGGGCAGGAGCAGCCCGGCGGCCCACGCGCGCGGCCCGTCGGCGAGGGGTGCGTAGCCGGGCAGCGGCAGGAGCCCGGTCTTGTAGACGAGCAGGTACTGCAGGGCGTAGCCGAGGAAGTAGATCTGCACGCTCGCGCCGACGAGGGTGAAGCCGGACAGCAGCCGGTCGGTGGCGGTGCCCCGGCGCAGCGCGGCGGTGAAGCCCGCGCCGATGCCGAGGGCGACGATCACCGCGAGCGCCCCGCCCGCCAGCGACAGCGTGACGGGGAAGCGGTCGCCGATGGCGTCGAGGACCGGCTGGTGGAGGGTGTAGGAGTAGCCGAGGCAGGGGGCGGTGCAGTCGATGGGGCTGCCGTCGACGTCGCTGATGGTGCGGCCGGCGACGAGGCCGCGCAGGTAGTCGAGGTACTGGCCGGCGAGCGGCTGGTCGAGGCCCATGCTGTGGCGGACGGCCTCGACCTGTGCGGTGTCGCACTTGGGGCCGCAGGCGATGAGCGCGGGGTCGGAGGGGGCGGCGTAGAAGAGCCCGAAGGCGGCGGCGGTGATCGCGAGGAGCACCGCCGCGGCCTGGAGGGCCCGTCGCAGGAGGTAGCCGGTCATGGAGCCTTACGACCTCTTCAGGTACAGGTCGGCCGCCGCGATGGAGCCGTAGATCGGGTGGATCGCGGCTCCGCCGACGTTCGTCCCCCGGAACTGGGTGACGCTGGGGTAGAGGAACGGCACGACCGGGACGTCCTTCATGACGGTCTGTTCGAGAGCGATCAGGGCGTCCGCCTTCTGCTGCGCCTCGCCGATGGTCGCGATGCGCTCCAGTTCCTTGTCGACCTCGGGGTTGCTGTAGCGGATGGAGTTGGCGAGGGCGTCGAGCTTGCTGTGGTAGCTCTCGGGCAGCAGCGTGGACGGCGTGGGCCAGTCGACGGAGTTGGTGGACAGCCACAGGTCGTAGGGGGCCGGTCCGCGGAAGACCTCGTTGGTGAAGGCGGCCTTCTCCAGCGGCTTGGTGACGAGCTTGATGCCCGCCTTGGCGAAGGCCTCGACGAGGACCTGGGCGAGCCGGTCCTTCTCGGGCGCGTCGCTCTCGTACGCGTACGTGAGCGTGTCGACCTTGGTCCTGGCCTTCGCCAGGTGTTCCTTGGCCTTCTCGACGTCCCCGGCGGGCGCGACGGGGTAGAGGTCGTACTTCTTCCAGCCGACGACGGCCGGCGAGGAGAGCGTGGTGGCGAAGTCGCCGAGGCGCGGGCCGCCGAGGACCTGGCGGGCCTGCTCGCGCGGGAAGAGGTAGTGGATAGCCTTGCGGACCTCGGGGTCGGTGACGCGGCTGTTCTTGATGTAGAGGTCGCTGGTGTACGCGCCCTGGCTGCCCGTGACGAGGAGGTCGTTCTTCTTCGCGTCGCGCCGGGCCTCGGCGTAGAGCTCCGGCGGCACCTCGCTCTTGGTGGAGAGGGTGTCCGCTCCCGCGCCGCGCCCGTTGAGGACCTCCTGCGCAGTGTTGAGGATCTTCTTGCCGAAGGTGAACTCGAAGCGGTCGGCGTACTGGTGGCGGATGGGGTCGGTCTCCGGCTTCCAGTGCGGGTTGCGCTCCAGGGTCAGGCTCTGGTTCTGCTTGTGCTCGGCGATCCGGTAGGGGCCGGTGGCGAAGGGCCGGGTGTCGTAGCCGGTGCCGGTGTCCTTGTCCTTGCGGACGGGGGACGAGGAGGACTGGGCGGCCATGTAGGGCACGTCGGACTGCGGCTGCGGGAAGCGGAAGACGATCGTCTTGGCGTCGGGCGTCTCGATGGCACCGAGGTCGCCGTGTTCGGGGCCGGCGTACTTCTCGACGGCGGCGGTGCGGTCCTCGGAGCCGGTGAGCCACTCGGGCCAGTAGGTGGGGCCGAGTTCGAAGCCGGGGGCGAAGGTGCGCTCGATGCCGTACTTGACGTGCTCGGAGGTGATGGGCTCGCCGTCCTCCCAGGCGATGCCGTCCTTGAGCTTGTACGTCCAGGTGCGGCCGCCGTCGGAGGACTGCCCGGTGTCGGTGGCGAGGTCGCCGACGAGCTTGGGCTTGCCGTCGACGACCTGATACTGGGTCAGCTGGCGGCCCCATAGCAGGGACGTGCTGTACGACTCGCCCGCGTAGATCTTCTGCGGGTCGAGGTGACCGTAGTCATTGGCGTTGGCGATGCGGATCGTGCCGCCGGTGCGGGCGCCCTCGACGGCCGGGGCCGGGCCCTGGCTGTCCGTGGCGGTGCCGAGGGTGGCGGTGAGCCGCTGACCGCTCTTGGCGGCCGTGGCGCCGCCGCCCTTGGCCCCCTCCGCGTCCTTGCCCGCACCGGCCGAGCAGGAGCACATCAGCATGGCGGCGGCAGTGACGAGCGCCGGGACGACTGCGATGCGCGGACTGATTCGGACCATGGTGAACTCCGGGTCGAGAAGGGGAAGGGGGTGCGGTGCGCCCCTCGATGAGGGGCGCGGGGAACTGCGCGACCAGCCACGGACGGGCCCGCAGTCGAACTCGGCGCGCGCGGAGCGCTAGCGCACGATCCGCGGATCGAGCGCGTCCCGCACCGCATCGCCGAGAACGTTGAACGCGAGGACGAAGACGAGGATCGCCACGCCCGGGAAGACCATGTAGGTCGGGTCGTCGTAGAAGACCTCGGAGCCGCGGGAGATCATGCGGCCCCAGTCGGGGATCGGCTCGTTGATGCCGACGCCGAGGAAGGACAGCGCGGCCTCGGCGGTGACGATGCCGGGGACGGCGAGGGTGACGTGCACGAGCACGGGCGCCCACACGTTGGGCAGCAGCTCGCGCAGCACGATGTGCCGGCGGCTCGCTCCGACGGCCCGTGCCGCCTCGACGAACTCCCGCTCGCGCAGGGCCCGTACGGACGTGCGCAGGACCATCGCGAGCGGCACCCAGCCGAAGGCCGAGAACACCAGGATGAGCGAGGTGAACTGCATCCAGGCGGGCTCGTTCTCACCGGGGCCGACGAAGCGGGTCCGGATCACCGGGCTGAGCGCGAGGAGAAGCAGAAGTGTCGGAAAACCGAGCAGCACATTGCATACGAAAGTGAAGGCCCGGTCGGCGAGGCCGCTGAGGTAGCCGACGGTCACGCCGAGGACGACGCCCGCCACGGCGATCACGGCGACGGAGGCGAGGGCCACCAGCAGCGAGGTGCGCATGCCGTACAGCAACTGGGCGAGCACGTCGCGGCCGAGGCCGGGTTCGATGCCGAACCAGTGGTCGGCGGAGATGCCGCCGTTGGGCAGGACCGGAAGGCCCTCGGCGCTGAGCAGCCCGGCGTCGTGCTGACCGTAGTGCTCGGTGGCGTTCTTCCCGTACAGGGCCGTGACCAGCGGCGCGGCCGCCGCGAGCAGCGCGCAGAAGACGACGACGGCGAGCGCGGCCATGCCCGTGCGGTCGCGGCGGAACGCGCGGCAGGCGGTGGCGAAGGGGCCGTGGGAGGTGGTGGCGAAGGGCCCTCGGGAGGGCGCTTCGAGGGTGCCCCGCGGGGGTCTCCCTGAGTGCTCTTCGGCCATTTGCTGCCGCGCTCCTATATCGCTCCGGCCGCCGCTCGGTCACATGGCGGGCCTCTTTTCGGCCGGTGTGCGGGGATCGCCCGATCCGGCGTGCGGATCATTAGATCCAACGAAATGAGCGTCCGCAATCCATCTTTTTGAAGGCGAGTTGGATAATTCATCATTGATTACAAGGAATCTTCGCTGGTCAACATCCCTGTAACATTAAATCCCCTCAATTGCCCTGAACCGGACGCGAGGCGAAGCCCGGCCCTCCCCTCCGGGGCTCATACGAGACGTGCATCACACGAGATCCGGCCACTACTGAGGGTTTTCAACCAGCGACTGAAAGTGTTCGATCCATGTGCGTTCGCGCTCAACTTGGGTAAGACTGCCGTCCGTTATCTGCAGCCACGAGCAAGGGAGTGTTCGGAATGCGGTACATCACTGGGGGCATCGCGATGGGCGCCGCGCTCGCACTGGGCGGCGGCCTCCTGGCCGCCGGAACGACGACCGCGAGCGCCGCACCTGCACCTGCACCTGCACCCGCCTCCGCGATACAGGCGCAGAGCCTGTACGCCTCCTCCGCCCTGGTCCTGACCACCGGTCACGGCGCGAACTCCACCGAGGCATCGGTCGACCGCGCGGTGACGCTGACCTGCTTCCCCAAGGCGACCGGAACCCACCCGGACGCGAAGGGTGCCTGCGCCGCGCTGCGGGCGGCCGGCGGTGACTTCGAGAAGCTCACCACCATCAAGTCCGGCACGGCCTGCACCAAGGAGTGGAACCCGATCGTCGTCACCGCCGACGGCGTGTGGGAGGGCCAGCGGGTCCGCTTCGAGCGCACCTTCGGGAACCCGTGCGAGGCGAAGGCGGGCAAGGGCACGCTCTTCGAGTTCTGAACCCCCCGCGGGCCGGCTGAGCGCGGCTGAACACAACTGAACACGGCTGAACGCGCAGACCGGCCGAGCATGGAACGGCCCCCGGACACCGTGGAGGTGTGTCCGGGGGCCGAGTCCTGCGCTCGGTCCGCGGCCTTCGGTCCGTGGCCTTCGGTTCGCGCCTTCGGTCCGTGGCCTCAGGGAATGGTCGCGCCGTACGCGTCGAGGATCTCCTGGACCGGCTGGAAGTACGTCCTCGGCGCCGGGAGCGGCATCGCGCAGCTCCCGCTGCCGCCGGACAGCACGCCCAGCGCCAGGGTCCCGGCGAAGAGGGGGCCGCCGCTGTCGCCGGACTCCGCGCAGGCGCTGGTCTCGATGAGCCCGGTGACCTGGCCCTCCTTGTAATTGACCGTGGCGTTGAGCGCGGTGACCGTGCCGGTCCTCAGCCCCGACGAGGAGCCGCTGCGGCTGATGGCCTGGCCGACGGTCGCGGCACCGGCGCCGGTGATGGGCTTCAGGCCCGGGTCCACGGCGCTCGGGTGGTCGATCGTGGCGGTGTACGAGGCGAGGGCGTAGTCACGACCCGGGAACGTCGCGGCCTCGGTGCGCGCGATCACGGTGCCGCCGTTCGTCGCGCGCCAGTCGGCCTCGACCTTGCCGCAGTGCCCGGCCGTCACGAAGGCGTCGGGCTTGCCGGCCCGCTTCACGTTGAAACCGAGCGAGCAGCGGTACTGCGAGCCCCAGATGCCGTCGCCGCCGGCGATGAACCGGGTGAGCTTCGTGGCGGACCGCTTGACCACCACCGCGCTGCCGAGCGACCGGGCGGTGTCCTTGATCCGGGCGAGGTCCGCCGCCGTGACCGTGGGGTCGGCGGTCAGCACCACCTTGTTGAGCCGCGGATCGGCCGCCCAGGCGGTGCCGGGAGTGGTGATGCGGGAGTCCAGCGTCGCGTGCGCGGAGTCGAGCTCGGCCTTCGAGTGCTCCACGACGCGGGGCGCGGCGCCCGCCGCGCGGACCAGGTCGGCGGCCCGGCCGTCGGTCACGTCGACGACGAGCCTGCCGAGGGTGGAGTCGTAGTACGAACCGGCTGCGGCGCCCCCCAGCGCGGCGACGAGCGTCCCGGCGAGGGAGGCGTCCGAGGCGGCGGACGGTGCGCGGGCGGGAGCGGCGGGCGAGCCGGGCGAGGCGTCGGCCTGCTGTGGACTGAGGGTCACCGCCGCGAGGGCGACGGCGGACGCGGCGGCGAGGGCGACGCGCGCGGGAATCCATCTACGCTTCAACTCGGCACCTCCGGTGGGGGGTTGGGCCACGGAAGGCGATGCGCCGGGCCCGGAGGACATGCGACACGGGCTCGCCGACGGCTTTACAGAGGGCGCGTCCATGCCAAGTTGGCTTGTCGAGTATCCCGGACCCGGGGAGGGCGCGCACAAGGCGGAATTGCCTTGGCGCGCGTGTCGCTGCGCGCGCCCCCGCCATGCGGCGGGCGCGGATGGGGTGGCGTTTACCGGTGCGGGGTTAACCCGTTGGGGTCACGCGCGAGACGCGCGCCCGCGCCGACGACTGTGCGGGCGGGGTGCGCCGGCCCTTGTTCCCGCCGCAACGGCGAGACGCCCGACGGCGTAGTCCGGCGGCACCGGCAGACCCGGCACCGCCGGACTACGCCGTCGGGGTTGCGCACCGCAGCGGCGGATTGAAGGGCCTGGCCGGGGAACCCGGCTTCCTCTCCCCGCGCAACGGCGGACGCGCGGGCGCCCGCCCGGCCCCACGCGGTTGGGTTGCGCGCCACGGCCACGGACTCAAAGGCCCGGCCGAGCCGCTCACCCGGCCGGGGAGCCCGGCCCTCTCCCCGCCGCGACGGCGGGACGCCCCGCGGCGCAGGCCGGCGGTGCCAGGCAGACCGGCACCGCCGGACTACGCCGTTGGAGTTGCGCACCGCGGCGGCGGATTCAAAGGCCCGGCCGGGGAGTCCTGCCTCTTCCGGCGCCCGGTCACGTCTCCGCGGCCGGAGGGAGCTCCTCCGGAGGAGGAGGCGGCGGCGCCGGCGGCGGCTTCTCCGCGGCGCGCGGCGGATCCGGCGGCACCAGCCCCTGCTGCGCCGAGCGCTCCAGGAAGCGCAGGAGCTCCACCGGGAACGGCAGGACCAGCGTGGAGTTCTTCTCCGCCGCCACCGCCACCACCGTCTGCAGCAGCCGCAGCTGCAGCGCCGACGGCTGGTCGGCCATCGTGGCCGCCGCCTCGGCGAGCTTCTTCGACGCCAGCAGCTCCGCGTCCGCGTTGATCACCCGGGCCCGCCGCTCGCGCTCCGCCTCCGCCTGCCGGGACATGGACCGCTTCATCGTCTCCGGCAGCGAGACGTCCTTGATCTCCACCCGGTCGATCTGCACGCCCCAGCCGATGGCGGGGCTGTCCAGCATGAGCTCCAGGCCCTGGTTCAGCTTCTCCCGGTTGGAGAGCAGGTCGTCGAGGTCGCTCTTGCCGATGATCGAGCGCAGGGACGTCTGGGCCATCTGCGACACCGCGAAGCGGTAGTCCTCCACGGCGATCACCGCTTCGGCGGGGTTGACGACCTTGAAGTAGACGACCGCGTCGACCCGCACGGTGACGTTGTCGCGCGTGATGCCCTCCTGCGCGGGGACGGGCATCGTGACGATCTGCATGTTCACCTTGCGCAGCCGGTCGACGCCCGGAACGATCAAGGTGAACCCCGGCGGGCGGACCTCGGGCATGAGCCGCCCGAGCCGCAGCACCACGCCGCGCTCGTACTGCTTGACCACGCGGGCCGCCGCCATGACGTAGACCGCCCCGGCGGACGCCACGCCCACGGCTGCCACCACCAGATCCTCGACCATGGGAGGCCCCCTGCCGTACATCTCAGGTGTTATGTCCACGGTATGCCCGTATCGGGCACAGGGTCGAGCCCCCGGCCCTGCGTACGGACCGGGGGCTCGTGCGCGCCGCCCGCAGGGTGCGGCCCGGCGCCGTCAGCCGATGGTCACGCCGTAGGCCTTCAGCGCCGGTCCGACGGGCTGGAAGAACGTCGTCCCGCCGGAGCTGCAGTTCCCGCTGCCGCCGGAGGTGAGGCCGAGCGCGGTGGACCCGGCGAACAGGGCGCCGCCGCTGTCGCCGGGCTCGGCGCACACGTCGGTCTTGATCAGGCCGCGGACGACCTGGCCGTTGCCGTAGTTGACGGTGGCGTTGAGGCCGGTGACCTTGCCGCCGTGCACGCCGGTCGTGGAGCCGCTGCGCTGGACGGACTGACCGACGCTCGCGTTGCCCGCGGCGGTGATCCGCTGAGTGCGGCCGTTGTAGAGGTTGACCTCGCTGGGGTGCGGGAGGGAGCCGTTGGTGTACTGCACGATGCCGTAGTCGTTGCCCGGGAAGCTGGTTCCGGTGGTGGGGCCGATGCTGGTGGTGTGCCCGGAGTTGGTGTAGTACGGCGGCTTGCCCTCGGTGCAGTGGCCCGCGGTGAGGAAGTAGGCGGTGTTGCCCTTGCGCACGTTGAAGCCGAGCGAGCAGCGCCAGCTCGGGGCGTAGATCGCGTCGCCGCCGCCGAGGTAGGGGCGGAGGACGCCGGCGGTCCGCTCGACCCGTATCGCGTCGGCGGCGGGGCCGGCCTGCTGCCTGATTCCGGCGAGGGCGGCGTCGGGGACGGTGGAGTCCGCGGTGACCACGAGGGTGCCGCTGTCCTGGTCGACGACCCAGGCGGTGCCTGCGACGTCCGCGGACTGCACGGCGGCGCCGGCGGCGGCGAGTCTGGCCGCGGAGCCGGTGGCTCCGGCGGTGGGTTCGGCGTGGGCGGCGGTGCCGATGAACGCCGCCGCGGCGGCGAGGGTGGAGGCGAGGGCGACGCGGGTCGCCGTGGTGATCCTCACGTGGTTCCTCCCGAGTGGGGTCGGTAGGTGAGGCGCAGCCGGTACGGGCACGCGGGATTCCGTTTTCGCCGTGCCCCTGACAAGCGCTTCTCGGGAGTATTCGGGCCACGTGACGCCGCTCGCAAGAGCCGCTTTCGGCCGGGGCCCCTCGCGGGGGCGATGGACACGACGCGGGGTGCGGGCCCCTCGCGGGGGTGCGGGCTCCTCGCGGGGTGCGGTGGGCACTTACGCGGGTGCCCCGACGCGCGGCACCGCCGGTCTCCGCCGCGGGGGTTGCTCACCGCCGCGGCGGATCCTCCTTGCCGGACAGCAAGCCCGTCCGAGCGGGGCAGCCCAATGTCCGGCACCGCCGGTCTCCGACGTACGGCTTACTCGCCGCCGCGGCGGATCCCTCTTGCCAGACGGCGAACCCGTTCGCACGCGGTAGCCCGGCGGGCCCCGCAACTTGCCAGGTGACAGCCCGAACACCAGCCCCGCCGCGACGGCGATCAACCACCACGGCGTGGACCGGCGGTGCCCGCCCGCCGCAAGCGGAAAGGCCCCCGCGAACTACCCCCGCACGACGTCTCGTTCCCCCGCCGGTACGGGGACCGTGAGCGTGTTGCCCGGCGGCGGGAACGGGCAGATGAAGTGGTCCGCGAAAGCGCACGGCGGCAGGAGCGCCCGGTTGAAGTCGAGCGTCACCCGCCCGTCGACGCCCGGCGCCGGCGCCCGCAGGAAGCGGAAGCGGTAGCTCGACGTGCCGCTCGTCGCGTCGGCGAACACCGCCCACAGCGTCCCGTCCACCTCCAGCGCGGCCTGCAGCGTGTGTTCGGCTCCGGCGACCGTGAACGCGAGTTCGCCGTCCAGGCCGAGCCCCCGTTCCCGCCCGTCCGCGTTCGCCACGCTCACGCGCCGGCTGCTGCCGTACGGGCGGAAGACGCCGTCCAGCTCCCACTTCTCGTCGTGGTCGAAGACGTCGATGCCGGCGAACTCGCGCCGCCCGGCCGAGCCGGGGTCGAAGACGCGCACCGCCCAGAGCCCCTCACGCCGTATCACCACGAGTTTGCGCCCCCCGTACGAGACGCGGGCCGCCGCCGCGGGGCCCTTGTCGGGGCGGAGCCGGACCACGCCGTCCAGCGGCCGTCCGTCCAGGGTGAGTCCGTCGACGGCCGCGGCGGACAGCCGTACCGCGTCCTCTTCTTCCGCCCACTGCCCGGGAATGGCGGGAATGCGCCCCTCGGGGGCGTCGGCGAGCCAGTGCGTCCCCGTCAGGGCGAGGGGTCCGTACGGTGCCGAGACCGTCTCCGTGCGCTCTTCGCGCCACGCGTTCCACTGCTGTCGTGCGTCGCGCGCCGTGTCCGTGCTCATGACCGTCAACCTTTCCATACGGGCAGCGGCAACCCGAGGTGCTCGCGGAGCGTCGCGCCCGCGTATTCCGTCCGGAACGCGCCACGCTCCTGCAGCAGCGGCACGACGCGGTCGACGAACTCGTCCAGCCCGCCGGGGATGAGGTGCGGGAGGAGGACGAAGCCGTCGGCGGCTCCGGCGGTGACGAACTCGTCCATCTGTGCGGCGACGGACGCGGGGGTGCCGATGAAGGACTGCCGCCCGGTCGTCTCGATCACGGTCTGCCGTATGGACAGCCCCTTCGCCTCGGCCACGGCCCGCCACCGCGCGGCGACGGCGAGGCGGTCGGCGATCGGGGACCACCCGGGGGCGGCTTCTCCGGCGGGGTCCGGGGCGGCTTCCCCGGCAGGGTCGGGGTCGATGCCGGGCAGCGGCCCGTCGGGGTCGTAGCCGGACAGGTCCCGGCCCCACACCCGTTCCAGGGCGAACAGCGCGCGCTGCGGCGACACCTGCTGTTTGCGGATCTCGGCGGCGTTCTCCTGGGCCTCGGCGTCGGTGTCCCCGAGCGCGAACGTCACGCCCGGCATGACCTTCAGCTCTCCGGGCCGCCGCCCGTACGCGGCGAGCCGCCGTTTGACGTCGGCGGAGAGGGCCTGCCCGGCCTCCGGCGTCCCGGTCGTCCCGGGCCGCCCGGCGAAGAACACGTCGGCGGAGGAGGCCGCGGACTCCCGTTCCGCTTCCCCGTCCGCGTCCCCGGCCTGGATGACGACCGGGTGCCCCTGCGGGCTGCGGGCCACGTCGAACGTGCCGGAGACGGAGAAGTGGGGCCCGTGGTGGGCGAAGGGCCGCGGCACGCCCCCGGGCGTCCACGAGTCCCACAGTTCGCGCGCGGTGGCGACGAACTCGGCGGCGCGCGCGAAGCACCGGGAGCGGTCGGGGCGGCCGCCGCGCCGGAAGTTCTCGCCGGTGAGGGCGTCGGAGGAGGCGGTCACGTGCCAGCCGGCGCGCCCGCCGCTGAGGTGGTCCAGGGAGGCGAGGCGGCGGGCCAGTTCGTAGGGCTCGTGGAACGAGGTGTCGGCGGTGGCGGCCAGGCCGATCCGTTCGGTGACGGCGGCCAGGGCGCTGAGCACGGTGATCGGTTCCGGGCGGCCGACGGCGTCCAGGTCGTGGATCCGGCCCTTGTGCTCGGGCAGCCGCAGCCCTTCCGCGAGGAGCAGGAAGTCGAAGAGGCCGCGTTCGGCGGTGGCGGCGAGGTGCTGGAAGGACGGGAAGCCGGTCCGGCTGCCGGAACGCGGGTGTGCCCACACGGTCGTGCTGCCGGCGGCGGGGACGTGCACGGCCAGGTGCATCTGCTTGCGCTGCCGCGCCCCGGGGGCGGTCATGCGGTACTCCTCGCGGTGGCGTAGCGGTTGGCGGGACGCGGCAGGCACAGGTGCTCGCGGAGCGTGCCGCCGGGGTAGAAGGAGCGGAGCAGGCCCCGGTGCTGGAGTACGGGCACGGTGCCGTCGACCAGCAGCGCGAGATCCCGGTCGGGGTCACGGGGCCGGAAGTGGAAGCCGTCGACGACGCCGTCCGCCCACCAGGAGCCGGCCAGGTCGGCGAGCGCGACGGCGTCGGCGGCCGCGTACAGCTCGACGGGCAGGGAGGCGAGGACGACGACGCGGCCGGGGTCGCGGCCGAGGGAGCGCAGCCTGGCGTGCAGGTCGTCGCGGGCGGCGCGGACCGCGCCGGGCGCGGGCGTGGGGCCGGTGCGGAGGTAGACGACGTCGGCGTGGCGTGCGGCGGCCGCGCGCGCCGGCAGGCGGGTGGCGTCGACGGCGGTCACCGGGCGGCCCTGCGGGGGGCGGGGCACGGCGGAGGGTCCGCGGACGGACCAGCCGGGGCCTTCGGCGTCGACGTGGTGCAGCTTGTCGCGGTCGATGAAGCGGCCGGTGGCGGCGTCGCGGATCTCGGCGCCGTCCTCCCAGCTGTCCCAGAGCCGGGCGGCGGCTTCGGCGACCGCGGCGGCCTCGTGCCACAGCGCGTCGGCGGGGGCCGGGGCGCGCCGCCCGAAGTGGCGGGCCTCGGCCTCGGTGGCGGACACCTCGGCGGTCCAGCCGGCACGGCCGTTGCTCACCCAGTCGAGGGTGGAGACGGCGTCGGCGACGCGGAACGGCTCGGTGTGGGTGGTGGTGACGGTGGGCACGAGGCCTATCCGGTCGGTGGCGGGGGCGACGCGGGCGAGGACGGCGAGGGCGTCGAGGCGGCTCGCGCCGCGCCGGGGCGGCCCGAGGGTGTCGCCGAGGGTGACGAAGTCCAGCCTGCCGCGTTCGGCGAGGCGCGCGGCGCGGACGTAGGGCTCGGCGTCGCGGACGCCGGGGCGGTCGATGCTCACGGCCAGGTGCAGGGGCCGGATGGGTGCGGACATGGGATTCCCTGGGGGTGTGGGGAGCACGAACGGGCCGGCCGCCCGGTCGGTTGAGCGAACCGGCGCGGCCGGCTCCGGGTGCCGGGGCCGATGGGAGCATGGGCGCGGCGACGGACGGAGGCACGGCGGGATCCCGGCGGCGCTCGGCGGCCTCGCCCCGGCCGGGCACCGCCGGACGACACCGTCCCGGCTGCTCGCAGCCGCGGCGGAGGAGTCGTGCCGGGCCCGGCGGCCTTGCCGAGCCGGCGTTCCTCCGGCCGCCGCGGCGATGAGACACCCCCACGGTGGTGGCCGGCGGTGCCCCACGGGCAGGGGAGACCGAGCGCGGAAGGCGGGCCCGGCAGGGCGGGCGAAGGGCGCGCCGGCGGCGACGCGTTCGCGTGAGCCGGAGGCGCCGGTGACGGCGGAAGAGGGCATGCGAGGGCTCCGTGCGTACGGGACGGCGCCTTCACGACGGACGCGGCGGCCGCGTCGGGCGCGGCGCATCCGGCCGCGCCCCTCAGCACGACCGAACTACGAGGCTATTCCGGTGCCTTGGCCAACTGTCAAGCCTGTCCGCCGACAGGTCCGCATGCTGGACAGGCTGTCTCAGGACAGTTGACGAGGAAACGGATGGCTGTTCCACTTGGCCCATGCACTCAGGGCAACAGCTCGTCACCCGGAACCACATCGACTTCGGCCGGGTGTGGTCCGCGTCGTGTCCCGGCTCCCCTGCACCCCTTCCGGGCGACTCCTGTCGTCAGGGCTGACCGCGCGGACCGCGGAGCCCATCACATCAGTCACGCCTTCACACGGTTACGCCTTCATCACACGGTTACGCCTTCACATCAGCGGCACGCATGCGCCGCCCCTCCCCTCGTACCTCGTACGTGTGCTTGTGCGTGCTCAGCAGCCTCGTACGTGCTCAACAGCCGCAGTCACAACCGCCACAGTCGCAGCAATCACAGTTCTCGCAACAGTCACAGCAGTTGCAGCAATCGCCGCAGCCGCTGCAATCGCAGTCGCCACAATCGCACTTGTGGCACCAGCCTTCCCGCCGCGTTCCGTCCCACGGGTCGAAGTACGGGTCCCGGCAGCAGACCTGGCACGTGCAGAAAAGCGTGGCCCACACGGCACAGCCGGCAATGAGCCCGCGCTGCCGGCCGCGCCGCGGCGGCTCGGGCGGCGCGCCGGGCGGCACGTGCCCCGGCGGCATGACGGGCGGAGGCCCGAACGCACCATGGGGCGAACCGTCCTGGGACCCGGCGGCAGTGGCGTGACCGGCCCCTCCGGCATGCCCGTCCGCTCCCGCGTGCCCGGCATGCCCGCAGCCCGCCGTACCGAACGCCCGGTCGACGGCGCGCTCCAGCTCGTGCGCGAGGAGCACGTGCGCCAGCCTGCTCTGGCTCCTGCTCGCGAAGTCGACCTCGCGCAGCGCCAGGCGGACGCCGTGCACCGCGTCGTCGCACAGCCTGCGCACCTCGGCGAGTCCGGTGCCCGTCGCGGCGATCGGGTTCCACGCGCCGGTCTCCGCGTCCTCCGCCAGGTCCTCGACGGCGTCCAGCAGGTGGGCCAGCCGCCCGAAGAGCCGGCCCGCCTCCTCCAAGGGCGCCTTGTTGCCGGGCCGTCCGGCGAGGACGGCGGTGTAGCCGAAGGCCGCGGCGGTGGCCGTCTCGGTGGGTTCGGTCACCGTCAGCAGCGACGTCCCCGTACCGGCCAGCGCCTCGATGCCGGCCTGCCGTTCGACCGCGTCGACCAGCACCGCGGTGTCGAACCCGAGGTCGGCTCCCGTACGGGCACCGGCGCGGTCCCACTTGGCGGCCACACGGCGCGCCGCCGCGGCGACCGGGCGGCGCGCCAACACGCCGTCGCCGTCGGCGACATGGTCGCGCATCTTCGCCGACGCCAGCACCAGCGAGACCGAAGCGGCGAGCCGCGCGCCCTCGCCCTTGGCCACGGAAGCGGTGCGCATGCCGCGCAGCGGGCACGGGCCCGCCGTGCGCCGCCAGGAGTTGGCGCCCTCGTCCGCCGGTGACTGGGCCTCCACCAGGACCGAGATGACCAGACCGTCGTAGTTGGTGGCCGCGCGTGCGAACTGTCCGTGGTCGCCGCGCAGCGCGAGGCACAGTCCGCACAGATGCGCCATCCATTCCGTGCGCATGGCCTCTGACAACCGGTGCCGGCATGGCCTTATGATCCCGAACAAAACCCAGCCCCCGTGTGTGGTGTGAATGGACCCGGGCATCCTAAACACCTGACCACCCGACCCGACCGGGGCCCTCACCTCGCCCCCGAATCGCCCGCCGTAACCGCATATGCCCAGGTCCAGGGCGCAAGAAGGGGCCTACGGGGTTTCTGACGCACCGCCAACCGGTTTGCACCAGATGCGTCACGAAATGCTCGTCCGGCGGCCATCCGCTTGGCACACCATCCGCATCATGGACGACGATAGGGATGCGGACGGAACACACCGCGTGTGAGAGGAGGCGTTCATGGGATCGGTGCGCAAGGCGAGTGCCTGGCTCGGCCTCGTCGACGACAGCGATGACGAGCGCTACTACGACGACGACTACGCCGAGGGACCCGAGCCCGGCGACTCCTGGGTCACCAACCCCAAGGTGCGCGTGGCGGACGAGGCCGCGCAGGAGCAGGGAACGCGCATCGCCACCGTCACCCCGGACGGCTTCCGCGACGCCCGGGGCATCGGCGAGCTCTTTCGCGAGGGGGTGCCCGTGATCGTCAACCTCACGGGCATGGAGCCCAACGACGCCAAGCGCGTCGTGGACTTCGCGGCCGGGCTGACGTTCGGGCTGCGCGGCTCCATCGAGCGCGTGGCCAACCGCGTCTTCCTGCTGACCCCCGCCGACTACAAGGTGGTCAGCGGCGAGCCGGTGGGGCGGGCGAACGGCGGCTTCTACAACCAGAGCTGAGGTGCGCGGCGCCGGCCGCGCACCCGGGCGAGGGCTTACCGGAACGCGTCGAGACCGGTGAGCGCCTTGCCCAGCACCAGCTGGTGCATCTCCACCGTCCCCTCGTACGTCAGCACGGACTCCAGGTTCGTGGCGTGCCGCATCACCGGGTACTCCAGCGAGATCCCGTTCGCACCGAGGACCGTCCGCGCCGTCCTGCAGATCTCGATCGCCTCCCGCACGTTGTTCAGCTTTCCGAAGCTCACCTGTTCCGGCCGCAGCGTCCCCGCGTCCATCCGCCGCCCCAGGTGGTGGGCCAGCAGGATCCCCTTGTGCAGCTCGACCGCCATGTCCGCCAGCTTGGCCTGGGTGAGCTGGAAGGCGCCGATCGGCTTCCCGAACTGCTCGCGCGTGCGCGCGTAGTCGAGCGCGGTCTCGAAGCTCGTGCGCGCCGCGCCCATCGAGCCCCAGACGATGCCGTAGCGCGCGTGGCTCAGGCAGCTCAGCGGGCCGCGCAGGCCGGTGACCTCCGGCAGCACGGCGTCCGCGGGCAGCCGCACCTCGTCCAGGACCAGCTCGCTGGTGACCGAGGCGCGCAGCGACCACTTGTGCCGGATCTCGGGCGCGGACAGGCCGGGGCGGTCGGTGGGCACGACGAAGCCCCGGATGCCGCCGTCGGTCTGCGCCCAGACCACGGCGACGCCGGCCACCGACCCGTTGGTGATCCACATCTTGCGGCCGGTCAGCACCCAGTCGCCGCCGGCGTCGCGCTTGGCGTGCGTGCGCATGCCCGCGGGGTCCGAACCGTGGTCGGGCTCGGTCAGGCCGAAGCAGCCGATGGTCTCGCCCGCCGCCATCGCCGGCAGCCACCGCTGCTTCTGCTCCTCCGAGCCGAAGCGGTGGATCGCGTACATCGCGAGGGAGCCCTGCACGGAGACCAGGGAGCGGATGCCGGAGTCGGCGGCCTCCAGCTCCAGGCAGGCCAGGCCGTACTGCACGGCGCTCGCGCCCGCGCAGCCGTAACCGCTCAGCTGCATGCCGAGGGCGCCGATCGCGCCGAGCTCGCGGGCGAGCTCCCGGACGACGGGGAGTTCGCCGGACTCGTACCACTGCGCGATGTGCGGGAGGACGCGGTCGGCGGCCCACTGCCTGACGGTGTCCCGGACGGCGCGGTCCTCGTCGGTGAGGAGGTCGTCGATGCCGAGGGGGTCATGCGGGTCGAACACGGGTGCCTCCGGCGGGTGCGGGCGAATGAGTGATCGCTTCGCCAGCACGCTACGGCCGGGTAACCCGGGCGTCCAGCCCCTGGGGGTAGCGGTGGTTCCGGCACCGCCGGACAGCCCCGCGGTGGTGGCTCGCCACTGCGGCGGGGGAAGGGCCCTGAGGGCAAGCCCCCAGTCCCCCGCAGGGGTTTCGGGAAGGGGCGGGACCCGGGCATCTCCCTCCGCCGCGACGGCGGGCAGCCACCCGCTAGCTGACCGGCGGTGCCGAACCCACCTCGGCCGGCGCCGGAGGCGTGGCCGCCCCGCACTCCATCGCCCGTGGCAACCGCAGCGCGGCAACCGCCCCCACCAGCAGCAAGCACGCGCTCAGCGCCAACGTCACGTGCAACCCGTGCACGAACGCGTCGCGCGCGGCGACCCGCAGCGCCGCCCCCGCCGGTCCCCCCAGCCGGGAGGCGACGTCGTAGGCCTCGCCGAGGGAGTGGCTCGCGGAGGCGCCGGCCGCGCTCGGGACGCCGGGGACGGAGGCGACGCCCGGCGCGTAGGCGGCGTTCATGACGCTGCCCAGCAGGGCGATGCCGATGCCCGCACCGAGCTGGTACGAGGTCTCGCCGATCGCCGCGGCGCCGCCCGCGGACTCCGCGGGCGCCTCGCTGAGCATCGACTCGTACGCGCCGAAGAGCGTGGTCTCCAGGCCGAAGCCGAGCAGGACGAAGCAGCCGAAGAGCACTCCGGGCCGGTCGTGGAGGCCCATCGCGGTCAGCGAGGCGACGGCCGCGGCGGTCAGCACGAAGCCGAGGGCGACCATCGCGCGGGGGCCGAGCCACTGGAGCATGCGGGAGCCGACGAGTCCCGCGGCCATCGCGGCGAGCGTGAGCGGCAGCAGCCGCAGCCCGGTCTCCAGCGGGGTGAGCCCGAGGACGAGCTGGAGGTACTGCGCGGCGATCAGCTCCAGGCCGACGAGCGCGAGCATGGCGAGCACGATGCACCCGACGGACGTGCCGAAGGCGGGCCGGGAGAACATCCGCAGGTCGACGAGCGGGTGGGCCCGCCGCCGCTGCCGACGGACGAAGAGGACGAGCAGGGCCGCCCCGACCGCGCCGGGGACGACCGTGCCGAGCGAGAGCGCCTCGCCCGTGCCGGCCCGCTTGACGCCGAGGACGAGCCCGAACAGCCCGAACGCGGCCATCAGCGCGCCGGTCACGTCCCACGGCCCGTCGCGGGGCCCGGTCGACTCGGGCAGGAGCCACCGTCCCACCGGCAGGGCCGCGGCCATCAGCGGGATGTTGATGAGGAAGACCGATCCCCACCAGAAGTGTTCGAGGAGGAAGCCGCCGAGCAGCGGTCCGACCGCCGCGCCCACCGCGGCGACCGCGCTCCACACGCCGACGGCGAGGGCCCGCTCGCGCCGGTCGGGGAAGACCTGGCGGAGGATGGACAGCGTCGCCGGCATGATCATCGCGCCGCCGGCGCCGAGCAGTGCGCGGGCTCCGATGAGCACTTCCGGGGTGGGGGCGAAGGCGGCGAGCGCGGAGGCGGTGCCGAAGAGCCCGTAGCCGAGCAGCAGCACCCGGCGGCGGCCGACGCGGTCGCCGAGAGTACCGAAGAGGATGAGCAGCGAGGCGCACACGAGCGGGTAGACGTCGACGATCCAGAGCAGCTGGATCGCGCCGGGCCGCAGGTCCTCGGTGACGGCCGGGACGGCGACGTGCAGGACGGTCGCGTCGACGGCGACGAGGAGCAGGCTGACGCAGAGGACGACGAGGACGGTCCAGCGGCTCACCCCGGCGCAGGCAGAGGGCCCGTACGGCGGCCGCTGCCGCTGTCCGCGCCGGTACCGCTGCCGGGGGACGCCGCCGGCCCGCGGCGGGCCGGCCGTGGTCGTCCCGGACATTCACACCTCCGTGTCATGCGCTCGCCGCCGCCCGCGGGTCCTGGGGACTGTGGACCGCGTGGCGTCGTCGGCGAGTGACTCGACAGCGTACGCGAGTCCCGGGCACGGATCCGTGTGCTCCGTCACCGTCCGGGCCGATCGTGGAGGCGCTCCGCTCATGCTGGACAATTGATCGGTGACTGATCTTGTTTCTCCCGCCGGTACGGGCGCCGGGGCTCCCCTGCCCCGGGCCGCCCTCCGGGCGTGCGGCGCGCTGCGCCGTGCGCTGCCCGCCCTGCTGGTCTACGCGGGGGTGCGGGCGCTGGGGATCGCGGTCCTCGCGGTGTGGGGGTCCTGCACGGGCAAGAGCCCGCACCAGCTGCTCTCGGCGCGCTGGGACTCCATCTGGTACGCGCGCATCGCCGGGCAGGGCTACGGCTACACGCTCCACCTGCCGGGCGGGAAGGTCCATTCGGACCTGGCGTTCTTCCCGCTGCTGCCCTGGCTGGAGCGGGGCCTGTCCGCGGTCTTCCCGCTGTCCGCGGGGGACGCGGGCCTGGTGGTCAGCGCGGTGTCGTCGCTGCTGGCCGCGTGGGCGGTCTTCCTGATCGGGGAGCGGCTGTACGGGCGCCGGGCGGGGGTGGCCCTGGTGGCGCTGTGGGCGGCGCTGCCGGTCGGCGTCGTGCAGTCGATGGCGTATTCGGAGTCGCTGTTCACGGCGCTGGCGGCGTGGAGCCTGTACGCGGTGCTGACGGGCCGCTGGGTGTGGGCGGGCGCGTTCGCGGCGCTGGCCGGGCTGACGCGCCCGGTGGGTGCGGCGGTGGTCCTGGCCGTGTGGCTCGGGGTGCTGGTCGCGCTGCGGCGCGGGAGGACGGGGGAGCCGCCGCGCCCGGAGCCGCGGGAGCAGGCCCGGATGCTGCTGGGTGCGGTGCTCGCGCCGCTGGGCTGGCTCGCGTACTTCGCGTGGGTGGGCGTGCGGACGGGCGGCCCGGCGGGCTATCTGGACGTGCAGGGCGGCTGGGGCAACGGCTTCGACGGCGGGCTTGCCTTCGGCTCGTTCGTCGCGCAGCGGCTCTTCGGACCGGCGTTCGCCGCGGGGCTGGGGCTGCTGGTGGGCGTGGGTCTGGTGCTGTGGCTGTACGCGGCGTGCGTGCGGCAGCGCCAGCCGCTGCCGCTGCTCGGTTACGCGGGGGCCGTGCTGCTGCTGGCCCTGACGGCGAAGGGGTACTTCGGCTCGAAGCCGCGCCTGATGATGCCGGCGTTCCCGCTGCTGCTGCCGCTCGCGGTCGCCGCCGCGCGGGCACGGCCGGTGCGGGCGGTACTGACGGTGAGCACGGTGGTGCTGGTGTCGGCGGTGTACGGGGCGTTCTGGCTGAACGGCTCGGGTCCCCCGTGATCCTTCCGCCGCCGGTCCGCACCGCCCCGGCCCCTGATCGTTTTCCGGGTGATCGTCCGTACCGGCTCCCGGGCGCCCGGAAAACACCGCGGAACACCCGGGCCAATCCCCGATAAACGACGGCGCGGAATACGAAACAAAACGGCCCCGGCAGCCGTGCGGAGAGGTCCCGGAATTTCCGGTGCGATGGTTGTCCCGGGGAATCGAATGTGGCGCATGTCATGGCTGAGACGCATTCCACATCACATCGTCATCACAAACAGGCCCGATCGGCCGAAGCTTCCTGTCACTCAATGTAACGTCGATTGAGTGCGTACCAACGACGAGCTCGTCCAAGCGGAGGAGCGCCCGACCGACCCCGTGCGGCCGCGGATGACCCGGACCCGCCTCGGGATCTTCGTGGCCACCTCCGTGGTGTACCTGGCGATCGTGGTCGGCGTGCTCACCACGTCCTGGCCGGTGCGGTTCGACTGGCAGGTCATGCTCTTCCGGCCGTACAAGCAGTGGCCGGAGATCCACACCTTCCTCGACTACTTCGTGGTCCTGGGCCAGCGCGGCCCGACCGCCGTCGCGGTGGCCGCCTGGCTGGGCTGGCGCACCTACAAGCAGGGGACGCTGCGCCCGCTGCTGGTCCTCGGCACGTCACTGCTGCTGCTCAACGCGACCGTGGGCGCGGCGAAGATCGGCATGGGCCGGCTCGGTCCGCACTACGCCACCTCGATCGGCTCGAACGAGATGTTCGCGGGCGGCGACATATTTCCCTCCGGGCACACCGCCAACGCCGTGGTGACCTGGGGCGTCCTGGCCTATCTGGCCACCACCAAGCGCACCCGCCGGGTGGCCTCGGTGATCGCCGCGCTCCTCGCGCTGGGCGTCGGCATGACGACGGTCTACCTCGGTACGCACTGGATGAGCGACGTGACCCTCGGCTGGACCGCGGGCCTGCTGGTGCTGCTCGCCCTGCCCTGGTTCGAGGCGCCGATGGCCCGGGCCGAGGTGTGGCTGCTGGCCCTGTGGCGCCGGGTGCGCGAGCGCGGTGTGCTGGTGCCCGTCCCGGTGGCTCCGGTGCCGGTGGCCGCCCCGCGCGCCCCGGCCGACGACGAGCAGCCGGCCCGCGAGCCGGTGGGCGTCGGGAGCCGTACGGCGGGCGTCCGCGCCGGCGAGGGCCGGCCGTACCTGCCGGCCCGGCCGCACACGGCGCGCTCGGAGCGGACCCCGGTCACGCCGACCGGCAGCCGCCGCCCGCCCAACCCGGACCGGGTGCCGCGCACCCCGCTGGGCCCGGCCTCGGGCCGCGGCCGGACGGTGGGCGGCTGACGGACCGTAGCCTTCGCTGCGCACGACGGCGGCCCCGGAACCTCTGCGGAGGTGCCGGGGCCGCCGTATTACGGTCGCCCCCCCGCCAAGGCGCTCATCCCTTCCAGCAGCGCTTCACGACGCCGTCCTCGGCCTCGAAGTTCAGCCGGCCCGCCACGTACTCCATGGTAACGATCGTGCCCGGCGCGAGGGCGCGCACGGTGGACCAGCCGCGGGCGCGGGCCCGCTCGGTCGCGGCGGCGGTGCCGAGGCCCACGTAGGCGGTGAGGTCGTCGTCGGGGTCGGCGGGGAGGTGCGGTAGAGGTGCCATGCCCGTCACCGTAGGCCGCTCCCGCCGCCGGACGGAAGCGGAGGCGGGCGGGGAGCGGGAGGGGGCGGCAGCACGCCGCCGTGGCACCGCCGTCCCCCGGCGGTCACACTTCTGTCACAGAGAACCCGGCGTGGTTTGCCGTGGAATGTTTCACCCCTACGGGGTTTTCGGCGCGGTACCGGGCGTCTTCACAAAGCGTGGGCGGGAAATGCACGACTCCTTTTCCGCACGCTCCCGGAAAACTCGCGAACGAGGGCCCGAATGAGCACACAAGGGACCCGTCGGATATTGCGGGTCCGTGTTCACGGTCATAGGAATGATGCGGTCCGGAAGCATCCGGAATAAATAATTCCGAATCTGAGGCACCCTCGCGCGCCGGGCGCGGGACGAGCATCATGGCGTGAGCCCGCAAGCCCGTCGAGGTGCACGACCGAGCGATCGAGGGAGCGCAGATGGGGACGGACACCGCGCAGGCGACCACCGGCCCGGTGCGGGAGCGCCGACCGGGCAGGCTCGTCGTCGGCTGGCTCACGACCACCGACCACAAGACCATCGGCAACCTCTACCTGATCACCTCGTTCGCCTTCTTCCTGGCGGGCGGCCTGCTGGCGATGCTGATGCGCGCCGAGCTGGCCCGGCCGGGGCTGCAGTTCATGACCAACGAGTCGTTCAACGAGGCCTTCACGGCCCACGGCACGATCATGCTGCTGCTCTTCGCGACCCCGGCCTTCGCCGGCTTCGCCAACGCGATCATGCCGCTGCAGATCGGCTCGCCGGACGTGGCCTTCCCGCGGCTCAACATGTTCGCGTACTGGCTCTACCTCTTCGGCGGCCTGATCGTGGTGAGCAGCCTGCTGATGCCGCAGGGCGGCGCCACCTTCGGCTGGACCGGCTACGCCCCGCTGAACAGCATCGTCCGCTCCCCCGGCATCGGCACCGACATGTGGATCATGGGGCTGGCGCTCTCCGGCTTCGGCACGATCCTCGGCGCGGTGAACTTCCTGACCACGATCATCGGGATGCGCGCCCCCGGGATGACGATGTTCCGGATGCCCGTCTTCACCTGGAACGTGCTCTTCACCTCGGTCCTGATCCTGCTGGCCTTCCCCGTCCTGGCGGCGTCGCTGCTGGTGCTGGAGGCGGACCGGCGGTTCTCGTCCCTGGTGTTCGACTCCGCCGGCGGCGGGGCGCTGCTGTGGCAGCACCTCTTCTGGTTCTTCGGCCACCCCGAGGTCTACATCATCGCGCTGCCGTTCTTCGGCATCATCAGCGAGATCATCCCGGTGTTCTCCCGGAAGCCGATCTTCGGCTATCTGTCGCTCATCGGCGCCACCATGGCCATCACGGCCCTGTCGCTGGTGGTCTGGGCGCACCACATGTTCGCCACCGGGGCGGTGCTGCTGCCCTTCTTCTCCTTCATGTCGTTCCTCATCGCGGTGCCCACCGGCGTGAAGTTCTTCAACTGGATCGGCACGATGCTGCACGGCTCGCTGTCGTTCGAGGCGCCGATGCTGTGGGCCGTGGGGTTCCTGGTGAGCTTCCTCTTCGGCGGCCTGACCGGGGTGATCCTCGCGTCGCCGCCGCTGGACTTCCACGTGACGGACACCTACTTCGTCGTCGCGCACTTCCACTACGTGGTGTTCGGGACGGTGGTGTTCGCGACGTTCGCGGGCTTCTACTTCTGGTGGCCGAAGCTCACGGGCAAGATGCTGGAGGAGCGGCTGGGGAAGGTCCACTTCTGGACGCTGTTCACGGGCTTCCACCTCACCTTCCTCGTCCAGCACTGGCTGGGCGCGCAGGGCATGCCCCGCCGGTACTCCGACTACCTCGCGGCCGACGGATTCACGGCGCTCAACACGGTGTCCACGATCGGCGCGTTCCTGCTGGGCCTGTCCAACCTGCCGTTCTTCTACAACGTCTGGAAGACCGCCAGGTACGGCAAGCCCGTCGGCGTCGACGACCCCTGGGGCTACGGCCGCTCGCTGGAGTGGGCGACGTCCTGCCCGCCGCCCCGGCACAACTTCGTCGCCCTCCCCCGGATCCGCTCCGAGTCGCCCGCGTTCGACCTGCACCACCCGGAGGTGGCCCGGGCCGCCGCCCCGAAGGCGGCGCGAGCGCCCGGGGCGGCCGGCTCCTGACCGTCAGCCCGCGACGGGCGGGCGCTCCTCGATCCGGACCGCCAGGTCGTTGTCGGCCGTGTAGTACGGGCCGGCCTGGGCGGGCGCGTACTCCGCGTCGACGGGCAGCGCGGGGTAGGCGAAGATCTGCTGCTTGTCCACGATGTCGTCGAGGAGGCGGGCGACACGGGCGGGGGCCGAACCGTCCGCCGGGCACAGCCACAGGTCCCAGACGTCCAGGCCGCCCCGCCACTCCGCGGCGAGCCGGGCGTAGTCCAGGGTGAAGGAGAACTCCTGGCCGGCCTCCTCGGCGGAGGCGTCGTCCGCCGGCTTCTCCTGAGCGACCGGAGCCGTGACGACGAGGTCGGGCGCGCGGCGGCAGCGGGCCTCCACGACGGCGCCCGCGAGCCAGGCGGCCGCGTCCGCGACGCGGTGCAGGCGGCCGTGGGCGGTCAGCCCCGAGGCGTCCGGGTGCAGGTCGCCGGCCTCGGCGTGCGGGGCCCGCAGCCAGCTGCGCAGCGAGAGGTTGCCGTGCTTGGTCGCGTACGGGATGCGGACCGCGAGCGGCGAGGTGCTCGGCCCGGGTCTGCGGTCGACCAGCGATCTGAGGTCGGCGAGGCCCGGCACGAGGCGGCGGGGCTCGGCGTCGGCGAAGGCGACGTAGACGTCCCAGCGGCCTTCGGGCAGCGCGACGGTGCTGGGCAGCACGGCGCGCAGCCGCCCCTCGCCGTCGGGCGCGAGCGGCAGGCGGACCTCCTCCGCCTCGTCGTCGCCACGGCGGCGCAGGACCAGCGCGGCGGTCCAGTGGCCCGGTTCGCTGAGGTCGGGGCCGGAGCCGGGGGCGTCGAGGTCGAAGGTGAGCCCGCCCGCGGAGTCCGCGATGCAGTCGGCGCGCGGCGGTGCCGGGGCAGACACGATGGTGCTCTCCTCGGGGGTGGTGGAGCCGCCGGAACCGGCGGCGTTCGCGGGCACGGAGGGTTTGCGGTGCTCGGGCGTCATGCGGCACGCACCCGGCGCAGGGCGGAGCGGCTCGCGTCCGTGGTCCTGAACGCGCTGCTGAGCAGCGCACCACGGGTGCGGTGCAGCGAGCCGCGCAGGGCGCCGCGGGCCACCAGGTCGCCGAAGAGCTGCTCGTAGCGGCCGGCGACCTCCGCCGGGTCGAAGCGGGCGGAGCTCGCGAGCGCCGCGCGGCCCATGCGCTGCCGCAGCTCGTCGTCGTTGATCAGCTTCAGCAGGCCGGCGGCGATCTTGTCGGTCTTGCCGACCGGCACCAGCAGGCCGTCCACGCCGTCGTCGATGATCTCGCCGGGGCCGTGCGGGCAGTCGGTGGAGACCACCGGCAGGCCGCAGCGCATCGCCTCGACGATCGTCATGCCGAACGACTCCAGGCTGGAGGTGACGGCACCGATGGAGCCCTTGACCCACTCGGGGTCCAGGGGATTGGCGGGGCCCATGAGGAAGACGTGGTTGTAGAGGCCGCGCTTGTCGATCAGGGCGCGCAGCTTGGCGCGCTCGGCGCCCGCCCCGTAGATCCGCAGCTTCCAGTCGGGGCGCTCGGCCACGACCTTCTCGAAGGCGCGGATCAGCACGTCGTAGCGCTTGGCGGGGGCGAGCCGGCCGGCGGCGACCACCCACTTGCCGGTGCCGTCGGCCGGGGCCACGGCCGGGGCGGGGATGCTGTTGGGCACGGCCTCTACCCGCACGCCGGGCAGCCGCATCAGCTTGCGGTAGGTCGCGGCGTCGGCCTCGGTCACGGTGGTGACGGCGTCCAGCCGCGGGTAGTGCGTGCGCAGCGTCAGCTTGAGCGGCTGGGAGTGGGTGCTCAGCGTCAGGTGCTCCTGGCCGACCCGGACCGGGCCGCGGCGGGCCTGCTGGGCGATGTGCACGTTGAGGCCGGGGCGGGTGCCCACGACCACGTCGCAGTCCAGGGTGCGCAGGTGCTCGGCGATCCGCCGGTCGGTCAGGGCGCTGTACTGCTTGTAACGGCCCTCGGTGGCGGGGAAGACCGTGGCGGGGCGCTCGTACTCCGGGTCGTCGCCCTCGTAGCCCGGCGTGCCCTTGCGCAGGTCGACCAGGTGGCGCAGGCGCACCTTCCCGCCGGGCGAGAAGACCGGCTCCTCCCGGTGGCGGAAGACGGAGACGACCTCCACGTCGTGCTGCTCGGCGAGGGTGCTCGCGAGGTTGAACGTGGTCCGGATCGTCCCGCCGATGCCGTACGCGTTGTGAATAAGGAATGAGATGTGCATTCGTCCCCAGCCGGTCGCCGCGGACATTCCTTCCAGCCCGCCTACCGGAAGATTAGACCGTGGTACGCGCCGGGAGGTTGGCCCCGATCGCCAACTCGTTACGCGTGACCCCCGCCGCGGATCGCCCGTTGTGCTCTTACGAACCGGGAACCCCCGTGTGATACGCACCGATATCTAGGAGCCACCCGTGCCGCGCATGCTCGACGTCAGTGAGGACGTCCGCGCCGAGATCGGCGACGAAGAGGCCGAACGACTGCTGGGCGGCGTCACCGCCCCGGGCAGCTACGACTGCACGTCCTGCCGCACACCGGGCGACACGGACCGGGAGCGGACCAGCACCGTGCTCTTCGTCGGCGAGGAGACGGCCGTGCTCGCCTTCGCGCACGCCGCCTGCATCCCCTCCCAGGTCGTCGCGGTCTCCGAGGAACAGCTGCAGGGCGCCGTGCGCTCCATCCAGGGCGAGGGCGAGCAGGCCGGTGCGCCCCAGCTGCCGGCGCCCGCCGCCATGCCCACGCTGACCGCCGCGCCCGACGGGCCCGTACAGGCCGAGCTGGGCGTCACCAGCGGCCTCGTGCTGATCAAGGGCGACCTGCACCCGGCGCTCGTCGTCGAGCCGCTCGGGCCGATCGCCCGCCCGGGCACGTCCGGGCCGGTCGACGTCTTCCTGCCGCTCCTGATCGAGCAGGGCTTCGCGCCCGTCGCCACCGTGGAGCAGGTGCCGCCGCCCACCCCGGGCTGGTCGGTGCTGCTGGCCATGGGGCAGCTGCACGCGATCCTGATGCCGGGCGTCGCGGGCGGCCAGCCCAGCGCGTGGTGGCAGGCCCACCAGGCGATGCAGGTGGCCCCCGAGTGGCGCTCGGCGGTGAACAAGACCAAGCGGGTGCTGGTCTTCGCGGCGCCCGTCGGCACGATCGGCTCGCAGCCGCGGGAGGACCTGCTGCGCGAGGCCCTCGACCGGGCGGCGGCCGCCGGCCGGCTCGTCGCCGCCTCCATGCCGCTCGCGGGTACGTGACGAGAGCCGTGCACCCCGTGCACCCCGCCGGACAGGCTCCGGCGGCCCATTACGGGCCGGGCCCGCATCCCCCGGGCCACGGGCTCGTTGGCTCGTATGTGCACTCATACGAGCCTGCCCCGCGGATTCCGTACCCGAACCACATCCCCGGTATGCGCCCACCCCGCGACACCACCCCGCAGAGCCATCCCGTCTCGGTCACCCCGATCTACGATGCGCTCTACTCCGAGTACCGCCGCTCGTTCCGGGCCCTCCCCTTCGACCGTTCCGGCGAGGAGGAGCTGAGGTTCGTGGGCTTCGGTCCGCATCCGCAGCTCGGCTACGGCCAGTACGGCGGGCAGCAGGGCTATGCCGGCCAGCTGGGCTACCACGTCCCGTCGGGCTACCAGAGCGCCTGGGACACGCACTACGGGCGGCAGCGCGGGCACGTGCCCGCGCTGCCGCCCGCACCGCGTGACGGCCGCATGCGCGGCTATTAGCGCACGGAGACTGCGGGGGCCTGCGGCTCCCGCAGTCTCTGCTGCGCTTACTTCTTCCTGCCGCGCTTCTCCCGCACCCGCACCGAGATGTGGATCGGCGTCCCCTCGAAGCCGAACTCCTCGCGCAGACGGCGCTCCACGAAGCGCCGGTAACCGGCCTCGATGAAGCCGGAGGCGAAGAGGACGAACCGCGGCGGCTTCGTGCCCGCCTGCGTGCCGAAGAGGATGCGGGGCTGCTTGCCGCCCCGGATCGGGTGCGGGTGGGCCGCGACGAGCTCGCCGAGGAAGGCGTTCAGCCGCCCGGTCGGCACGCGCGTCTCCCAGCCCGCGAGGGCCGTCTCGATCGCCGGGACGAGCTTCTCCATGTGCCGGCCGGTCTGCGCCGAGACATTGACCCGCGGCGCCCACGCGATCTGCTGGAACTCGGTCTCGATCTCGCGCTCGAGGTAGTAGCGGCGCTCCTCGTCGAGCGTGTCCCACTTGTTGTACGCGATGACGATCGCCCGGCCGGCCTCGACGGCCATGGTGACGATGCGCTGGTCCTGGACGGAGATGGTCTCGCTCGCGTCGATCAGGATCACCGCGACCTCGGCCTTCTCGACCGCGGCGGCGGTGCGCAGGGAGGCGTAGTAGTCCGCGCCCTCCTGGAGGTGGACGCGCTTGCGGATGCCCGCGGTGTCCACGAACTTCCAGGTCACCCCGCCGAGCTCGATCAGCTCGTCGACCGGGTCGCGGGTGGTGCCGGCCAGCTCGTTGACGACGACGCGCTCCTCCCCCGCCACCTTGTTGAGCAGGGAGGACTTGCCGACGTTCGGGCGGCCGATCAGGGCGATGCGGCGCGGGCCGCCGACCGTGGTGCCGAAGCGCTGGGCCGGGGCCTCGGGCAGGGCCTTGAGGACCTCGTCCAGCATGTCGCCGGTGCCGCGGCCGTGCAGCGCGGAGACCGGCATCGGCTCGCCGAGGCCCAGCGACCACAGCATGGCCGCGTCGGCCTCGCCGGAGGGGCCGTCGACCTTGTTGGCGCACAGCACGACGGGCTTGCCGGCCCGGCGCAGCAGCTTGACGACGGCCTCGTCGGTGTCGGTCGCGCCGACCGTGGCGTCCACGACGAAGACGACCGCGTCGGCGGCCTCGATCGCGTACTCGGCCTGGGCGGCGACGGACGCGTCGATGCCGAGGACGTCCTGCTCCCAGCCGCCGGTGTCGACGACCTTGAAGCGGCGGCCGGCCCACTCGGCCTCGTAGGTGACGCGGTCGCGGGTGACGCCCGGGCGGTCCTCGACGACCGCCTCGCGGCGGCCGATGATGCGGTTCACGAGCGTCGACTTGCCGACGTTCGGGCGGCCGACGACGGCGAGCACGGGCAGCGGGCCGTGGCCGGCCTCGCCGAGGGCGCCCTCGACCTCGTCGGCCTCGAAGCCCTCCTGCGCCGCGAGCTCCATGAACTCCGCGTACTCGGCGTCGCCAAGCTCACCGTGCTCGTCGCCGTGGATCTGGTCGTTCATGAAGTCCGTTCCTCGTTCGTATGGTCGGCGGACCCGCGGGTCCGCTACTAAGTCTCGTTCAGCGGCCGGTCAGCCGCTTGGCGTCCGCCAGGTGCGCGCCCAGCCGCTGCTGGATCCGCACGGTCGCCTCGTCCAGCGCCTTGCGCGTGCGGCGGCCGCTGCCGTCGCCCGCCTCGAAGGCGTCCCCGAAGACGACGTCGACCCGGCTGCGCAGCGGCGGCAGGCCGCGCACGAGGCGGCCCTTGCGCTCGGTGCTGCCGAGCACCGCCACGGGCACGATCGGCGCCCCGGAGCGCACCGCGAAGTAGGCGAGGCCGGCGCGCAGCGAGGCGAAGTCGCCCTCGCCCCGGGTGCCCTCGGGGAAGATCCCCAGGACCCCGCCGCGCTCCAGGACGCCCAGCGCCTCCGTGATCGCGGCGCGGTCGGCGCTCGACCGGTCCACCTTCAGCTGGCCGATCCCTTCCAGGAACGGGCCGAGGGGGCCGACGAACGCCTCCTTCTTGATCAGGAAGTGCACCGGCCGGGGCGCGGTGCCCATGAGCATCGGGCCGTCGATGTTGTGGGAGTGGTTCACGGCCAGGATGACCGGCCCCGTGGCGGGCACCCGCCAGGCGCCCAGCACACGCGGCTTCCACAGCCCGTACATCAGGCCTATGCCGATCCGCCGGCCGACGGCGGCACCCCCCGGGGACGCGGTCACGCCGCCCGGCGCTCCTCGACCAAGGTCACCACGCACTCGATGACCTGCTCCAGCGTGAGCTCCGTGGTGTCCACCTCGACCGCGTCGCCGGCCTTGGCCAGCGGCGAGGTCTTGCGGCCGGAGTCGGCGGCGTCCCGCTTGATCAGGGCGGCCTGGGTGGCGGCCAGGTCGGCGGCCTCCTTGCCCTTCAGCTCGCCGCTGCGGCGGGCGGCCCGCGCCTCGGCGGACGCCGTCAGGAAGATCTTGAGGTCGGCGTCGGGCAGCACCGTCGTGCCGATGTCGCGGCCCTCGACGACGATGCCGGCCGGAGCCTCGGCGGCGATCGCCCGCTGCAGCTCGGTCAGGCGCGTGCGGATCTCCGGGACGGCGCTGACCGCGCTGACGGCAGAGGTGACCTCCTGGGTGCGGATCGGGCCCGCGGCGTCGGCACCGTCGACCGTGATGGTCGGCGCGGACGGGTCGGTGCCGGAGACGATCTCGGGCTTGCCCGCGGCCTCGGCGACCGCGGCGGCGTCGTTCACGTCGATGCCGTTGCTCAGCATCCACCAGGTGATCGCGCGGTACTGCGCGCCGGTGTCCAGGTAGCGCAGGCCGAGCTTGGCCGCGACGGCCTTGGACGTGCTGGACTTGCCCGTGCCGGAGGGGCCGTCGATGCCGACGATGACTGCTGCCGGAGCGGTCCGGGCGGCGGTTTCCACGGTGTCAGACACCTTCCTTGTGCACGGGGTGGGGTACGGGGGCTCTTATCAGCCTGCGACAAGGTTACTGGCTCGCGGGCGCGGCCCGGGCACGCCTCATGATCGCCCGGGCGACGAACCCCCCGCCGCGGCGGCGATCGGCCACAGCGGCGGCCGTCGGCGGTGCCGGCCCGGCCCGCGCCCGGACGGCACCGCCGGGCGCCACCGGCGTGGGTGCGCGCCGCCGCGGCGGATCCGAGGACGCGGGCATCCTTGACCGGCGACCGGCCCGGAAGGGCTACTGGCGCAGCGACCAGCCCTGGTCGCGGAGGGCTGCCGTCAGGGACGCCACTGCGCCCGGTTCGACCATGAGCTGGATCAGGCCCGCCTGCTGCCCCGTCGCGTGCTCGATGCGGACGTCCTCGATGTTCACGCCCGCCCGGCCCGCGTCGGCGAAGATGCGGGCGAGCTCGCCCGGCTGGTCGCCGATGAGGACGGTGACCGTCTCGTACGCGGCCGGGGCCGCCCCGTGCTTGCCCGGCACCCTGCTGCGGCCCGTGTTGCCGCGCCGCAGGACGTCCTCCAGGCCGGCCGCGCCCTCCTCCCGCTTGTCGTCGTCCGCGGCCTCCAGCGCGCGCAGGGCCCGTACCGTCTCG
This sequence comes from Streptomyces sp. XH2, assembly GCF_049725035.1. NCBI lineage: Bacteria > Bacillati > Actinomycetota > Actinomycetes > Kitasatosporales > Streptomycetaceae > Streptomyces > Streptomyces sp. XH2. The sequence goes on along the minus strand of NZ_JBMMMZ010000023.1, from coordinate 39,612 downwards.
TCCAGGTCGGCGGCGACGGCGGAGAGGATCTCGGCGACGGGGCCCGGGTTGGCGGAGAGGATCTCGACCCACAGCCGGGGGTCGGACGCGGCGATCCGGGTCACGTCGCGGATGCCCTGGCCGCACAGCCGCACGGCCGTCTCGTCCGCGTCCTCCAGGCGGGCGGCGACCATGCTGGAGAGCAGGTGCGGGGTGTGCGAGACGAGGGCGACGGCCCGGTCGTGGTCGTCGGCGTCCATGACGACGGGCACGGCGCGGCACAGGGCGACGAGTTCGAGGGCGAGGTTGAGGACCTCGGTGTCGGTGTCCCGGGTGGGCGTGAGCACCCAGGGGCGGCCCTCGAAGAGGTCGGCCGTGGCGGCCATGGGGCCGGAGCGCTCGCGGCCCGCCATCGGGTGCGTGCCGAGGTAGCCGGAGAGGTCGGCGCCGAGCGCCTCCAGCTCGCGGCGCGGGCCGCCCTTGACGCTCGCGACGTCGATGTAGCCGCGGCCGAGGCCGTCCCGGATCGCCGCGGCGAGCGTGGCCGCGACGTGCGCCGGCGGCACGGAGACGATCACGAGGTCCACCGGGCCCTCGGGCTCCCGGTCGGTGCCGGCGCCCCGGGCCGCGGCCGTCCGCGCCGCGTCCGGGTCGTGGTCCCTGAGGTGGACGTGGACCCCGCGGCCCGCGAGGGCGAGCGCGGCGGAGGTGCCGATCAGTCCGGTGCCGATGACGAGGGCGGTTCTCACTGGGAGTCCTTGCGGGTGCGTGGAGCGTGACGGAGGGCGGGCCCGGCCAGCCTATCCAGCCGCTCCTCCGGCCGGGCGGGGCGGGCGCCCTGCGGGACTGCCGGGCCCGCGTCCGGTACAACCATGCACATGATCTACCACGTGGTGCCCCTGGACGACTGGCTGGCCGTGCCCGACCGCCCGTACTCCCCCGCCTCCCTCTCCGAGGACGGCTTCGTCCACTGCTCACCCGACGAGGAGACGACGCTCGCCGTGGCCACGGCCTTCTACAGGGACGTGCGCGGCCCGCTGATGGTCCTCCTGATCGACGAGCACAAGCTGGACGTCCTGGTCCGCTGGGAGGCCGCCGACCCGGCCCCGCCGCCGGGCGTCGACCCGGAGACGCGCTTCCCGCACGTCTTCGGGCGCATCAACCGCGACGCGGTCGAGGGGATGATGGAGATCCAGCGCGACGAGGACGGCCGGGCGACGGGCCTGGCGGTGTGGTCGTGACGGTGTCCGTGCCCCCGGTCGCGCTGGTCACCGAGCACACCGTCTACGCGTGCGTCATGGGCTCGCGCGCCTTCGGGCTGGCCACGGAGGGCAGCGATACGGACCGGCGCGGCGTGTACGTGGCGCCCACGCCGCTGTTCTGGGGCTTCGAGAAGCCGCCGCCGCACGTGGAGGGGCCGGCCGAGGAGCAGTTCTCCTGGGAGCTGGAACGGTTCTGCGAGCTGGCGCTGCGGGGCAACCCGAACATCCTGGAGTGCCTGCACTCCCCCCTCGTCGAGCACGCCGACGCCACCGGGCGCGAGCTGCTGGCCCTGCGGGAGGCGTTCCTCTCCCGCGAGGTCCACCGGACGTACGCGGGCTACGCGGCGGACCAGCGCAAGAGGTTCGCGGCCGACGTGCGGGCGCACGGCACGCCGCGGCGGTGGAAGCCCGTCATGCACGCGCTGCGGCTGCTGATCTGCGGCCGCGACCTGCTGCGCACGGGGTCGCTCGTGCTCGACGTCGGCGACCTGCGCGAGCCGCTGCTCGCCGTGCGGCGGGGCGAGGTGCCCTGGCCCGAGGCGGAGGCGTGGCTGGACCGCCTCGGCGAGGAAGCCGCCGAGGCGGCCCGCACGAGCCCGCTGCCCGAGGAGCCGGACCGGGCGCGCGTCGAGGACTTCCTGATACGCGTACGCCGGGCCTCGGCGGGCTAGGCGGCCGTCCGCGCCCTGACGACGAGGTCGTGCAACGCGTCGTGGGCCTCCTGCGGGGGCTGTTCCGGCAGGCGGGAGGCGGCCTGCGCGCCGTCCAGGACGGCGTGCAGCGCCTCGACGTCCTCCCGCAGCCGGCCGGCGTCCACCAGCCCCCGGACCGGCCCGTGCTCGGCCTCCGCCTTCGCCGCGACCAGCTCGGCGACGTAGGAGGGGGCGCCGACCAGCCCGGTGAGCGTGGGGAGGTGGGCGACGACCTCGCCGCTGCGCATCAGGTGGATGCCGGTGAGGAGCACGCGCAGCGTGTAGAGCAGCGGCTTCAGCTCGGCCTGCTTCTCGAAGAGCCGCCATTGGGTGGTGGCGAACCCGCGGTAGTGGTGCGCGTGGTTGCGGGTGAGCAGGCCGGGAGCGAGGGCGGTCAGCTCGGCATGGACGTCCGTCGTGTGCACGACGAGGGGCGACAGGAGCTGCTCCAGGACGTAGCCGTTGCGGCGCAGCATCAGGCGGGCGAACTTGCGCAGGTCGTGCGTGACGAGGTCCATCTCGACGCCGTCGTGGTCGCCCATCCGCGTACGGGTCTCCTCGCCCTCCCGCAGGCCGATCAGATCGGCTACGGGGAGCAGGTGCACGCCCCGGAGGTCGACGTCGGAGTCCCGGGACGGGAAGCCGTAGAGGTGCGCGCCGGAGACGGTGGCGAACACGATCGCCTGCCCGGCGAGGAGGGACGACAGGTCGGTGGCCGGCAGACCGGCGTCCCGGAGCCTCGCAGCTCCGGGACGTATGGCTTGATCACTCATCGGGCCAGTGTGCCCTGTGGGCGGCGGCCGGTTGACCTTGCTGCGGGTCGCCCGCCGCGGCGTTCCGCGTGGAGGGTGCCCGACACCCTCCACTCCGCCGCGACGGCGATCGGCCGACGCGGCGGCATCCGGCGGTGCCGGACCCGGCTCAGCCCGTACGGCACCGCCGGGCCCCGCCACGGGGGCTGCCCGCCGCGGCGGCGGAAGGGACGTGGCCTGGCCGCGCCGTCAAGCGCGCCCGCCCTGCGAGCCCGCGCCGGGGCGGGCCCGGGGCCCGGAACCCCGACCGGCTAGAGGTCGACCTCGCGCATCAGCATGCCGACCTCCGTGTTCGTCAGGCGGCGCAGCCAGCCCGACTTCTGGTCGCCGAGGGAGATCGGGCCGAACGCGGTGCGGACGAGCTTCTCGACGGGGAAGCCGGCCTCGGCGAGCATGCGCCGCACGATGTGCTTGCGGCCCTCGTGGAGGGTGACCTCGACGAGGTAGTTCTTGCCGGTCTGCTGGATGACGCGGAAGTTGTCCGCGCGGGCGTACCCGTCCTCCAGCTCGATGCCGTTCTTGAGCTGCTTGCCGATGTCCCGCGGCAGCGGACCCGTGATGGCGGCGAGGTACGTCTTCTGCACGCCGTACCGCGGGTGCGTCAGCCGGTGGGCCAGCTCGCCGTGGTTGGTGAGCAGGATGATGCCCTCGGTCTCCGTGTCGAGGCGGCCGACGTGGAAGAGCCGGGTCTCGCGGTTGGTGACGTAGTCGCCGAGGCACTGGCGGCCGTCGGGGTCCTCCATGGTGGAGACGACGCCGGCCGGCTTGTTGAGGGCGAAGAAGAGGTAGGACTGGGTGGCGACGGTCAGGCCGTCGACCTTGATCTCGTCCTTCTCGGGGTCGACCCGCAGGCCCTGCTCGGTGACGATCCGGCCGTTGACCTCGACGCGGGCCATCTCGATCAGCTCTTCGCAGGCACGGCGCGAGCCCATGCCGGCCCGGGCCAGCACCTTCTGCAGGCGCTCGCCCTCCTGCTCCGCGCCGGGGAAGGTCTTGGGCGTCTTCACCTGCGGCTTGTTGTGCCGCTCGCGGTTGCGCTCCTCGATCTTGGCGTCGAGCTCGCGCGGGCGGGCGGGGGCGTAGCCGTGGCCGCGGGCGGGCCCGCTGCTGCGGCCGCCGGAGCCCGCCGTGGAGCTCTTGCGGGGGCCGCCCTTGGCGCCGCCGCGGGCCGACGCGCCGCGGCCGCTCGTGGGTCCGCCGGTGCGGCCGCTGGTGGGACCGCTACGGGTGCGCTCGGCGTCGGGGCCCACGTCGTAGCGGCGCTCCTCGGGGCGCGGACGGCGCGGACGCTCCTGCGGCCTGTCGTCGCGCCGGTCCCCGGAGCGGCCGCCGTCGTAGCGCCCGCCCTCGGAGCGGCCGCCCTCGGAGCGACCGCCACCGTAGCCGCCGCCGGAGCGGCCGCCTTCGGAACGACCGCCGCCACCGTAGCTCCCGCCGCCGGAGCGGCCGCCGCCCGCGCGCCCGCCCCCGGACGCCGGACGTCCTCGACCGCCCCGGTCGTCCCGGTTGCCGCTTCCGCTGTTCCTGCCGCTGCTTCGCATCAAAGTTCCGTCTTGTCGTCCGCTTCGGTGTCCGGTGCGTCCGGATCGAACGACGGCACACCTTCCTGAGTGTCGCCCTCGATCGCCTCCGCCTCGGGGAGGAAGGGCGCGAGCTCCGGGAGCTCGTCCAGGCCGCGCAGGCCCATGCGCTCCAGAAAGTAGTTCGTCGTCCTGTACAGGATCGCACCTGTTTCGGGTTCCGTCCCCGCCTCCTCCACCAGACCCCGCTGGAGGAGGGTGCGCATGACCCCGTCGCAGTTCACGCCGCGCACCGCGGAGACCTTCGACCGGCTGACCGGCTGACGGTACGCGACGACGGCCAGCGTCTCCAGGGCGGCCTGGGTGAGCCGCGCCTGCTGGCCGTCCAGGACGAAGGCCTCGACGGCGTCGGCGTAGGCCGGGCGGGTGAAGAAGCGCCAGCCCCCGGCGACGTGCCGCAGCTCGAAACCGCGCCCCTGGGCGTCGTACTCCGCGGCCAGCCCGGCGAGTGCCTCGGCGATCTCGCGGCGGGGGCGCCGCAGGACCTTGGCGAGGTGTTCCTCGGTAGCGGGTTCGTCGACGACCATGAGGACGGCCTCCAGCGCGGGCCCGAGGTCGAGCCGGGCCACGGCGGAGTCTCCCGCGAGCTCCTCTTCCGCCTCTTCCGCCACTTCCGCTCCGCTCACTGTGCCTTCTCCTCCGGCTCGGTCTCCGGCGCGCGGTCGAACTCGTCCGTCACCAGCGGTTCCGCCCCTTCCTCGCCCGTCCAGCGCACCGACAGCTCTCCCAGGGCCTCGTCCTGGTCGAGGGCGACCGCGCGCTCGCGGTAGAGCTCCAGCAGGGCCAGGAAGCGGGCGACGACGGTCAGGGTGTCGGGGGCGTCGCCGGCCAGCTCCCCGAAGCTGACCCGGCCCGTGATCCGCAGCCGGGCCACGACGACCTCGGCCTGCTCGCGGACGCTGACGAGCGGCGCGTGGATGTGGTCGACGTACACCTGCGGCGCCGGCCTGGGCCGCATGGCCTTGACCGCCAGCTCGGCGAGGCGCTCGGGCCCGATGCCGAGGACGACCTCGGGGAGCAGCTCGGCGTGGTGCGGCTCCAGGCCGACGGTGCGGGGGAAGCGGCGCGACTCGTCGTCCAGCCGGGCGCCGAAGATCTCCGCGACCCGCTTGTAGGCCCGGTACTGCAGCAGCCGGGCGAAGAGCAGGTCGCGGGCTTCCAGGAGGGCGAGGTCGGCCTCGTCCTCGACCTCGGCGGCGGGCAGCAGCCGGGCCGCCTTGAGGTCGAGGAGGGTCGCGGCGACGACGAGGAACTCGGTCGTCTGGTCGAGGTCGAAGTCGGGGCCCATGGCGCGGATGTGCGCCATGAACTCGTCGGTGACCTTGGAGAGGGCGACCTCGGTGACGTCCAGCTTGTGCTTGGCGATCAGCTGCAGGAGGAGGTCGAAGGGCCCTTCGAAGTTCTCCAGGCGGACGGTGAACCGGCCGTCGGCCGCGGGATCCGCCGCCGCGGGGGCCGCACCCCCGGTGGCCGCTGCCGCGGCGGGGTCCGGCTCAGGAACCGGGCCGCCGGCGATCTCCGCCGGGGGCGGCTGTGTCCCGGGGGCCTCCGGCCGGGGGGCCGCCTCCCGGGCCGCATCCGTGCCGGTCGTCCCGGCCGGGGGCGGCTCCACCGCGGCGGTGCCGCTCCCGCCGGCGCCGCCGGCAGGCGCATCCGCGGGGGCCGGGCCCTCTTCGTCCCCGCCGGCGGGCGACCCCGTGCCGGGGCCCAGGCCCAGGCGGCGTCGGGCCGAAGAGAAAGCTGAGCGCATCAGGGGTCCAGGTGCAGGCGGAAACGGGCCGTACGGCCAAGGGGCAGGCTACCGGCGGAAGCCGCCTAGCGGCCGCGCAGGCGCCGTACGAGGATGCTCGCGTCGCCCCGTGACTCCAGGTCGGCGAGGACGACGGCGACGGCCTCCCGCACGATCCTGCCGCGGTCGACCGCGAGGCCGTGCTCGCCGCGCAGCACCAGCCGGGCGTGTTCGAGGTCCATGAGCTCCTCGGCGGAGACATAGACGGTGATCTTCTCGTCGTGGCGCTCCCGGCCGCTGGGCCGGCGCCCCGCCCCGCGCCCGCGGCGGCGGCCCTGCGCGGGCGGGGCGGCCTCGCCCTGGCCCGCGGCCCGGCCGGCGCCCGCGGGGCGCTCCTGCGCGCCCGCGGGGCGGCGCTCGGGGGCGTTCTCCCGGTCGGCCGCGGCGGCACCGCGGCCGCCGTGCTCGGTGCCCGCGCCGGCGGCGCCTTCGGACGTCGTGTCGGAGTCACCGGCCGGGCCGGGCACCCGCGGGCCGCCCTCCCCGTTCGCCTGCCGGCGGGGGGAGGAGGACTGCAGCCCGGACCCCCCGGTCGTACGGAACAGTTCGTCGGCGCCGGGCAGACTCACTCGGCGTGACACCGGGCGAGCACCTCCCTGGCGAGCTGTCGGTAGGCGGCGGCACCCACGGAGTTGGACGCGTACGTGGTGATCGGCTCGCCCGCGACCGTGGTCTCGGGGAAGCGGACCGTACGGCCGATGACGGTGTGGTAGACGTGGTCGTCGAAGGCCTCGACCACCCGGGCGAGGACCTCGCGGCTGTGCACGGTCCGCGAGTCGTACATGGTGGCGAGGATGCCGTCGAGCTCCAGGTCGGGGTTGAGCCGCTCCTGGACCTTCTCGATCGTCTCGGTGAGCAGTGCCACACCGCGCAGCGCGAAGAACTCGCACTCCAGCGGGACGATCACCTTGTGAGCGGCCGTCAGGGCGTTGACGGTGAGCAGGCCGAGCGAGGGCTGGCAGTCGATGACGATGTAGTCGTAGTCGGCGAGCAGCGGCTTGAGGGCGCGCTGGAGCGTCGACTCGCGGGCCACCTCGCTGACGAGCTGGACCTCCGCCGCTGACAAATCGATATTGCTGGGCAGCAGGTCCATGTTGGGCACGGCCGTCTTGAGGAGGACCTCGTCGGCCGACATGCCCCGCTCCATGAGGAGGTTGTAGACCGTCAGGTCCAGCTCCATCGGATTGACGCCGAGGCCGACGGAGAGCGCGCCCTGCGGGTCGAAGTCGACGAGCAGCACCCGGCGTCCGTACTCGGCCAGGGCGGCACCCAGGTTGATGGTCGAGGTGGTCTTGCCGACCCCGCCCTTCTGGTTGCACATCGCGATGATCTTCGCGGGGCCGTGGTCGGTCAGCGGTCCGGGGATGGGGAAGTACGGCAGGGGACGCCCGGTGGGGCCGATGCGCTCGCGGCGCTGCCGGGCAGCGTCGGGCGCGAGGGTGGCCGCGTACTCGGGGTCGGGCTCGTACTCCGCGTCAGGGTCGTAGAAGTGCCCGTCGGGCACGTCCTCGTAGTCGGCGAGCCGCGCGGGATCGACCCCGCCGCGGTCGCCGGCCATGGCGTTCACGTGATGGCCGTCCATGCTCTGGTGGGCTGTCGGTGTGCTCTGGATGTTCTGGTGTGCCGCGAAGGTGTGGACAGCGACGGAGCCGACAGCTTCGAGTCCCCTGGGACTCTGGCCCTGCGCAGACATTCCTGGGTGACCACCCCCGGGAGCAAATGTCGACTCATTCACAAGTCGTCCTACCTCCTTGGTGACCAGGAAACATCTAGATAGGTCAGCGTTGCACCATGCCGACGGTTGGCGACTCTATGGCGTGTCGGCGGTTCGCAGCAACACAATCCGCCGGAGACGGCACGATGTGTCGGCAATCGAACAGGCTTCTGTCAAGGGCCTGCGGCCCCCAACCCGGAAGTTTCGCGGGTGGGTGACCGGGCGTCGGATCCACTCACAAACCGGGCGGAAACGACCCCGGCCGGACCTTGCTGAACAAGGCCCGGCCGGGGGTGCGCTCTTGGCGTGTCGTGTTGACGACTCAGCCGAGCAGGGTGCTCAGTTCGACGAACGGCAGGCCGTGCGCGTCGGCGACGGGGCCGTAAACGACCTGTCCCTCGTGGGTGTTGAGACCCTTGGCGAGGGCGGCGTCGCGGCTGAGCGCCTCCTGCCAGCCGCGGTTGGCCAGCTCCACGATGTAGGGCAGCGTGGCGTTGGTCAGCGCGTAGGTGGAGGTGTTCGGCACCGCGCCCGGCATGTTGGCGACGCAGTAGAAGACCGAGTTGTGGACCTGGAAGGTCGGCTCGGCGTGGGTGGTCGGACGCGAGTCCTCGAAGCAGCCGCCCTGGTCGATCGCAATGTCGACAAGTACACTTCCGGGCTTCATCTTGGCGACGAGCTCGTTGGTGACCAGCTTCGGGGCCTTGGCGCCCGGGATGAGGACGGCGCCGATGACGAGGTCGGCCTCGACGACGGCCTTCTCCAGCTCGTAGGCGTTGGAGACGATGGTCTGCACCTTGGTGCCGAAGACCTTGTCCGCCTCGCGGAGCTTGTTGATGTCCTTGTCGAGCAGGGTGACGTGGAAGCCCATGCCGACGGCGATCTGCGCGGCGTTCCAGCCGGAGACGCCGCCGCCGATGACGACGGCCTTGCCCGCCTGGGTGCCCGGGACGCCGCCCGGCAGGACGCCGCGGCCGCCGGCCGAGCGCATCAGGTGGTAGGCGCCGACCTGCGGGGCCAGCCGGCCCGCGACCTCGGACATCGGGGCGAGCAGCGGCAGCGCGCGGTTGGCGAGCTCGACCGTCTCGTACGCGATCGCCGTGGTGCCGGACTGCAGCAGGGCGTCGGTGCACTCGCGGGAGGCGGCGAGGTGCAGGTAGGTGAAGAGGGTCTGGCCCTTGCGCAGGCGGTGGTACTCCTCCGCGATGGGCTCCTTGACCTTCAGCAGCAGGTCGGCGGTGGCCCAGACCTCGTCGGCCGTGTCCAGGATCGCGGCACCGGCCGCGACGTACTCGGCGTCGGTGATGGACGAGCCGACACCGGCGTTCTTCTCGACGAAGACCTGGTGGCCGTTGCGCACGAGCTCATGCACGCCGGCAGGCGTGATGGCAACGCGGAACTCGTTGTTCTTGACCTCGCGGGGGATGCCGACCTTCACGTCGATCACGGTCCTTGAATCAGAGAAATACAGGCTATTCCGGAAATGCGGGGGCACACCAGAGCAGACCGCGGCGACCGCGGCCCAACCAGTCTAATGAAGGATCCTTCGCTGTCTAGCCTTGCAAAGAGCCAATTTTTTGGAAGACCACTACCGGTTTCGTAGGTAACCCTCCGGCTGTGTCTGGCTCTGGTCCGTCACGGCCCGCCTCCGCCCGCCCCGGCCCGTCCCGGTCAGTCCGGCGGCGCCGTCCTGGTGCCGGGCACCTCGGGCCCGGCCGGAGCGGGGAGGGGCACTATGGCGCCGCCCGGCAGCGCGGCGGCGGAAGCCGCGGGGGCGGAGGAGACGCCCGTCAGCAGCTCACCGGCCGCGGACCGGTGCCCGGCCGCGGCCGCGGGGTCGCCGAGCCGCTCCAGGGTGTCCGCGAGGCGCAGCAGCATCGCGGCCCGCAGCCGGTCGTCGCCCGCCTGCCGTGCGCACTCCACGGCCTCCCGGCAGGTCCGCACGGCGTCCTGCGGCCGGCCCGCGTGCTCGTGCACCCGGGCGATCTCGCCGAGGGCCCGGGCGTGCCCGGGCAGGTCCCGCAGCCGGCGGCACACGGCGGCGGCCGCCCGCCAGTCGCGGAGGGCCTCGTTCCACTGCCCGGCGTAGCTGCGCACGGCGCCCAGCCGGCCGTACAGCCGTGCCTCGTCGGCGAGCTCACCGCGCGTCAGGCGCAGCTCCAGGGCACGCCCGTACCAGTCGACGGCCCGCTGCCAGTCGCCGAGCTCGTGGTACGCGGCGGCGATGGACTCCAGGGAGCGGCTGATCGCGTACGGGTCGCCCGCTCGGCGCGCCGCGTCCAGCGCCTCCCGGTAGCGGCCGAGGGCGGCGGGGGTGCGGCCGGCCCGGGCGTCCAGGTCGCCGATGTTGAGCAGGGCCGCGGCCTTCTCCAGGGGCATCTCGCAGCGCCGGGCCACGTCCAGGACGAGCTGGTGGAGCCCGTAGAGCTCGGGGCCCGCCTCCTCGGCGCCGAAGTGTGCCGTCAGGGCGCGGGTCAGCGCGGACACCAGGCGCCGGGCCAGGGTGTCCAGCCGGCCGTCCTGCACGGCCAGCCGGGCGGCCGCCAGGAGCGCCGGGAGCCGGCAGGTCAGCCACTCCCCCGCGGCCTGCGGCGAGGCGAACCGCAGGGGCCGGGGCAGCTCGGCGAGGCGCTTGCGGGTCAGCGGGTCGTCGGTACGGGTGGCGGCGCGGCACGAGTGCAGCTGGCGGACGGTGCGCTCCAGCATCCGCGCCCGCGCCAGCTCGACCTCGGCGGGCCGCTCCTGAGTCCGCATCAGCTCCCGCAGCATGTCCAGGAGGCAGCCCGGGACCAGGTACTGCGGCGGCAGCGAACCCACGGCGGGCTCGGCCCGCAGCAGGCCGCGGGCCTCGAAGTCCTCCAGGGCGGTCTGCGCGGCGGACACCGAGCAGCCGGCCAGCGCGGACGTGGTGTGGGCGTCCGCGGCACCGGCCGGGGCCAGCGCGAGCAGCCGCAGGATGCGGGCGGAAGGCGCCGGCAGCGCCTCGTAGGCGAGGTGGAAGGCGCGGGCCAGCGGGCGGGCCGCGATGTCGTGGCCGTCGCCGGGCGGCAGCTCCCGCAGCCGCGTGACCGCGTCGACCACGGACAGCTTGGACAGGGCCGCGAGCCAGCCGCCGACCAGGACCAGCGCCGCGGGCTGGCCGCCGCACTCCTCCACCACCGCGTTCGCGGCGGCCGGGTCGCACGTGATGCGGGTGGGGCCGGCGTAGCGCTCCAGGAGCTCGACGCCGGAGGCCGTGTCGAGGCCGCCGAGGGTGCAGGGCCGCACGTCGGGCACGCCGGTCAGCGGGCCCCGCGAGACGGCCACGATCAGGCACTCGGACTTGTCCGGAAGCAGCGGGTCCACCTGCTCGGCGCCCGCCGCGTCGTCGAGCAGCAGCAGCGCGCGGCGGCCCTTGAGGGCGTTGCGCACCGCCTGCGTCAGCTCGTCCTCCTCGGCCCCCGCGGGGACGGGCGCGCCGAGCGCGGTGAGCAGCGCGCGGGCCGTCCGCTCGGTGGGGACGGGGGCGCCGCCGGCCTCGGTGAGCCGGGCGCGCAGCACGCCGTCGGGGTACTGGCCGGCGAGCTGCCCGGCGAGCTCCTCGGCCAGGGCGGTGCGGCCGGAGCCGGGCCGCCCGGCGATGAGCAGGACCCGGCCGCGCGGGCTCTTGCGGCCGGCGAGGGTGTCGAGACCGGCGCGCACGATGTCGGCCCGCAGCTCCTCCAGCTCCCGGCGGCGGCCGACGAAGCCGGGCAGCACGGGGGCCGCCGTACGGGCCGGGCCGCCGGCCGCCGGGACGGACAACCGCCGCCCCGGCGGCACCGCCGCCATCCCGTCGCCGGTCTCCACCGCCTGCTCCGCCACGGGGCACACTCCCGTCCACCTGCCACGAACGAGCCCGCCGCGGCCGCGGTCGAGCACGCGACGAGCCTAGTTCACGGCCCGGCGCGCCCCGGGGAGTCCCGGCCGCCGCTGCAGAAGATCACCTATTCGGTTCTGATGATCGTCGGGCGAAACCCGCCCGCCGTGAGGGCGCTACGCCTCGAACGGCCGCGCCGGCCACTGCGCGTCCGCCGGGCGGAGGGCGTCGAGCCCGTCCCCGGCCAGCGCCGCGGCGAGCGAGAGGACGCCGACGACCAGGCAGTTGTTGTGCAGCTCGCCCGCGAGGACGCCCCGCACCAGCTCCGCCAGCGGCACCCGGGCGAGCTCCATGTCGAGCTCCTCGTGCTCCACCTCGAAGCGCTCGCCCACGACGTCGGAGATCTCGCGGGCCAGGAAGATCCGCACGGCCTCGTCGCAGCCGCCGGGCGTGGTGTAGACGTCGGTCAGCACCCGCCAGTCCTCGGCCTTGACGTGGGCCTCCTCGTACAGCTCGCGCTGCGCGGCGTGCAGCGGGTTCTCGCCGGGCACGTCGAGGAGGCCGGCGGGGATCTCCCACAGCCGCTGCCGGACGGGGTGACGGTACTGGTTGAGGACCAGCACGCGGCCCTCGTCGTCCAGGGCGAGGACGGCGACCGAGCCCGGGTGGACCTGGTAGTCGCGCTTGACGACCGTTCCGTCGGGCATCACCACCTCGTCCGTGCGGACGCTGGTCTTGTTGCCGACGAACGGGGTCGCGGTCGCGTTGACCTGCCACTCGGCGGCGGTGTCCTTGATGCCCATCTACGTCCTCCAGAAAAGCGGAAACCGGGGTGGAGGCCTCCGTGCGGAAACCTTCACCCCGGTCAACCGTATAGGTCAGCCCTGCTGACGCTCGACGGCAGCCTTCACCAGGCCCGCGAAGAGCGGGTGCGGGCGGGTCGGGCGCGAGCGCAGCTCCGGGTGGGCCTGCGTGGCCACCAGGTAGGGGTGCACCTCGCGCGGGTACTCCACGTACTCGACCAGCTTGTTGTCCGGGGAGGTGCCCGAGAAGACCAGGCCGGCCTTCTCCAGCTCGGCGCGGTAGGAGTTGTTCACCTCGTAGCGGTGGCGGTGGCGCTCCTCCACGTACTGCTCGTTGCCGTAGACCTCGCGGACGATGGAGCCCTCGGCGAGCTTGGCCGGGTACATGCCCAGGCGCATGGTGCCGCCCATGTCGCCCTCGCCGGCGACGATGTCGAGCTGCTCGGCCATGGTGGAGATGACCGGGTTGGCGGTGGCCGGGTCGAACTCGGTGGAGTTGGCGCCCTCGATGCCGGCCAGGTTGCGGGCGGCCTCGATGACCACGCACTGCAGGCCGAGGCACAGGCCCAGCAGCGGCACCTTGTTCTCGCGGGCGTAGGTGATCGCGCCGACCTTGCCGTTCACGCCGCGGTCGCCGAAGCCGCCGGGGACGCAGATGGCGTCGACGTCGCCGAGCTGGGCGGCGGCACCGGCCGGGGTCTTGCAGTCGTCGGAGGCGACCCACTTGACCTTGACCTTGGCGCGGTTGGCGAAGCCGCCGGCGCGGATGGCCTCGGTGACCGACAGGTAGGCGTCGGGCAGGTCGATGTACTTGCCGACCAGGGCGACCGTGACCTCGTGCGAGGGGTTGTGGACGCGGTCCAGCAGGTCCTCCCACTGGGTCCAGTTCACGTCGCGGAAGGGCAGGTCGAGCTTGCGGACGACGTAGGCGTCCAGGCCCTCGGTGTGCAGCACCTTCGGGATGTCGTAGATCGAGGGGGCGTCGATCGCGGCGACGACCGCGGCCTCGTCGACGTCGCACATCAGCGAGATCTTGCGCTTGATGGCGGTGGGGACCTCGCGGTCGGCGCGCAGCACGATCGCGTCGGGCTGGATGCCGATGTTGCGCAGGGCGGCCACCGAGTGCTGGGTGGGCTTGGTCTTCAGCTCGCCCGAGGGACCGATGTAGGGCAGCAGCGAGATGTGCACGACGAAGACGTTGTCGCGGCCGACCTCGTGGCGGACCTGACGGACGGTCTCCAGGAACGGCAGCGACTCGATGTCGCCGACCGTGCCGCCGACCTCGGTGATGACGACGTCGACGTCGTCGGTGGCCATGCGGCGGATGCGGTGCTTGATCTCGTTGGTGATGTGCGGGATGACCTGCACGGTGTCGCCCAGGTACTCGCCGCGCCGCTCCTTGGCGATCACGGAGGAGTACACCTGGCCGGTGGTGACGTTCGCCGAGCCGTCGAGGTCGACGTCCAGGAAGCGCTCGTAGTGGCCGATGTCCAGGTCGGTCTCGGCGCCGTCGTTGGTGACAAACACCTCACCGTGCTGGAAGGGGTTCATCGTGCCCGGGTCTACGTTGAGGTAGGGGTCGAGCTTCTGCATCGTGACCCGCAGTCCCCGGGCCTTGAGCAGCGCGCCCAGGCTGGAGGCCGTCAGTCCCTTGCCGAGCGAGGAGGCGACACCCCCCGTGACGAAGAGGTGCTTGGTCGTCGTGGGCTTTGCGGCAATGGCCAAAGGGGGGCTCCCGTGGTCGCGAGTGGAGGGTGCGTACCGGCGTTCACCCGGAGTTTTCGGGGGTGCCGTCGCTGCGGTTGGGGGGTCTTGCGCCCACCGGTCCACGGGGTACCAGGGTATCAGCGCCCCGGCCCGGCCGCTTCCGCCGACGCGTCCCGGCCCCCTGTGTGGCGGTGCGTGGCGGCTGCGTCACAGGCCACCCATTCGGCTCAGATTCGTCCTCCAACCGTCGCGCGTCGCACCAACTCCGCGTCGTATCCTGCTCGGACACATGCAGCGAGCCGGCCGGCACGGCATCATCCCGCCCTCCCCAGCCACCTCCCCCGGCCACCGCCGGGGGCAGTAGGTACCCGCAGGGAGACGCACCTTCCGGAACAGAGCTCGTCTAAAGATCGCTTGACCGCAAGAGGGACCCCCACGGGGTCATGTGGCGCCGTTCGACTGGAGATGACCGTGGCCGGGCGTATCGAGGATTACGCACTCATCGGCGATATGCAGACCGCCGCCCTTGTCTGCCGGGACGGCACGGCCGACTGGCTGTGCCTGCCCCGTTTCGATTCCCATGCCGCGTTCGCCGGTCTGCTCGGCACGGAGGAACACGGCTTCTGGCGGGTCGGCCCCGCGCACCCGTCGGGAGCGGCCCCGCCGCCCGCCGACCGCCGCCGGTACCGGGGGGACTCCCTCGTGCTCGAATCCGAGTGGGACACCCCGCGCGGCACCGTCCGCATCATCGACTTCATGCCGCCGCGCGAGGGCGCGCCCCAGCTGATCCGGATCGTGGAGGGCGTCAGCGGGCGGGTGCCGATGCGCTCCGCGCTGCGGATGCGCTTCTCCTACGGCCGGGTCGTGCCCTGGGTGCACAAGGTCGGCGACCGCACGGTGGCCGTGGCAGGCCCGGACTCGGTGTGGCTCGACACCACCGCCGACACCTTCGGCAAGGACCTCACCACCTACTCCGACTTCACCGTCTCCCCCGGCGAGCGCGTCGCCTTCACCATCAGCTGGCAGCCCTCGCACCGCGAGCCGCCCGCCCTGCCCGACCCGGAGGGCTCCCTGGCGGCCACGGAGGAGTTCTGGCGCGAGTGGGTCGAGCACTGTACGTACCACGGGCCCTACCGGGACGCCGTGATCCGCTCGCTGATCACGCTCAAGGCGCTCACGTACGCCCCCACGGGCGGCATCGTCGCCGCCCCGACGACCTCCCTGCCCGAGGAGATCGGCGGCGTCCGCAACTGGGACTACCGCTACACCTGGCTGCGCGACGCGGCGATCACCCTCTCCTCGCTGCTGCGCACCGGCTACCGCGAGGAGGCCCGCGCCTGGCGCGAGTGGCTGCTGCGCGCGGTCGCCGGCGACCCCGAGAACCTGCAGATCATGTACGGCATCGCCGGCGAGCGCGAGCTGGGCGAGGCCGAGCTGCCGTGGCTGCCCGGCTACGAGGACTCCACGCCCGTCCGGGTCGGCAACGGCGCCGCCGACCAGCTCCAGCTCGACGTCTACGGCGAGGTCACCGAGGCCCTGCACCTGGCCCACATGACGGGCCTCGCCCGCAACGACTACGCGTCGGTGCTGCAGCTGCGCCTGATCGGCTACCTCGAGGACCACTGGAACGAGCCCGACGAGGGCATCTGGGAGGTCCGCGGCCCGCGCCGCCACTTCGTGCACTCCAAGGTGATGGCCTGGGTGGCCGTCGACCGCACCATCAAGCTCATCGAGTCCGGTGACGTGGACGGGCCCCTGGAGCGGTGGCGCGAGCTGCGCGACGACATCCACCGGGACGTGTGCGAGAAGGGCTACGACAAGGAGCGCAACACCTTCACCCAGTCCTACGGGTCGAAGGAGCTGGACGCCTCCCTGCTGCTCATCCCGCAGATGGGCTTCCTGCCGCCCGACGACAAGCGCGTCATCGGCACGATCGAGGCCATCCAGCGCGAGCTGTCCACGCCCGACGGCTTCGTGCTGCGCTACCCCACCGCGGGCGAGGAGGCCGGGGTCGACGGCCTGGAGGGCGACGAGGGCGCCTTCCTCGCCTGCTCCTTCTGGCTCGCGGACGACCTGGCGATGATCGGCCGGGTCGACGAGGCGCGGCAGCTGTTCGAGAAGCTGCTGGCCCTGCGGAACGACCTGGGGCTGCTGGCGGAGGAATGGGACCCGCGGCTGCAGCGGCAGGTGGGGAACTTCCCGCAGGCGTTCAGCCACGTGCCGCTGATCGACACGGCGCTGCGGTTGACGGCGTCCTCCGCGTTCGGGGGGTAGCGCGTACGTACGGGTCCGGCCGGCCGGTCATTCCGCCGGACCCTCACCGTGGGGGTTGCTCTCCCCCAGCTACCGCTGGGGGTACCCCCAGGCGGCGGGATCACTTTCCTGCGCTGCGGGGGTCGCGTCTCCGGTCGGGGCCGTCCTCTCCCTCCGCAGGACCCGTCCGCCGCGGGTGCGCGGGGCCGAAAGGACCAGCCTCTTTCTTCTCCGCCGCAGGGCGGTCCGGTCGCACGCACCGGCTGCGCCCCGAAGGGGCGCGGGGAACTGCGCGACCAGCCACGACGCACCCGCAGATGACGTACCGGACTTCCATCGGAGCGCTAGCGCCTCCGGAGGCCGAAGTACAGGGCGCACGCGCTCACCGGCAGCACAAGGACCGCCGCCGCGGCGTTCAGGCCCCCGTACCCGCTGAAAGCGACGAACGCTCCGGAGAGCGCCCCGCCCGCCGCCCCCACCAGGTTCATCAGCGTGTCCGAGGCGCCCTGCACCTCGGACCGGTGCTCCGCGTCCACCGACTCGCTCAGCAGCGTGGAGCCCGCGACGGTCGCGCACGACCACGCGACACCCAGCAGGAAGAGACCTGCCGCGATCGCCCACTGCCGGCTGCCCGCCGTGCCCGCTAGCAGCGTCGCCGCCACGAAGACCACCTGCCCGGCCAGGATCACCGGTACCCGCCCGAACCGGTCCGCCGCCTTGCCCACCAGGGGCGAGAGCGCGTACATGCCTGCGATGTGCAGGCTGATGGTGAAGCCGACGACGCTGAGCGAGGCCCCGTGGTGGGCGAGGTGCACCGGCGTCATCGTCATCACCGACACCATCACGGCATGCCCGAGGACCAGCGCGGTCAGCCCCGTCAGCGCGGAGGGTGACGCGGCCACGTGTCGCAGGGCGCCGCTCATTCGGGTAAGGAAACGGGCCTGCTGCGCGGGCGCCGCCGCCGCGTCGAGACGGGCCGCCAGCAGCAGCGGGTCGGGGCGCAGCCGGGCGCGGATCACGGCCGCTCCGGCGAGGAACGCCGCGCAGGAGAAGACGAACGTGCCCGACGCCTCGGGAAGCCCGACGGCGCGGGCGACGGCGGCTCCGGGCCCGGTGAGGTTGGGTCCGAGGACGGCGCCGACGGTCGCCGACCAGACGACGAGGGAGAGGGCGCGGGCCCGGCCGTCCTTCTCGGCGAGGTCGGTGGCGGCGTAGCGGGACTGGAGGTTGGCGGCGGTGCCGGAGCCGAGGAGGAGCAGGCCGAAGAGGGCGAGCGGGGCCCACCCGAGCGCGGCGCCGGCGAGTACGGTCAGCGCGCCCGCGGAGGCGATCAGCCAGCCGGTGCTGAGGCCGGCGCGGCGGCCGCGGGCCCGGGAGAGGGCGGCGAGCGGTACGGACAGCAGCGCGGCGCCGAGCGTGACGAGGGTGGTGGCGAAGCCGGCGGCGGCCTCGGAACCGGTGAGGTGCTCGATGAGCAGGCCGCCGGAGGAGATCACCGCACCCATGCCGATGCCGATGACGACCTGGGCGGTCATGAGGACGTTGACCGTACGGCGCTGGACGGCGGCGCGGTCGGGCGGAGCGGCGTCCCCGCCCCGGGATATGCCGGAGGGGACGGACGCGTTTCTCTCGGGGGCTGCGGTCATGGGGGCCAGGGTAGGGGCGGTAACGGACCGCGCATAAGGCGTATTGCCGCGGGGCGCGGGGCCGCGACACGGACCTGGATTCTCCCCCCAGCGGCGAGCAACCCCCACCGGGGTCTGGGGGTCCCCCAGCGGTAGCCGGGGGAGGCGCCCGCCCCGCAGCAAGCCCGTATCTGACAACCCCGCCGGACGGCGGCTAGGTTCCGCCTCATGGAACCGCACGTCTCCCAAGGCATCACCGTGGCCCAGGCCCTGGAACTGCCCACCCTGCGGAAGGGTCTCCCCGAGGTGCTCGCCGCAGGCGACCGGCTCGACCGGTCCGTCCGCTGGGTGCACGCCGGCGAGGCCCCGAACATCGCCGCCCTGCTGAAGGGCGGTGAGCTCCTGCTGACGACGGGCCTGGGAGTGGGCAGCCGCCCCGCCGAGCAGCGCGCCTTCGTCCGGGGGCTGGCCGAGCGGGGCATCGCGGCGCTGGTCGTGGAGCTGGGCGCGCGGTTCGCGACGCTGCCGGCCGCGGTGGTGGACGCGGCCCGCTCGTGCGGGCTGCCGCTGGTGCAGCTGCACCGGGAGGTGCCGTTCGTCGCGGTGACGGAGGAGATCCACACCGAGCTCGTCAACGAGCACTACGCCCTGCTGCGGCGCGCCGAGGAGGTGCACCGGCGCTGCACGGAGGTGCTGCTGGGCGGCGGCGGGGTGCCGGAGGTGCTGCGGCTGTTCGCGGGCTTCGCGGGCAATCCCGTGTTCCTGGAGACCCCGGACGGGCGGCTGCTGTACGCGGCGGGGCCGGAGGGCTCTGCGGGCGGTACGGATCCGCTGCAGGTGTGGGAGAGGCTGCGGCCGCAGGCGGGCCGGCCGGCCGGGGCCGTGGTCACCGACGTTCCGGGGCACGGGCCGGGGCCGGGCGCCGTGCGGGCCCGGCTGGCCGTGCTGCCGGTGGACGCGCCGCTGGCGCCCGTGCACCGGATCGCGGCGGAGCGTACGGCCGGGCTGCTGGCGGTGGTCCTGCTGCAGGCGCGGCAGGAGGAGGAGCTGGCGGCGCGCGGCCGCGGCGACTTCCTGGCCGATCTGGCCGAGGGCCGGGTGGCGGCGGCCGAGGCGCCGGCGCAGGCGCGGGTGCTGGGCTTCCGGCCCGGTTCCGGTCCGCTGCTGCCCCTGGTGATGCGGCCGGCCACGGACCTGGCTCCGGCGGAGGGCCGGGCGGCGCTGGCCTGCGCGGTGCAGGAGGAGCTGGCCGGGGTGGGGGTGCCCGTGCTGCTGGGCGTCCGGCTGCCGGAGGGCCGGGTTCCGTTGCTGGTGGGCCTGCGGGACGCGGCGGAGCGGGCCGCGGTGGCCGGCCGGGTGGCGGCGGCGCTGCGGGCGGGTGCGGAGCGGGCGGGGTTCCCGGCGCCCGTCGTGGTGGCCGGCGCGCCGGCGACGTGGGAGACGGCGGGCGCGGAGCTGCGGCACGCGGCCGAGGCGGCGACCGCCGCCCAGGGGCTGCCGGACCGGCCCTGGCACGACGTGCGGCGGCTCGACGTCGACGTGCTGCTGTGGCGGCTGCGCTCCCAGGGCGATCTGGCGGCGTTCGTCGACCGGGTGCTCGGCCCGCTGATCGCGCACGACGCCGCCGCGCGGCCGGCGCTGCTGCCCACGCTCACCGCGTACCTCGCGCACGCGGGCCGCAAGGCGGAGACCGCGCGCGAGCTCCACCTCAACCGGCAGACGCTCTACGACCGGCTGGCCCGGATCGGGCGGCTGCTGGGCGTGGACCTGGAGGATCCGGAGACGGTCCTGTCGCTGGGCCTGGCGCTGCGCGCCCGACGTCACACGGAATGGATTTGACCTGCGCAGATGCACCGGGCTCTACTCGAACAGTGACCGGTATGAACGAAAATGACGCTGCGGGCGGCGGCGCCGTGGCGGGCCGCGAGGACCTGCGGGCGGACTGCGGCAGCTGCTTCGCGCTGTGCTGCGTCGCGCTGCCGTTCGTGGCCTCGGCGGACTTCGCCGCGAGCAAGGACGCCGGGAAGCCGTGCGGCAACCTGCGGCAGGACTTCCGCTGCGGCATCCACACCGGGCTGCGGAAGAAGGGCTACTCCGGCTGCACCGTCTACGACTGCCAGGGCGCGGGGCAGAAGGTCTCCCAGGTCACCTTCGGCGGGCGCGACTGGCGGCAGGACCCGGGGACGGCCCGGCAGATGTTCGCCGTCTACCCCGTCATGCGGCAGCTGCACGAGCTGCTCTGGTACCTGGCCGAGGCCCTCGCCCTGCCGGCCGCCCGGCAGCTGCACGCCGAGATCCGCCGCGTGCACGACGCCGTCGAGCGGCTGACCCACGAGAGCCCCGAGGCGATCCTGGAGGTGAACGTGGCGGTGCGCCGGCAGGAGGTCGGTGAGCTGCTGCAGCGCACCAGCGAGCTCGTACGGGCGCAGGTCCCGGGCAAGAAGAAGAACCGGCGCGGGGCCGACCTCATGGGGGCGAGGCTGCGCGGCGCGAACCTCCGGGGCGCCCAGCTGCGCGGGGCCTACCTGATCGCCGCCGACCTGAGCGGGGCGGACCTGCGGACGGCCGACCTCCTCGGGGCCGACCTGCGCGACGCGGACCTGAGCGGCGCCGACCTCACCGGAAGCGTCTTCCTCACCCAGGCGCAGCTCAACGCGGCGCGGGGCGACGCGCGCACGAAGCTGCCGGCGGGGCTGAGCCGCCCGGCGCACTGGGGGGTAGCGGCCCCTAGCGGTTCGTGACCAGCTCGTCGTAGACGCTCAGGACGTGGGCGACCGTGTCGTCCTCCGTGGGCCAGGTGGCCGCCTGGGCGCGGCCGGCCGCGGTGAGCTCGGCACGACGGGCGGGATCGGCCAGCAGACGGCTCACCGCCCCGGCGAGGGCGGCGGAATCCCCGTACGGGACGAGCTCGGCCGCGGCGCCGACGAGGTCGGGGACGCCGCCGACCGCGGTCGCGACCAGGGGGACGCCCGCGTGCAGCGCCTCCTGGGCGAGCAGGGAACGGGCCTCCCAGCGGCTCGGCATGATCGCGACGTCGGCCGTGGCGAGCAGCGCGGGCACGTCGTCGCGGCGGCCGATCAGACGGACCGGCAGGCCCTCGTCCTCGATGCGGCGCTGCAGCAGCGGGCGCTTCGACCCCTCGCCCGCGACGACCAGCAGCGGCTCGGGATCGAGCTCGCGCCACGCGCGGGCCGCGTCCAGCAGCGGGCCGTGCCCCTGGCCCGGCTCCAGGCGGCCCGCGGTGACCAGCAACGGGCGGGCCACCGCGCCCAGTTCGGCGCGGGTCTTGTCCTTCGGCTCGTCCTCGTCGTCGTCCGCGGCCCGGCGCGGGGCGGGCACGGCCGCGGGGGCCAGCCGGGCGTCCCGCGCGCCGCGCGTCCGGGCCCGGTCGACCAGCTCCGACGTCACCCCGAGGACGACGGCCGCGGCACGGGCCGCGCGCCGCTCCATCAGCCGTACGAACCGACCGCGGGCGCCTTCCACGGGCCGCGTCGTGTGCCAGGTGACCACCAGGGGAGTGCTGCGGCCGCGCAGCGCCAGGGCCGCGAGGACGGCGGAGCGCAGGCCGTGCGCGTGCACGACGTCGGCGCCGGCGCCGGCCGCGCGGATGCCGGCCACGGCCAGGGCGTCCGGCCACGACCACAGCGGGGCGAAGGCCGCGCCCGCGGCCGTGAACCCGTACCCCTCGCCCGTCGGCTGCGGGGCGCACACGGTGACCCGAACGCCGCGCGCCACCAGGCCGGCCGCCAGCGACCGCACGTGCGCGCCGCTGCCGGCTCCCCCGCTGCCCAGCACTTGCACCGCGTGCAGGGGCGGTCGCCCTTGGGGTGCGGGTGTACTGCTCACGCGGGGAGGACTCCTGATTCGGCGTCGGCAACGGCATCGGCAATCGGCGTCGGAGAGGGCGTACGGCGCAGTGCTGCCGCCCAGGATGCCAGCGCCCGCCGGCATCACGGGACCACCGTCTCGCGGGTTGAGCGCCCTACCTCGCCCGCACATCCGCGGATTCACTCACATAGGTGATTTCTCGCGTCCATGGCGAGGGCCGTGCCCACCAGTGCGGCGGCGTGCAGGGCGAGCCCGGCACGGCCGTTGCCGACCGCGACGGCGAGCCCGAGGCCCGCGCCGAGCGCGTGGGCGCCGGTGTCTCCGAGCATGGTCCGCTCGGCGAGATCGTCCGCGATCAGCGCGGCCGCGGCGCCCATCGGGGCGGCCGCGAGGGGTGCGGAGCCGCGGCGGGCGAGCCCCGGCGCGGCCAGGGCGAGCACGGCTCCGGCCGCCCGTCCCGGCCTGACGTCCAGCAGGTTGACGAGGTGCGCGGACCCGGCGATCACCACCGCGGCGAGCGCCTTGTCGAGCGGCCGCTCCTTGACGACCGCCCCCGCGGCGCAAGCGGCCGCCCCGATGCCGATGAGCTTCACGGCACCACTGGTGACCTCACCCCGCCGCAGGGCCCCCAGGTGTGCCCGGAAACCCCGCCGGGGATCCCCGGCCCCCGCGAAGTCGTCGTAGGCCCCGCACGCCGCGGCGGCGACCACGGTCAGGGCACCGGCCGCCCGGGCGCGCGGCGGCAGCCCGGCGGCCGCGGCCAGGGCGAGGGCGGTGCCGGCGGCCGCGGCGGGGCCGGCGTGGAGGTGGACGGTGCGGCCGGCGTGATTGGTGCGCTCCCATACGGCGCCCCGGCCGCTGCGCCTCCGTGCGGCCTCGTAAACCCCGCGCGCCACGGCGGCCCCGCAGAGCGCCGCCTTCCCGACTGCCCTCGAAGTGATCATGGCCCGACCCTACGACTCCCTGCCGAGGGGCTTGCCGCCCCCCACGCCCGGCCGACCCGGCACCGCCGGACACGCCGCGGGGGTCACTCACCACGGCGGCGGAAGGACCCGCCAGCACCGCAGCACGGGTAAGCACGCCGAACGGAATGCGCTCACCCCCACCGCTCAGCCCGGCACCGCCGGACACGCCGTGGGGGTCGCTCAGCGCGGCGGCGGAAGGCAGATGCCGGCCGCTCTCACCTCGCCGCAACGGCGATCGACCACAACGCCGCAACCCGGCGAGGCCGAACCGAAACACGCCACCCCGCCAAAGACGACCCCGCGGCGCCGAACGGCCCCACACCCCCGAGGAAGGCCCGACCGCCCGGTCACTCTCACCTCGCCGCAACGGCGATCAACCACGACGCCGGAGCCCGGCGAGGCCGGGCCGGGCTCGGTCCGTACGGCCCGCGCACCCGCGCCGGAGGCGCCCCGTACCGCCTACGCGCCCCCGCCGGAGGCGCCCCGCGCCGTGGCGAGGAGTTCTTCCGCGTGGGCGCGGGCCAGTTCGGAGTCTTCCTGGCCCGCCAGCATGCGGGAGAGCTCGCGGATGCGGTCCTCGCCCTCCATGGCCTGGACGCCGCTGCGCGTCACCGATCCCTCGTGGGTCTTCTCCACCACCAGGTGCCGGTCGGCGAAGGCCGCCACCTGCGGAAGGTGGGTGACCACCACGACCTGGGCCGTGCGCGCGAGCCGCGCGAGGCGGCGGCCGACCTCGACGGCCGCCTTGCCGCCGACGCCCGCGTCCACCTCGTCGAAGAGGTACGTCGGGACGGGGGCGGAGCCCGCGAAGACGACCTCGACGGCGAGCATGACGCGCGAGAGCTCACCGCCGGAGGCGCCCTTGGCGATGGGCCGGGGGACCGCCCCGGGGTGGGGGGCGAGGAGGAGCTCGACCTCGTCCGCGCCGTGCGGGCCGTAGGCGACGGCGCGGCCACCGACCTCGATGCCGCTCTCCGCCTCGCTCTCCGCCACCTCGGTCTGGCGGATCGAGAAGCTGACGCGGGCGTGCGGCATGGCCAGCTCGGCGAGTTCGGCGGTGACCGCTTCGGCGAACCGCTCCGCGGCCTCGGCCCGCGCGTCGCTCACGGCCTGGGCGAGGCCGCCCAGCTCGGCGCGGAGCGCGTCCCGTTCGGCGGTGAGTTCCCCGATCCGCTCGTCGTCGCCGTCGAGCTCGCCGAGCCGCGCGGCGCCCTGTTCGGCCCAGGCGAGCACTTCGGCGATGTCCTGCCCGTACTTGCGCGTGAGCTGCGTGAGCGCGGCGCGCCGCTCTTCCACGGCGGCGAGCCGCAGCGGGTCGGCGTCGAGGTCGGAGGCGTACCCGGCGAGTTCCCCGGCGACGTCGGACAGCAGGATGCCGATCTCGCCGATGCGGTCGGCGAGGGCGGCGAGCGCCGGGTCGTGGGACCGCACGGCTTCCACGGCGCGGTGCGCGCCGGCGACGAGCGTGGCGGCGTCGATGCCTTCGGGGTCCTCCGGATTGCCCGCGAGCGCGGCGTGCGCGGCGGTGGCGGCGGAGGCGAGGGACTCCGCGTGCCCGAGCCGCTCCGCCTCGGCGGCGAGCTCGGCGTCCTCGCCGGGGAGCGGCTCGACGGCGGCGACCTCGTCCAGCCCGAACCGCAGCAGGTCGGCTTCCTGGGCGCGCTCGCGGGCCCGCGTGGTCAGCTCGGCGAGCCCGGCGGTGACGGCGCGCAGCCGGCGGTAGGCGTCGGCGTACTTGGCGAGGGGCGCGGCCACCGCGTCGCCCGCGTACCGGTCGAGGGCCTGCCGCTGCCGCGCGGGCCGCAGGAGCCCCTGCTGGTCGGTCTGCCCGTGGACGGCGACGAGGTCGTCCGCGAGCTCGCCGAGGAGCCCGACGGGCACGCTGCGCCCGCCCAGGTGCGCCCGGGAGCGCCCCTCGGCGGAGAGGGTGCGGC
Organism: Streptomyces sp. XH2; assembly: GCF_049725035.1. NCBI lineage: Bacteria > Bacillati > Actinomycetota > Actinomycetes > Kitasatosporales > Streptomycetaceae > Streptomyces > Streptomyces sp. XH2. Next base: position 14,831 of record NZ_JBMMMZ010000023.1, on the reverse strand, counting down.
TGACGAGCAGGGTGCCGTCGTCCAGTTCGGCGCCCGCTTCCTCGGCCCGCAGCGCCACGGGCGACGCGGGGTCGACGGCGAGCCGCCCCTCGACGACCGCGGACCGGGCCCCCATCCGCACCAGCGCGGGGTCGGCCCGGCCGCCGAGCAGCAGACCGAGGCTGGTGACGACCATGGTCTTGCCCGCGCCGGTCTCGCCGGTCACCGCGGTGAAACCTGGCGACAGCTCGACGACGGCGTCGTCAATGACGCCCAAGGACCGGATCCGCATCTCCTCCAACACGGATACGACCATACGAGGTTCCGGGGCCCCCTCGCGACGGCCACCCCCACCGACCCCCCTGGGGGAATCCCCACCACCGTTCCGGGTGATCTCCCCATGGCCCCGGGGGACCCCGGAGGAGGAGTCTGATGGCGCCCGCAAAGCCCTTCCCTGCCCCATGAGGTCGGTATGCCCGTTCGTCCCTGTTCCTCCCGTGCCGCCGCGCTCCTCCTCGCCGCGGCGGTGGCCGTGACCACCGCCGCCGGCACGGCGAGCGCGGTCGCCCACGGCCCCCGCCCGGCAGCGCCCGCGGCGCTCGACGGCGTGTGGCGCATGGACGGCTACGGCACGGTCGCGGTCGTCGAGGACGGCGGCCGCAAGCTGCGCACGTACGAGACCACGGCGGTCAGCTGCCTGCCCGGTGCCCTCACCGCCGCCCGTACGGACCCCTCCGGCCCCTTCCGGCAGGACGGCGAGGCCGCCCTCACGGTGACCCCGCAGGGGCGCGACACGGCGCGGCTGGCGTTCGGCGACAACGTGGGCCACCGCACGCTGCGCCGCATCCCCGCGCTGCCGTCCGGCTGCGAGAGCGCCTCCGCCCCGGACCCGCACGCGGATCCGCGGAAGGTCTTCGACACGTTCTGGCAGACCTACGCCGAGAACTACCCGTTCTTCGCCGCCCGGCACGTCGACTGGAACGCCGTCCGCGACCGCTACCGCCCCCGGATCACCGCCGGCACGAGCAAGCCCGAGCTGTTCCGCATCCTGTCGGACATGATCCGGCCGCTCCACGACGGGCACACCGGACTGGTCGACCCGGACGACCCCGCCGGCTACTTCTCCGGGCACCGCCAGGACACCGTCATTCCCGACGCGACGGCGCGGGCCCGGATCGACCAGGCCGTCGCCGGCAGCGTCACGAAGGCAGGCGCCGGCCTGCAGCGCTCCTGGGCCGGCGGAAAGATCACCTACGCGGAGCTCCCCGGCCGGACGGGCTTCCTCCGTATCACCGCGTTCCTGGGCTACGGCCAGGGCAACGACTACGAGGCCGACAAGGCCGCGCTGCACGCCGCCCTCGACGAGGTCTTCACCGCCGCCCGCACCACCGGCCCGGACGCCCTGCGCGGCCTCGTCCTCGACCTGCGCCTCAACGGCGGCGGCTCGGACCGCCTCGCCCTGGACGTGGCCGAACGGCTGACCGCCCGGCCGTACACGGCCTACCTCAAGCACGCACGCGACGACGCCCGCGACCCCCGCCGGTTCACCCCGGCCGAGCCGGTCCGGGTCACCCCGCACGACGGCCCGGTCTACACCGGCCCGCTGACGGTACTCACCGGCCGGCTCACCATGAGCGCGGGCGAGACGCTCACGCAGGCGCTGCTGCAGCGCGGCCCGAAGCCCACGCTCATCGGCGAGAACACGCAGGGCCTGTTCTCGGACCGGCTCATGCGCACCCTGCCGAACGGCTGGCAGTTCTGGCTCCCGAACGAGGAGTTCCTGAGCGCGAAGGACGGCCGGACGACGTACGACGGCACGGGCATAGCCCCGGACGTCCGCGCGCCCGTCTTCGCCGAGGAGGACCTCACGACCGGGAACGACCCGGCCCTGACGAAGGCACTGGAACTCCTGCGGGCCGCGAAGCGCTGAAACCCCCGCGGCACGGCACCGCCGGTCACCTGCGTCGTGGTGATGCGCCGTTGCGGCGGCGGCAATGTCCGCCGCCACGGCGCGCAACCCCCGGCAACCCGGCCGGCGGTGCCGGGCCGCCCTCAGCCCGAGGGCACCGGAGCCCCGCCGGGAACGCTAGTGCGGCGCCCCGCGCCACCCCGCCACCGGCAGCGCGAACTTCGCCACCAGCCGGTCCGTGAAGGACGCGTGGTGCAGCCGGGCCAGCCGCACCGGGACCGCTCCCCGCCGCACCTCCACCCGCGCTCCCGCGGGCAGTTCCACCGTCCGGCGGCCGTCGCACCACAGGACCCCGTTCGGGGTCTGCGGCTGGACCTCGACCGCCAGGACCGAGTCCGGCGCGGTCACCAGCGGCTTGGCGAACAGCGCGTGGGCGCTGATCGGCACCATCAGCAGCGCCTCGACCTCGGGCCAGACCACGGGCCCGCCCGCCGAGAAGGCGTAGGCCGTGGAGCCGGTCGGGGTCGCGCACACGACGCCGTCGCCGCCGAAGCGGGAGACGGGGCGCCCGTCGACCTCGGTGACGACCTCCAGGAGCCGTTCCCGCGCGGCCTTCTCCACGGACGCCTCGTTGAGCGCCCAGTCGGTGTGCACGACGTGCCCGTCGGTCAGGACGGCGACGTCGAGCGTCATGCGCTCCTCGACCTCGTAGGCCCGGGTGACGACCCGGTCCACGACCTTGTCGAGGTCGTCCCGCTCCGCCTCGGCGAGGAAGCCGACGCGGCCGAGGTTGACGCCGAGCATGGGCACGCCGGAGCGGCGCGCGAACTCGGCGCCGCGCAGCAGCGTGCCGTCGCCGCCGAGGACGACGAGGAGTTCGCAGCCCTCCAGGACGTCCGGCCGGCCCGGGCCCGCCTCGACCAGCTCGACCTCGGACGGCAGCGGCAGGTCGGCCGCCTCCTCGGCGAGGACCCGTACGCCGATCCCGCACCGCAGCAGTCCCTGGACCACGAGTTCGGCGCTGCGGATGGCCGCCGGGCGGCCCGTGTGCGCGAGCAGGAAGACGGTGCGTCCGCCTTCGGCGGCCGCCTCCCGCTCCCCCGCCCCTGTTGTTGCTGTTGTCGCCTGTGATGCTGCTTCTGAAGTCGTCAACGCGGCCCCTCCGCCACTGCACGGTCAACGTCCGCCGGGTCCAGTTCGGGCGCTCCGGCTCGCAGCCACAGAAAGTACTCGACGTTGCCCGAGGGACCGGGCAGCGGGCTGGCGGTCACGCCGAGCACGCCCAGTCCCAGTTCGGCGGCGCGGGCGGCGACGCCGCGCACGGCCTCGGCCCGCAGCTGGGTGCTGCGCACGACGCCGCCGCTGCCGAGCCGCTCCTTGCCGACCTCGAACTGCGGCTTGACCATGAGCACCAGGTCGGCGTCGGGCGCGGCGCAGCGCACGAGGGCGGGCAGCACCAGGCCGAGCGGGATGAAGGACAGGTCGCCGACGATCAGGTCGACGGGGATGTCGTCGATCTGCTCCAGCGTGAGCTCGCGGACGTTGGTGCGGTCCTTCACGGTGACCCGCTCGTCGCTCTGCAGCGACCACGCGAGCTGCCCGTAGCCGACGTCGGCGGCGACGACGTGCGCGGCGCCGGCGCGCAGCAGGACGTCGGTGAACCCGCCCGTGGACGCCCCCGCGTCGAGGGCGCGGCGGCCCTCGACCTTCAGCCCGCGCGGCACGAAGGCGGCGAGCGCGCCGGCGAGCTTGTGACCGCCGCGGGAGACGTAGTCGGGGTCGCTCTCGTCCTGGGTGACGACGATCGCGGCGCTGAGCTCGACCTGGGTGGCCGCCTTGGTCGCGACGGTGCCGCCGACGGTCACCCGGCCCGCCGCGATGAGCTGGCTCGCGTGCTCGCGGGAGCGGGCGAGTTTACGGCGCACGAGCTCGGCGTCGAGTCGGCTGCGTCGCGGGCGGGTCACTGCCACGGGTGGTTCAGCTCCTGTTGTCGTACGAAGCGGGAGCGCCCGGAGCGGCGGGTGCCCCGGACGGGCCGGGGCCCCGGTCGAGCGCGCTCAGCGCGTCCCGCAGGCCCCGGTGTACATCCTCGTACACCTCCAGGTGGCCGCTCACGGCGAGGTGGTCGGCGTCGGCCAGCCGGACGAGCTGCGCGTCGACGGCGGGGTCGCCGGCCGGAGTGCGGGCGACCCCGATCGGCTGCGGCCCGGGCCCGTCCGGCCCCTCGGCCTCGCCCGGCTCCGGATCCACCGGAGTCTGCGCGGGAGTCATCGCATCGCTCATGGCCCCGACGCTACCCCGGAACGGCGCCTGTGCGGCGTACGCGGCCCGCTGCGGTACCGTCCCTGGTGATGGCGACGATCGAGGAGTGCCGCGCCGCACTCGACAGACTGGCGGAGAACCTCGCGGGAGCGAAGGGCGAGCTCCGTGACGCGGCCGCGCCCGACCGCTCGCTCAGCTGCCACATCACCGATCTCGACGTGACCTTCACCGGCCACCTCGTGGGCGGGCACATCCAGGACGTGGAGACGCGGCCGGGCACGCCCGAACGGCGGGAGGAGATCGCCCTGACGATGTCGGGCGACGACCTGGTGGCCCTGGTGGACGGGCGGCTGAACTTCGCGAAGGCGTGGGCCGCCGGCCGGGTCAGGGTCCAGGCGAGCCTGCGCGACGTCCTGCGGCTGCGGTCGCTCCTGTAGCTCCCGCCGGCCCCTGCGGCACGCCGGCCGCTGCGGCCCACGGGCCCCGGTCACTTCTGCGGCGCGAAGACCCTGGCCTTGCGCGCGGCCGGCACCACCAGCGGCGTCCCCGTCTCCGGGTCGTCGATGACCTGGCACCGCAGCCCGAACACCCGCTCCACGAGCCCGGCGGTGACGACGTCCCCCGGCGCGCCCTCCGCGACGACCTCGCCGTCGCGCATGGCGATCAGGTGGGTGGCGTAGCGGGCGGCGTGGTTGAGGTCGTGGAGGACGGCGACGAGGGTGCGGCCCTGCTCCTCGTGGAGCTGGGCGCACAGGTCGAGGACCTCGATCTGGTGCTGGATGTCCAGGTACGTGGTGGGCTCGTCCAGCAGGAGCAGCGGGGTCTGCTGGGCGAGGGCCATGGCGATCCAGACCCGCTGGCGCTGGCCGCCGGAGAGTTCGTCGACGTGCCGGTCGGCGAGGGCGTCGACGCCGGTGGCGGCCATGGACTCGGTGACGATCCGCTCGTCCTCGCGCGACCACTGGCGCAGCAGGCCCTGATGGGGGTAGCGGCCGCGGGCGACGAGGTCGCCGACGGTGATGCCGTCGGGCGCTGTGGAGGACTGCGGGAGCAGCCCGAGCGTGCGGGCGACCCGCTTCGCCGGGTACGAGCCGATGGCGGCGCCGTCGAGCAGGACGGAGCCGGCGGCCGGCTTGAGCATGCGGGCGAGGGCGCGCAGCAGCGTGGACTTGCCGCAGGCGTTGGGGCCGACGATGACGGTGAACGACCGGTCGGGGATCGCGACCGAGAGGTTCTCGGCGATGACGCGCTGGTCGTAGGCGAGCGTGACGGATTCGGCCGTCAGTCGGCTCATGGTGCGGTCTCCTTGCTGAAGGGTCGTCGTACTCGTACCGGGCCGGGGCCGCCCGGCTGCGCCCCGTCCATCACACCCGCCCCGCCTTCCGCTCCGTGAACAGCAGCCACAGCAGATAGCAGCCGCCGAACATCCCGGTGAGCGCTCCGACGGGCAGCTTGTCGGCCCCGAAGAGCCGCTGCGATGCCCAGTCGGCGCCGACGAGCAGGGCCGCGCCCATGGCCGCGGCGGCGAAGAGGCCCGGCCCGGCGGCGCGGGTCAGCCGGCGGGCGAGCTGCGGCGCGGCGAGCGCCACGAAGCCGATGGGACCGGCGGCGGCCGTGGCGGCTGCGGTGAGCAGCACCGCGGAGGCCATGACCACGAGCCGGGTCCGCTCGGCCCGTACGCCGAGGGCGTACGCGGCGTCGTCGCCCATCTCCAGCATCCGCAGCGCGCGCCCGTGCCCGAGGACGAGGGGGAAGAGGACGGCGGCCGCGATGAGCAGGGGCCGCACCTGTTCCCAGTCGCGGCCGTTGAGGGAGCCGACCATCCAGATCATGGAGCGGGTGGCGTCGACGAGGTCGGCCTTGGTCATCAGGTAGTCGCGCAGGCCGGTGAGGACGGCGGCGGCGCCGATGCCGACGAGGACGAGCCGGTAGCCGTTGATGCCCTTCTTCCAGGCCAGGAGGTAGACGGCGAGGCCGGTGACGACGCCGCCCGCCACGGCTCCGGCGGCCACGGCGAACGGGTCGCCGTGGAAGAGGACGATGACGACGAGCGCGCCGGCCGCGGAGCCCTGGCCGAAGCCGATGACGTCCGGGCTGCCCAGCGGGTTGCGGGAGACGGACTGGAAGACGGCGCCGGCCAGGCCGAGGCAGCCGCCGGCGAGGAGGCCGACGAGGACCCGCGGCAGCCGCAGGTCGTGGACGATCACGTCCTGGGCGGGGGTGCCGCCGCCGGTGAGCGTGCGGACGACGTCGGCGGGCGACATGGGGAAGTCGCCGGTGCCGATGAGGGCCACGGACGCGGCTGCGGCGAGGGCCAGGAGCAGCAGGACGACGAGGACGGCGCGGGAGTCGACGCGCAGGGAGAGGCCACCGCCGGTACGGACGGTTCGTGTACGGATGGTTCGTGTACGGGCGGTTCGTACGGTTCGTGGGGACGGGCTCACTGCTGGGCCACCCTCCGGCGCCGTACGAGGTGGATGAAGACGGGTCCGCCGATGACGGCGGTCACGATGCCGGCCTGGAGTTCGCCGGGCCGGGTGACGACCCGTCCGAGGACGTCCGCGCCGAGCAGCAGCACGGGCGACAGGACGGCCGCGTACGGCAGGATCCAGCGCTGGTCGGGGCCGGTGAGGGCGCGCACGAGGTGCGGCACGATCAGGCCGATGAAGACGATGGGCCCGCACGCGGCGGTCGCGGCGCCGCACAGCAGGGTGACGGCGGTCAGCGCGAGGACGCGGGTGCGGGCGGGGCGGGTGCCGAGGGCGCGGGCGCTGTCGTCGCCGAGGGCCATGGCGTTCAGCGGCCGGGCGAGCGCGAGGGCGAGCAGGGTGCCGGCGGCGATGAAGGGCAGGACCTGCCGGATGACGTCCGCGTCGGCGGAGGCGAGCGAGCCGACGGTCCAGAAGCGCATCCGGTCGAGTGCGGCGGAGTCCATCAGCTGGACGGAGTTGACGTAGCCGTAGAGCGCGTACGTCACGGCGGTGCCGGCGAGCGCGAGCCGGACGGGCGTGGCGCCCCGGCTGCCGCCGAGCACGTGGACGACGGCGGCGACGACGGCCGCGCCGAGGAGCGCGAACCACACGTAGTCGCCGGCCGAGCTGACGCCGAGGAAGGTGATGGCGGATACGACGGCCGCCGCTGCGCCCGCGTTGACGCCGAGGATGCCCGGTTCGGCGAGCGGGTTGCGGGTGAGGGCCTGCATCACGGCGCCGGAGAGCCCGAGGGCGGCGCCGGCGAGCAGGCCGAGCAGGGTGCGGGGCAGGCGGACGTCGCGCACGATGACGTCGGCCTCGCCGTGCGAGGTGTGGAACAGCCCGTGCCAGACCGCCTCCAGCGGCAGCGGTTTGGCGCCGATGGCGACGCTCGCGATCGCGACGAGCAGCAGCAGGCCGGTCGCCGCGAGCAGGCCGACGGCCCGGGCGGCATTCCGTTTACGGCTTGCCGGGGGTATCTGCGGCGGCCGCGGAGCGGCGGCCGCCGGGGGCTCGGGGGGACTGTCAACCAACACAGATCTTAGGTTAGCCTACCCTTAACTCCCCCCGTTCTTGCCTCATTCTTGAGAGAAGCGCACCACCATGAGCACCCCCCGCACCCTCCGCAACTCCCGCGCCTCCTTCTTGTCCCGCCGCGGCCTGCTGGCCGCAGGCGGCGCCCTCGGGGCCGGCGCCCTCCTGACGGCCTGCGGCGGCGGCTCGAAGGGCTCCGCGGACGGGGACTCAGATTCCGCTTCCGGCCCGTGGACGTTCAAGGACGACCGCGGCGAGACCGCCAAGGCCTCCCGCACCCCCAAGAAGGTCGTCGCCTTCACCGGAACCGCCGCCGCCCTCCACGACTTCGGCGCCGAGTGCACCGCCGTCTTCGGCCCGACCGTCCTCAAGGACGGCAAGCCCGACCCCCAGGCCGGCGACCTCGACGTCGCCAAGCTGACCGTCCTCGGCAACGCCTGGGGCGAGTTCAACGTCGAGAAGTACGCCGCCCTCTCCCCCGAACTGCTCGTCACCAACATGATCCAGGGCACGGAGCTCTGGTACGTGCCGGACGAGAGCAAGAAGAAGATCCTCGGCTTCGCCCCCAGCGTCGGCATCAACGTCTCCAAGGTGTCCCTCACCCACGTCATCGGGCGCTACGCCGAACTCGCCGCCTCCCTCGGCGCCGACCTCGGGGCGAAGCGGGTCACCGACGCCAAGGCCCGCTTCGAGAAGGCCTCCGAGACCCTCCGCAAGGCCGCGCAGGCCAACAAGGGCCTCAAGGTCCTCGCCGCCTCCGGCTCCGCCGACCTGCTCTACGTCTCCGACCCCGCCGTCTACGCCGACCTCACCTACTTCACGTCCCTCGGCATCGACTTCGTCGTCCCCGGCAAGGTCACCGGCGGCTTCTTCGAGAGCCTCAGCTGGGAGAACGCCGGCAAGTACCCCGCGGACCTGATCCTCCTCGACAACCGCACCTCCGCCCTCCAGCCCAAGGACCTCGCCGCCAAGCCCACCTGGGCCGGGCTGCCCGCCGTCAAGGCCGGCCAGATCAGCCCCTGGCTCAGCGAGCCGCGCTACTCCTACGCCGGGTGCGCACCGCTCGTCGAGGCCCTCGCCGAAGCCGTCCAGAAGGCCAAGAAGGTCGCCTGACACCTGACAAGCGAAGCCGCACGACGAGCGAAAGGGGAACACCCCGCATGGCCGGCACCACCACCCTCCCGTACCGCTTCTTCGACCTGGAGGTCCTCCGCACCGAGCGGATCAGCCCCGCGATGATGCGGGTCACCTTCGGCGGCGAGGAGCTCCGCGACGTCGTCGCCGGCGGCCGCGACCAGCGCTTCAAGCTGTTCCTGCCGCAGCCCGGCCAGGACGCGCCCGTGCTGCCCGCCGCCCGCGACGAGACCTGGTTCACCGAGTGGCGGGCCCAGGACCCGGCCGTACGGGCCTTCATGCGCACCTACACCGTGCGGGACATGCGCCACGGCCGGGACGGCGCGGCCCCGGCCGAGATGGACGTCGACTTCGCCGTCCACGGCGACGCGAACGGGCACGGCGGCCCCGCCACGAACTGGGCCCAGGCCGCCCGCCCCGGCGACCGCGTCACCGTCCTCGCCCCCGTCGTCGAGGACAACGGCGGCGTCGACTTCCAGCCGCCCGCGGACACGGACTGGGTCCTGGTCACCGCCGACGAGACCGCGCTGCCGGCCGTCGCCGGCATCCTCGCCTGGCTCCCGGCCGGCACCCCCGCCAGGATCTGGATCGAGGTCCCCCACGCGGAGGACGTCCAGGACCTGCCCACCGAGGCCGACGCCGAGATCACCTGGCTCGTACGGGGCGCGGCCGAGCCGGTCCTGAGCGCCGTCCGCGCCGCGGACCTCCCCGCCAGCAAGCCCTACGCCTGGCTCGCCGGCGAATCCGGCACGGTCCGCGGCCTCCGCCGCCACCTGGTCAACGACCGCGGCCTGGACCGCCGCACGGTGACGTTCACGGGCTACTGGCGCCGGGGAGCGACGGAGGAGGACCTCCTGGCGGAACTGACCTGATCCGTCGACGGCCCACCGTCATCCAGTGGGCTGGGCACAGCTCAGCCCGTCCCGGCACCAACTCAGCCCGTCCGGCGTTTGAGGACGAGCGCGTTCAACGCGATACGGGGGTCCGGGGGCTTGCCCCCGGTTACGGGAAGGGGCGGGTAGGGGAAAGACCCACCCGCCCCCAGCCACGTCACAGCCCGAGCAGAGCCACCGCCTTGGCGGAGTCCCGCGCACACACACCGGGCCCCGCCGCCGTCCACGCCGCAGCGCACAGCGCCCGCAACCCGTCCAGCGGATCCCCCTCACCCTCCAGGGCAAGCGCGCCACCATCGACGGAAGCCGTCCACCCCCCGCACCGGAACCCGTCCCCGGCGGCACCAACCTCCGGCTGCGACACGAGCAGCCCCCGCAGATCCGCCGCCACGAACGTCGGCCGGTGCTCCGGCCGCGCAGCAATCACCTGCGCGGCCGTGGTCACACCGGTCAGCACCAGCAGCGAGTCCACCCCGCCCACGTGCGCGCCCTCGATGTCCGTGTCGAGCCGGTCGCCGACGACCAGCGGCCGCTCGGCCCCCGTCCGCAGCACCGTCTCCCGGTGCATCGGCGGCTGCGGCTTGCCCGCCACCTGCGGCGTGGCGCCCGTGGTTATCCGGACGACCTCCACGGCCGAGCCGTTGCCCGGGGCGATACCGCGCCCGCTGGGGATCGTCAGGTCCGTGTTGGACGCGAACCACGGCACGCCGGCCGCCACCGCGTAGGACGCCTCCATGAGCCGCGACCACGGCATGTCCGGGCCGCCGTAGCCCTGCGCGACGGCAGCGGGGTCGTCGTCCGCCGAGTCCACCGGCACGAGCCCGCGCTCCTGCAGCGCCACCCGCAGCCCCTCGGCGCCGATCACCAGCACCCGGGACCCGGCGGGCACCTGCTCGGAGATCAGCCGCGCCACGGCCTGGGCCGAGTTGATCACGTCGGAGGGCTCGGCCGGGACGCCCAGCCGGGTCAGGTGGGCGGCCACGGTCTCGGGGGTGCGTGCGGCGTTGTTCGTCACGTAGGCGAGGTGCATCCCGCCCTCGCGGGCCGCCCCCAGCGAATCGACGGCGTGCGCGATGGCCTCGCCGCCCGCGTACACCACGCCGTCGAGGTCGAGCAGCGCCGTGTCGTAGGCCTCGCCGAGGGGCCGCTCACTGCCGTCGGGCCGCGTCCGGACGGTCTGATTCATCCTGTACTCGCTCCTTGTGCTGTACGTCTCTTCCACGATCATTGCTCACGGGGCCATGAGACATAACATTTCCTTATGAGCACTCCAGGCCGAGCAGGGAAAGCAGGGCAAGGACTTCAACTCGCCCCCTTCCGAGGGCTGCGCTATGTCCCGGAGCGGGTCGGCAGCATCGCCGCCGTCACCTCGCCACCGTACGACGTCGTCGTGCGGCCCGACGGGTTGCGTCACCTGGAGACCGCCGACCCGCACAACATCGTCCGGCTGATCCTCCCCCAGGCCGCGAGCGCCGCCGACCGGCACCGGCTGGCCGCGGAGACGCTGCGCCGCTGGCAGGACGAGCAGGTCCTCGCCGCCGATCCGGAGCCCGCGCTGTACGTGTACGAGCAGCGGGGCGGCGGCATCCTGCAGCGGGGTCTCATCGGCGCACTGCGCCTCAGCCCCCGTGAGGAGGGCGTCGTCCTCCCCCACGAGGACGTCATGCCGCACATCGTCGAGGACCGCGCGGCCCTCATGCGCGGCACGGGAGCCAACCTCGAACCGCTGCTCTTCTCCTACCGGGGCAACGGCAGCACGACAGGCGCGGCGGCCGTCATCGACCGCGTCACCGCGACCCCGCCGCTGCTGTCCACCACGACCGACGACGGCTACGCGCACCGCCTGTGGTCCGTCACCGACCCGGACGACCTCGAACAGATCGGCAAGGACCTCTCGCAGCAGCACGCCCTCATCGCCGACGGCCACCACCGCTGGGCGACGTACCTGCGGCTGCGCGCCGAGCAGCCCGCGCCCGGCCCCTGGGACTTCGGCCTCGTGCTGCTGGTGGACACCGCCCGCTACCCGCTGCGCGTACGGGCCATCCACCGTCTGCTGCACCGGCTGCCGGTCTCCGAGGCGCTGGCCGCCGTCGAGGGCGTCTTCCGCGTCCGCACCGTCGACGGCCCCCTGCCGGCGGCGCTCGACGCGCTGGCGGAGGCGTCCGAGGAGCCGGGCAACGCCTTCGTCCTGGCCGGCGACGGCCGCTTCCACCTCCTCGACCGCCCGGACCCGGCCCTGCTGGCCCGCCTGGTCCCGGCGGACCGCCCGGAGGCCTGGCGGAGTCTGGACGCCACGGTCCTGCACTCGGTCCTCCTGGAGCACGTCTGGCAGGTGCCGGACGACCCGGAGCACATCGGCTACATCCACGAGACGGCCGCGGCCGTGAAGCAGGCCGAGCGGCACGGCGGCACGGCCGTGCTGATGCACCCGGTCAAGGAGGACGTGGTCCGGGAGCTGGCGGAACAGGGCGTGACCATGCCGCGCAAGTCCACCTCGTTCGGCCCCAAGCCGGCGACGGGTCTGGTGCTGCGGAGCCTGGCCCTGAACTGAGGCGAACCACGAAGACGAAGAGGGCGCCACCCCGGTACGGGATGGCGCCCTCTTCGCCGTTACGTCAGCGGTCAGCTCTTGTCGTCGTCCGCCTTGGGGGCCTCGACGGGCTCCTCGGCGGGCTTCTCAGCGGACTCGGTGGCCTCGGCCGCGGCCTTGGCCTCGGTCTCGGTCTCAACCTTGACCTCGGCCTCGGCCTCGGGCGCGGTCTCCTCGGCGGCCTCATCGTCGTCGGACTCCACCAGGGCGTCCGTGAACTCGACGCCGTCGAGCTCCGCGAGGCGGTCGGAGGCGTCCGTCTGGCCGCCCTGGTCCGCTTCGAGGGCCTTGGCGAACCACTCGCGGGCCTCGCTCTCGCGGCCGACCTCCAGCAGCGCGTCGGCGTACGCGTAGCGCAGGCGCGCGGTCCACGGCTGGACCGAGTTGGAGGCCAGCTCGGGGCTCTGCAGCGTCACGACGGCGGCGTCGGCCTGGCCCATGTCCTTGCGGGCACCGGCGGCGACCAGGCGCATCTCGACCTGGCCGGCCTTGTCGAGCTTGTTGACCTCGGGCTCGCCGGCCATGGCCAGCGCGCGCTCGGGGCGGCCCATGCCGCGCTCGCAGTCGGCCATCACGGGCCAGAGCTCGACGGAGCCGGTCATGCGGCGGGCCGCACGGAACTCGGCGAGGGCCTCGGAGTACTTGCCCGTGGCGTACGAGGCGAAGCCGGCGGCCTCGCGGACGGCGGCGACGCGCGAGGCGAGACGCAGCGCGATCCGGGAGTAGGCGTAGGCCTGCTCCGGGTCCTCGTCGAGCAGGTTGGCGACCATGACGAGGTTGCGGGCGACCTCTTCGGCCAGGCCCTTCGGCAGGCTCATGAGCTCCTGCCGCACGTCCGCGTCGATCTCGTCGCCGGTGACGTCGTCGGGGATCGGCAGGCGCTTCACCGGCTCGCGGTCGCTGCGGTCCCGGTCGCGGTCGTCGCGGCGCCCGTAGCCGCCGGAGCGGTCGTCACGGCCGCCGCGGTAGCCGCCGCCCTGGCGGTCGTCACGGAACGAACGGCGGGGACCGCGGTCGTCGCGACCGCCGCGGTAGCCACCGCGGTCGTCGTCGCGACGGGGGCCGCGGTCGTCGCGACGGTCGTCACGGCGGAAACCGCCACGGTCGTCGTCGCGACGCGGGCCGCGGTCGTCACGGCGGTCGTCACGGCGGAAGCCACCGCGGTCGTCGTCGCGACGGAAGGACGGACGGTCGTCACGACGCTCATCGCGACCGCCACGGAAACCACCGCGGTCATCGTCGCGACGGGGGCCACGGTCGTAGCCGCCGCGGTCGTCGCGGCGCGGGCCACGGTCATCGCGACGGTCGTCGCGACGGAAGCCACCGCGGTCGTCGTCGCGACGCGGGCCGCGGTCGTCACGGCGGTCGTCACGGCGGAAAGAGGGACGGTCGTCGCGACGGAAGCCGCCACGGTCGTCGTCGCGGCGCGGCGCGCGGTCGTCACGGCGGAAGGACGGGCGGTCGTCACGACGCTCGTCACGGCCACCGCGGAAGCCACCGCGGTCGTCGTCACGACGCGGGGCACGGTCGTCACGCGGGAAGGACGGGCGGTCGTCACGGCCACCACGGAAGCCGCCGCCGCGGGGGCGGTCGTAGCCGCCGCGGTCGTCGCGGCGCGGGCCGCGGTCATCGCGACGCTCGTCGCGGCCGCCACGGAAGCCACCGCGGTCGTCGTCGCGGCGCGGCGCGCGGTCGTCACGGCGGAAGGACGGGCGGTCGTCACGACGCTCGTCACGGCCGCCACGGAAACCACCGCGGTCGTCATCGCGGCGCGGGCCGCGGTCGTCACGGCGGTCGTCACGGCGGAAGCCACCGCGGTCGTCGTCGCGACGGAAGGACGGACGGTCGTCACGGCGGCCGAAGCCGCCACCGGTCGGGCGCCCGCCGCGGTCGTCGTCGCGGCGCGGGCCGCGGTCGTCGCGACGCTCGTCACGGCGGAAACCGCCGCGGTCGTCATCGCGACGGAAAGAGGGGCGGTCGTCACGGCGGCCGAAGTCACCGCCGGCCGGGCGTCCACCGCGGTCGTCACGGCGCGGGCCACCGCGTCGGTCGTCGCGGCGGAAACCGCCGCGGTCGCCACCCGAACGATCGTCGGGGTAGTTGGTGGGCATCGACGTGACTCCTGTCTTCAGGTACCGCAGTCATTCTCGCGCAGCCGGACGGCCGGCGCGCTTCGGCAGAAAATAAAAAAGGACCCTTGGTCCCAGCGTGAACGCTGGGACCAAGGGTCCTTGAAGTATTGTTCGGCGGCGTCCTACTCTCCCACACGGTCCCCCATGCAGTACCATCGGCGCTGAAAGGCTTAGCTTCCGGGTTCGGAATGTTACCGGGCGTTTCCCTAACGCTATGACCACCGAAACCCTATCGGTTTCGAGCGAACAAGCACACTCTTCAATTAAGTGGTTCTGCTCAAACCAGCAACTGTTCGTTGCTTCAGAACTAACACAGTGGACGCGAGCAACTGAGGACAAGCCCTCGGCCTATTAGTACCAGTCAGCTCCAACCGTTACCGGTCTTCCACACCTGGCCTATCAACCCAGTCGTCTACTGGGAGCCTT